>CAZDDX010000017.1:0-6752 GCA_964504345.1 uncultured Owenweeksia sp. | reverse complement strand
AGCTACACGGCGGCGAACAATTTGCCCCAGCTTTTTGCATCGGTAGCGGCGTCGGCCGGTGATGCGGCGGTGGTGGACGCCAACACGCCCGGCGGGTTCACGCTGCAAGGACATACCACCAACGCGGTCAGCCAGCAAAAGTTAAAAGCGGGCGGCCCGTGGGATTTTGTGGTGCTGCAGGAGCAAAGTCAACTGCCGTCGTTTCCGCCCACCCAGGTAGCCACGTCCGTGTTTCCTTTTGCTAAGGCGTTAGCAGACAGCACGGTGGCTTTTCATCCGTGCGCCGAGGTAGTTTTTTACCGCACGTGGGGCCGCAAGTTTGGCGACGCGGGCAACTGCGCCAACTGGCCTCCGGTTTGTACCTACGCGGGCATGGACAGCCTCTTGGCCCTGCGCTACCAGCAAATGGCGGATTCCAACCGGGCTTGGGTGTCTCCAGTGGGCGAGGTGTGGCGTTATTTGCGCCAAACGCAGCCCAATCTGGAACTCTATGATTCCGACGGCAGTCATCCGTCTTTGTTGGGCAGTTACGCCGCTGCTGTCTGTTTTTACTCCACGTTGTTTCAGAAATCGGCCACTTTGGTGAAGACCGACGCCGGTCTGAACCCCGCTTCAGCGACCGCTGTGCGCGCCGCTGTGGATGCCGTGGTTTTTGACAGCCTTCCCCGGTGGAACGTTGGCCAATGGGGCGCAGAGGCGGCCTTTGCCGCACAAGTATCCGGCCAAACAGTTCAATTCCTCCAGCAGTCTGTGGACGCCCAGTCCTACGAATGGAGTTTTGGCGACGGCACCACGTCTACCGCCGTCTCGCCCGCACACACGTATTCCGCTAATGGATCCTACAGCGTAGTTCTTAGGGCCATTGGATGCGCCACCGAAGACACGGCGTACGCCACCGTTGTGGTAGGTGGAATAGGTTCGGCAGAGCCAGAATCCCAACACGCCACCTTTTGGCCCAACCCAGCACGGGATCGGGTGGAATGGGTTCCAACTTCCGGTTGGGTTGATGTTCTGGACGCCGCCGGACGTTGTGTGACCCGCTGGCCCGCCGAGCGCGGCGAAGCAGACGTCCGATTTTTGGCTCCAGGGTTGTATTCCCTGCGTACCGCGGACGGGACGGTTTACCGATGGGTGAGGATCCGCTGATGGCGTAGGCGCAAGGCGCCGATCAACCCTGAGCTGCCTGCTTTTTCTGGGCGCGCAGCGCCAACCAAGCCATAGGGAAGTAAGCCACTACCAGGTCCATGGCCTCCATCCAAACGGGCGCGGGCAGGGCAATGACCATTTGCAAGCCCCCCAGGAAGAAAAGTCCGGCAAAGAGGTAGGAGCTGAAAACCGGCCACAGGCCCCACCGGGCAACAATCAAGGCGGCCAACAAGGTGCCCGCAGCGTGCGCCAGAACCGGAATCAGCAACTGTACGGTGGTGTAGGTGGGAAGGGCCGCTTCCAGGCCGGCCATCGTTTTCAAATCAAACTGCGGATCCACGGGCCACAGCGCACTTCCGGCTTGCACAATGCCCATGTTGGTGATTCCGCCCACAAAAAGGGCCAGCAAACCTACAGCTACGGCACCCAGAATTTGTTTCCAATTTTCCATGGCGGAAAGGTACCGAAAAGTACAGTTTCGTGCTAATTTCCCCCGGGGACAACCGGTGGATGAACCGCAAGGAGCGTCGGGCTGTTACCCAAAACGGAACCTTTCAAAACCGCGCGCCATGCACAACGCTTACCTCCGCGGCCTCGGCCACTTTTTGCCACCAACGGTGATCACCAACGACCAAATGAGTCAGTGGATGGACACGAGCGATGCGTGGATTCAGGAACGCACGGGCATCCAAACGCGTCGGTGGGTGCAGCCGGGGGAAGGATGGAGCTCCGCCACCATGGGGCACCAGGCGGCGCTGATGGCCCTGGAGCACGCCGGCATGGAGGCGTCTGAAATCGACCACATTGTTTTTGCCACCCTCTCGCCGGATTACTATTTTCCGGGCAACGGGGTGTTGGTGCAGTCCCTGCTGGGCATCCCCAACGTGGGCGCCACGGACGTTCGGAACGCGTGCAGCGGTTTTGTGTACGGCTTGAGCATCGCCAACGCGTACGTGAAGACCGGCCAGTACCGCAATGTGTTGGTGATCGGGTCGGAGTTGCAGAGCCCGGTGTTGGAGAAGAGCGACGCAGCGCGGCACGTGACCGTTATTTTTGGCGACGGCGCCGGCGCGGCGGTGGTTTCGCGCGCGCCGGAGGGCCGCGCGGGCATTCACAGCGTGCACCTGCACGCGCAGGGCGAACACGCCAAAGAATTGGCCATGCAGGGGCCGTCGGCTTTGCACTGGATGGACGAAATTGCCGCCACCCACGCAGATCCGTCGGTTTTTGCGCCCCACATGAACGGGAACTTCATTTTCAAGAACGCCGTGGTTCGGTTTCTGGAGGTCATTGGTGAAGCGCTGCACGCCAACGGAAAAACGCCTCAGGATTTGGACTGCCTCGTACCGCACCAAGCCAACCTGCGGATTGCACAGTACGTGCAGGAAAAGTTGGGCCTCCGAGACGACCAAGTGTACAACAACATCCAACGCTACGGAAACACCACTGCCGCCTCCATTCCCATTGCGCTGAGCGAGGCCGTGCGCGACGGTTCCATTCAGCGGGGAGACACGGTGTGCTTGGCTGCCTTTGGGGCTGGGTTTACTTGGGCATCCGCGTTGTTGGAGTACTGAGTTGGTTTGGGACAAACCTTAATAGCCGATTGCTTTTCCAAAGCCCGCGTTCCCGCAATCGGCCGAATGACCAGGGCGGTGCCGAGCTACTTTCGCGTTCATGAAATTGCACGTCAGCACCACCGTGCGGGCCACGCCCGCGGAAACTTGGGAGCGTCTTTTTGGCGCCAACCATTTGATTCACTGGTACTTTGCACACGAAAGTTGGTGCTGTCCGTCGGCGGAATTCAACCCCATCGCGGGCGGCACGTTTTCCATTCGGTTGGAAGCGCGCGACGGTTCGTTTGGATTCGATTTTGCCGGACGCGTTCTGGAGGCAGAGTATCCGCACCGATTGGTTGCCGAACTGGGCGACGGCCGTGCGATGGAGTTTCAATTGACTCCCGTGGAGGAGGGATGTCGGGTAGACGAATGGTTTGAGCCGGAGTCTGAAAACTCCCACGAGCTGCAGCAGGGCGGATGGCAAGCCATCTTGAATCAGTTCCAAACGTATTCGGACGGTTTGCCCGCTTAACGGTGCGCCCGTTGGCTCAAGCGACGTTCAACTTTTTGGTATAGGTTCGCTGCACCACCCCGTTGGGGTAGTGGGTGGTGGTTTCCAAGGTAAAGTCAGAGAGTCGATAAGGGTGATCCAGTAAGGGAATGCCGTTCCCAAGCAGCACCGGAACGGTGGTGATGATCCAGCGGTCTACCAATCTGGCTTGTAAAATTTGATGGAGCAATTCAGCTCCTCCGTCGCAATAGAGGACCTTCCCGGGGAGCTGTAATTCTGCCTTAACCCATTCTACGGGGTTGGTTGAGGTCCAGAGCCGACGCCCATCATTTGACCAGCGATCCGGCTGCGGTTGACGCGAAAACACCACCAACGCGCATTCCGGATGCGGGTCTGGAAAGCCCAAGGAAGCTACTTTGTCGTAGGTTTTTCGCCCCACGAAAACGGTGTCTACCGTTGCCTTGAAGGCGGCGTATCCGTAGTCTTCACCCGCTAATGCAGCGCGGTCCAAAAAAGAGAGGTCACCTTCCGGCGTGGCAATGTAGCCGTCCTCACTGCAGGCGATGAAGCTGGCAACTAACCGCATGAATTACAAGGACTTTCCTTTCTGCTCCAGGAACTTTCGGAGAAACTCAATTTCTTCCTCCAGGTGGTCGATCATCTTTTGGTACGCGTATTTCTGCTCTGAATTCTGGTTGATGACCATGTTCGACGCGGCTTGTCCGCCTTGTTGATTCGAGTTGTTTTGAACCATGGAAGTGGTCTCCCCAATGAGGGTCATGAGGTCGACGTCCAGAATTTTGGCCAGTTCCTTCAAACGTCCCAGAGTAGCGCCGTCGGGCTTTTTTTCCAAATTGGAGTAGGACTGCTGTGTGATGCCCAGTTTAAGTGCAACGAATTCCTGGCTGAAGCCGCGCGCCTGGCGGGTTGAGCGGATGGTGTCTCCAGAGGTTGGGTTCATTACAATTTTAATTGGTGAATTACAAATATATATCTTTTGATACAATTATACGTCTTTTGATACAAAAACAAGGATGTTTTCACGTTTATCCGGGATGAGTATTTGGGCAGGTGCAGAATAGACCCCCTCAATGCCCGATTGATGCACTCGATGCCGTATCTTGTAGGGAGCGGATAATTTTGAATCCTCATTCACCCGCATTAACCCCTGTTGTTATGAAACACACGTTTACCATTCTGGGCCTCCTGGTCACCGTAGCGGTGGCCGGCCAGAAGGCCAAGACCGCCAAGCCGGCCAAAGAAACCAAGCCGGCTGCCGCCGCCGAATGTCCGGTGGTGCACCCCGCCGCTGCAGCCGGGGCTGCGTCGGGCAAACCCATTGCGCCCAACGGCACCACCAACAAAGATTGGTGGCCCAACCAGCTGGATTTGACTGTTTTGCGTCAGAATTCAGCTTTGTCCAACCCTATGGGCGCGGACTTTGACTACGCAAAAGCTTTCCAATCCGTTGATTACCAAGCGTTGAAGAACGACATCCGCGCCGTTTTGACCACCAACCAAGACTGGTGGCCTGCGGATTTTGGTAACTACGGACCTTTATTTATCCGCATGGCGTGGCACAGCGCCGGAACCTACCGAACCGGGGACGGTCGGGGAGGAGCAACTGCGGGTCAGCAGCGTTTCGCGCCCTTGAACAGCTGGCCAGACAACGGCAACCTGGATAAAGCGCGCCGATTGCTTTGGCCCATCAAGCAGAAGTACGGAAATCAAATTTCTTGGGCGGACCTGATGGTCTTGGCGGGCAACGTGGCCCTTGAGTCCATGGGATTCCAAACGTTTGGCTTCGCCGGCGGTCGTGCCGACGTGTGGGAGCCGGAAACGGATGTTTACTGGGGAAAAGAGTCTAAGTGGCTGGAAGACAAGCGGTATTCGGACGGTCGCAAGCTAGAGGATCCTTTGGCCGCCGTGCAAATGGGCTTGATCTACGTCAACCCAGAAGGACCCAACGGAAACCCTGATCCGGTTTTGGCCGCTAAGGACATCCGCGAAACGTTTGGCCGCATGGGCATGAACGACGAAGAGACCGTCGCGTTGATTGCGGGCGGCCACACCTTGGGCAAGACCCACGGAGCAGGCCCAGCGTCGCACGTCGGCCCAGAACCCGAAGCAGCACCCATTGAGGCACAAGGCTTTGGCTGGTTGAGCAGCTACAAATCCGGCAAGGGCAAGGACGCCATCACTTCCGGTTTGGAAGTGACGTGGACGGCCACCCCAACGAAGTGGAACAACCAGTACTTCACCATCCTGTTTGGCCACGAGTGGGAGTTGACCAAGAGCCCCGCCGGCGCCCATCAGTGGGTTGCGAAGGACGGAGACGCCATCATCCCGGACGCTTTTGACCCCAACGTGAAGCACAAGCCCACGATGTTGACCACGGACTTGTCTTTGCGCTTTGACCCCGAATACGAAAAGATTTCGCGTCGGTTCATGGAGGATTCCAAAGCGTTTGACGCTGCCTTTGCCCGCGCGTGGTTCAAATTGACGCACCGCGACATGGGTCCCAAGTCTTTGTACCTCGGACCAGAAGCGCCCAAGGAAGACCTCATTTGGCAAGACCCCATCCCCGCGTTGAACCATCCGGTGGTGGACGCTGCAGACATCGCAGCTTTGAAGAAAACCATCCTGGCTTCCGGCTTGACTACCTCTGAGTTGGTTTCCACGGCGTGGGCTTCGGCTTCCACGTTCCGCGGATCGGACCGCAGAGGCGGCGCCAACGGTGCGCGCATTCAACTGGAGCCCATGCGCTCGTGGGCGGCCAATAACCCCGCTCAGTTGGAGAAGGTCTTGGCGGTGTATACCAAGATCCAGAAGGACTTCAACGCCAAGTCCGGTGCCAAGAAGATTTCCCTAGCAGACTTGATTGTGTTGGGCGGTTCTGCGGCCGTTGAAAAAGCTGCGGCGGACGCTGGTTCTCCGGTGGTTGTCCCGTTCACCCCTGGCCGTATGGATGCTTTGGCGTCGCAAACGGATGCCAAGAGCATAGCCGTATTGGAGCCGCAGGCCGACGGTTTCCGCAACTACGCACCCAAGGCCTACACGGTTCCTACGGAAGTATTGCTGGTGGACAAGGCTCAGTTGTTGACGCTAACGGCACCGGAAATGACGGTACTCGTGGGCGGCATGCGCGCCCTGAATGCGAACTTCGACGGTTCCAAGCACGGCGTGTTTACGTCTCGCCCGGGCGTGTTGACCAACGATTTCTTCTTAAATCTTTTGGACATGAGCACCGAGTGGAAGGCTGCCGACGCCACCCAAGAAGTATTTGAAGGCCGCGACCGCAAAACGGGCGCCGTGAAGTGGACCGCCACCCGCGCGGACCTCATCTTCGGCTCCAATTCTGAATTGCGTGCCCTGGCGGAGGTGTACGCCACCAATGACGCCAAGCAGAAGTTCGTTCAGGACTTTGTAGCTGCGTGGACCAAGGTGATGAACCTGGACCGTTTTGACGTGAAAAAGTAAGCGTCAGGCGATTTGGCACCGATGCCGGAAAGGGCGCTCCGCAAGGGGCGCCCTTTTTT
>CAZDDX010000016.1:9351-13351 GCA_964504345.1 uncultured Owenweeksia sp. | reverse complement strand
GCGCGTTTTCGTTTCCCCCACCCCCACACAAGGTTCGGTGGATTTGGGCGTAGCCCTGGAGGGCACTTACACCTTGATCGGTATCGACGGGCGGGCCGTGCAAACGGGTGTGTTGCACCAAGTATTGGACTTCAGCCAGCAACCCGCCGGCGTGTACTCTCTTCGCCTGGAAACTCCCGCCGGGAGCCGTGTAGTGAAGGTGGTGAAGGAATAATTTTTTCGAATAAAAGGCCGGTGTATCATCTTCTAGATGAGACACTGGCCTGTTTAATAACTAGTAGGTTCCATCCACTTTACATACAAACGTTATGATTCCAAAATCAATGATTCTACTTTGGATTACAGCTTTTGGATTATCCGTTTCAGCCCAAACCACTACCCACCTAAACGCCCAAGTCCGGATCCAACAATTCGCTGGATCAGACGCGGCAATCACGGGGATTTGGAGTCCAGCAACGCGCTTAGAATTAATGCGTTCAGCAGGAATGTGGCGTTACGGAATGGGAATTTCGTCCACCAACCTGGCGTATTTAGAGACCGCTTACCAATGGACGGATGCCTCCCTTATTGGCGGTCTTCAGAAACGCTTTGGGCGTCTGGCTTTGCATGCAGACGCCGGACTCCAAACCCGCTGGGCACCTCTGCAAACCAACGGCCCGTCCACCGGGGGTTGGGTGAGCAGTCCCATTCGTCGGTACGACGTTTTTGTTCGCCCCGGATTGTCCTTTCGGTTGACCAATTCCGATTACAACCCCCTTTCCCTGAGTGTAGCCTTCGAACAAGGACTCTTAACCGTGGACCCGTCCGACGCAGGAAACGGACTTAGTCAGCGCGTGCGCGGAGTGAACTGGGGATTGAGCCTTCAACTTTAAAGCGGGATGCGCAACTTTGCCTTTTTTGCGGCTTTGACCGTTTGGTTGGGCTTCGCCATTGCGGTGAGCGCGCAGCATACACCGGATCCCATCCTGACCAATTCAGGAACCCTGTCCGCCGCCGTACGGGCCCAAGCAGGAACTACCGTTCTCTACGGAGCTGTGGGGCAAGCCACCTCCGTGGTAGTGGCTCAAAACAACCAAAAAGTACTCTACCACGGAATCTTACATCCCTTGATTTTAACCGCAACCAAGCTGCCGGTCAAGAACGTGTCCGTTTATCCCAATCCCACCGTTGGTCCCCTTTCCGTACTCTGGGAAAACAACGACGATTCCCCAACGCACGTAGTGATTTACGACCGTAACGGAAGCCCCCTGAACATCCTGAATTATTCTCCAGATTTTGCCCTGGAAAACCTTCCAGCAGGCACCTATTCTCTTCAGTTCCGCAACGGCGACATCCTTTTAGGTGTTGCAGAAATTGTCCTCATCCGATGAAAAACCACTTTTCTCTTACCCGACTCCTGGTCGCTTTGGTGCTGGTTTTATTTGCTTCACAGCCGATCCACGGCCAATCCGTGCCGCAGGCCATTGCTTTTCAAGGGGTTGCAATTGACCAAAACGGTCAACCCGTCCCCGGCCTGGACCAAACCGGCACTCCCATCCGCTCCACGCCCATCCGGGTGCGTTTTTCCATTCTGGAGAACACCTCCAACGGTACCCTTCTGTACTCCGAAGAACATGCGGTGCAAACGGATCAGTTCGGTCGATTTTCCACGAACATTGGCCAAGGAACCCCGTTGTCTGGAAACTTTACTACCATCGACTGGTTGGGCGGCAAACGCTTTTTGGAGGTGTCGGTTGACTTATCCGGTTTAGGAACCAACTACACCCTGACTTCCGTTCAAGAATTTTTGAGCGTGCCCTACGCGCTGGTGGCGGACCGCGTTCGGAACAACGACGACGCTGATGCCAATCCCCTGAACGAAATTCAGTCGCTGACGGTAGTTAACGATACGGTATTGGCCATCTCCGGAGGCAACAGTGTTGTGCTTCCCACCAGTGTTGGTCCCCAAGGACCCACGGGGCCTGCCGGGCCGCAAGGAGCTGCAGGAGCACAAGGGCCGCAGGGTGTTGTTGGGCCGCAAGGGCCACAGGGTTTAACCGGACCCCAAGGACCCGCCGGGCCACAAGGAGCAACCGGTGCCACCGGAGCACAAGGTTTAACCGGACCACAAGGATTGACCGGCCCCCAGGGCGCCGTGGGCGCTACGGGCCCGCAAGGAGCTACTGGCCCCGCAGGGCCGCAAGGCATTCCCGGGGCAACGGGGCCTGCCGGTTTGGACGGAAAAACCATTTTGAGCGGCAGCACCGTACCGGCGGCGGCAGTGGGTAGTCTCGGAGACTTTTACCTGAATACGGCCTCCAGTATTTTGTACGGCCCCAAAACAGCATCCGGTTGGGGCTCTGGCGCTTCATTGGTAGGGCCGCAAGGAGCCACCGGTCCACAAGGTTTAGCCGGACCGCAAGGACCCGCAGGGGCGCAAGGATTGACGGGCGCCACCGGTCCGCAAGGACCCGTGGGACCTGCTGGGCCTGCTGGAGCACAAGGACCTGCTGGTGCTGAGGGACCCGCAGGACCCGCCGGTGCGAATGGTGCAAATGGCACCGCCGGACTCAGTGCTTACCAAATTTGGTTGGCTCAAGGAAATACGGGCACGCAGGCCGACTTCATTGCTTCCCTTTCTGCCGGAGGACCCGCAGGTCCCGCCGGACCGGTTGGACCCGCAGGGCCGGCAGGAGCAACCGGCGCGCAAGGTCCCGCCGGACCGGCAGGACCACAAGGACCTGCTGGAGCCCAAGGTGCTGTGGGTGCAACAGGAGCAACCGGCGCGCAAGGCCCCGCCGGACCGGCCGGGGCAGCAGGAACCAACGGTACGGACGGCAAATCCGTGCTCAACGGTACCGTCAATCCTGCAGCAGGCACGGGTGCGCTTGGCGACTTCTATTTGAATACCGCCTCAAACACCCTTTTTGGCCCTAAAACCTCTGGAGGATGGGGGTCTGGAGTTTCTTTGGTTGGGCCGGCGGGGCCTAATCAACTCTTATCAATTAATGGTTCAACATTAAGTATTTCTAACGGGAATAGTGTTTCAATAGCTCTGAATAATAGAGACACAACACATTACGGACGAAATTTCTTCGGTTTTGTTGGAAATTCAGCTGGCGGTAATTTCAGTAAAGTCGGACCAGTAGATACTATTTACTCGGTAACTAAAGGCAGCACTGTTAAGGTCTTTTTCCGAATTGATGGGGTTGCTTTTCCTACAGGTAGTACAGGGCAATGCTCAATTCAAATAATTAATTCATCAGGTCAAAATGTAAGTGCACTTTACAATGTTTCAGGAAATCGGAGCATCGGTTCAGGAATTTCCTTAAACATGTCTCAAACTTCCTACAACGTTGAAATCGAATTCCCTAGTGGACAAAGTCAACGATTTGTGCTTTTTGGTACCGCAAGTGGTTTCAATCAAGGTGGAAATACTCGGGGAGTAACCATAAACACTCCGATATGGTACTATACACGCCAATGAAATCCACATTTTCCTTCAACAAAATCAAGTTTAATTTACTCAATCAAACTAACTAATACTTTATTGTTCTGATCGACAAATAAATAACCAAGACCCCTTCCCAGTCGAATTTATTTACATCTAGTACAATAACCTACAACCTCGCCCCCAGGCCTACGTTGAGCCAGGAGTTGCCGTAGCCGCCTTCGAAGGCAAGGTAGAAGGGGTCGGAGAGGGCGTAGCGGGCGCCAATGTTGGCTACGAGGCCGGCGTTCCAACTGGGGGATAGGGAGACGCCCAAGCCCAGGCCGGCGTACGTGTCCCATCGGTCCCAAATGGGGAAATGGACGTTGAAGCGGGCGCTGCCGGAGAGGTACTGCGTGTAGCCCGTAGCGTTTTTATAACCGGCAGAATAGAGAGCCAAAGAGGTGCCCAAGGTCCAGCCCGGCTTGAGAAAATCGTCCGCGGTACCGCGCTCCAGGAGGATGCTCAGAGGTGGAGTGGCTAAGGTGCTGCCCAGTAGGCCGCCGGAGCCCAGCATCACTTGGACTGCGC
>CAZDDX010000016.1:7027-9251 GCA_964504345.1 uncultured Owenweeksia sp. | reverse complement strand
GCGCGCCCACTGCCACAGGGCCTCCTGCTCGTGCCCGCCGTAGTGCGCGTCCTTGTGGCCCGTGCGGGCGCGGGAACCTCGGCTCAACCAACCGGCTAACCCAATGCCGGCGTCCGGATGAATCCATCGGAAGACCGCGATAAAAAGAGGAAAGGTGAAAACGCGTCGGAGGAATTTGTAGCCCGTGTCTCCGGGACCCAAACCGTCTCCGTGGCCTACGGCCACGCGCAGGCCGTGGAACTCTGCGTAGCACACGCGCTCGGTGTGCAATTTAAGGCCCACTTCTTGGGTAAGGTAGTCCCCGTACCAGAGGTCGTGGTTGCCGCGAAACAGGTGGATTTCAACACCCTGATCCGCCAAATCCGCCAAAGCCCCCAACAAACGCGTGTATCCCTTGGGCACGGCGTGCCGGTACTCAAACCAAAAATCAAACAGATCCCCCACCAGATACAGGGAGCGGGCGTGCGGTCCGACGGTTCGCAACCACGCCACCAGTTGCTGCTCCCGGAGGCGACTGGAGGCCGCGGTGGGGGCCCCCAAATGGGCGTCGGATACAAAGAAATCAGAAGTGCGCACAACCAAAGGTACGCATTTGAATGCGTTTGCGGGGACGGTTTTGCTTGAATTTGCAGGCGTCGAACTTTATTTTTAGATTTGTCTAAATTTGAATTTAGACCACTAGAAACCGGCCGTCGTCGCCCCCCCCCTCACCACTCCTTGCCCATGAACGCACCCGCCCTCCTCACTTCCACCGAAGAAAACTACCTGAAGGCGGTGTTTGCCTTGGCGCAGCCCCGCATTGGGACCAACGCGCTGGCGGACCGCGTGCAAACCAAGGCGTCCAGCGCCACGGACATGATTCAGCGGTTGGCGGAAAAAGGACTGGTGGAGTACGAGCGCTACCGCGGTGTGGGGCTCACGCCCAGCGGCCGCGTGGCCGCGGCCGCTGTGATCCGTCGGCACCGCCTGTGGGAAGTGTTTTTGGCGGAAAAACTGGGCTTTGGCTGGCACGAAGTGCACGACCTCGCGGAGGAGCTGGAGCACGTCCAAAGCCCGGAACTCATTCGTCGGCTGGATGCCTTTTTGGACACGCCGTCCTACGATCCGCACGGAGACCCCATCCCCCGAGCAGACGGAACCTGGCCCACTGCCGCCGGCGTTCGCCTGGACCAAGTGCCAGTAGGTCAAAACTTTGCGGTAGCCGGCGCGGCAGACCAAACGGACGAACTCCTGGATTACCTCCACCGCGTGGGCATCGTGCCCGGCACGGAATGGACCCTGGTGGAAATACTTCCGTTCGACGGTACCCGCACAGTACGGGATTCCCGCGGTCGCAATCTGGACTTGTCTTCCTTAGCCGCCCGACACGTGCTCGTTCAACCCCACGAAACCCAAACCCCCAACGCATGAACCTAGACGCCCTCACCCACGCCTTCACCGACTTGCATCCGGTGGTGCAGGCCCTGCTGGCCACCACCTTCACGTGGCTGGTCACCGCCTCCGGCGCCGCCCTGGTGTTCCTCTTCAAAGACCTGCCGCGCAAGGCGCTGGACGGCATGCTGGGCTTCACCGGCGGGGTCATGATTGCCGCCTCTTACTGGTCTCTTTTGGCGCCCTCCATAGAAATGTCTGAAGCACAGGGCTCCCTTCCCTGGTTGCCGCCCGCCATTGGCTTTGCCGCCGGCGCCCTATTCTTGTTTGGCCTGGACAAATGGGTGCCTCACCTGCATTTGAATTTTGGTCAAGACGAAAGCGAAGGCGTTAAAACGCAGTGGAAACGAACCACGCTGTTGGTTTTGGCCATCACCCTACACAACATCCCGGAGGGGTTGGCCGTGGGTGTGGCCTTCGGCGCCGCCGCTGCTGGGCTCGACGGTGCTGAATTGGGGGCCGCCGTGGCACTGGCCATTGGCATCGGCCTTCAGAATTTCCCGGAGGGCATAGCCGTGAGCATGCCCCTTCGTCGGTCTGGCGTTTCCCGCCGGAAGGCGTTCTTCTTTGGTCAGTTGAGCGCCATCGTAGAACCCATTGCCGGCGTGGTGGGTGCCGCAGCTGTGTTGGTGTTTCAACCCATACTGCCCTACGCCTTGGCCTTTGCGGCCGGCGCCATGATCTATGTAGTGATTGAGGAAGTGGTGCCGGAAACCCAACGGGACAAGCATACCGATACCGCCGCCTTGGGCTTCATTGGCGGATTCCTGGTGATGATGGTACTGGACGTGGC
>CAZDDX010000016.1:0-6927 GCA_964504345.1 uncultured Owenweeksia sp. | reverse complement strand
TGGCCGCCGTCCAGCGCGGGAATGGGAAGTACGTTGAGGAAGCCCAGCATGATGCTGAGGAAGGCCGTGAATTCCCAGAAACCGCGCCAATCCCACTCGTCCGGGTACTGCTTCAGGATGGCGTAAAAGCCGCCCACTTCTTTGTAGGCACCGGTCTCGGGGGAGAAAATTACCTTGAATTGGCGCACGTAGTAGGTGAGGCGTTCCACGGCCACGTTCCAGCCCTCTCCCACGGCGGACAAGCCGCCGAAGGTTTCGTTGCGCACCGCGTAGTAGCGGGACAAGTCGAACACCGGGCCAATGCCCATTTTTCCGGCGTCGGACAACTGAACCGGGAAGGTCATCGTTTGGCCGTTGCGCACCACGTCCACCCGCACCTGCTGCCCTTTCAAAGCGGGGAGCGCCTTCAGGTATTCGTCGTAAAAAGAGAGGGGTTGGCCGTTGAGGGCCACCAGGCTGTCGCCCTTTTGCAGGCCGGCCTTTTCCGCGCCGGAACCGGCGGAAAATTGATCCACTACAAAGGGTACGCGCGGCATGGCCAGCGGTTCTTTGGTTTCAATTGCTTGCTTGATAAAGGCGTCGGTAATGGGCAAAGAAACGATGGATCCGTTGCGGTTCACTTCCACCGTGCCGCCGCCGCCCAGCAGGATTTCCACCTGCACGGCAGAGAAGTTGGGGACGGATTTTCCGTTGACGGACACTATTTGGTCACCGCTTTGAAGGCCCAGCTTTTCACCGGTTTCCAAGGCCCAAATGCCGTACTTCAGGTCTTCGGTGGCTACGTACTGCTTGCCCCAATAGGCCATGACGCCGGCGTAAATGACGATGGCCAAAAGGAAATTAACGGTGACGCCGCCCAAGAGGATGATGAGGCGCTGCCACGGCTTTTTGCTGCGGAATTCCCAGGGTTTGGCGGGTTCTTTCAGGGCCTCGGTGTCCATGCTTTCGTCCACCATGCCGGCAATCTTCACGTAGCCGCCCAAGGGCAACCAGCCCAAGCCTACTTCCGTGTGGCCAATTTTCTTTTTGAAGATGGAGAACCAGGGGTCGAAAAAGAGGTAAAATTTCTCCACGCGGGTTTTGAAGGCGATGGCGGGGAGGAAGTGTCCCAACTCGTGGAGCACGATGAGAATGGACAGGCTGAGGATGAGTTGCGCGAGCTGAATGGCCATAGAATGAAGGAAAAAATCACACGATTTGGTGGGCGGACGAAGGTACGAGGAATTCCCGTGTGTACCTTCGTTGGCATGTTGGAACACCGCCTGGAAGACGCGTTGCTGGATTTGAGCAACGCCGGAGACACCGAAATTCGCCCGTTGGGCCCCGGACACGCGTTGCTGCTGCACCAAAACCGTTCCTTTGAGGTGCGGATTGTGGCACACCAGCCGGAACAGAAAAAAGTGCGCCTGCTGATCAACGGCCAGGACTGCACGGTGAAGTCCTCTACCGCCTTGGACCGACTCCTGGAATCCATGGGCATGGGCGGCGGTGCCGTGCGTAAAGTGAAAGAAGTGAAGGCCCCCATGCCGGGCATGGTGCTGCGGGTGGAAGTGGCCCCCGGCCAGGAGGTTCAGGAGGGAGATCCCCTGCTGGTGTTGGAGGCCATGAAAATGGAAAACAACCTGAAGTCCCCGGCCTCCGGAACCGTCAAATCGGTGCACGTAGAAGCGGGCAAGGCCGTGGAAAAGGGCGCGGTGCTGGTGGTGTTTGCCTGAGGCAAAGACTATCGTACTGAGGCATTTGTCTCACGACCATCGTACAAGTAGTTGCGAGCCATAGGGCGCCCACGGGGTGACTTTTTACGGAAAAAAGTTGTCAACAGCGAGAATGGATTGACGACCAGACGTTTAGCACCCTATTTTTCGGTCATTCATCAACTTTTTGGGGTATTTTACAGAGAAACTGAACCCGGATTGTTCACAACAACTTAACAATCAGCACCCTGCTTTTTTCTTTGGGTGTTTTAATTTTGCCTCCAAACCCTCAACAAAACACATGAAAAAATTAACACAAATCGGCTTGTTTGCGCTGATGATGGTGGCTGCGGCCACTGCCTGGGCGCAAAACGTGACCACCGCATCCATCGTCGGGAAGGTGATGGGAAAAGGTGGTGAATCCCTGCAAGGTGCTGGAATTGTGGCGGTACACACCCCGTCCGGCTCCCGCTACACCGCCCTCACGGACGCCACCGGGCGCTTCATGATGGACGGTCTCCGCGTAGGCGGTCCTTACACCGTTAAAGTGACTTCCATGGGTTACACTACGGAAACCCGCGACGGCCTGCAATTGAGCTTGGGCCAGAGCCTGCGTTTGAACATCACCATGGGCGAAAGCGTAACGCAATTGAGCGACGTGGTGGTAGCAGCCAACAAGAATGAGGTCATGAACTCCCAGCGCACCGGCGCCGCCACCAACGTGAGCGCGCAAACGCTGGCCACCATGCCTACGTTCAGCCGTTCGTTGAACGACTTCGTGCGTTTGACCCCCCAGAGCCGTCCTTCTTCCGTGGCTTCCACGGCCGGATCCGGCGTTTCCTTCGCGGGCAACGACAGCCGTTTTAACAACCTGACCATCGACGGTTCCATCTTCAACAACAGCTTTGGCTTGGCTTCTTCTCCCGGCGGTCAAACCAACTCCACCCCCATCTCTTTGGACGCCATCCAAGAAGTGCAGGTGAACATCGCTCCGTACGACGTGCGCCAGGGCGGCTTCACCGGCGCCGGCATCAACGCCGTAACGCGCTCGGGCTCCAACGAAGTGGAAGGTTCCATGTTCTACAACACCCGCAACCAGTCCATGCTGGGAGACACCATCCGCTACACCAAGTCAGACGGCACCAAGTCCGGTTCTGCCGTGAAAGTCAACGACTTCCAGGTTCAGCAGTTTGGTTTCCGCTTGGGCGGCCCCATCAAGAAGGACAAGATTTTCTTCTTCATCAACGCGGAGGGCGAGCGCCGCTCTGACCCCGCTACCTTGTTCACCGCAAAAGACGCCAACTCGGATCCCACCGATCCCAACGTTACCCGCGTGGACCGCGCGGAGATGGAGGCTTTGTCTGCCTTCTTGAAGAGCAAGTACGGCTACGAAACCGGCCGCATCGACGGCTACAACTTGGAGACCTACTCCAACAAGGCCTTGGCCAAGTTGGACTTCAACATCAACGACAACAACAAGGCGTCCATCCGCTACAACTACCTACGCTCGCGCCGCGACGTGTTGTCCTCCAACTCCGGCGTGGTTTCCGGCAACCGCAACGGAACCAAGAACGCCTTGAACTTTGAGAACACCAACTACGTCATCAACAACGACATCCACTCCGTGATTGGCGAATGGAACACCCGCGTGGGCAACCAGCTGTCCAACCAGTTCCAGGTGGGCTTCACCGCCAACCGCGACTACCGCAGCTCCAAGGGCGGCATCTTCCCGTTGGTGGACATCATGAAGGACGGAAGCACCTACACCTCTTTTGGTTACGAGCCCTTCACTCCCAACAACGTATTGAATACCAACACCTTCCAGTTGCAAAACAACACCACGTGGTACAAAGGAGCGCACACCATCACCGGCGGCGTGAACTTTGAGCACTTCACCTTCTGGAACACGTTTACGCCTACCTACTACGGCCAGTACGTATTCAACAGTTTGGATGATTTCTACGCCATCGCCAACCAAACGGCCGGTTCAGACACCTTGGAGTTGCGCCGCTACGCCCTGACCTACTCCGCTTTGGCCGGGGGAGCTAAGCCTACCGCCAAGACCCAAGTGGCCATGCCCGGTGCCTACATTCAGGACGTGTACAGCGCCTTGGACGACAAGTTGAAAGTGACCGTGGGCGTTCGCGTGGACGTGCCCATCTTCGCCAACACCGCATTGAACAACGACACCGTAGAAACCCTCACCTTCTTGGATCCCAACGGCGCTGAGAAATCCTTCTCCACCGGCAAATTGCCCGCCACCAACCCGTTGTTCTCACCCCGCGTGGGCTTCAACTACGATGTATTGGGCGATCGCACCTTGCAAATCCGCGGCGGTAGCGGCTTGTTCAGCGGCCGTCCTCCCTTCGTGTGGATCTCAAACCAAGTGGGCAACAACGGCATCCTGACCGGCTCCTTGCGCAAAGACAACACCACGGACTACGCGTTCAGCCCGGACGTTACGGCTCACATCCCGGACAACCCCACTTTGCCCTCCTCCTACAGCTTGGCCCTGACGGAGCGCAACTTCCGCTTCCCGCAAACGTGGCGCACCAACATCGCCGTTGACAAGCAATTGAAGGGCGGCTGGGTAGCCAGCTTGGAGGCCATCTACTCCAAGACGGTCAACAACATTTTCTACTACAACGCCAACCAGGTTTTGTCCGACAGCACCCTGAACGCCGCAAACGGTTCGCGCCCCATCTTCCCGGGTGCCGGCTTGAGCAGCTCCGCGCAGAACAACGCCATGCGCGAGAACGACTTCATCAACGACGCCATCATCCTGGGCAACACCAACGAAGGCTACTCCTACAGCATCACGGCTAAATTGGAGAAGCAATTCGCGAAAAACTGGTACGCCATGGCCGCCTACAACTTTGGCGAGGCCAAGGACATGATCACCGGCGGTTCCATCGCCTACTCTTCTTGGCGCGACAACTTCACCGTGAACGGCAACAACCGTCCGGATCTGGCCTACTCAGACTTCGATCAGCGCCACCGCGTTATTGCTGCCGGTACCTACCGCTTGAACTGGAGCAAATTCGCTACCACCACCTTCAGCGCCTTCTACCAAGGCTACAACCAAGGCCGTGCCACCTTGCGCATTGTGGGCGACGTGAACGGCGACCAATTGGCCGGCAACGACCTCATGTGGGTTCCCACCAGCGCCGACGATTTGACGTGGTCCGACATCAAGAACAGCGCCGGCGACGTGCTCTTCACCATTGCCGAGCAAAAAGAGGCCTTCAATGCCTACTTGGCTCAGTCTCCCTACGCCACCAGCCGCGTGGGCAACTACACCGAGCGCAACGGCGTCATCCTCCCTTGGTTGAACCAAATCGACTTGGGCATCCAGCAGGACTTCGCCATCAAGTCCGGCAAAACCACGCAGCGCTTCCAATTGCGTTTGGACCTGTACAACGCCGGCAACTTGCTGAACAGCGCTTGGGGCGTGGCAGACCGCTTGGTCTTGACTGCTCCTTTGACCTACAACATCAAGAACCAAACGTACAACTACACCATGACCAACAACGAACTCCGCACGGAGTCCTTCGACAAGGACGCCAGCTTGAACTCGGTTTGGCAGATGCAGGTAGGCGTGCGCTACTTCTTCAACTAAATTGCGCTTTCCCCGCCATTGGCGGGATTGGGAAGAGGCCGCTCCGAAAGGGGCGGCCTTTTTTTATTCTAGGTTGGTGAAGCTTGGAAACGAGCCCGCTTCACTCAAACGGCGGTGTTCCGTTACCCCTCCCAGCCGTCCAAATCCCGACGGTCCTTTTTGGTGGGGCGGCCCTGGCCGCGGGGCCGGGTCAACTTTTGGGCGAGCAGCAAGAACTCCTTGCGCTCCAGTTCTTCCGCCGGAGTGGTTACCGCCAAGAAGTTGGGCACCAGGGCGGCGCCCACGCGGGAGGTGGGCAACCCCAGCACCCGGTAGGTTTCCCGGTACCCGTGGTGCCGGATTTCAAACGTTTCGTTGGCCTTAAACACCTTGGACGCCTTCAGAACGGCGTCGCCTTGGCTGACGCGGCCTGTTTTCAGGGCCTCTGCCGCCACTGCCCGGGTTTTGAACAGTCGGACCGACCACAAGTACTTATCCGCGCGCATGGGGCCTCAAAAAGGTTCAAGAAGGGCTCACAACAGGATTAGGCAACCGGATGAACGTGCACCAGCTGCGTGAATTGAGCCCGACGCGCTGCTACCTCATCCGTGGTGAGGGTGTTGAGGCGCTCCGTGCCGAATTTTTCCACGCAGAAGCTGGCCATGGTGGCGGCGTAGAGCAAGGCGCGTTTCATGTTCTCAAAGGAGGTGTCGTCCGTTTGCGCCAGGTAGCCAATGAAGCCGCCGGCGAAGGTGTCGCCCGCGCCAGTGGGATCCACCACGTCTGCCAGGGGAAGGGCCGGGGCGAAGAAGACTTCGTCGTTTTGGCCAAAGAGCAAGGCGCCGTGCTCCCCTTTCTTGATGATCAAGGTCTTGGGGCCCATGCTGCGGATTTTCTGAGCTGCCTTCACCAAGTTCAACTCCCCAGAAAGCAAGCGCGCCTCCTCGTCGTTGATGGTGAGGACGTCGACCTCCTTGATGGCTTCCAGCAGGTCCGGCAAGGCGTTCTCCATCCAGAAGTTCATGGTGTCCAGCACAATGAGTTTGGGGCGCTGGGGCAATTGGGCCAACACGCGCTTTTGCACGGCCGGTACCAGGTTGCCCAGCATCAGGTAGGTGCAGTGCATGAATTCCTGCGGCACGACGGGGTCAAAATCCGCCAACACGTTCAACTGAGTGTCCACGGTGTCCCGCGAGTTCATGTCCAGGTGGTACTTGCCGCTCCAGAAGAAGGTCTTTTCGTCTTTCTTCACCTGCAAACCGCTCAGATCGACCCCTTTGGACGCCAACAGGTCCATGTGTTCCTGCGGAAAATCACCGCCCACCACGGACACCAAATGGCTCTTGGGCACAAAGTGGCTGGCACTCAATCCAATGTAGGTGGCCGCACCGCCCAGGATTTTGTCGGTTTTCCCAAACGGGGTTTCCAAGGCGTCGAATGCGACGGTTCCAACGATTAAAAGGCCCATGGTAGCTTGATTTTGCAGATTTTCAGCAAATATACCGCACCCCCCGCTGTTTTTACGGAACCGACGTTTGTGAATTTGCCCGCGCCTTCGTAATATTGCAACCCCAATTACGGGACATTCCTCCTTAGCTCAGTTGGTTAGAGCATCTGACTGTTAATCAGAGGGTC
>CAZDDX010000015.1:0-20677 GCA_964504345.1 uncultured Owenweeksia sp. | reverse complement strand
CTTGTACGCCTTGCGGGCCAGTTGCTCCAGCGACACCGGCAGCACCAGCTGCACCTGTTAACCCTTGTAAGCCTGTTGCGCCAGTAGTTCCAGCTGGACCTGTTAAGCCGGTTGGACCTTGGGGGCCAGTTGCTCCGTCAGCTCCAGCTACACCAGCAGCACCGGCTGCACCTGTTAAACCGGTTGGACCTTGTAGACCCGTTGGACCTTGTAGACCAGTTGCACCAGCTGCGCCGTCAGCTCCAGCTACCCCAGCTGCACCTGTTAACCCTTGTAAGCCGGTTGCGCCAGTTGTTCCAGTTGGTCCTGTTAAACCGGTTGGTCCTTGCGGGCCAGTTGCACCAGCTGCGCCCGTTAACCCTTGTAAGCCGGTTGCGCCAGTAGTTCCAGTTGGTCCTGTTAAACCTTGTGGGCCTTGTGGACCAGTTATACCAGCTGCTCCAGTTAATCCTTGTAGGCCAGTTGCACCAGTAGTTCCAGTTGGCCCTGTTAAACCGGTTGGACCTTGCGGGCCAATAGCTCCGTCAGCCCCAGCAGCACCTACTGCGCCTGTTAATCCTTGTGGACCAGTTGCGCCAGTAGTTCCAGTTGCACCTGTTAAACCTTGTGGGCCTTGCGGGCCTGTTGCACCAGCTACTCCGTCAACACCAGCTGCACCAGTTAAACCTTGTGGGCCAGTAGCTCCGTCAGCACCTGCTGTTCCTGTTAAACCCGTTGGGCCTTGCGGGCCAGTTGCGCCAGTAGTTCCAGCTACTCCGTCAACACCAGCCGCTCCTGTTAGACCGGTTGCACCTTGTGGGCCAGTAGCTCCGTCAGCACCTGCTGTTCCTGTTATACCCGTTGGGCCTTGCGGGCCTGTTGCACCAGCTACTCCGTCAACACCATTTGCTCCTGTTAATCCTTGCGGGCCAGTTGTACCAGCTGCTCCATCCAGTCCAGCTGCGCCAGTTAAACCTTGTGGGCCTTGTGGGCCAGTTGCACCAGCTGCTCCGTCAAGACCAACTGCACCAGTTAAACCTTGTGGACCTTGTGGACCAGTTGCGCCAGCTGCGCCATCAAGACCAGCTGCTCCAGTTAATCCTTGTGGGCCTTGTGGACCAATTGCACCGTCAGCACCAGCCGCTCCTGTTAGACCGGTTGCGCCAGTAGTTCCAGTTGGTCCTGTTAAACCGGTTGGGCCTTGAGCGCCAGTTGCGCCAGCTGCTCCATCAAGACCAGCCGCACCAGTTAGACCTTGTGGGCCGGTTGCACCCGTAGTTCCGGTTGCACCTGTTAAACCTTGAGGGCCTTGTGGGCCAGTTGCACCAGCTGCGCCCGTTAACCCTTGCAAGCCAGTTGCGCCAGAAGTTCCAGTCGATCCTGTTAAACCGGTTGGACCTTGCGGGCCAATAGCTCCGTCAGCCCCAGCAGCACCTACTGCGCCTGTTAATCCTTGTGGACCAGTTGCACCAGTCGTTCCGATTGAACCTGTTAAACCTAGTGGACCTTGTGGGCCAGTAGCTCCGTCAGCACCTGCTGCTCCTGTTAATCCTTGTGGGCCAGTTGCACCAGCTGCTCCATCAAGACCAGCTGCACCTGTTAAACCTTGAGGGCCTTGTGCACCAGCTGCGCCCGTTAACCCTTGTAAGCCGGTTGCACCTTGTGGGCCAGTTGCACCAGTAGTTCCAGTTGGTCCTGTTAAACCTTGCGTACCAGTTGCACCAGCTGGGCCTGTTAAACCGATTGTGCCTTGTGAACCAGTTGCACCGTCAGCACCAGCTGGGCCCTGTGGGCCAGCTGCTCCTGTTAAACCGATCGGGCCCTGAAGGCCAATGGCGCCGGTTGATCCTAATGGTCCTTGTGGGCCAGTAGCGCCCGTGGCTCCCATAGAACCTGTTGCACCGGTTGACCCAATAGGCCCTTGCGGTCCTGTTGCGCCAATTGCGCCTGCGGGTCCGATGGGTCCGACTGGACCTGTCAAACCTGTAGGACCTTGGGGACCAGGGGTATTGTTTCCTGACGTAGAAGCGTACAAAGCGTAGGGCACGCTGAGCATCTGATTCATACCGGTTATACTGTAAACAGTGCCGCCATTCGGGTCTGTTTCCGTCTTTATAAAATAAGGACCAGCAGACCAATCAATAGTTGATAAATCGCCATAAACAACTGTTCCCGCGCCTATCTCTAAACTTACCAATCCGTTGATGTTTGCCACCGGAGTTTGCGTTTCTACATAGGCAGAAGTCCCTGTCACTGAACCTTGTAAAATGCTAATTTTCAAACCAACAGCAGTATTGGTAACCAAGACACCGGTGCTGTTCCTGATTACAGCTTGATAGCTGATTTTCAATGGGCTTTGCGCCCATACAGTGGTTGAAAGGATCAGGGCGAATAAAAACAAATACGACTTTTTCATAACTAATTTGTTTTAATTATTTGAATTTTTTCGACTATACTTCCCTCATTTAACAGAATTAAATGATAAATATCATCCACCATGCTTGACATATTTATTTCGGAATTATCCGAAGTTAAATGGCCATGTGAAACTAATTTTCCTTCTCCATTAAATAGATCGTAATGGAGGTTGTAATCGTAATAATTATTGATTTTTATCGTGAGAATATTCGTGGTTGGAATTGGAAAAACAATGAGTGAATAATGGGACGTATTTTGTTCCATTCCAACGGTATATGTTTCGTAGGCATGCTGAACACCTTGTGCAGCAAACCCAGCACCACTTACACCGGTATTAAATACAACCTGACCAATGGTGTATGAAACAGTACCGCCAGTTCCTGCAGCATCACCGCCACCTGTATTGATAGACTGCTGTCCCCATGCAAAGCCCACAAATAATAATCCAATCGTGAGCGAAATGGCTAACTTTTTCATAGAACTTCTCATTAAAATGAATTAAATTCTGCGCTGCAAATGAGATCTTATTAAAGATAATGAATGAAATCGTGTTTTTTTTTAAAAAACAAACCTGTTAGGTAATTTGCATGAATTGCTGTCTAATGGAACAATTTCAAAGCAAATTCGGTCCCGAGATTTTGAGGGAGCTGATCTGGATGCAGGGACCCCTCAAGAGAAGTAACCTCTTGAAAGGTGATTCAAAAACACCCCACGCCGTAAAACGAACGCTTTCTGCGAACAATTCCTTGCGTAACTCCTTATTAGTTAAGCACTTTTGCCCATGCAGCACGTTTCCAATTACGACTACCTCTTTGCAGGAGCCGGCGCATCCGCCAGCTTGCTGCTGCTGGCGCTGCACAAACGCGGTCTGTTGCGCGGAAAGAGGGTATTAATCCTGGATCCGGACACCAAGCAGCACAACGACAAAACCTACTGTTTTTGGGCCCGTTTGGAGGAGCCCATTTTAGTAGACTTGGGCCCGCTCATCAACGCCCAATGGAGCAAACTGGAAGTGGCCGGACAACCCCCTCAAGATCTTGACAACCAAGTTTATGCGCGCATTTCCAGCCTGGCGCTCTACGAACATCTGCGTCGGCTGGGCGAACAAGAGGGATGGGAGCGCAGACTGGGAACGGTGGAACGCGTCGGGACAAACGAACACGGAGCTTGGGCGGAAGTTGGCGGGGAGCGCATTCAGGCCCGGAGAATCTTGGACTCCCGACCCCCCGAACCGGGAACCGTCGGGCCGAACGAGGTGCATCTTTGGCAAAGTTTTGTGGGCTGGCAGGTGCGAACGAAGGCGCCTGCGTTTGATCCCACGTGCTTTTCCATGATGGATTTTGAGGTTCCGCAAGCGGGAAACACGCAGTTTGTCTACGTTTTGCCTACCTCACCCCACGAGGCGCTGGTGGAATTTACGCGGTTTGGCGCGGAAAAAATTACCGACGCCCAGGCGGAGGAAGCTTTGGGTGCCTACATTGCCTCCCGATGGGGACGTGCCCAAGTGCTGGCCCAGGAACGCGGCCAAATCCCCATGAGCACGGCCGTACACCGCAGCGCAGACCTCCCCCACGTCTGGAACCTGGGCGGTCGCGCCGGGCGGATCAAACCCAGCACCGGGTACGCCTTCAAGTCCATGTACGAATGGTCCGAAACCGCTGCTGCGGAATGGAGCGCCCCCAACCCCCCGGAGGGTCGGCAACGCCCCCGGCACCGTTTCTACGACCGACTCCTTCTGAGCATTCTTCAGCACGAACCCCACCGCGGAAAAGGCCTCTTTGAAAAACTCTTTGCGCAGCAAAAACCTAAGCGCATCTTTGAATTCCTGGACGAAAAAATGCCCTTGGCCCAGGAACTCCGCATGCTCGTCCTGCTCCCTTGGGCACCCTTCTTGCGCGCCATAGCGCGCCAACACCCCCACACCCTGCGCGCACTGCTCCTCACCGTCCTAACCCTCCTCCTCCTGGCGTTGGACGGTGCGAAACACGCCCAAAGCTGGACCGGCGGACTGCTGGCCCTCCTGGGGCTCGTATGGATTGGACTGCCCCACGGAGCCGTGGACCATCTTTTAGAAACCGGCTCGCTGCAGCCCCAAAAACTGCCGCGGTTCGTGGCCCACTACCTGGGCCTGGCCGCCGCCATGGGGGCCGTTTGGCTGCTCGCTCCCGTTGCCGGACTTGCGCTGTTCCTGATCTATTCGGCCGGCCACTTCGGCCAAGCAGACGGTCAAACCTGGGGTTGGGGTGCCCCGCGCAGCTGGGCCTGGGGGGCGTCGGTCCTGTTCTACCTGCTGGGTACGCACGCCGCTGAAACCTCGGTCGTTGTGCACGCCCTCTGCGGACTGCACTGGACCCTGGCCCTGCCGCCGTGGACCCTCCTCCTTTGGTTGCCCATGGCGTTCAAGGAGAAAAACACCTCCTGGCAAATCACTCTTCTGTGGCTAATTTTGAGCGCCTGGATCCCGTTGCTCCTGGCCTTCGGCCTCTACTTCGTAGGGCAACACAGCTGGAACGGTTGGACCCACCTCCAACGCGGTACGGGACGCACCGCGCGCTCCCTCTGGCTTCAGTCCCTGCCCTTCCACCTGGGCGCATGGCTTCTGTTGGGCCTGGCCCTGTGGCTCTGGCCCCAATTCTCGCCTTTTTCCCCCAGCCCGACGGTTCCCGCCGCTGTCGCGCCCTTTTTCGTCTTTCTCTCCTGCATCAGCTTCCCCCACGTGTGGGCCATGCATCGGTTTTACGGGCGGAAAATAAACGTTTAAAAAGGTGCGACGGGATTAATTCCGGGATTGTTTTTTAGTGCACAAAGAATGCAGCACCTCCTCATGGGAAATAAAATCCCCCTGAGCAATGCGTGCTTCTGCATCTGCCAATTCTTGATTGTAGTAAAGCAAGCTTTGCGAGGAGTGCAACGATTTCACGTCCATTCCGTCCATTGAATTCATTTCAAGAAGATACGAAATAAAATAAAAATCGGCAAAACCTACTCCACCACCAGCACCGCCACCTCGTTCCGACGGTTCACCAAATCCCACGGGGCATTGTAGCCCATGTACATAAAATCGCCGCGGGTAACCACGCCGTTGTCCTGCAAAACCTGCTTCAACAGCGCACATTTTTCGCGAATTTTTGCGTCGGAGGCGTAACCGGAAAACCCCAACACCGCCAAGGTCTTGGGCCCTTCCTCCACCACCTGCACGCGGCCAGACAGCGGCTTGGGCAAAGACTCCAGCGAATACGCACGCGGCATCACAAAATACATGGACGACTCCTTACCCAAATTCATGACCACCGGAGCCGTCATGCTGATCTTTTCCTCACGCTCGTTGGCGCCAAAAATGTACCCCGCCACCGTGCGAAAACCCGTGCTGCCCATGCGCTCAAAAGAACTGTCGGGCAAATCCGTCTTCGCCAAAACCATCCGGTTGTAGGCGCGCAACTCCACGTCGCCCAGCTTTCGGACCACCCGGTACTCGGGCTCCTCAATGGAGCTCTTACGCGTCATGGCCCAAGCTCCAACGGCCAAAACCGCCACCACTAAAACCACTACTGCTACCAACATACCTTGTTTCATGAGTCCCCATTTATTAGACAACAGCAGCGGGGGTGGATAGTTCCGTTGCCGACGGTCTTTACTCGGCAATCATTCAACTCAACAGACGCCCTATTCCCCCACCCGCTCGTACGCGTCGTAAATCGCCAGCATCAGCCAGCCAAAAACAACGGCCGCCACCAGCAAAAGAGTGCTGGGCCAACCCGTCACGCCAAAAGACAAACGGATTAGGATGGCGGAAATGATGAATCCTGAATTTCTGATGATCTTGTGAAATTCGTCGGTGTGCAGCAAGGAAATCAAGAGCAACAAGACGTCCACCGCAATCAAAACGGTAAAGAATTGTTCAAAAAAGACGGTGTTCACGTTGGGCAGATGAGTGTCCACCAAAGACTCCTTCCCAACGTGTAAAAGCCACGAAAAAAACGAAAAGACGACCATCAGCAACAGCGCGGGCGCCAGTAACGTCGCCAGCCAACGCTTCAAGCGCACAAACGAGCGCAACTTTGGATTGTTGTCCAGCGGTTCCAATAGCGTCAAGGCCAGGCGCTTGTTTCTGCGGTGAAACAAAAACAATAGAAAGAACAGCGCCAATGAGGCCGCCAAATCAAACGTAAAGTTGATGTCCTGTTGCAGGCCAAACCACTCCTCTGAAACGCTTATTTCGGACAAATCCTTAAAAAGTCGACGAATCAAAATCAGCGTCACAATCTCGTACTGCTTCACCACGTAGGTGGTGATGGACCGCGGCAAATAGTACACTACCAAATACACCTCGTACACCAAAATGAACGAAAACGGCGTGTAAATGGCGGAAATTGGATTGGACCAATCCACCCCCAACAAATCCGACGCCAGCCATCCCCACTTGATGCCTGCCACCAGCCCCAAGTGAACCAAAAAACCCGCAATCGCCAGGTACAAAACCACGCGCTCCACCGTTCTTTGGGCCCGATCCGAGAGAAACCACTGCGATACCGTGTCCATGGCGTTCATCTAAAAGGTTCAACCGCCCCGCTGCGAGCATTTCGCTGGACGACTCAATTTAAACCAAAAACGACCAAAAATGTTCTGTAATTCAATGAATTAACAAAACAACCTCAGCGCGCCGTCAATCTACGAACGTCGTACGCAATACCTCCTTAACGGCTTTAACTTCCGCAGAATGCAACCGGCCCAACCGACTAACTACCCTCCTATTATCCAGTGCGCGAATTTGATCCAACACCACCCAGCTCGGCTCCTTTGTACTTCGAATATGAACACGTGTAGGGTACGCACGGGCTTGGGTGGTAATGGGCGCAACCACGACCGTTTCAACATTGCGATTCAATTCGTTCGGCGAAAGCACAACACACGGCCGGGTCTTCTTCATTTCACTTCCCACCGTAGGATCTAAATTCACCAAAACCAACTCGTATTGTTCAAAGCTCTTCATTGATCAAAGCCCTCATCTTCAAACACATCCGGAAGCAACAGACCCTCATCGCTTCCTGCCAAACGCGCGCGCTGAAACGCAGCATCCCATCCGGCTCTAGGACTTACGGACGGCCGCAATACAATGCCATTAGGTTCTAATACAACTTCCACGACATCCAAAATGCCGTATTGATCCAAGACCGTCTTGGGAAGGCGAATGCCTTTTGAATTTCCAATTTTAACAACCGACAGTTCCATACCGCATTTTTGTAATTACAAAGTTATTACAATTAAAAAAGAAAAACTAGAAGATCTCTACCGAACCACCCCAAAAACTGGAATCCGTCGGTACCGCGTCTCAAAAAACGGCGACTGCTCAAAAACCCAGCGCAACTGCGCTCCCCCGTCTTGCGCAAAAGCAGGATCCGCCGTACGCTTGGCCTCCAAAGCCGCCCGAACCGATGGGTTCTGCTTCAACCACTCCGCGGCTGTATCCTCAAAAACGTAATCGCTGTAGCCCTCTTTTTGCTGCAGAATGGAATTGAAAAAGCCCCAAACCAACAAACCGTCCGGAGCCAGCGGCTCCAAGGCTTCCGCCAAATAGCGGCGCGCCGGTTGGTCCGACGAAATCCACCAATCCCCCGCGCGCAAAACCACCTCGGCCGTATCCCGCTCCACCTCCAACGAGCGCAGCAAAAAGTGCCCCTCGTACGGCTGCGGTCCCACCGAATAATTCCGCACCCAACACAACTCCACCCGAACCGCGGTATCCCGCTTCAACCGACGCATCTCCACGCCGTGGGCCTGCAACCGCGCAACAGCGTCGTGCCACCCACCGGAGACCACCCACGCAGCGGGCACCTGGGTCCAGGCCGTCGGTTCTGCATACCCCTGAAAACTAACTTTTGTTTGATACGGCTTGGAGCGGTCGTAGTACAACCGAGGCTTCCCGGACACCTCAGACGGTTTATACCCCGAACGGTACCCATTGAAACCCAAAGCATCCACACCTTTAGCCACCTTCCAGTCCACCGGAATCCGGTCCACAGCCCGCCAATAGTCCACCTGGGAATCCCGCACTGCCTTCACCGCCAAACGCTTTTCGGCATGCAACCGGATCAACTCCTCGTTCAGCGCCAACGTCGCATACACCCGGTCCTTGTAGGGCTTCAGCATGTGCGTCTCCGGTACGTAGGAAAAGATCCCGCGCAGCGCCGCATAACCAGACAAAAACCGACCTCCCTCCAAAAATACCTCCCAGCCATCCTCCGGCGTGTGACCCCAATGATTCACGTACGGAACCATGTCCCAGCCCCGGTCGCGCATCCGTTTGTAAATCGGCCCTGTCAACTCCTCCCGTAAATACCGACCCATCGGTCCGCCCAACTTGTCCGGCTGCGTGGTTAGCAGCGTCATCACGTGCTGGTAGTCCGCGCCGTTGCTCACGTGATTGTCAATCAACACATCCGGCTGCACACGCTCCATCAACCCCAACAAAGACCTCGTTTCCAAGGCGTCGGCCTTCATGAAATCCCGATTCAAATCCAAATTCTGGCTGTTTCCGCGCGCACCAAACTCCTCCGGGCCGTTCTGATCCACCCGGCAAAACGGACTCCGCTCGCGCATCCCACCCACATTAAAGGCAGGTATCACTACCAAAACCGTCTTATCGGGAAGGGCAGACTGTCCCGTCACCACATTTCGAATCAGCAACATACTGGCATCAATCCCGTCCGGTTCCCCCGGATGGATGCCGTTATTGATCAATACAACCAACTTACGCTGCGCACGCCATTGCTCCGGCTCAAAATCTCCCTCCACAGAAAGGACCACCGCGTGCAAGGGTACTCCTGCATCCGTTGGTCCTACGTCAATCATTTTTAGTACCTTAGGATATCGCTGAACCAGCACCTTGTAGTATTCAAGGACTTGCTCGTAGGTGGGAGTTTCACGCCCACCTGTTATCTCAAAAAGGGTCGGAAACAACAAACCCTTTTGACTCCCTTGTGGGGCCTGCACCGCGCTCGCAGAAAAAGATAGAAGGACGCCCAAAAAGGCAGTCAAAAATGGATTTTTTGCCATACGGCCGAAGATACTGCTTTCCACAAAACCCAACCTCGGCACTCATGCTTCGTTGGTCTAAAAAGCAATCATCTCCCAATCCAATGCGAGAATCCCCATTTACGACTTCCAACCAAAGTCCAACCTCTTTTTCCTAAAAAACACTACAAGATTCGACACGATAAAAACGAATCTTACACTGCATCAATCACCCACTTTTCAACTTAAAAAGCAAACCATGCGATCCGTTGACCTCATCGTTCTCGCCTTTGGATTAGGGCTTTTCTTCATTGAAATTATTCTGCTAAAAATGCGGAACAAAACCGTAAACTTCAACAACTCCATCCTGAACCTAAGCTTGGGAATGATCGAACGCCTCATCGGGCTTCTCTCCTTAAATCTCGGACTCAACTTATTCAATGCGCTTGTCCCCTTCCAACTCATCCCGACCCTGGAAAACCCGGTACTCGCCCTCCTCTTAGCCTTGTTCGTCACCGACTTCTTTTGGTACGTTTACCACCGCGCATCGCACCGAATCAGCATTGCTTGGGTCGCCCACCTCATCCACCACCAGCCCGAAGAGTACAACATGAGCGTCAACTTCGCCATGTCTCCTTATGGTCAAATTCTGCGCGTAATCCTTTATGCACCAATGGTTTTACTTGGAATAACACCGGAAAACATCGTCCTCGCAACCGTCCTTCACGCCCTCTACCAAGCCCTCCTCCATTCGGAACTTTGGCCCGACTTCGACGGCTGGGAACGCTGGATTGTCACACCGCGGTTCCACCAGATCCACCACTCTTCGGCGCGCATCCACCTGGATAAAAACTACGGCGGTTTCCTTACCATATGGGACCAGTTGTTTGGATCGTTCCACGCCGGCAAGGAGCCCGTGTCCTATGGGCTCACCAAGCCCATTGAGCAAAAAGACCCCCTATACGTTTCAATTTTTTTCGCAGCTCGACTCGCCCAAAACTTCCGGGAGATGCCTGTGAACCAAGCCTTCAAACTGCTCTTTTCCGGTCCCGAACACCAACCCCCCTCAATTCCAAAAATCTACCGCAAGCCCGTTCAGCCCAACTGGAACAGCGCCTTAATTGGTTTTGCTATCTTCCTGACTGGATACGTACTAACCAGCTATCCAGACGTGATTTCGTTCTGGACGGCCTTTTCCCTAGCTCTAATAGGAAGTTTTTGGACGAGCGGTGTCCGCCCGATACCTATCAAAATCCCCATCAAAATCTGATCAGCGAACCGTCGCCCCGACGGGCATACCCGCCCCTGGAGCCACAAAATCCAGACGCCCCGTGGCGGGATCTTCTGCCATCAGCAGCATGCCCTCAGAGGTAATTCCGCGCATCACCCGCGGAGCCAAGTTGGCCAACAACAAAACGTCCCGACCCACCACTGCCTCCGGAGCAAAATGTTCCGCAATACCGCTCAAAACGGTCCGAACATCCAACCCAGAATCTACGGTGAGCTTCAACAACTTATCCGCCTTCGGCACGCGTTCTGCCGCCACAATGCGCGCCACCCGCAAATCCAACGCCGCAAACTGATCAAACGCCACCTCGGCCTTCAACGGATCCAGCGCCGCAACCGGGGTCACCCCCTCCGCGGCAACCTCCGCCACCACTGGGGTCGCGCGCTCCGCAAGCTTCGCGCGCTGACGCTCCACCGCGTCATCTTCCACTTTGTCAAAGAGCAATTCGGACGCCCCCAAGGGATGCCCTGCAGAAACCAACACGCTGCCGTCTAAGGCAGACCAATCAGCCTCCGAAATTCCCATCATGCGTCGGATTTTTTCGGCCGACGTCGGCAAAAACGGCTCCAGCAAGGTACCCAACGCCGCCACCACCTGGGTAGCAACCGCCATGACCGTTTCCGTGCGTTCCGCGTCCACTTTCACCAACTTCCACGGCTCTTGATCCGCCAAGTACTTATTGCCCAAGCGCGCCAACTGCATGGCCTCGGACAATGCGTCGCGGAACCGATAAGCCTCTAACGCCGACTCCACCGCTGCGCGTTGCGCCCCAATGGCCTCCAGCACCATTTGATCTTCGTTAGTAACCAGCGAACGAATCGCCGGCGCAATGCCGTCGTAGTACTTGTGGTTCAACACCATCACTCGGTTGACCAAATTGCCCATGACCGCAACCAACTCCGAATTCACCCGGGTTTGGAAGTCCGACCACGTGAAGTCGTTGTCCTTGGATTCCGGCATGGTGGCGCACAAAACGTAGCGCAACTCATCTTGTTTTCCAGGAAAATCCTCCAAATACTCGTGCAACCAAACCGCCCAATTCTTGGACGTGGACAGCTTCCGACCTTCCAAATTCAAAAACTCATTGGCCGGAACCTCCGCTGGCAATTGATAGCCCCCGTGCTCCATTAGGATTGCGGGAAATATGATGCAGTGAAAAACGATGTTGTCCTTGCCAATAAAATGAACAATGTCCGTGTCCTCGTCTTTCCACCACTTTTCCCAATCCGCGCCAAAAAGCTCCTGCGTTGCAGTGATGTACCCCAAAGGCGCATCAAACCACACGTACAAAACCTTTCCTTCCGCGCCCTCAACCGGTACCGGAACCCCCCAGTCCAAATCGCGCGTCATGCTCCTTGCCTGAAGACCGTCCCCAGCATCCAACCAACTCTTGCATTGGCCATAAACCGTTGGTTTCCAGTCTGAATGCGCGTCGATGTAGCTGCGAATCTTTGGCGCCAAGGCATCCAACGGCAAAAACCAATTGGTGGTGGGTCGTAACTCCGGCGCAGCACCAGACAAAGTGCTGCGTGGGTTGATCAATTCCGTAGGACTCAGCGTACTGCCGCATTTTTCGCACTGATCACCGTAGGCCTCCTCGTTTGAACACTTGGGACAGGTGCCCACAATCGTTCGATCCGCCAAAAACTGCTGCGCCTCAGGGTCAAAATATTGCAGCGTTTCGCGCGCCTCAAAGACCCCTTTGTCGTAAAGATTTTTAAAGAAACCCTGAGCCACTTCGTGGTGCTTCGCCGATGAGGTGCGTGAGTACACATCAAAAGAAATCCCAAAATCCCGGAACGCCTTGCCCATCAACGCGTGGTACGTGTCCACCACCGCCTGAGGCGTTGTTCCTTCCTTGCGGGCCTTCACCGTGATGGCCATTCCGTGCTCGTCCGAACCGCAAATAAAAGCGACGTCGCGTCCCCGCATCCGCAAATACCGAACATAAATGTCTGCCGGCAAGTAGCAACCCGCCAAATGTCCAATATGTATGGGTCCGTTGGCGTACGGAAGCGCCGCAGTTACGGTGGTGCGTTTGGGAATCCTTTTCATGGTTTAGCAAAGATACGACGCCTCACGGAGCCCTATCCATCGTCCAACAAGTACCAATAGATCTGGCCCCTTTGGACCACCGCCAAATACAGCCCAATACGCACGCTCAAACGTTTGTGGCGCGCCCAGGCATCCATTGCCAGCCGTATTCGGTTCTCCTGAGGTCGGGTTAGGCATGCCCGGATTACGGATTCGGGTTCCGAGAAGTCCCAGATGCCCCGTGACCGGGACTTGACCTCCACCACCAGCCATCGATTCCCACGGCGCGCCACCAAATCCAGCTCAAAACGGTGCCATCGCCAATTCCGCGCCAAAATGACGTACTGATGGTTCTGCAGCCATTCGGCCACAGCATCTTCCGCGTTTTGTCCTTTTTCTTGGGTGGACTGTTTGCGCCGTATTTCAAATGCGGACGCAGCGGGACGCTCATCGTCCCAGGGAGGTTTCGAGGTGTTCATGGGGCAAAGGTGTGCCCCTTTTTTGCCGACAGTCGGTTTTAAACGTCTATAAGCGTATAAAAACGGTTAAAAAAGCAATCGACTATTAATCAGTGACTTATCTAAAAATAAACGTTTGCACTAAGGGCAAAAAAAACCTACGGTTCCAAACTCGCAAAATCGCCTATTGAAAGGGTGTACACCCCCCCATACTCAAACGCCTGATTGTCCGCCAAATGCCCCATCGGGAACCCCGACGCCACCGGAATATCCGGGAAATGCTCCAAAACCAAAGACCCCACCGACCGACCGAACGGCACTGCGTTGTCGTGCAAATCCGTCATTCCCCCCACAACCACGCCCACCACGCCCTGGAGCGCACCCGACCGCTTCAACCCCACCAACATGCGGTCCACGTGGTACACATACTCGTCCAAATCCTCAATGAATAAAAGGCAACCCTCTAAGTTGGGGAACGTCTTCGAGCCCAAAAGACTGAACAATACACTCAAATTGCCCCCCACGAGTGGGCCGCGCGCCGTTCCGGCGCGCCATCCCAGCTCCTCCCACTCCGCCGGGTCCGGTGCCGCAATCTTCCACCCCGTCGACGCATCGCCGCGCCACACCGCATGCAACGTCCGTAAAGCCTCTGTCGAATTTCCCGCCACATTCACCGGCATCGTACCGTGAATGGCGGCCACGCCAACACCCCACGCCGCAGCCAGCAGAACCGTCGGGTCCGAATACCCCGCAATCCACTTGGGGTTTTGCCGCAGTAAATTCCAATCGACCAAATCCACCGCGCGCGCGGATCCATAGCCGCCGCGCACGCACCAAATGGCCCGCACCGACTCCCGGCGCAAAGCCCACTCCAGGTCTGCCGCCCGCTCCGCGTCCGACCCCGAAAACTGATTCTGCACGCCCAAAACGTGGGGCGCCCGCACCGGCACCAAGCCCACGGACCGCAACCAATCCTCGGCAGCCGCCAAATGCTCTTCTGCCATCCATCGGGCCGGCGCCACCAAGGCCACCTCGTCGCCATCCTTCAGATACGGAGGCTTTTGCGCGCTCCCACCACCTGAATCCAACCCCTCCAAAATCCTGTTTCCTTGCTTCTCCATGCACCCCAAAAATAGGGTGGCATTGAATTTGCACGGACAAAAACAATTTTATACCTTCGTAAAACGATGAAAAAGTCCCTTTTTGCCCTTCTCCTCAGCGCCGCCAGCCTTGCTGCTGTGCCCGCTATGGCGGACGGCATGCCGGAATGGACTCTTTTTCAGCGCGACGGCGCCCTGGTTTTGCACACCGACGGACCTCAATCCGCAGGCGAAGCCACCATCGAAATCACGGACGTCCTCGGAAAACGCGTCGCGTCGTTCCGCCGCTCCGTCTCCAGCAACACCCAAGCTTTGGAACTGTCTGCAGACCTCACCCCCGGATTTTACCTCGTAAAAATCCAAGTGGGCGCTGAACTCCAGGTTCGCCGCATCCGCTGGCAGTAAGCTATCACTTCGCAGGCAGTAAGCCCCGCAAACGGACGACCAAACGCCCCCCTGCCGGCCCCGTTCCTTCAACTTTTTGATCGCCTATTGACCGCGCCCACGAGGCGCTTAACCGTTTTTGAGCTTTTCCAGCACCGCCACAAAATAGCCGTCGGAGTCCGCATGGTAAGGATCCAAGGTCTCCTGGTGCACCAAGCGGTACTGTCCCGGATGCTCCTCCAGGAACCGCTCCACCTGGCGCTCGTTCTCTGAGGGCAAAATGCTGCAGGTGGCGTAGACCAAGCGTCCGCCCACCTTCAACGCGTCAGGGTAGGTGCGCAAAATCTGGGCTTGCGTATCCACCGTGCGCTCCAAATGCTCCGGCCGCAACTTCCATTTGGTGTCCACGTCCCGACGGATCACGCCCGTGCCTGAGCAGGGAACGTCCAACAAGAGCGCGTCCGCCCAGCCCTCTAAACGCTGCACGTCGCGCGCGGTCTTGATGGTTGCTGTACGAACGGTGCTGACTCCGGCGCGCTCCGCGCGCTTTTCCAACTCCTTCAACTTGAAGGGTTCCACGTCCATGGCGATGATTTCCGCCGCATTTCCCGCGTCGGCTGCCAACTGCAAGGTTTTGCCGCCGGCCCCGCTGCAGGCGTCGATGATTTTCATTCCCGGACGCGCCTCCACAAAGGGGGCAATCCGCTGGCTACCGCCGTCTTGAACTTCAAACGCGCCGCGGACAAATGCCGCGGTTTTCGTCAGGGAGGGACGGCCCACCACGCGCAAGGCCCACGGGCCAACGTCGCTGATTTCCACGTCAATGCCTTCGCTTCGGAGCTCCGCCAAAACTTGATCGCGCGTTCCGCGGAGCGCATTGACGCGCAGGATAACAGACGTCGGCTGGTTCAGAGCCACCGCCAACCGACCCCACTTTTCGGGGCCCACTTCGGTAACCACGCGTACTTCAACCCAAGCGGGGTTGTACTGGGACCACTGGTTGGGCCAGTCCCGGGCGGCCGCCAAGGCGGCCGCCCGGGACTCCTCCTCCGGCGCACGAACCCCTTCCGCCCAAGGTGGAATGGACTCTCCGCGCAAAACAGTCCAATACACCCAAAAAAGTCGTTTGATGTCTTTCCGCTTGAGGCTGGGCTCAGACTTCAGGGGTTTTTGGCCTTGCAAAAAAGCGTCCAGGGCCCACAACTTACGCCAATTACGCACGATCTCGTAGGAGTGCTCCGCCACAAAGGAACGGTCCCGCGACCCCCACTTCTTATTGAACTTAAGTACCTGATCCAGCACGTTGTGCACGTAGTGAACGCCCCCAAAGGAGCGCTCCAAAACTTCATAAACGCCTGCGACGGTATTGGGATGTGCGTTAGCCATGGGCCAAAGGTACGGCCATTCGTTGCCCATTTTTTTCTCCCGCGGGCCGACAGTCGGTATTAAACGGATATAAGCGTTACCCACGCTTTATTGGGGTCTTTGCGCGCTTCTTACATTCTACAATAAGCAGAATGACAATCGTCTACGGTCTAAAATTTATCCGTGGTAAACGTTTACCAAAACCCCCAATTAAGGCCCCAAAAAACCGACGGCGCCGAAGAAATAAAGGTATATTTGTAGGACCAAACCTATCATTTTTTATTGCCCTTAATGTATTCTCGCCTACTCTACTACATCAGAAAACTCCTCCGACGGTACAACACCCGTTTCCTCTCGCGGTGGACCGTTTTCGGATTTGACCTGGTCCTTCTCTCCCTGGCGTACCTATTCACCCAGTGGATTCGGTTCAGCTTCACGGGCGTTATTTTGGACGGCCCTCTACTTTTAGCCCGTTACGGAATCATTGTTGCCTTCTTCTCTATTGGATTCTTGCTCTACCAATCCCACGTGGGCATCATCCGCCACAGTGGAAGTACGGATTTTGCCCGACTGGCCCGAGCCACCCTTTTTGCGTTTGTAGGCCTGACCGTTCTGCGGGAGATTGCCCTTCGGGCGGGGAGCGAAACCCTAAGCCTTTCCTATGGCTCCTTGGCCACCACCAGCTTGGGATTCTTGGCCCTGAGCGTGGGCATGCGGATCACGGTTCGGAACGTCTTCCAAAGTTTGGCCAACAGCTACATGCGCAAAAACGGGGTTGGAGTTTTGATCTTTGGTGCCGGAAGCATGGGGCGCAGCGCCAAAGAGGCCATCGACGCTGACGTTCGGGGCGAAGGTTTTGCCGTGGCCTACGTTGACGACCACCCCAACAAAGTGGGTAAAACCATCAACGGATTGCCCATCCTGTCCTCAGAATATGCGTTCCGTCCTGCGTTCATCCAGGAGAACCAAATTCAGCGCGTGGTGGTGGCGGCAAAAAGCGTGTCTGCCCTCCGCATCAAGGCCTTGACGCAGCAGGCTCTGGAGGTGGGTTTGGAAGTGAAGCGGGTTCCTCCCATCGGCAAGTGGGTCAACGGAGAATTGACGGCCACCCAGATTCGAGCCGTCAGCGTAGAAGACCTGTTGGGCCGAGATCCCATTCAATTGAGCTACAACCAACTCAATGGATTTTTGGCACAGAAAACCGTATTGGTGACGGGAGCAGCGGGTTCCATTGGGTCGGAACTGGTGCAGCAAATCTTGCTGCAGCAACCGGCCACCTTGCTGGCTGTGGACCAAGCGGAAACTCCGCTGTACGAATTGGACTTGGAGCACAACCGGCACGACGGCATTTTGGTGCCTTTGGTGGCCAATGTGGCGCACGAGGAGCGGATGCGATGGCTTTTTGAACGGTACCGTCCGGACGTCGTATTTCACGCGGCGGCCTACAAACACGTGCCGTTGATGGAGGCGCATCCAGAGGAGGCAGTGCGCACCAACTGCTTGGGCACGGCGGTGGTGGCTCGTTTGGCGCGCGAATACCAATGCGAGGCCTTTGTGATGGTGTCTACGGACAAGGCCGTCAACCCCACCAACGTCATGGGCGCCACCAAACGCGCCGCAGAACACGTCATTCAGGCGGAAAATCGGCATCCCGAAAACAAAACGCGCTTTGTGACCACTCGTTTTGGGAACGTATTGGGCAGCAACGGCAGCGTGATTCCACTCTTCCAACGGCAAATTGCGCAAGGCGGCCCCCTCACTGTCACCCACAAAGAAATCACCCGTTACTTCATGACCATTCCGGAGGCCGTTCGGTTGGTATTGGAGGCCGGCCACATGGGACGCGGCGGTGAACTCTACGTGTTTGACATGGGCGAACCGGTGCGCATTTACGACTTGGCCCTGCAGCTCATCCAACTCAGCGGCCTGCGCCCCGGCATAGACATTGAAGTGAAGGAAGTGGGCTTGCGTCCCGGCGAAAAACTCTACGAAGAACTGCTGGCCAACGAGGAGAACACCATTCCCACGCACCACCCCAAGATTTTCATTGCCAAGGCGATTTCTTGGGAGGAAGCCGTATTCCAAGAGCACTGGAACTTACTCCTTCAAGCTTTGAACACACAGCAACACGCACAGCTGGTGCACGCCCTGAAGCAGTTGGTGCCGGAATACCAACCCCAAGGACATTGATTCGGGGCGTGGAAAACCGTTTTATCTTTTGTTTAAAGCCGCTCAGCGCGCTCGTATTATCCGCAACGCTGGCCTTGGCGGCAGCACCCGCCGCCGCACAAGCTCCCGCCAAGGCACAAGCTCCGGCCGCCGCACAAGCACCGGCATCTGCAAAAGCACCTTCAAACGCAGAAGCACCCGCCGTACAAGCTCCCAAACCCGGCCTGCTGCGCCGGTTGTACGGCACCGTTCCGGCCCCTGCCGTACTGTACCATCCCTGGCGCTCCCACTACTGGCCGTACCAAGACATTGGCTACACACACCTCTACGGGGCCACGTACAAGAGCCTTGCCTATTTTTCCTTCATCAACACCTACCGCGAGCGCTGCCACTTGATTGCGTTCCGACGCAACTGGTACGATGGCAAACGTTTGGACATCGCCGTGGGCGGAGGCGTCAACTACGGGTACGACGGTCGGCTGTATTTTGCGCAGTCCATCCCGCAGTGGATTCGGGAAACCTATTTGTTCAAAACGGATTTCAACCCCATGGCGGGGCTGGATTTCTCTTACCGCATTTCGGAAGGATTCCACGCCCAACTGGTGTTCTCGCCCATCTTTGTTACCTGGGGAGCCGCCTACCAATTGGACCCGCGGCGCAAAACCGCAGCGTCCAAAACCACCAACCCGTTCCCGGCCTTGTGACCGCACCTTTGGCAGCTATGCGGACCCCTACCCGCTCCATAATCCTACTCCTTTCCCTGGTGTGGGCCGCCGCGGTTTCCATTTCCCTCCGCGCGCAAACTACTCCAAACCCAACCCGATCGTCCCTCCTGCCCCTTTCCGTAGGTTCTCATGCGTTCAACCTGCCGGAGCCGGGGGCTCCTGATTTGTGGTTGCACCGCACCGGCCTGGAGGCCTCCACCGCCTGGGGTTCCAATTGGCGCGGCTTTGCGGGCGGTCATTTGGTGGGGGCCTACGGCGGGCAGCGCGCCGGGTACATTGCCCTGGGGGCGCACGCGGGCACGGAAATGCAAATTGCGCCCCAATGGTCCGCCGCCGCTGAAGGATTTGTTTGGGCCGGCGGGGGCGGCAGTGCCCCGGACGGAGACGGCGGTTTGTGGGGTGTTCGCGGGGCGCTCCGGTATAAGCAGCCGAGCATCCGGTGGGAAGTGGGCGCGGTGTACACCAAAGGAATTACCGGAACTTTGGGCGGCTGGCGCCCTTCCGTGGGTTTGTATAAATCATTGGATTTGGCCTTGGCGGGGGCGCAGAACACTCCCCACCGCTGGGCAACGTTGCCCCTCGACGTGGGGCTTTACGGACAGCAGGCGTACGTACGGCGGCCCGCCGGAGATCCGAACGGCCATCGGGTGCATCCCGTGCGTTTGGTGGGCGCAGAGGCCTATTTCCCGGGAGACCGACTGCACCGCTTTTTGCGCATCGCCGCAGCCGCAGACACTTTTGGGGGCTACATGCACGTCCTCCACGGATGGGGTCTGCCACTTGTGCAACCCCATTCCCGTTGGGAATTAACCGTTCAGGGGATCTTGGGCGCCGGGGGCGGAGGCGCCGTATTGGGTTCCGACGGCGGTTTGCACGCCGGCTGGGGTTTGTCCGCCGCGTACCGCATCCCAACCGCAGCTACTTTGTTTGCCGCTTTTTCCGACGTGTACACCAACGGCCCCCTGGCCTACCGCAGCGCCCAAGTGGGGGTACGCCTTCCGGTAGTCTATGCCCAACGCGTTACCCCAAACACCCGCAACGAACCCACTTCCACCCCGCAAGAACTCCTGCTTACACCCGCTCCCGTGCACCTGGGCGTGGGGGCCAAACTCTACGCTTCCCAACACCTATGGGCGCTGTGCCCCGGAGGGGAGCTGCGTTTGCTCAACCTCAATAAAATCACGTTTTGGGGTTCCACCTGGTGGGCCGGTGCGGGCGGCAACTTGGGCGCGTACGCGGAAGGGCTGCTGGACGTTCGTCTCCGTCTCTCTCCCTGGGCCCAACTCACCCTCTCAGGGGGCGTGGGGGCCGGCGGCGGCATCAACCCGGGCAGCGCGGCAATGGTAGCGGGCGGAGGTGTGGAACTGGGTCCCAACGGAGCCCTGCGCTTCCACCGATGGATTCACACCCCCACTCCCTATTCCGTAAGTTGGATAGTACCGCTAAGAATTCCTTTGGTGCGGGTGGTGCCGTAATTTAGTATTCCCAAAAAAATCTAAAATTATTTTTTTGCTTGTTTAGAATTTCCTGGGGAATACAGTGGTTGCCAATAGCGGCAATGCGCACCGCAAGCTAGAATCCTCGCTTATTGGGCTTACTGCTGCCCACAATGCCGCAGGTGTCGACATTGTTTGAAACCTTCTCTCTAAAAGACTAAGAGCCGGCAGATGGTGATGCTTTACCAGCATCTTTCTTGATTCTATCCCCAAACCCCTTACCAAAGACGGTAAGGAAGATGTACTTGAA
>CAZDDX010000014.1:0-28572 GCA_964504345.1 uncultured Owenweeksia sp. | reverse complement strand
TTCACAGGGCCGACTTGCAAGAGTCGGCCCTTTTTTTGTGCGCGTTCGCATCTGGCCGGAGCGCGGTGGCGGCAAACAAAAAGGGCTCCCTCCATCCGGAGGCAGCCCTTTTTGTTTGGGAGCGGTTGGCGATTACTTCGCGCGCTCTTTGTACGTACCGTCGGCCGTGTTGACCACAATTTTCTCTCCGTTTTCAATGAAGAGCGGAACGCGGATCTCTGCACCGGTTTCAACGGTAGCAGGCTTCAGGGTGTTGGTGGCGGTGTTGCCTTTCATGCCGGGCTCCGTGTAGGTTACTTCCAAGACCACGGTAGCAGGAATCTCGCAGGAAACCGGACGGTCCTCGTCTGCGTGCCACAGAATGATGCACTCCATGCCGTCTTTGATGAACTGGGGCGCGTTGATGACGCTTTTGGGCAGCGTGATTTGCTCGTACGTCTCCATGTTCATGAAGTTGTAGCCGTCTGCGTCGTTGTACATGTACTGGTAGTTGCGGTACTCCATGCGCACAACGTCCAACTTAGTGCCGCTGGGGAAGGTGTGCTCCAAAACCCGACCGTCGTTCAGGTTGCGCATTTTGGTGCGCACGAATGCGTTGCCTTTGCCCGGCTTAACGTGCAAGAATTCAATAATTTGGTACGGAGCGTGGTTGTGCTGGATGCACAGTCCGTTTTTGATGTCGGCAGTTGTGGCCATGGTTCAAAATTTGTGCAAAGGTACGTCACGGGACGTCAATGCGCGTTCGTCGGGGTCGTTGTTGGTAGCCACTACCAGGATGCGCGCCCCCCAAGGGGCAAGAGCTCCGCAGTGGTTGCGAACCAGTTGCGCCGCCCACTGGCGGCCAGCCTGGTCCAAATTGCTGAACGGTTCGTCCAGCAGGAGGATGGGGGTGTTGGAAAGAATGGCCGCGGCCAATTTGACGCGTTGCTTCATTCCGGAAGAAAAAGACTTGATGGGGCGATCCCAGGCGGCCTCCGGCAAATCCAGCTGCGCCAAGGCATCGGCCGCAGACACACGCAGGGGTTGGAATTTTTCGTGCCAACGCAGGTGTTCGCGCGGCGTGAATTCTTCAAAAAGCTCCGTGTAGGGAGCAGCCAGGGAAACGCATTGGGGCCAGGAATCGTTGGGCAGGCCGGTTGCGCGCGCCACGCCGCGGGAGGGGTCGTTTTGACCGCTCAACAGCTTGATGACCGTGCTTTTTCCGGAACCGTTGGCGCCAAGGAGTGCCACGCGATCGCCCTCGTTTAGGAGCAGCGAAAAGTCTTGGAGTACGCGGGTGGCTCCAAACGATTTGGAGACGGACTGCAGTTCCAGTTGTACGGCCACGCGCGGAGGCTTAACGCCCTTTGACAATACCGCGCTCGGCGGCTTGAACAAAGGAGAGAATGGCTTCGATTTCAGGCCCTTGTGCTTCTTCCGCAATCCGGTCCACGGCTTGCGTTGTGTTCAGACCGCTTTGGTACAAGAGGCGGTAGGCGTGGTGGATGCGCTCAATTTGTTCCGGGGTAAAACCGCGTCGCTCCAGTCCGATGGCGTTTACGCCTTCAAACGAGAGGGGTTCCTTAGCAACCTTAATGAATGGAGGAACGTCTTTGCGAACCAAGGCGCCGCCGCCAATCATGGCGTGGGCGCCGATGTGCACAAATTGATGCACGGCGGAGAGTCCGCCCAAAATGGCGTATTCACCAATTTCTACGTGTCCCGCCAGCGCTACGCTGTTGACCAAAATAACGTGATCCCCCAGGATGCAATCGTGCGCCACGTGGGCGTAGGCCATGATGAGGCAGTGTTTTCCCACCACGGTTTTGCCGTAGGCCTTGGTTCCGCGGTTGATGGTGGCGCATTCGCGAACGGTGGTGTAATCACCCAGTTCCGCGGTACTGTCTTCCCCAGAGAACTTCAGGTCTTGGGGAATACCGGACACCACGGCTCCATTGAAAATGCGTACGCCTTTGCCCAAGCGGGCTCCGGAATGAATGACCGCGTGGGAGTAGATGTGGCAATCGTCGCCTAGAACGGTGTTCTCGTGAACCACCGCAAACGGCTCAATCGTCACATTGGCCCCGATTTTCGCGTCGGGGTGGATGTAAGCAAGAGGAGAATGCACGGTAGGCTACTATTTATCTTTGGTTATTAACGCAGTAAGTACGGCTTCTGTTGTGCATTTGTCTCCCACGTAGGCTTTGCCAATCATTTTCACGATGCCGCGGCGAATGGGCTCCATCAGTTCCAAGTGGAATACCAGGGTGTCCCCTGGGACCACCTTTTGTTTGAATTTGACGTCGTCCATTTTCAAGAAGTACGTCAGGTAATTTTCTGGATCCGGCACGGTGCTCAGCGCCAAGATGCCGCCGCACTGGGCCATGGCTTCAATGATCAAAACGCCGGGCATCACCGGAGCGCCGGGGAAGTGCCCCACAAAGTGCGGCTCGTTCATGGTGACCGCTTTGATGCCAACCACGTGACTTTCGGACATTTCCATGATCCGATCCACCAACAAAAACGGCGGGCGGTGGGGAAGTACTTTTTGAATTTGAACCACGTCCATCAAAGGAGTGGCTTGCAGGTCGTAAGGGAACGACGGGGTGGTTTTTTCTTCCATGGAGTTCAGCAACAGTTGTGCAAAAGCGGTGTTGGCCACATGACCGGGCCGACGGGCGGTTATTTTGGCGAGCAAGGGAGCGCCTAAAAGGGCCAAGTCTCCGCACAAGTCAAGTAGTTTGTGTCGAGCTGCCTCGTCCGGCAATCGCAGGGGCGTAACGGCCAGCGGGCCGGGGGTAAGGGGCGGCGTCAGGCGCTCGCCCAAGGGTTCGGTCCAGCGAAGATCGTCTTCCTGGGAATGGTTGGGGTGGACGTAGACTACTCCAGCCCCCGGGGCTAGGCCTTGCAGCAAACCACTATCAATCAGTGGCTTGAGTTCGTGCAAAAAGCTGAAGGTACGTGCTCGGCTGGTTTGGGAAAAATCAGATTCCAACGACGCGCTTTGGGGCCCAATGGACGTTTCTGGATAGTCCAAAACCACCGTAAAATCAGAACGATCCGACGGTTCCGCCGTGTACTGAGCACCCGTTGCAGGATCTGTCCATTCCACTTTTTGACGCAGTTTGCGCGGAGCCGGTGCGGAGCGAAGACCGTCGGGAAACGCGATGCGCAGGGCATCCATCCAAGGAGCGGCACTGCCGTCCAAAATGGGAACCTCCGGGCCGTCCAACTCAATTACAGCATTCCACAAGCCAAACTGCGTGAGCGCAGCGAGGAGGTGTTCCGGGGTAGTGACGCTGGCTCCGTTGGCTTCCAAGCGGGTGCAGCGTGCAGACGGGCTGACATGCTCCAAACGAGCCGGGATGCGCGGTGCGCCCGGCAGATCTATGCGAACAAACACCAATCCATGGCCGGCTGAGGTGGCCAGCACCCGCACGGAAGCATGTTGCCCAGTGTGGATCCCAATACCGGATTTTTCCAGAACAGCACTCATTTGCTGAGGCTTTTGAGGGTGGCCCAGGCGCGCAAAAACTGGGACAAGGGCATGGCCGGGCTTCCCCACACCACGCTCTTGGTCGGCAAGGATTTACCGACTCCTGATTGCGCACCGATTTCGGAATAATCGCCAATTTCAATGTGGCCGATGACCCCGACCTGACCACCAATCCGAACGTAGTTGCCAATTTTGGTGCTGCCCGCAACGCCTACTTGGGCCGCAAAAACACAGTGCGCGCCCACTTGAACGTTGTGCGCCAAATGGCACAAGTTGTCTATTTTGGTACCTACACCGATGCGGGTAGCGCCCACCACGCCACGGTCCACGCAGGTGTTGGCGCCAATCTCAACATCGTCGGCAAGCTCCGCCCACCCGATGTGCGGGATTTTGCCGTACCCGGCTTGGCCTTGGGCCGGCCGGGGGGGCGTGTATCCAAATCCGTCGGATCCGATGACGGCATTCGCGTGCAACACGCACCGTTGGCCCAATACGGAATTGGGGTAAATTTTGGCACCGGAATGCAGCACGCAGTCCGCACCAATCCGAGCCCCGGCGCCCACCCAAACCCCGGGATGGAGTTGTGCGGAAGCGTCCACTTGTGCGGTGGGATGCACCCAGGCTCCCTGTGGGGTTGCGGTGGCCGCCTCCGTACGCGCAAAAGGGGAGTCGGCGTGCAGCACGCGCAAGGCATGTGCCCAAGCTTCGTACGGGTGCTCCACGCGCAGCAGCGCTGCTCCGTGTTGGTTGTTCAGCGGGAGGTCTCGAGGTAGGATGATGAGGCCGGCACGGCTGGATTCGGCCGCTTTGGCGTAGGTCGGGCTGGCCAAGAACGAAAGGTGATGAGGCTCAGCTTCCTCCAAGGTAGCTGCGCCGGTCAACGCGCGTTCGCGCGCCTGTTCCAAGGTACCCCCCAAGCGCTCTGCCCATTCCTGTTCCGCAATGCCCATCCTTCAAAGGTACAAAGACTCCGCGGAGTACTCTTTGGGCCAGCACACAAAGTGTCTGGTGATCCGACGGTTCAAAACTTCTGCGTTGAGAATTTCAGCGGCTTGGGACAGGCAAACGAGGCTGCCGTCCTTTTGAAGCAGGTGAATTTGGTCTGCGTCGGACTTGTAGGGGGTGTTGGAGGAAACGCCTTCCAGAAGGAAGTAGTGAGCGTCATCACGGGAGCAATTTTGGAGGGCGGCCAAGGCGTCCAGTGCGCGTTCGCGTTGCGCTTCCGTAAGCGGTTCGTTCAAAAACCGGATGCGGAAGAGGCGTCGATCTACTAACCGCTGGCTCAATTCTGCCAAAACGGGATCTTTGTGTTGCGTCCATTCTTTGATGGCACCCAGTAAATCCGCGTCGTCCAGGCGGAGAAAGCGGTCCAGCCACTGCGGGTCTGTCTCAAAATCGCGGGCCGTGGGCGTGTGCTGCAGAAAGGGTCCCAGGGCACTGGAGGCAAAAACGGGAGTTCCGGCTTGGGTGAGTTGTACGGCGCGTTCCAGAATGCGCACCAGCATGGTTTCTGCGCTGAGCACGGCCTTGTGCAGGTAGACCTGCCAGTACATCATGCTGCGGGCCACCAGGAACTTTTCCACGGAAGAAATTCCTTTGGCGTCGATGACCAATTCGTCGTTGTGTACGTTGAGCATGGCCAACAACCGCTCGGAGTTTACGGCTCCTTCGGTGACGCCGGTGTAGAAGGCGTCGCGGCGGAGGTAGTCCAGTCGATCCATATCCAATTGACTGGAAATCAACTGGTGCAAGAAACGTTTTGGGTAGCGATTTTCAAAAATGCTGCGGGCGAGGGTGAGGGCGCCGTCCAGTTCAGCGTCCAAACGCTCCATGATTTTGATGGAGAGGGACTCGTGGGAAACCCCGCGCACCAAGGCGTGCTCCAGGGCGTGCGAAAACGGACCGTGGCCCACGTCGTGCAACAAGATGGCCAAACACACGGCTTCCTCTTCTTCGGGAGAAATGGCATGACCCTTGCTACGAAGTACTTCAACGGCCCTTTGCATGAGGTGCATGGCCCCCAAAGCGTGGTGAAAACGCGTGTGGTATGCCCCCGGGTACACGAGGTAACTCAGTCCCAGTTGGGTGATGCGCCGCAAGCGTTGGAAAGCAGGGTTTTCGAGCACGTCGAATACCCGCGGCGAAGGCAGGGAAATAAACCCGTAAATGGGGTCGTTAAATAGTTTAAACTTGTTGGTTTCTATCGAAGGAGCCTTCATTCTGCAAAGTAAAGAAAAAGCCATGGAGAATGCCCGCATTTTATGGGTGGACGACGAGATCGACGCCCTCAAGCCCCACTGCCTGTTTTTGGAGGCGCGCGGCTTTGCCGTGCACACCGCCAACAACGCGGCCGACGCCTTGGAATTGGTGTTGGCGGAGCGCTGGGATGCTGTTCTTTTGGACGAGAACATGCCGGGCGGCGGCGGGTTGGAACTGCTGCCCAAAATCAAGCAAGCCCGCCCGTCGCTCCCGGTGGTCATGATTACCAAAAGCGAGGAAGACGGCGTGATGCAGGAGGCCATTGGCGCTCAGATTTCCGATTATTTACTGAAACCCGTGCACCCGCGCCAGGTGTTGACGTCCCTGACCAAACTGATTTCCGGCGACAAATTGGCCGCGGCTCAAACAGAAACCAACTACCAACAAGCGTTTCGCGAATTGTCCGTAGAGGTCAACGATGCGCGCAACTGGGAGGACTGGACGGCCGTTCACCGGGCGCTGTGCCGTTGGGAAATGGCCTTGGAGAAAACGGGCAACGAAGCGTTTTCCCAATTGCTTCAAACGCAACGAGACGATGCCAACGCCCTTTTTGCGCGGTTTGTGGAGCGCAACTACGCGGACTGGATGGCCGACGAGTCTGCCGCACCTCTGCAGGCACACCGTTTTTTGAAGCGCGTTTTGTTTCCGGCGCTCAACAGCGGTCAGCGCGTCTTATTGTTGGTTTTGGACAACCTGCGTTGGGACCAATGGAAGGTGCTTCAACCGCTCTTGGAGGCGGAAGGCCACGTGCGGGAGGAAGGATTTCACGCCAGTTTGCTGCCCACGGCCACGCAGTACGCCCGCAATTCACTTTTTGCCGGAATGACGCCGCTGGGAATCTCCAAGCGCTTCCCACAGTACTGGGTAGAGGACCGGGTGGAGACGGAGTCTGGACGCAATGCTTTTGAAGAGCAATTGCTGGGGGCGCAACTGCAAACCCACGGATTGGGCGCACTGGATTGGGCCTACGCCAAACTGACCCACGCGGGTTCCGAGCGGAAGTTTGCCGGCCAGTGGAACAACTTAAAAAAGAAGCAATTGGTGACCGTGGTGGCGAATTTCATCGACATTCTTTCCCACGCCAAGGCGGAACAATCCGTGGTGCGCGATTTGGCCTCCGACGACGCCGGCTACCGCGCCCTCACGCGCACGTGGTGGGAGCGAAGCCCCCTGCGGGAAGTGGTGAACGACGCCCTGCTGGGCGGCATGGAGGTGCTCATCACCACGGACCACGGCACCGTGTTGGTGAAGGATCCTGTGAAATTGGCTGGAGACCGCGATTTAACCACCAACCTTCGGTTCAAGCAAGGCCGCGGAATGCAAGTGAATCCCAAGGAAGTGGTGGCGTTTGATTCGCCGGAAAAAATCGGATTGCCCTTGCGCGCCTTGGGGGAAAAAGTTGTTTTTGCCCGACAGTCCGACTTTTTTGCCTACCCCAACCAGTACAACCACTACGTGCAGCACTTCCGCAACACCTACCAGCACGGCGGGGTGAGTTTGGAAGAAATGGCCGTTCCCTACGCCTGGCTGACCCGGAAAAAATAAACCGAACGGCGTAGGGGCGCCGCGGGCGGTTTCCCAGCTTCGTAGGTAGGCAGTACCCTGTTTTTCCCTTCCACGTACCTTTGCACCGTGAACAAGAGCATTTTGGGTTTGGAGGACTGGCCCCGTTGGGCTACAGAACACGGCCCGCGTCTTCGCGGCGTGGTGGTGCTGCAAGGGCCCATGGGTGCCGGGAAAACCACCCTGGTTTCTGCCCTGGGCACGGCTCTGGGCTGGCAAGACACCGTGCAGAGTCCCACCTTTGGCTTGATCCACACCTACCGCAATGCCCTGGGTGCTCCGGTGTACCACTTGGACCTTTACCGACTGCGCAACGAACAGGAGGGTTGGGGCTTGGGGTTGGACGAGTTGTTTGATTCCGGTGCCCTGTGCTTGGTGGAGTGGGCGGAAAAAATCCCTACCTTCTTACCGGAAAACCCAATGCGTATTCTTATTGATTATCATGAAGATACGCACTTGAGGACGGTTGAATTGATTGCCTAAGATGGAACTGTACGTCCCCCAAGAAGAGCGTTTGCTGGTGCAAACCCGCCGCCAATCGCTGACGTTTGGCGTGCCGCGCGAATCCGTTTGGAACGAGAATCGGGTGGCTTTGACGCCGGAAGGGGTCGATTTACTGGTCAGCCGCGGGCATCGGGTCAAGGTAGAGACCGGAGCGGGAGACATGGCTCGGTATACGGACGCGGCCTACGCCGAAGCGGGTGCGGAGTTGGTGTACGACGCCCCTGAGGTTTTTCGCTGTCCTTGGGTGGTGAAAGTGCAGCCGCCTACGTTGGAAGAATTGGGGCACATGTCTTTGGGGGCCACCTTGGTGAGCGCCCTTCAACCGTCTTCCTTGCGCAAAGAAATTGTGGAGGCCCTCATGCTGAAGCGCATTACGGCGCTGGCCTACGAACACCTTGAGGATGCCCACCACCAAAAACCGTTTGTGCGGAGCATGGGCGAGATTGCGGGATCCACGGCGATTTTACTGGCTGCGGATTACCTGAGCACCACCTTGAACGGCCGCGGTTACGTGATGGGCGGCGTCACCGGCGTGCCCCCAACCGACGTCGTGATTTTGGGTGCCGGCATGGTGGGGACGGTGGCCGCGCGCGTAGCGCGCGGCATGGGTGCGCATGTACGGGTTTTTGATACGTCGTTAACGCGTTTGCACCGCCTGCAAAGCCAGGTGGATGCGTCGGTGCACACCGTGGTCATGCAGCCGAGGTTGCTGGCCAAGGCCTTGATGGATTGCGACGTGGCCGTGGGTGCCTTGCGCGCGGAGAACGGTCGTACGCCGGTGGTGGTTTCGGAGGCCGTCGTGTCCCAAATGAAAACGGGGAGCATTGTGGTGGACGTCAGCATCGATCAAGGCGGCTGTTTTGAGACGTCGGAAATCACCTCCTGGCAAAGCCCTTCGTTTGAGCGCTTTGGCGTTTTGCACATTGGCATTCCCAATTTGGCCGCGCGTACCGCCCGCACCGCCTCCTTTGCGTTGAACAACCTGACGGCTCCGTTGCTGGATCGATGGTCCGAGGCCGGAGGCTGGGAAGGAATTGTGGATCGCTACCCGGGCGTGGCACGCGGGGTCTATGTTTTTGGCGGAACTTTGACGTCCCGACCGCTGGGCGAGCGCTTTGATTTGCCCTATTCGGAAATTGGGTTGTTGCTTTGATCCGTTTCAATGCCGCAACGCGGTATTTTATCCCTAAATCGAACCGTACAGACCGTGAAGTTTGCCCGTAAAGTAGCTTTTTTCAGTGGAGGAGTGGTCCTGGGGACCGTATTGGTGGTTTGGATGTTTGGCGAACGAACAGACATTCAATGCACGTATTTTCCGAACGATCGGGTCTTGTACGATTTGCGCTTGAAAACGTGGGTTTGGCCCGACGGATCTGTTCCCACCGACACCGCCTGGACCTGGGCCGTGCGCAACCGTTCCACCGTGGACTGGGACGCTACCACCGTGGCCACCCGCACGGAAACGACGGACGATTCCGCCAACGTTTATGTGCTGCGCTTGGAGTACCAAGGGCGCCCCACAGAAGTGGTGGTGGAAGGACGGAAGCACCGAGCAGTGGTGCTGCGTTGGAAATAAAAGTGGGTTCTCCGGACGCACGAAACCTTTTGGGACGCGGGCGACCGATCGGAAGTTAATCGGAAAGATCAGGAGCTTTTTCGCTCCGCGCGACGTCGGTTCATCTCCGCACGCAGGTTGCTGAGTTCCCGGCCGGTTTGACCGGCCACGCTCGTATTTTCCTCTGCGCGTCGGAACAAATAAGGAAGAACGTCCCGTACCGGGCCGAACGGCAAGTACTTGGCTACCCGATGGCCGTCGTGCGCGGCCACGTAGGAGATGTGGTCGCTCATGCCGTAGAGCTGGGCCAGCCAGACGGGAGCATCCCCGGGAGCCCACCCGTTTTTGGCCAAGCAATCCACCGCCCATTGCGTGGAAGATTCGTTGTGTGTGCCTACCACCAGGGCGTTTCCGGTGGGAGTACCGGGAGTGCCTAGGGCATCTACCAACAAGGCCACGGCCCGGTTAAAGTCAAGATCTGTGCTGGCTTTGTCCGGTTGGATGGGGGAGGAGTAGCCCATTTGGGCGGCGCGTTCGCGCTCTTTTTCCAGGTAAGCGCCGCGAACGATTTTTACCCCGTATTTGTAGTTGCCCTCTTGGGCTGCTTGCAAATCTGCTTCTAAGGCTTCAATGCGTCCGGTTCGGTAGAGTTGTACCGTGGTGAAGACCACCGGGCGCTCTTGGTTGAACTCCTGCATCAGTTGGCGGGCGGTGCGGTCAATAGCCGGTTGAATCCAGGTCTCCTCCGCGTCAATCATGATGCTGCGTCCTTCTTTTTGGGCGTAGGCGGCCAATCGACGGAATCGGGCTAAAGCACGTTCCCATTCCGCTTGTTCCTCCGCAGACAAGGCGGAGTCGGTGGAGATTTTTTCCAACAGCGCAAAGCGGGACAATCCGGTCATCTTGAATACGCCCAGCGCCAGGCCGTCGAACTTGGTGTGGGCCGCCAACGTTTGCAACGTGATGTCTAAACCGCGTTGAAAATCCGCTTCAGTTTCTTTGCCTTCGACAGAATAATCCAAAATGCTTGAGATTCGGTAGTCCCACAATTTCTGGATGGCCGGCCCGCAATCGGCGATGCTTTCCCCACCCACAAACTGCGCGAAAACGGTTTTTTTCACCAATCCTTTGATGGGGAGTCGCAACCACAAGGCCGCTTCAACCGCGGGTTTTCCCAAGCGTACGAGCCAAGGATGCTGCAGAAGTCCAAACAAGAATTGGCTTCGGCGCAAGTCGGCGTCGGTCCGACTGTGGAAGGCGCGGGCGGTGTTGTTAAAATCCATGGTTCTGAGCTGTGCACAAAGATACATTTGAACCATCTTTGCAGGTATGAAAACCCACCAAAATCCTTGGGGCGAAGCCGTTGTGGGCTGGGACGCATTGAATGCCCTGGGCGCATGGCTGCGCGCGGAGCCCGCGCCGCGTCGGGTCTTCTTTTTGGTGGACGAAAATACCCACGAGGCCTGTTTGCCGCTGGTTCATCCGGAAGTTCCCGCCGGTTGTGCCGTTGAAGTGTTGGAGATTCCCGCGGGAGAGGGCAGCAAAGAGCCGGAAATGGCCTTGTCCCTGTGGGAGGCCCTGCGCGAACACGGAGCACACCGGGACGATGTTTTGATCGCGGTGGGCGGCGGAATGGTCACGGACTTGGGCGGCTTTGTGGCCGCAACTTACAAACGCGGCATGCGCTACGCTGCCGTTCCGACGTCTTTGTTGGCCATGGTGGACGCGAGCGTGGGCGGCAAGTCTGGAGTTAATTTAGTGGGGTTGAAGAACGCCGTGGGTTCGTTTTACCGCGCCGAGGGCGTTTTTGTGGACCCGGTTTTTCTGGAAACTTTGCCTCCTCGCGAGGTCGCCGCCGGTTGGGCGGAGATGATCAAGCACGCCTATTTGGACGGCGGTGAACATTGGAACACCATCGGCCAATTCGCCGAAGCCGATGCAGACACCGTGGAGCGCTTGATTCAGCTCAGCGTAGCCTTCAAAGCACGTTTGGTGGAAGAAGATCCGCTCGACCGACTCAATGTGCGCGCTGCACTGAACGCGGGGCACACCGTGGGGCATGCCTTGGAAGCACTTGCTTGGGCCGCCGAATCGGACGAACCGGTACCCTTGTTGCACGGCGAGGCAGTGGCCGCAGGTTTGTGGATGGAGTCTTGGGTTGCGGAAGCGCGCGGACTGCAACCGGCCGCCGACGCTGCGGCCTTGCGTGCGCTACTGCGGGCCTATTATGCACGGGTTCCCTTGCCCTCTCTGGAAGCCGCCTGGACCGTGATGCAGCACGACAAGAAGAACCGAACCGACGAAGTCCGTATGTCCCTGCTGCAGGCGCCGGGCAGTTCTGTTGTTCTGGTGGCAGTGACTAAAGCCGAATGCGCCGAAGCCTGGGAGGCCTACGCCAAAACCTTTGTTTGAGGTGAACGAGTTCAGCGAGGAAGGTATTGCTGGAGCTACTGCGGGTAGTACTTCGTGGCCACAAGCAGGGTCTTCCGCGGGAGACGACTCGTTGCGACATGCGGATTCTGAAGGTGGCGCCCTGGATGCTACGACGAGCGTGGCGACGGGCGTTTTGTCTGGCGCGGCGCTGGGCGCATTGTATGGCACGGAGCTGAGCGCCATCCCGGAACTTGATTTACCGCTTTCCAAGAGCGTGTGGAACCGACTTCAGGTACTTCGTGCCGTTGTGCCCGACCGCGTTGATCTTGGCGAGTGGCCGGAGGCTGGAGCCCGAGACGCTGGTGCTCCAGAGGACGTCATGGCCATGGCGCGTGTGGTGGAGGCCGTGCGTCGGTCTTGCGCAACGGATACTTGGCAGCAGGTAGACGTGGGGCCCGCGGGCACCGCGTGGCGTTTTGGATTGGCGTTGGCCTTAGCCACGCCGGGTGCGAAGGTGGTTCTGGAGGGGCACGCCCGTTTGCAAGAACGACCCATCGAGCCTTTGGTGAATGCCTTGCGATCTTTAGGCGCGGAGTTGGAGGGCGGCGTTCCGCCGCACCGGTGCACGGGCCGCCGCCTGCGCGGCGGCCCGTGCACCCTGGACGCCTCCGCGTCCAGCCAACACCTCAGCGCCTTGCTGTTGATCGCCCCTTTGTTGGAAGAGCCCCTCACCATTCACTTGACCGCTCCGCTCGTCAGCGCTCCCTACGCCCACATGACTGCCGCGCTGTTGCGTCGTGTGGGCTATTCCGTGTCGATTGACGACACTACCTGGCGTGTTCATCCCTTGAGCAATTCGAACGCAGGCCCGCTCCCAAAGCCTGTTGTATTTGAACGAGATCCGGACTGGTCCGCCGCGGCCGTTCACGGCGCGGTTGCTGCCCTGACCGGAAAGTCGGCCTTGCTGCGGGACCTTCGTTTGGACTCCCTCCAGGGGGACCGCGCCGTTGCGGCGCTGCTGTCCAACTTGGGCGTTCGCATGGAATCGGTGCCCGGAGGCATCCTCGTTGCTGTGCCTCTAGGAGTTCCCTCCGCTTCCTCAAATACCTTGGGAAAGGTACCCCCCCCGTTGTCCTGGGATTTTTCCGAAATTCCGGACACCGCGCAGCCCTTGTTGGCCGCGGCCATGGCGCTGGGGAGGTCTGGTAAAGCCGTAGGATTGCACACCTTGGCCGGCAAAGAAATCAACCGAATGGACGGCTTGCTGGAATTGGCCGAGGTGTTGGGCGTCTCCTGTACGGCGGATGCGGATTCCTTTTCTTTTTCACCGGGCCCAAATTTTGGGCATCGCCAAGAAGGGTTGTCCGGGCCGGGTTCGCCGCAACACCGCTCTGCCCACGGAGATCACCGTCAAGCCTTTGCTTGGGCGCTGGTGGGGCTTCGGGTTCCCGTTTCGGTGACCGATCCGGATTGCGTGCGGAAGTCCTACCCGGACTTTTGGCGCAATTTCAGCGTCCACGTGGGGGCGTAGCGGATGCGGAACGAGCCGCGCGCATACCAACCGTTATCATTCCCCAATAGGTAGTCGCGGGCCGGACGCAGGCCCGGTTGAAGCGAACCGCGCAAGAAAAATGACCAATTTTTCCAGGAATTACTCCACTCTGCGATCAACACCCACGGACTGCTGCCGTAGGGTTGGGTTCCGTACAGCACTGGCAAACCTGGCGACGCGGATACCCACGCCGCGGTGGCGGACCACCGACCCCAAGCATTGGATTGGCGGTAGGCCAGCTCCACAAGTTCGCTCGTGGGTCGTTTTGCCAGCATCGGTGCCGCTCCCCAGTCAACCACCCCCACCGGCCACTTCCCGCTTTGGCTCCAGCGCACCGTCCAACCCGAAAAGTTCCCCGAAAAAACTACCCGCCAACCGGAGTCTGACGTCCAATTCCACTGCCCCCGAAGCACATACTGGGGAGTTGATTTTTCGCCCCGCACCCAACCGTCCCATTGGGGCAATTCCCAAGGGTTTCGCCGGTAGCGAACCGCGGCGGTCCAGTGTGCCCGCCCGGGAAGACTCGTGCTCCAGGAGGCTTGTATACGTCGCTTCGCCCCGGTTTCGGCCGCGGTGCTGCCCCATTCCGCTGTCCAACGCTGCCCGGCTTCTGGCGTCCATACTGCCTGAAACCAAGGGGACCAGCCGTAGGTACCCCATCGGATTTGGGCCGTGGAGCGGAGCGATCGGCCCGGAAAGGTACCCCGCAACTGAAGCCAATCCGTTGGACTGGGGAACCAGTTGATTTGTGCAGGCCCCCATCCGGCATGGCCTTTCCACAGCGTTGGCGAACCGACGAGTTGTTTTCCCCAAGCGGCGTGCAACCTCCAATTCCAATGAAATGTAGGTAGCCCGTTGGACCAGCCGGCGGCCGGTTGCCCCAGGGCGCGAACGGGGGCTTGGCGCAGCAGGTCCAAGGTGCAGTAGTGCCGCACTGTGGCTTGGGTGCACGAATCCATTCCGTCCACGAAATCCAATTCAGACCAATCCAGCAAAGCGCCTCCCCGGCTTCGGTAGTAAGCCAGCGCAGCACCCGGACCCACTTCCCAAAAGGGCAAGTCCACCCATTCCGCTGGGGGCAGGGTATTCAGGGCCAACGGCGCCTGTTTCCACTGCAAAAGCAATTCGCGTATTGAATCTTGCGCGGCGTCCGTCACGGGCGCGTTGCGTTCTGACCACCGTTGAACCACTTCCGACACTTCCCAGCAGGAGGGTTGGCCGGCCACTTCCAGCCCACCGAGCACCCCAAAAAACCAGACCATCCCCAGGAGGTGGAGGCCGTTGGTCCGCCGCCGTTCCAAGCGGTGGACTCCCACATCAACTGCATCCCACCCCCTCGGGAAAAGGCGGCGAGTACGTTTTGGCGGCTGCTTTTCCACCGGGCGCCCAGGGTCCAGGCCGTGGGGATTCCCGCGGGGTGCAGTTCGCATTGTCCCCAGGTTTCCCAGCGTCCCCCCGGGCGGTATTCTCCGTACAGCCAACCGGTTGGGCCTGCCGAAGTCCAGCCAGCCCAAGCATGGGCCCGGTACCGGGAGTGCTCCCAGGCGGCCGCCAGAAAGGGGTCTATTCGGTTGTTTTTCCAGCTTAAGCCGCCTGTTGCGCGCCATCCGCGGGCCATGTTTGCGGAGCCCCACGCCGCGGCATGGGGTGCCAGAAAGGCGTCCAAGCCCACCTCCCAACCCCACGCACGGCCCTGTCGCCACGTCCATTGGGCGTGCCCGGGAGGGGCCCCCCATTGCGTCCAACCCAACCAATTTTGGGAAGAAGCGCCGGGCGGCCCCAACGTGGGATGAACCGTCGGGTACTGCGGAGACCACTGCGCGGATAGTGTTGGCCCAAATCCGGCCCCAAACGCGAGCAGGAGGAAAGTGGGGTTCCAAAGTCGATTCCATAGTCAAAGGTTGGGCATCACGAGGCAAACCTCGGACGCAAAATCGCCGCTAGCCGTAGTTCACGCACTTGCATACGTTTGAAACAAAAAAAAGAGTGCACCTTTGGAGTATGGTCCTTCCAGCGCTCCATTCGCTAATCGTTCGCACTTCCGCATCGGCGTCAGCCCGACGCGCCCGGGCGGTCCTGGCCTTGGGGATGGTCCTGCTGGCTAATGAACCCGGAACTGCACTCACCTCCCTTTCTAGTCCTAGGAATGCGACCATCACGACCTTTTCAAACACCGAATCGTCTCGGTTAACGCTCACCGTCGCTGGACTTACTGGACGCGAAGTGCGCGTGGAAGACGGGGTGTCCGGCACGGCCAAGCACGTCCTGGAAGCGGATGACGGCACGCTGTGGGTGGCATGGGAAGGCCAGGGAATCTCCGCGCGCTATGCCGGTAAAGAACGACGGTATGGGGTGGTTGACGGCTTGCCCTCGCCGGTGGTTTATCGGTTGGTGGAAGGAAAAAACAGGAGTACCGACGTTGCTCGCTCCGTGCCAACTCTTTTTGCCGCCACCGAAAAGGGAATTGCCGCTTGGGAGAACGGTCGTTGGGCATTTCGCAAAGGGCTGGGCACGCATCGGTACGTGGATGCGGCAGCATCCCCCAGCGGTTTGGGTTTTTTGTCCGATCGATTCCTTTTGTTGGAACAGCAGAACGACTCCCGCGAAAACGCGTCGAATCAGTCTTCCAACCCCAAAACGTCCGGCCCTTTCCGTTGGATGCGCGTTCCGCTTCCCGTGGGTGCAAAGGCCGAGTCCCTGGTCCCCTTCAATGGAAAATGGTACGTCGCAACCCAGCAAGGATTGCTCGTTTGGAACGGAAAGAAGTGGTCCCGAAGCGGTCCCAACGAATCGTGTTTTTCCGTGGTTTTGGTGGAGTACAACGGTGAACGCACGCCGGCAGCGGCGTACCCCAACAAAATGCGTTGGGTGGTTGCCGGCGAGGAAGTAACAGTCCCTTGGGAGCGGTACGGGGTTCGTTCTTGGAACCGAACGCAATTACTTTTTTGGGGTGAATTTGGGCTGGCGGGAGCGGACGGCAATTTGTGGACGGACGAGCGCGGTCAGTTGTTGCCCGGTGTGCGGGCGGTACATGAAGTGGGCAGCTCCTTATTGGTGTGGACGGACGACGCCTTGTTGCGGTTGCCGGCTCCCCACAGCGTTCTGATTCCAGAGCTGCGTTCCAATGGCTTTCTAACCGTGGTTCCGGGCCAAACCGCATGGGATCCCCAGAACCACTGTACCTGGGTGGGTTCCAACAAAGGATTGTGGACGTGGTCGGCACAACAGGGACTGCAATCGGCCGATTTTCCGGGCGGTCGGGTGGTTTTTGATCTGGAGCGATTGAACGATGGAACCTTGGTGGTAGCGTGCGAAAACGGGCTGTATTTTCGGTCTCCGGAAGGTCGATGGCGAGCCCATCCGCGCTTGCAGGCGTGTCTGGGAACCGTGGTCTACGGGACGAATTTGGTGGTGTCTTTAGGGGACAAGACCGTTCGTTACCAAAGTTCTTCAGCGGCAGACCCCAGCGATCCCAACGCTTGGCGCGCCGTAGACAGTGCGTCGGGGATGTTTGTGGTGGAGGTGGACGGTCCGTTTGCAAACGGGGCCGTGTTGGGCTCGGGTACGGACGGTCAACTGTATTCGTATGAAGTCCTGGCATCCGGCAACGCGCAGTGGGTGGCTTACGCTCGGTTCCCGGGTGCCCCCCTAGTCCACCTGCAGCGGGACGCTCAAGCGCGGTTGTGGGCACAAGTGGAAGGGCGCGGCTGGTGGCTCAAGTCTGCCAAGGGGTGGGTTTGGGCGCCGGGCCGGGCAGCAGCTGATTTTCCTTCTGCAGAAGAGTCGGCACTGAACTGGAGCAACAACCAGTGGTTTGGTAAACTTTTTGCCCCCATTGAAAGATCCGATTACCGCGCACAATGGGCCTCAGAGGCAACCGATGGGAAACGCGGAATCAAGCTAAGTTTCAAGCTGGCCGGTGCCCCAAGGCCTGAAGAATTGGAGTACCGCTTTAAACGGAACGATGGCTCTTGGAACCAATGGTCTGCAGCCTCGGAAACGGTTTGGCCCTTGCTTCCGTACGGACGCCACACATTTGCGGCAGAAGTTCGGAATGCGCGCACCCTGAACCGATACGGTCCGTATGCCATGGAGTATACCTTGCCGCGTCCGTGGCAGCAAAGTCCATGGCTGATTGGGGCTTTGGTGCTGACGGTGTTGGGCGTTGGGGCCGGAATCTGGCGCAGTCAGATGCACCGTCGGGCCGAACAACGCGCCTGGAAGGCCGAACGCGAGGAATTGGAGCGCCGGGCCCTGCGTTTGCAAATGAATCCGCATTTTTTGTTCAACGCCTTGGAGAGTATTTCCGGATTCATTCTGCAGAGCAAGCCACAAGACGCCGTGCTGTATTTGCAACGTTTTGCCAAGCTCATGCGACTCACGCTCCAAAGTGCGCAAAATGCTTGGATTTCCTTGGCCGACGAGTGGAAATTATTGGAAAACTACACGGCGTTGGAGCAAATACGCTTTGGCAAGTCTTTTGAGGTAGTCTGGGAACCGGACGAAGCCCTGGACCCTGAGGAGTGGGGCCTACCGCCCATGATTTTACAGCCTGTGGTGGAGAACGCCATTCTGCACGGATTACGCCCGCGAACGTCCGGAGGGATACTTCGGATTCAGTGGCAAATGTTAGAAAATCAGCGCATTGCGGTAGTGGTGGAAGACAACGGCGTGGGCCGAAGTGCCGCAGAAAAAGCGGTTCGCACGGACGAAACCCGCCATCGATCTGCGGCAACCTCCATATTGGAAGCGCGTTTGGCCCACCTCGCACAAGAATACGGATCCGGCATCGGCTGGAACCTCACGGATTTAACCCACCCCGACGGTTCGCCTGCCGGGACCCGCGTCACGGTTGTTTTGCCGACCGAAGCGCTGGAAACCTTTTAAAAATCAAAGCCATGCTGACTGCATTATTGGTAGACGACGAAGCGCAGGGCCGCGCCGCCCTCCGGGGAAAATTGGAGTTGTTTTGCCCCGAAGTGAGCCCCATTCACGAGGCCTCTACCGTGGAAGAGGCCTTGACGGCCGTACTGGCGCATCGCCCGCAGCTCCTGTTTTTGGACATCCACCTGGGCGATCGGCTGGGTTTTGAATTGTTGGAATTGCTGGCAGCAGAAGAAAATCCCTGGAACGGTGAGGTCATCTTTGTGACGGCACACGACGAATTTGCGGTGCGCGCCATCCGCTTCAGCGCCTTGGACTACTTGCTCAAACCCATTGATCCCGAGGAACTTGTTTCCGCGATCCGTCGGGCAGAAGAACGCAAAGGATTTGCGCCTGGATTGCCCGTTTTGATGGACCACCTGCGCGGACATTCGGACGCCGGTAAAAAGATCGTAGTGCCCTGCCAGGACGGCATGCACATTCTGCGCGTTAATGAAATTGTTCGCTGCGAATCAACGAGCAATTACACCCAATTTTTCATGAAATCGGGTAAAAAATTACTCGCGTCAAAAACACTGAAGGAGTACGACTTGATGCTTTCCGATTACGGTTTTGAACGCATCCACAAGAGCCATTTGGTCAACATGGAATTCGTCAAACGCTACGTCCCCTCCGACGGCGGCTACGTCATTTTGGAGGACGACTCCACCATTCCCGTGGCCAACCGCAAGAAAGACGTGTTGGTGGCGCGGTTGCGCGCCCTTTAACAATTAGTTTTACCCGACAACCGCATGAAATACGTTTGCTCGGTCACTACCCAAGACTACAGTTCGCCGGCCATGCGCAGCACGCGCTCCTTCAAGGACTCCTTGTAGGCTACCATCTTGGCTTGAATGGAGGCGTCCGACGTGCCCAAAATTTGCGCCGCCAAGATGCCCGCATTCGCGGCACCGTTCAACGCCACGGTAGCTACCGGCACCCCGTTGGGCATCTGAAGGATGGACAAAACGCTGTCCCAGCCGTCGATTGAATTGCTGGATTTAACCGGAACCCCAATGACGGGAAGTGGCGTCAAGCTGGCCACCATGCCCGGCAGGTGCGCGGCGCCGCCTGCTCCAGCAATGATCACTTTCAACCCCCGGTCCACGGCCGTTTTGGCGTACTCCACCATGCGCTCGGGCGTCCGGTGTGCAGAGACCACGGTCATTTCGTAGGGAATTTCCCATTCGGCGAGCAAGTCTGCGGCGGCTTGCAGGACGGGAAGGTCGCTGCTGCTGCCCATGATGATTCCGACCATGAGTTTCGGGTTTAGTGGGGCAAAGTTACAACGCGCAAGGCATCGCGGCCTGCGGCCGCTCGCTTCCGCGCTTCGTCGGCGGTTTCGGCAACGGCCGTCAGGTGGCCCATCTTCCGAAACGGCCGCGTTTCGCGTTTGCCGTACAAATGCAAGTGCACTCCGGGTTGGGACAAAACGTCCAGCGCCCCTTCGTAGTGCACCGGCCCTTGGTGGCCTTCTGCTCCCACCACATTGGCCATGGCGGCGGCGGCGTGGGCTTGGGTTCCGCCCAACGGCAGGTCGCAGGCCGCACGCACCAACTGCTCAAATTGAGAAGTGGCGCAGGCTTCCAAGGTCCAGTGTCCGGAATTGTGTGGGCGCGGTGCCGCCTCGTTCAGCCACAGGTTTCCGCGTCGGTCCACAAAAAATTCCACGGAAAGCAGGCCTACTAGGCCCAAAGCTTCCACCAACTTGAGGGCCAGTTCTTGCGCCGCGGCGGCTGCAGCAGAGGAAAGTCGGGTAGGGACCACCACAAATTCAACTTGATTGGCCGTGGGGTGAAAATCCATGTCCGTAACCGGAAAAACGGCCGTTTCGCCCGACCGCGTACGCGCCACTTGCACGGCTACTTCCAGATCCAAGTCCACCAGAGCCTCCGCCAGGCACTCGCCGTCGGGCAGCGCTTGGGCTTGCTCCTCCGTGCGCACCAACGTCACGCCAAAACCGTCGTAGCCGCCGGTAGCTGCCTTCCACACAAAGGGGAGGGGCCACGCGCCTGCAGCACGGTCGGCATGCAGCGCGGCAATGGAATCATACACCGTAAATGGCGCTGTGGGCAAGCCGAATTCCGCAAAAAATGCTTTTTGCCGGGCCTTGTTTTGCAGAATCTGCAACACGCGTCCGGGGGGGAAGCAGGGAATCCCTTCCACCTCCAATTGGATCAAGGCGTCGGCATTCACGGCTTCGATTTCCAGAACGACGGACTGGCACTGCCGGCCAAAGTTCAAAACGGTGTCGTAGTCCGTGAGGGCGCCGCGTTCAAAACGGTGCGCGCCGTACTGCGCGGGAGCGTCCGCCGCAGGGTCCAGAACGGCCACAGCAATGTCCATGCGGCGGGCCGCAGCCAATAGCATTTTGCCCAGTTGTCCGCCCCCAACAATGCCAAGGGTGAACTGAGGGTTGGAAAACGGAGAAGAGGTCATGGTTGCCAATGGATTTCCGAAGAAGCAGGGGTTGGAGCGGGAAGTGGGGCATCGGTCCAAACCACTTCCGCCAGTGGATGCACGGCAAAGGTACGGCCGCTGACCACTTCCGTGCAGGCAATGCGGGTGCGCCGGCGCGGTCCTTTTACAAAAGCTCTGCCGCTCACCAACCGAAAAGCAGCCCCTTCGGGCAGATCCCGTACGTGCGGACGTTCGGTCGTTTTGGGGCGGAGCACCTGCAGCAATGCGGGGTCTGCGCCGCACGAGGCCTTGGGTTTGCGCAGGGATTTTTCCAGCACGCGCGCCACTTCCGGTTGAAAAACGCCCTCAATGAGAAAGGGGGTAACCACCGCGCGGTAGGCGGCTTGCCATTCGCTGCCGTGGGGGGCGGGTTTGACCGGCCGTGCGGGCCGACCGCGCAATACAGAGGTCAATTGCTTCAGCGGATTAAGTCCGCCGTTGAATGCTGACTTGCGCTCCTGCCAGGCGGTGTCCACTTGGGCGTGGGCCAGCTCGTGCAAGAGGGTCAGGAGAAAAGCGTCGGGTGGCAAGTCCCGGTTCACCCGAATGCGGGCGGGTTTGCCGTCGTGCGCGGGCCGGAAATCACCCCATTTGGAGCTGCGCGGCGCCACGGCGTCAACGGTACCCGCAAATGCCTGTGCCAGCGGAACCACCAGTTCGGCGGCGCGCTCGTTGGGCAGCAGGGCAATCCAATTCACCGCGACGCGGAAAAATGCGGACAATCGCAGCCGCGCGCACCGCCGCAGGCCGTTGCCGCGGTTGCCAGTGCTACCAGCGCCAAAACCGCGAAAAGAGTTGAAAAAGCACGTTTCATCCCCGTAAAAATAACGTAATTTTAGGGCATGATTTACCGCTTTTTTGCCGAATTGGGTGCCTACTGGCTCTTTTTGCGCCAAGTCTTCCGTCGGCCGGAGCGGTTTGCGGAATACCGCAAGGCTTTTTGGCGCGACGTCGACTCCCTGGGCGTCAAAACATTGCCCTTGGTGGCCATTATTTCCTTGTTCATGGGCGCAGTCGTCACCATCCAGACCGCCCTCAATTTGGAGGATCCGCTCATACCTCGCTACTACATCGCCATCGCCGTTCGGGAGTCCATTTTATTGGAGTTTGCACCCACCATCGTGAGCCTCATTTTGGCGGGCATCGTGGGTTCTAACATCTCCGGATCACTGGGCAACATGCGCATCACGGAGCAAATCGACGCCCTGGAAGTCATGGGCATCAATCCGGCCGGTTTTTTGGTGCTTCCCAAAATTGCCGCCAACGTGTTGTTCAGCCCCATACTGCTCATTTTTTCCATGTCGGGTGGCTTGGTGGGCGGCTACCTAGCCGGTTGGTGGTTGGGCTTGCTGTCTCCGGGTGAATTTCTCCTGGGCTTGCGCCTGGAGTTTCAACCTTTTTACATCGCCTATTCGGTTTTCAAAATGACCGTTTTCGCCTTTTTTATTGCGAGCGTGTCCTCCTTCTTCGGGTACCGCGTTAAAGGCGGCCCCTTGGAGGTTGGTCACGCCAGCACCCAGGCGGTAATCTCCACCATCTTGGCCATCATCCTGTTCAACTACATCCTGACCGACCTAATTCTGCAATGATTTCCGTGCGCAACCTCCAAAAGTCCTTTGGCGACCAGCACGTGTTGCGCGGAATCGACGTGGACCTGAAGCCCGGAAAATGCAACTTGATCATTGGCTTGAGCGGCTCCGGGAAAACAGTAATGCTGAAGTCCATTTTGGGATTGATTCAGCCCGACGAAGGCACCATCCTATACGACGGGCGAAACCTGCGCAACATGGAGCACAGCGACGCCCGGAAAGTGCGTCAGGAAATGGGCATGGTCTTCCAAGGAAGTGCCTTGTTCACCTCCCAAAGCATTGAGGAAAACGTGCGTCTCCCCCTGGATTTTTTTACCACAATGACCGCGGCCGAGAAAAAAGAACGGGTGCGGTTTTGTTTGGAACGCGTTCGCATTGAAAAATCAGCCCACAAATACCCGGCGGAGCTTTCCGGTGGCATGCAAAAACGCGTGGCGATTGCGCGCGCCATCGTTTTGAATCCCAAATATTTATTCTGCGATGAGCCCAACAGCGGGTTGGATCCAGAAACCTCCCTCGTCATCGACGCTCTCATCCAAGACATCACCCACGAGTACGGCATGACCACGGTCATCAATACCCACGACATGAACTCCGTCTTGGAGATTGGCGAGCACGTTCTCCTTTTAAAAGGAGGCGAGAAGGTTTGGGAGGGCACCAACGACGAAATCTTGGAGGCGGAAAATCCAGCCGTAGTGGACTACGTTTTCCGGTCCAATTTGATGAAAAGAGTTCGCACCGCCCTGAACGGGCAGTGATCGAAAACCTTCATCGGATCCTTTTTTAACGAGCGGTACGCTCCAGCATAAGCGCTTCAACTTCCGCACTGTCCCAACGCTCTTCTAGGTCCGGCAAAGCCATTACTTCACGCATGATGGCTTCCTGCCGGCGGCCGTTGGCCAAGGCCTCCGCGTAAGGTGTGTGCGAGAAAGTAACTTGGGTGTAGAGTGGCGTCCAGCGGTCCGGATGCTTGTCGGAGAACCAAGCCTCAATTTTCTTTTGGAGCAAGAATTCGGGTTTTCCAACCAAATCGCGCATCTCAATGAAATTCAACAGGGCCAACTCCGCAATGGCGTCGCCGTTGGGTTTCTGAATGCGGCTGTACTGGGGCAATACATTGGCCCAGTCCTCGCCGTGTGCGTCCAGGAGGTCGTCCAGCACCGTGCAATCCTCAAAACCGGCGTTCATGCCCTGTCCGTAAAACGGAACGATGGCGTGGGCAGCGTCGCCAATTAGGGCGACGGTTCCGTTGAATTGCCAGGGGTCGCAGCGCATGATCACCAAGGAACTGGCGGGGTTGGTTTCCCACTGCGTGCGAAAATCGGGCATCAAAGCGAGGGCGTCGGGAAAAATGCGCGCAAAAAAGGCTTCGGCATCGTCCGTGGTGGGCAAGCTTGCGAAGCTCTCGGGGCCTTCCCAAGCAAAGAACAGGGTCAGGGTGAAGCTGCCGTCCGGATTGGGCAATGCAATGAGCATGTAGCCGCCGCGCGGCCAAATGTGCAAGGCGTTTTTCTCCATTTGGAACGCTCCGTTCGCGCCCGCCGGAATGTGCAATTCCTTGTAGCCGTGTTCAATGTACTGCTGCTGGTACTGGTAGCGGTCCGTTTTGATCATGGCGGACCGGATGGCACTGTAGGCGCCGTCGGTGGCAAAAAGGAGCCCCGGCTCCACGTGTTCCACGGATCCGTCGCCGGATTCAAAAGCCACCGCGCCGGTCTTCAGATCCACGTCCACGCATTTGCGGTCAAAATGCAGGTGAACGTTTCCGCTTTGCTCCGCCAAGGTCATCAACTGTTCGTTCAAGCCGCCGCGGGAGACCGAATAAATGGCCTGGCCGTCTTTCCCGTAGGGTTGGCGGACCAAGGTGCCGTCCACGGCGTGCATCACGCGGTGGCTCATGGGGATTGCCTCGCGGGCAATGGCCTCCGCCAAGCCGGCGCGCTCCAAGGCCTTCCAGCCGCGGTTGGAAAGGGCTAAATTGATGCTGCGTCCGCCGGCATATCCGGCTTTCCGCGAATCGGTTCGACGTTCGTACACGTCCACGCGGTAACCGCGTTTGGCCAACAAGGCGGTCCACAAGGAGCCAACCAATCCGGCTCCTACTACGGTTGCTTTTTTCATGGGGTCAATAGTTCCAACAGGATGGATTCCAGACGGGACAGGTCTTCGAACGAATTATACAAGGGCACGGGAGCCATGCGGATGCAGTCCGGTTCGCGCCAGTCTGCCACCACGCCGCGTGCCGTGAGGGCGTCAAAAAACGATTTGCCGCGGCCGGGGAAGCGCACGCTTACCTGCGAGCCGCGTTCGGTGTCTGCGCGGGGCGTAAACACTTCGATGGCAGCGCCGGTGGTTTCGGCAGTGCGGTCCAACAAGCCCATCAGGGCCGCGGAGAGCTCCAAACTCTTGGTACGGCGCGCACCCGGATGTTCGGAGTCGACGCGGTCAAACAGATCCAAGGAGGCCCGGTGCACCGCCATGCTCAACACCGGAGCGTTGGACAACTGCCAAGACTCCGCGGAGGGAATGGGGTGGAAGTCCGGCTCCATGAGGAAGCGTCGGGTTTTATCTTGGCCCCACCAGCCCGCCAAACGCAGGGTTTCTGCACCGTGGTGCCGCTCGTGCACGAAGATGCCGGCCACGCCGCCGGGGCTGCTGTTCAAGTACTTGTAGCTGCACCAGGCCGCAAAATCTACATTCCAGGCGTGCAGTTCCAACGGAACATTGCCCGCGGCGTGCGCCAAGTCCCAGCCCACCAGAACACCGCGTTCTTGGGCGTAGGCGGTGAGTCGTTCCATGGGAAATACCTGTCCGGTGAAATAATTCACGCCACCCACCAACATCAGGGCCATCTCGGAACCGTGTTCGTTCAGAGCCGCTTCAAAATCCTCCGGACGGTGCGTACCACCGGGGCCGTTGGGGGCGATTTCGATCAAGTCCGTATCCGGGTTGAATCCGTGCCAACGCAGTTGGGAGGCCAAGGCATACCGGTCGGACGGGAAGGCTTTAGCTTCGGTTAAAATCTTATACCGAGTAGCCGTGGGGCGGTAAAAACTCGCCATCAAAAAGTGCAAGTTGGCGGTCAAGGAGCCCATGGCCACCACCTCAGTGGGCCGGGCGCCTGTCAGGCGGGCCAGGCTGGAGGTCATGCGCTCGTGGTAGGGCATCCACGGGTTTTTGGCGGCAAAATGCCCCTCCACGCCCAGACGCTGCCAGTCGTCCAATTCCGCTTGCAGGGCCGCGGACGCGGACTTGGGTTGCAAACCCAGCGAATTACCGGTGAGGTAGACGCAATCTTCGCCCGCGTGCTGGGGAATGAAAAATTCCGACCGGAAGGAAATCAAGGGGTCCGCGGCGTCGCGCAGGCGAGCTTCCGAGAGCGGTAAATAACGTGTTGATAAAGGGTCCATCAAAGCTTTCGTTGACCCCTGCAAGGTAGGGCAGTTTTGGAGTAATTTTGTGACCTTCTAAAACCCTTTGTCGCCATGACAACCCCCGACTTTGCACGTCGCCACATCGGCCCAAGCGCCGAAGAAACCCAGCAAATGCTGGACGCTCTGAACGTCCCCACGTTGGACGTGCTGATCGAACAGACCGTTCCTGCGGCCATCCGCATGAACGAGCCGCTCGAAGTTGCACCGGCCCTGAGCGAAAGCGACTACTTGCGCCACGTGCATGAGTTGTCCGGCAAGAACCAAGTGTTCCGCAACTTCATTGGCCTGGGCTACCACCCCACGGTAACGCCGTCGGTCATCCAGCGCAATATTTTGGAAAATCCAGGTTGGTATACGGCCTACACGCCCTACCAGGCGGAGATTGCACAGGGCCGCATGGAGGCACTATTGAACTACCAAACCATGGTGGTGGATCTCACGGGAATGGAATTGGCCAACGCCTCTCTGTTGGACGAGGCCACGGCCGCCGGCGAAGCCATGACCATGCTGTTGGGCGCCCGAAGCCGCGAACAGCAGAAGCGCAACGCCAACAAATTTTTTGTTGACACGGACGCCCTTCCCCAAGTGAAATCACTTTTGTCCACGCGCGGCATCCCCCAAGGCATTGAGTTGGTGGAGGGTCGTGCGGACGAATTTGTTCCGACGGACGACTTTTTTGGCGCTTTGATTCAGTACCCCACCGCTACCGGTGCGGTTCGCGACGGGAAGGCATTTGCCGCTGCCTGCGCGAAGCACGAAATCAGTGTAGCCGTAGCCGCCGATTTGATGTCTTTGGCGTTGCTCACTCCTCCAGGAGAATGGGGCGCTGCCGTGGTGGTGGGTACGTCCCAACGATTTGGCATTCCCATGGGCTTTGGCGGTCCGCACGCGGCCTTCTTCGCCACCAAGGAAGACTTCAAACGCTTTATTCCGGGCCGCATCATTGGCCGCACCATCGATAAAGACGGCAATCCCGCTTTGCGCATGGCCCTGCAAACCCGCGAACAACACATCAAGCGCGACCGCGCTACCTCCAACATCTGCACGGCACAAGTGCTTTTGTCCGTCATGGCGGGCATGTACGGCGCCTACCACGGTCCCAACGGCATTCGCCAAATTGCAACCGCCATCCACCGCAAGGCGGTGGCACTGAACGAAGCGCTCACCGCTTTGGGCTACACCCAGCACAACGCCAACTTCTTCGACACCCTGCACTTGGCGGCCGATGATTCCCTGCAGGCCCGCATCCGCACCGCCACTGAGTCCCGCGGCATCAACGTGGGGTACTACAACGGCGGCGTTTTGGTGGCCGCGCACGAGGTTGCCAACGCTCTAGACCTTCAAGACGTGGTGGACGCCTTTGCTGAAGCGGCAGGACGCGCCACCGTGTCCCTCAACACGCAAGCATCTACCGCCCTGCCCGCAGAAATGCTGCGCACGTCGGACTTCATGACGCATCCGGCCTTCAACAGCTACCACAGCGAGTCTGAAATGATGCGCTACATCAAGAAGTTGGAGCGCAAGGACTTGTCCCTGAACCACTCCATGATTTCCTTGGGCAGCTGCACCATGAAGCTGAACGCAGCTTCCGAGATGCTGCCGTTGAGCTGGCCGGCCTGGGGCCAAATGCACCCCTTCGTACCCGCCAAGCAAGCGGCCGGATACCTGGAAATCATCCAATCTTTGGAGCGTGATTTGGCAGTAGTCACCGGGTTCGACGCCACTTCCCTGCAGCCCAACTCGGGCGCTCAAGGGGAGTACGCCGGTTTGATGGTCATCCGCGCTTACCACCAGTCCCGCGGGGATCACCACCGCAATGTGGCCCTCATTCCGTCCTCCGCGCACGGCACCAATCCCGCGTCTGCCGTCATGGCGGGCATGGACGTGGTCGTAGTGGGTTGCGACGACCGCGGAAACATTGATCTGGTGGATTTGCAAGCCAAGGCGGAGCAGTATTCGGACCGACTGGCGTGCATGATGATCACCTATCCGTCCACCCACGGCGTATTTGAAGCGTCGGTGAAGGAGGCCACCAGCCTGATCCACCAACACGGCGGCCAGGTGTACATGGACGGTGCCAACATGAACGCCCAGGTGGGCCTCACGTCTCCCGGCCTGATTGGCGCGGACGTGTGCCACCTAAACCTGCACAAAACCTTTGCCATCCCGCACGGCGGCGGCGGTCCCGGGGTAGGACCCATCTGCGTGAAGGCGCATTTGGCGCCCTTCTTGCCGTCGCACCCGGTGGTGGCTACTGGCGGTAACCAGCCCATCACGGCCATTTCCGCGGCACCTTACGGAAGCGCTTTGGTGCTTTTGATCAGCTACGCCTACATCAAGATGTTGGGTGGGGAAGGGCTGCGCGACGCTACGCGTTACGCCATCCTCAACGCCAACTACATGAAGTACCGTTTGGAATCTGGCTTCCAAGTGCTGTACACCGGAGACAACGGTCGTTGCGCCCACGAAATGATCCTGGATTGCCGACCCTTCAAGCGCGACGGCGGCATTGAGGTAGTGGACCTGGCCAAGCGTTTGATGGACTACGGCTACCACGCCCCCACGGTGAGCTTCCCGGTGGCCGGTACCCTGATGATTGAGCCCACGGAAAGTGAGTCCAAAATGGAGTTGGACCGCTTCTGCGACGCCCTATTGGCCATTCGCGCGGAGGTTCAGGACATCATTGACGGAAAGGTGGACGCGGAAAACAATCTCCTGAAAAACGCCCCGCACACCCTGACCATGGTGACCGCCAACGACTGGAATTGGCCCTACTCCCGCCACGACGCAGCTTATCCGCTGCCGTACGTAGCCGAAAACAAGTTTTGGCCCACCGTTCGCCGCGTGGACGAAGCCTACGGCGACCGCAACCTGCAGTGCACCTG
>CAZDDX010000013.1:0-34364 GCA_964504345.1 uncultured Owenweeksia sp. | reverse complement strand
CCCGCTACAAGGAAAAGCCAGTCAAATTTGACTGGCTTTTTTGGTTTTTATTGAGGAAATACCGGCGTCGGGGCGTCTACCGCTGCTCTAATGCTTTACCCTCGCTTCCCGTTCAAAAACACCCCCAAGCGGGTGCGTCGCACGGCCCATTCGTAGGTGGCCAAACTGAAGCTCACGGAAACGGCTACCACCAGCAAAAACTTCGCCCCGGGCCACCACGCGTCGGACCCCAGCAACCCGGGCAGCAGGCACACCACGGGCAGGTGCACCAGATACACCCAGTAGGAGGCGTCCACCAGGTACCGCACGCGGGCCGACGGTTCTCCAAAATACCGCAAGAAGAGCGCCAAAAAACCAAACACCAGCAACCCGCTGGACACCGCTTCCAAGACCTGCGCCAGCGCTCCCAAGTGCCACCCCCGGGGACCGTCCGACGCATACAAAACCACATTCAGCAACAAACCCAACCCCAACTGACTCCACGGATGCGCCCCAAAAGCCTGCAGCAGCCCCTGGCGATGGACCGTCCAGCCCAGCGCAAAAAAGCCCCCGTAGAGCACAAACGGAATCCACGAATCGCGGTCCGTCACCAGCCACCAGCCATCCGGCACCCGAGGAGTGGGAACTCCGGTCAGTTCCAAAGCCACAAAGGCGGCCGCATACGCCCCCAAGAGCACCGCAGTCCGCACCCAAAACGAGCCCAATAGGCGGGCAGCACCTCGGCCCCAAAAAGCGGGGATCGGGAAGCGTTTGGTCCACACCAGGCACGCCCACGCCAAGAGCGCGTACCCCAGCAAATGATACAGAAACCAGAGGTGGAAGCCCGGCCCCACGGAGGAGACGCCGTTCAAACGGGTGGCGCCTAGGAGGTGCAGCACCGGCAACCAGCGCTCGGAGGTAAAGACAGACACCACGCGGCCCCAGGGGTTCGGGTCGTTCCGCAAGGCGCGAAAACTGTAGACGGACGCGGCCACCAGCAACGGGCCCAAAACGGCCAAAAAGGCCAAGAAGGGCAGCAAAATGCGCTGCAGCCGGTTTTTGAGGAAACCGCGGGCGCCGCGCTTGGCCGCCAACAGCGCACCCAAGTAGCCCGCTACCCAATAGAAAAGGGGTAGTCGGAAGGAGTGCACAAAATCCCAGATCCAATCCAGCGCGGGCCAGGCGTTGGCGGGGTCCTTGAAGGCCCAGCCGGGGCCCGGTTTCCAGGAATTGTAAACCAAACTGGCGTGGAGGACAACGCCCAGGAACATCATGGACGCCCGCAGGGCGTCCAACGCCGCCACGCGCGGCGCTACAGCGAAGGTCGCCTCCGGCTGTTCCGGCCGGAGCAAGGAGGGTGTTGGGGATTCCTCAGACACAGTTTTTGGGGTAAGCGCCAGGCGTCGGGCCAAAACCCGCGACTACCAGTGCCTACCGGCGCAAAGTTCCGGCAGAAGGCAGCAAAAACAACGTACCTTAGTTTGATGACCGCAGACGAACGCATGGCCCGGATGACCCTTCACGCCATCTACCCCCTGTACCTCGCAAAAATTGAGAAAAAGGGCCGCAGCAAGGCCGAATTGGACGAAATCCTGCAGTGGATCACCCAATTGGACGCCGACGGACTGGAGCGCGTGCAAGCGGAAAAATGGACCTTCCAGGAACTGTTCGACCGCTTGGAACTGCACCCCAACGCCTCGTTGATTACCGGCGTAATCTGCGGCTACCGCGTGGAAAACATCGAAAATCCAGTCTCCCAAAAAGTTCGCTACCTGGACAAAATTGTGGACGAATTGGCCAAGGGGCGCGCGGTGGAGAAGATTAAGCGGCACACGGATCGGTAATCGGCTTCAGACCGTTCTGTTCCGACTGCTTTACTTCTTTGCTAAAAGAAAAAGTAATAAACCACCGCCTGGGTGCGCCGAACCCCGTCAAAACGGTACAATAACCGGCCGGAGGCGTCGTACAAACGATCGCCGTCCCACCGCGCTAAAAAGCGGCCTGAGGCGTCGAACCACCGATCGCCTTCTGCACGGCCCAACAGTTTGCCGGACGACGTGTAGAGCCGCTCGCCGTCCAGTCGGCCCAATAGCGAGCCCGAGGCTCCGTACACCTGCGTGCCGTCCAACCGTCCCACGTACCGACCGGACTCCGAATACAAGCGGTCTCCGTCCCAGCGGGCGGTAAAACTTCCGGAGGAGGAATAAATGCGTTGGGCCTTCAGGGGGGCGACGGCAAAAAACACCGCCAAAGCAGCGAACCACCCCAGCCGCACAAGATGCATCCAAATGCCGGGCTTCACTACTTCAACTGAAAGTTAATCGGGATGGAATACCGAAGATTGACCGGTTTTCCATCCACCGTTGCCGGCTTCATGCGGGGCAGCATCTTGATGACGCGCAAGGCCTCTTGATCCAACAAAGGATCCACGGAGCGCTCCACCCAAACTTCTCCCGCGTAACCCTCTTTATCAATCACGAAGGCGATCCAAACCTTACCCTGAATAACTTGTTGAAACGCCATTTCCGGATACTGGACGTTCCGCGCAATCAGGGTTTGAATCATTTGGTTGAGGCATGCGAATTGTTCTTTGCGGGTGCCCGCACGCTCGCATCCGGGGTAAACGGGAAGGGTGTGGACTTTGTTGACCTTGAACCCAAAGCGCCCGGACGTGTCGATTGCGGCTGAAGTATCGGATGTGTCGATGTTCTGCTTCGTGGCCGAAAAGCACTGGATAAGGGCCGATTCACTCCATGCCATTGGCTCGGGTGCGTCCTGAGCCAGTGCGCTAAAAGCGGTTCCAAACAAGAAAACAGACGTTCCAAAGGCCCGGAGGGCCGCGTTCTTCAATTCCGTGAACATAGTCAATAATTCTATTTATTATTAATACCGAAGATAACCAAAAAGGGTATATTCGTTGAGAATTTCAGGTAACCTCTTGATTATGAAACTGAATTTATTTGAGCGCATCGTTTTGGGCATTGGCATTGCTTCCGTGGTGCTGTTTTTAGTGGCCACGTTTGGCCCGTTGAAAACCTACCGCGAAACGTTCCGCATCTTGATGCTCCTGTCTTTGGGAACCTACATTGTGTACACGTATTTGTTGCAAAACAAGGAATCCAACGACCGCTCAGATCTGGAGTCCCAAATTGCCTCGCTGGAGGCGAATAACCGCACCTTGGAACAGGCAAAAGCAGAGGCAGACAGCCAGTTAGCTGCCGCACAAAGCGAATTGCACGGATTGCGTGCCGCCTTGGCCAATGCCGGAGTGGACGCGCCTAGTGCGGGTGTCGCAACGAAGAAAGCAGCAGTTCCCAAGAAAGCAGCGGCTCCCAAAAAACCAGCCGCAAGCAAAACAGCCGCAGCCGCCAAAAAACCCGCCGCACCGCGCACGCCCAAGGCGGAGTAATCTCCGCGAAAACAAACCGCATTGGCGTGGGTTACTCATGGGAAAAGCTTCCCAATGCGCAAACTTGCTTCCCTGCTGATCGTCTTTTGCCTGTGGTCCCCAAACGGTCGTTCGCAAACGACAGTTTCCGGAGGAATCTACCAAAACACCACGTGGACCGCGGCCGGCAGTCCCTACATCGTCAACGGTTCCGTAGTGGTTTTTCCGGGGGTGACCCTGACCATTCAACCCGGTGTTGAAATTCGGATCAATAACCAAGCAAGCAACACCATTTTCATTGAGACGCGCGGAACGTTGAACTGCGTCGGCACGGACGCCCTGCCCATCAAAATTCGAACCCTTCAGGACACCACCAACGTGGGGTGGCAAGGGTTTGTGTGCACCAACGCGCAAGGAGGGGTTCTGAACGCAGACCGATTCCAAATCAGCAACGCGAACATCGCCTTTTCCTACGGCACGCCGCCCACCAACCTTCAGTACACCAATTGCTCCTTCCGTAGCTGCAATCAAGCCGTCAACGTAGCGAATACGGTGGTGCTCAACCAGTGTCGGTTTGTAGCGAACAACGTTGCCGTGTACGGCTGGTCCTACTTCACGCTGAACAACTGCCTGTTTCAAGGGAATGCCACCGCCGTTCAAGCCTACAGCACCGCGTTCAACATGGCGGACTGCCAATTCATCAACAACCAAATGGGGTTGACTTTTTCAGCCAATGTGTTCGACTCCCTGCGAATCGAAGATTGCGAATTTGTAGGCAACGAGGTGGCACTCAACTACCCCAACAACGGCGTGGTGCGCAATTGTTCCTTCAGCAACAACTACGTCGCCATCCAGGCTGCGTACGAATGCACCATTCTGGACAACGACTTTTTTTCCAACGAATTGGCCGTTGAGGCCTCCGTTCGTGCGGAGGTGCGCAACAACCGAATTCTGAACAACATCGGCGGCTTGCGCATTGCCAGCATTGCTTCGGCGGCGGAAAGCCCCATCGTTCAAAACAACTCCATCTGCGGCAGCACCGCCTTCAATGTAGACAACGCCACTAACGTGAACTACTCCTTGCTCAGCAACTGTTTCTGCGGATTGGATTCCGCGCAAATTGAACTGTACCTCTTGGATGGCTACGACGACATCACCAAAGGGCTCATCAACTACAGCATCTTCGACACCAACTGCACCTCCGTCTTGACGTCCGTACTCAAGTTCAACCCAACAGCGGGTAGTATGGACGCGGCGCCGTTTGCAACCTTTGAAAATCCCGTGCACCACGAACTTAAAATAATCGGCAAAACGGAACTGCAATCCCTTCAGCTAATTGACTTTGTGGGCAGACGCTATCACTTGCAAAGCTCCGGCTCTGCCACCTTTGATGTTTCCCACCTGCCGGCAGGCACGTATACCTTGGTGGACGCCAACGGTCAACCGATGCGCCAAAAATTGGTGAAAATCTGACGGGGCTCCGGGACCGATGGGCGCAAAAAGAAAAACCCAGGCCTGCGGCCTGGGTTTTTTTTGCAGTAGCCCCTATAGGAATCGAACCTATATCTCAGGATCCGGATTCCTGAATACTATCCATTGTACTAAAGGGCCAACTTGGAGGGTGCAAAGGTACGGAATTTACCGCAAATCAACGGAAAACGTGCACCGCGCCTGCCGCCTGCCCGCGCAAACCGCCGGCGTTGCCCGCCTTAACGGACACGTAGTAAACCCCTTCCGGAACCGGTCTTCCGTTGGAGGTACCGTCCCAGCGCGCGCCGCGCGTCTCCGTTTCAAACACCCGCTGGCCCCATCGATCCCGTACCTCCCAGGACAGCCAGTCATGGCCCACAACTTCCGGAACAAACCAGTCGTTTTGGTTGTCGTTGTTGGGCGTCACCACGTTGGGCAAGGCAATCCGCACGGCAGACCACAGGTCCACGCAGGCGGTGTCCGAGCAGCCTTCGGGCGAGGTCACCACCAGGCAAACGGCGTAGTTGGTGTCCGGCACGTAAGTGTGCACCAGGCCCGGGGTGGTGGCTTGCGTGCCGTCGCCCAGCGTCCATGCGTAGGTGGAGCCCGACGGTGCTCCCACCACGGAAAATCCTACTTGGGCGCTGTCCGGGTACAGTCGGGTACGGGTGGGAACCACCGAAATCTGCGGATACGCCCCAATGCGCACCTGCCGCAGCCAGGTGCGGGTGGTGGTGCAGCCTCCTTGTACGGAAACCGTCAAACGCACGGTGTACTGCCCGGGGGCCAGGTAGCAATGACTGGGACTCCAGGCCGTATCGGAGGTGCCGTCGCCAAATTCCCACAAAACGGATTGCAACGGATAACCGGGCGTGAAGGTGCTGGTGTTGTTCCAAGAGACGCACAACGAGCCGCAACCGGTGGTGTCTGTGGGTTCCGCAGACAGGTTGGCACCGGGCAAAACGGTTACGGAAGGCCGCGCCAAGGTGGTGGTGCAGCCGCCCAAGGTGGTGCCGCTCAGGGTCACGGTGTAGGTACCGGGGGTGGAATAGCAGTGGGACGGGGTAAAACCGGCTGCGGTGGTGCCGTCGCCAAAATCCCAGTTCAAACCGGTGACGGGCTGGCCGGAAACGGAACCCACGAAGGTGGGACAAACCGTTCCGCATCCGGAGGTGTCCGTGAGGGTCATGGTGAGGGCCGCGCGCGGCTTGGCCACCACCTGCACGGTGTCCGTGTCCTGGCAGTTGTAGGCAAAAGAGATGTCGTCCAGGGCAAAATCGTTGCCGGCGGAGGCGGTGTACACGGATTCCAACGTCACCAGGGTAGTTGCGCTGGTGCCCGCCGTAAACACCTGCTGGTGCTGGGTCCAAACCCCCGTGGTCAAGGGCGCACTCAGCACCTGACCCACCTGAACGTTGTTGACCTTGGTGCGTACGCTACTGGCCGGGGTGGCCATGGTCAAAATCCAATAGGTCATGGTCACTTGCGCGCCCGGAGGCAACGGAACGGCCTGCTGCCAAAAGACTTTATTGGCCGTAACGGAACCGTTCACTGCCATGTACAATCCGGTTCCGGTGGTGTGGTCCGGCCAGGCCGCAAAGTTGGGGTGCACGGAATTGGCGCTGTTGGTGATGGCGTAGGTGCCTTCGTTCCAGATGCTGGTAGCGTTGTATAGGTACTGCGACGTGAAGCCGGTATTGCCCTGGGTAAACGCGCCGTTCACCGCGTTCTGCGAGCCGGTTCCGCCGCTCGTCACGTACAGGGTGGTGTTCTGGTTGGCGGTAACGATGGGATTAGCGCAGTTGGTGCAGCTCAACGCGGCATTGGGCGCCCAGGTGTAGGTGCCGTTTCCGCCGGTCACCAGCAAGGGCACTTGATCACCCACACAAGCGTTGACGGTGGTGGGGGTCACGGAAATTTGGCAGGATTGAGCGTGGATGCTGCCCGACGCCACACCCAACAGCGCTGCTCCGAGTGCTGCCGCCCTGCGGGCGGCGCCCCAACCTTTTGCCCATGGAGCAACGAAGAACCTGCCTATTTTCATACCTTTAAAACGCTGGAAATGTACGAACAACCCGCGAAATAACCCACTTCGCTGCCTCAATCTAGCTCACCGAAAACCGTGTAAATCCATGAAAAAGTACTTGGTCCTCCCCCTACTTGCCTTGGCGGCAATCCTTTGGACAACCATAAGTTGCACCCCTACCCCAAAACAGCTTGAAACTACTCCCGCCGAGGAGCGCAAGGCCATTGCCGCGCTTCTGGATCGTTGGCACCAAGCCGCCGCAACCGCTGATTCCACTGCGTATTTTGGCGCACTTGTTCCGGATTCCGCGGTATTCATCGGCACCGACGACACCGAGCGCTGGACCACAGAGGCGTTTCGTACCTGGAGCCGGCCCCACTTTCAAAACGGCAAAGGCTGGACCTTCCGCCCGCACGGCCGAAAAATTGGCTTGGACGCGCAAACGGCATGGGTGGACGAGCGCCTGGATTCGCCCCACATGGGCGCCTGCCGCGGCACCGCCGTTTTGCGGAAAATCAACAGCGAATGGAAAATCGCCCTGTACAGCCTGAGTTTCTCGGTTCCCAACCCCCGCGCTGATGCGGTGATGGAAGCACTGAAAAGCCCTGAGTTTCCTGCAGACAACCGCTGAATACTTGGGGATTGCCCCCAGCCGCGCACGGCCGAAGCCGCGGAACGTGTCGTCTTAACTTAAGGCACCACCACCCGCGTGCGGTGCACCACCCCTTCCAAGCGGGTCTCCAAAAAATAGATCCCACTGGCCAAATCCGCCACCGGGAACTCCAGCGGAGCACCGTCCAAGCGCGGCGTATCCACCGTGCGCACTGTGCGTCCGTGCACGTCCACCAAGGTTTGCGACGCCGGAACCGGTCCGTTGGACCACACTTCCGTGAAGAGCATACCGCCCTCCACCGGATTCGGATACACCTTCACGGCCACCCCGGGCGCCAACTGCTGCTCGCGTTGCCCCAATAAAACCGACGGCGTAGCCAGTTTTTGGTCCGTATAGATGCGGTACTCGCCCGGGCCAAAAGTCAAGGGTGTCGTAGTATTTGTCACTTGAATGGAATCGCCGGAGAAGTAGTCGTACCACCAACCCACGTGGTGGAAAGGAACGTTGATGGTCGTGGAGTACACGTCGAAATTGCCCAAAACCAGCGCATTGAAGGAGTTTGCGTCCGTTAGCTTGAGGAACTTACCCGCACCGCCGGCTTGGATTTGGTAGTTGGACGTGCTGAAAACGGGGTACGTGGTCTTCAACTTCAACAACTCGGACGTAACGTCGTACAAACGTTTGCGCTCCGGGACCTGCTGGTAGTTCCACCGCGGCGGCTTGTTGCAGATGCGGCACGGATTGTCGATGGACTGATCGTAGCCCAGCTCAGTGAACATGTACAGCATTTTTGGGCCGGGAATCAAGTGGCCCAAGGCAGAAACCAACTCCAAGCGTCGCATGGAATTCTCCAAACTGCGAACGGGATAATTGGGGTTGCTTTGACGTCCTACCGTCTTGACCTTGAATGCAATGCGCTCCTCGTCGTGGCTGTCCAAATACGAGATCAGTCCGGGCTGGTTCCACGTGCGGTTCTTGTACGACGCCCAGCTGAAATTGGACGTGGTGGGGAAGCCCATGGCGCCCTCGTAAAACTGGTGACAGGTATTGCCCCACAGCATCATTCCGTAGTCCGCCAACTGCTTCTCCTCGGCGTTGTCCGCCCAGTGCTCCAAAATAACGTAGGCCGACGGATTGACGGCCCATACGGTATCCGCCAAACGCTTGAGGTAGGCGATGCGCTGGGCATTGTTGCTCACGTTGCCCGCGTTGGTCATGCCTTTGGTGTAGTCGAACCGGAAACCGTCTACCTTGAATTCCTCCAACCAGTACGTATTGATGCGGTCCATGTAGTCGCGCACTTCCGGCCGATCGTGGTTGAAATCGTATCCCCAGCAGTAGGGCGGGTGTGGGCATACGGCATTGAACCACGGGCTGTTGGCGGCGGTGCTGCCGGCGGTGGCGTCCCAGTACATGCGCACCAGCGGACTTTGTCCAAAAACGTGATTGAAAACCTGGTCCAAGATTACGGCAATTCCGCGACTGTGGCAGGAGTCGATCAGTTCCTTGAAGTGTTCCGGCGTGCCGTAGTACTTGTCCAAAGCCATTTGGTAGCTGGGGTTGTAGCCCCAACTTTCGTTGCCCTCAAATTCGTTGGTGGGCATGAACTCGATGGCGTTGATGCCCAGGCGCTGCAGGTAATCCAGGGTGTCCAAGATGGTTTTGTAGCTCCGGGTGGTCACAAAGTCGCGCACCAAAAGCTCGTAGATGACCAACTTCTCCTTGCTGGGCGGCGTGAATTGGGTGTTTTTCCACACGTATGCCGGTTTGCCCGGATGAATCAGCGTGGTTTGGCCGGTGGTTTTGCCGGTGGGGTACGGATGCGGGTTGGGGTTGTTTAAAACGGAAATTCCCCCGTCGTTGGAGGGGTCCAGAATCAATTCCGAATACGGATCCGCAACCTTCAGGGTGCCGTCGATCAGGTACTGAAAAGCGTAGCGCTGCCCGGGTTGCAACGCGGGCAATATCTTCCACCACGTTTTCCCGTCCACGGACCGACGCATCGCATAGGCGGTGTCCGGAGCCCAATCGTTGAAGTCGCCCAACACCAGAACACTGTTTTTGAACGGCGCCATAAACTTCAAAGCCACCGTGCTGTCGTTCAGGTAGTTAATCCCATACTGTAATCCGGTCGGTGGATTTTGCGTCACTACCGCCGGCATGCCAAACACGCGAAGGGTGTCCCGTGCCACGGAACCGCCCGCCCCCGTGGCCGTAGCCACCAAAACGTGATTCCCGGCCACCGCGGTGTAGACATGCGCAAAGGCGGTCGCCGCAACGGTAGACTGCGCCACCACCGTGCCGTTGTCCGTCAAGGTCCACTGCGCGGGCTGGTTGGACGCCATGCTCAGTGGAATGGACGTTCCGGGCACCACCGTTGGATCCTCCGACGGCGCCAAGAATGCGCACAACAATCCCGCATTAGCCGGATATATGGGGTAGTAAATGTCCGACCCGTCGCTGGAGCGGCCCACCACGGAACCCGCCGCGTTGCGGAACACAAAGGCCAACTGCTGCACGGTGGCTCCCGCCGCCGGTGCGCCGTAAAACGTAGGAATGTGGTACTTGATGCGGTGCTTGTTGTTGCCCAAAGACGTCATCAAAACGTTCGGACTGGCCTGCCCCCAGGTGCCCTGCACGTTTTGCCAATTCGAAGGCGACGTACTGGTGCTGGTGATGATCCCTGTGTGCGCGTAGACGGGCGCCACGCCCACCAAAGCCGCATTGCCCTGTGCGGCGTCGTACACAATGGTTACCGTGTCTTGAGCCGTGGGAAAAGGCGGGGTAACTTGAAGGATTTGGCCCCAAGCCGACGTCCCAACAACCGCGGCGGAAACGGCCCCAAATATCCGAATACGAAAAGTCCAGGAATTCATCATGCTCCGAAGATACAACGTTGTTCGTGTACAAAATACACCGATCCTACGTTCAACACCCCAATCAAACGTTTTCAGTCCGCCTACTTACCGCCGCTGGAAACACTCAACCGCGCTGCTCCCGGGGCGAGTCAAAGTAGAGCAACTTGGCCTTATAGTCCAACCCAACCCATTTGTCAGCATCGAACCGAAGACAGGCAATTCCGGAGGTGGGTACGTTTTCAATGCGCTCGCGAACGCAACGGTTGACCAACTCTGTGGTGGCCGGATTGTGCCCAAAAACCATGATTTCTCGGACGTCGTCCGGCAAGCTGCGGAGCCAGCCCATTACTTCATCCACCTCGGCCAAATACAGCCCTTCCACCAACTCCAAATCGTCCAAAGCCATGCCCAGCTTTTGCGCAAAGAGCATGGCAGTGTGGAGCGCGCGCGTAGCGGGACTGGTGTACAAGCGATTGGGACGGGACAAAGTCGCTTTGAAGGCCTCCGCCATTTGCACGGCATCCCGAATTCCCCGGCCCTTGAGCGGTCTGTCTTTGTCCGGCAAACGCGGGTCTGTCCAGCTGCTTTTGGCGTGGCGAACCAAATAAACGGTCTTCACGGTCGGGAATGTTTACTGCAAAGTTGAAGTAAAATTGGAGCCCTTGGGTCTAAGTGCGGAGATTTAAGCATTTGATAACGAAAAGTTTACACAAAAATTCGCGAAGGTCGGTAGTTTCGCTCGCGATGATTCAGCCCCTCGAACTTGCCGCACTCCACCCTGTACTTCGGCTTCGTCCGCTGCGGTGGCTGCTCTTCCGGTGGCTGGGTCTTCCGGCCTTGAACAAAAGGTATGCGTCGTTGGCGCATCTCCCCCCGCGTGATTTCTTGCGGGCCTTCCTCACCCAACAAGAGGTGGTGTATCGGTTCCACGAGAAAGATGCGGCGCGCATCCCAAAATCCGGCCCCTTCATCGTGGCCTGCAACCATCCGTTGGGCGCATTGGACGGGTTAATATTGCTGGAAATTATCCAAACCGTGCGCCCAGACGTCAAAATCATGGGTCACCAGCTGCTGGAACGCATCCAACCCCTGCAACCGTACCTCCTGCCCGTCAACCCCATGGAAGGGCGCTCCGCGGTGCCTTCCGCCAGTTTGCGCGGACTGCGCGGCGCCTTGGACTGGCTCGCCAACGGACACGCTGTGGTGATTTTTCCCGCAGCAGAAGTCAGCAGATTCCAATGGAAAACCCAAAAAATTGAAGACCGTCCCTACCCGGACGGCGTGCTTCGCTTTTTGGAAAAAGCCAACGTCCCTGTACTTCCTGCTCATTTCTTCGGAAAGAATTCGTGGGGATTTTACCTGGCCTCCGCCCTGCTCCGGCCCCTCAGTACGGGATTGTTGGTGCGTGAAGCCCTACGCCCCGCGCGTAGACCCTACGAAATCCGCCTGGGCAAGCCCTTCACCTTTGAAAACGGCCCCAACCTGCGCCAACGAATCTACCGCCTGCAGCAGAGTAAGCGGTACCTTAAAACCCTTTGGCAAACCGTCTTTTTGCCGCCCAAAACCCAGGACCCCGTGGCTCCGCTCCCGGATCCCATCGAATTAGCAACTGCCGTACAACGCCACCTGTCCCGCGAGGCGCCCTTGGTGGCCCAGTCCAACCTGGTGGTGTTCGTGGCGCACGGAGACGAAATTCCCGGCCTTCTGGAAACCGTGGGCAGCCTGCGCGAAACCGCCTTCCGCGGAGTGGGCGAGGGAACCGGACTTCCTTTGGACCTGGATCGGTTTGACGCCACCTATTACCACCTCATCCTGTGGAATACCGAATTAAAATGCGTTTGGGGCGCGTACCGGCTGGGGCTGGGCCATGAGCTCCTCGCTCATTACGGCAAACAGGGTCTCTACCTTCATGCCTTTTACCGCATCAAAAAAGAACTGCTCCCCTTCCTGCACCAAACCGTGGAAATGGGGCGCGCCTTTGTGGTTCCGGAAGCCCAGCAGAAACCCTTGCCCTTGTACCTCCTGTGGCGCGGCATTCTCGCGTTTGCCGCACAGGATCCCGCAAACCGACGTTACCTCATGGGAAGCGTTTCCGTTTCCAACGCCTACTCCAAGCACGCACAGCGGTTCTTGCTTGCCTTTGTACAGACCCACTTTTGGGACCACCACTGGGCCGCGTATTTGAAGCCGCGCAAACCCTTTCGCCTGAGGTTGACGTCGTCGGACCGAGCCTACCTGGAACAAAGCACGCCCCTGGACCTCAAATCTTTTGACCGACTCCTGGAAGAAATTGAGCCGGGCGGCACCAAATTGCCCATTCTGCTCAAAAAATACCTGGGCCAAAACGCGCGCGCCCTGGCCTTCAACCGGGACCCGGACTTTAACACCGTAGACGCGCTCTTGTACGTAGACGTTCAGTCCCTGCCACCGGATCCCTTTCACTGAAGAAACCGTGTTGAACCCACGCGGACGCTTTGGGACCTTGGCGTCGGTTACTCAATGAGCCCCTCTGTTCACAAAATGCACCCATGAGCCGCGCGGCGACTCCGTATCTTTGAATCATGAATCTTCGCAACCTATTCCTCAGCGCATCGCTCATCGTTTTGAGCGCCGCCGCTGCTTCCGCCCAGTGGTTTCCCGTAGTCGTGGTCACCGGTCAAGTTACCGATCCCAACGGACCTGTAGGCGGCCAAATTATTTTGGTGACCATTGCCCCTACTCCAGGGACGATTGGCGGCGGCAATCCTGTTACACGAACCGTCGTTACTGGCGCAAGCGGTAATTATTTTGACTCCATTCCTTCTACCGGAACCATGGGAACCATCACCGTGGCCACCTTGAACTGCAACGGCACCACCTTGATGAATACGATGTCTTTTTCGCCCAATAACGGCCCCGTGTTCACCATGACCTCCAACTTTACCTTGTGCGCGGGAACAGGCACCAATCCTCTTGCGTGCACCGCTGCTTGGATTTTGGATACCAACCAGCTGCAGCCAGGCGTGGTCAACATCATCAACGCATGCAATACCACCGTTACGGGCCCAGCCACCAACGTCCTCACCAACTACCTGTGGGACTTTGGCGACGGCAACTCCGCAACGGGCGCCTACCCTTCAAACTTCTACACCCAGCCGGGCAAGTACCAAGTGTGCGTGACCATGGGCTCCGTGGCCACCGCCATCAATGCCAGCTGCACCGCCTCCTTCTGCGACAGCATTGAAGTGGACTCCAACGGATACCTCGTCTACAAGGGCCAAGCCGGATTCCAACTGAACATCATCGACGCCAGTCAAGTTTCCTTGGTGGAGACCGACGCCACCACGCCTATGGCCTACCCCAATCCGGTAGCCTCCGGCACCGAATTGCGTTGGTCCGCTGAACCAAAGCACGTGCGCATCACCAGCGCGGACGGACGGGTTGTAGCGGACGAGCACGCACCGACATCCCTGCCCACTTCCGGTTGGGCCCCAGGTGTTTACTACATCACCTTGGTAGGGACCCTAAACACCACCACCCAAACGTTGGTGGTGTATTGATCGCCGAATAAACCGTTCGCACACCAACAAACCCCGAACTTCAGCTCCGCTGAAATTCGGGGTTTATCTTTACCCAACGGGCCACATCCCCGCCAAAAACACAAAACCCCGTGCCAGACCTCGCCACCTACGAAGACGTTGCCGCCGTAGTGCGCACCCAATACGACCTCCTGTTGACGTCAACCCAAACCGCACCGCACTTCGCCGGGGTGGATCTGGAACACCACCTGCCGCGCGTTTTCACCTTTTGGGCCTTCACTCTGGGCTTGGGGGACGCCAGCTACCGGGGTTCCGTCTTTGAACCCCACGCACGCCTGAAACTTGCGGAAGCGGACTACGTCGTTTGGCAGGGCGCCTTAAAAACGGCACTGGAACAAAACGGATTTTCCGGCCCCGTCTGCAACAGCATGATCGCCAAGGCCCGAATGATGGAATTCATCTTCAAAAGCAAAATGCCGCTTGCGGGCGAAAACACCGCTGCTGCAGACTGAATTGCGAAAGACAATAAGAGGCGCCGGGCCTCCCAAAAAGTTAAAAAAGCAGGATTAGCTCCAGGTGGCGCTTCCCTTGGCCACCATGGCTCCGTGCACCGAATACAGGTACACTTCCAAGACCGTATGGCGCTCGCTGTAGGAAACCCGATCCACCTCAAGCGTCACCACATTGGACTGCGTGTGTGCCACAATCAGATCCACGGAAAAATGACGCAGCGCCATGGGCGCGGGCAAAAACTCACTGCCGTAGGCCAAAACGGAGGCCAAAAGCAGTTCCGACGCTTCCATCCAGCCCAAGGTTTCGCTGCTCACCGGAGCACCCACCACGCGGTAGTATTCCTCTTGGGTGTGCATTTCCCGTATTTGCAAAACCTGATTCAGGCTGCGCGCGGGCTGGGGGGCTGTGGGGGATTCCGACGTCATTCAGTACAAATTTACGATTTAAATTGGTCTATTTAGTTCGGATTTGTACCTTTAAGCATGCCAAAAACCGCAATACTGATTGAATTGGTCCAAGAACTGGATCAGTACGAGAAAACCATGGACCAGCCGGACCAGGTAACCATGGAATCTTTTTTGGGCCACATGCACGCCAAATACCTCCAACCGCCCCTTAATTTTCGGTCCATGGGCGGTGAACTGGAGATCACCGTACAAAACCAAGGAGCTGAGCGAGAGACGGACATCAGCGTGCTCATCACTTTGTTGTTCCGCTACGCTAAATACTACACCGGACTGGCCCTGGAAGAGTGCGATTTAAACAGTATCGACGAGTTCTCCTTCGTCATCGTTTTGATGACCCACCCCAGTTTGTCCAAAACCGAACTAATTCGGCAAAATGCCGTGGAAAAATCCACTGGGATTGAAATCATTAACCGTTTGATCAAGAAGGGCTGGATGGAACAATTCCCAGGCGAGTTGGACAAGCGCACCCAACGCGTTCGCATCACGGACGTCGGCCGGAAACGTTTGTACCCGGTGCTGCACGACGTCGAAAAAGTGGGCCAAGTTTTGGCGGGAAAACTCACCGTCTCTGAACGCAATACCCTGCACTACCTCCTGCGCAAATTGGAAATGCACCACCACCAATTGCGCTCCCATTACCCAAATGCTACCTTGAACGAACTCATTGTGGCCTCTTGGAACCCGGAAAACGAAGAAGGGGCCCCCGCCGAAGCGATGGCCCCCTCTTGAAGAAAGCAAATGCGTACGGACGGATTACGCCTTCAGCAACTGCACATCACCGTGCAACTTGATTTCGTCGGACACCAACAGGTTGCCGGCCTCGTTCACCACGTGAAAGCTCAAGCCAAAATCCTTGCGGTTTACGGCACCGGTAAAGGTTAAACCGGCTTTGGTATTGCCCCACGGATCCACTGCTACACCCGCAACTTCAACGTGCAAACGCACGGGCTTTTCCACTCCGCGGATGGTCATTAAACCGTTCACGTGCAATTCGCCAGCGCCGGCCTTCTCAACGGAGGTGGACGTAAACGTCAACTTGGGGTGATTTTCCACGTCAAAGAAATCCGGGCTTTTCAAGTGTCCGTCGCGGTCGGCGTTTTTGGTGTCAATGCTCGCCACGTCCGCCTCAAACGAGAATTGGGCGTCTGAAAAGTCCTCGGACTCCGCAACTACGCTGCCGTCGATCTGCGTAAAACGTCCAGAAACGTTGGTGATCATGAGGTGACGCGCCTTGAATCCGATTTCGGTGTGCGCGGGGTCTAAATTCCAAGTTGCCATGGGATGGGGTGTTTTTTAAAGTTTAACGTTATTCAATGTTTTAACAACAACACAAAGATACTTCCAGTTTTCAATGTTACAACATTGAATCAATAAATTCAAGCGACGGGCAAATTCATTAATTTGGTCCGCATGAATAAAACCTACTCCGACCTCGGCTTGCTCCTCCTACGTTTGGGCAGCGGTCTGCTCATGATCCCTCACGGATGGGGCAAGGCACAATGGCTTTTCTCCGGTGAGCCCATTGAATTTTTCAACTTTCTCGGCTTGGGAGACACCGCCTCTTTGGCACTTACCGTGGGCGGAGAATTGGTTGCACCGGCCTTAATCGTTCTAGGTGTTTTTGCTCGATGGGCCGCGATTCCTGCCGCCTTTACCATGGCGGTTGCCGGATTTTGGGTGCACGCCGCGGACCCCATTGGGGACAAAGAGCTGTCCTTGCTATACTTTGCCGCGTACGCAGCCATAGCCTTGATGGGCTCCGGAAAATACAGCTTGGAGACGCTCTGGAAAAAGTCCTGAGTCCCAGTGCCGCACCCCCATCCTCTGGGGTCGGGGGCGCGGCATTGAGCTTTTTGCCCTACTGCACCACCAAGGGTGCAGCCCCTTCCGGAAACACCAAGGTGTAAAAACCTGGAGCCCAGTTTCCTACCGCGGCGCCTTCGGCGCCGCTGGAAACGGGCCATTCCGCCAAACACCGTCCTTGCGCATCAAAACAACGAACCTGCCCGGCAGCACCCGGCGGAACGTCCCAACGCACCCGCTGCCCGGCACGAACCGGTTGCGGGTAAACCCGTTCAGCGCGCTGCTCAGGCTCTTCCGCGCCCAAGGTTGATTGGTAATCCACCACGCCGTGGCCCTCGTCGTCCGACGCAAGCACGGTCCAAGACGGATTGGCATTGCCCGAGTAATCATCGGCAACTTGGGGAACCCGCAAAGACTGCTGGCCGTAGTGGCGCAGCGCCAAACTGTAGCCCAGACCTTGGGCGTAGCCAAACGGATACGGCACCACCCCTTCGATGGGAATACTTCCATACACGGAATCCTGAAAAGCCACATTCCACCGCGTCTGCCAGCCAAACGAGGTCCAGTAGAGGCGAAGCAAAACTTGATACGTGGGTGGTTGCGTGGCGCCGGGCGTCCAGCCGTTGGACCAATTCACGCCCATGGAGGCCGGAACGTCTTCGCCCCGATGAACCACCGGGAACCACAGCCCGCCGCTAACGTCCAAAGCAGGAGCCGCCACCCCCGCACGCATTTGGATGAACCCGGAGGTGCCCGGCACCTCGTACATCGGCGAAACCACCGAGCCCAAGGTGTCTAAGGCGAATAAATAAACGTCGCTCCCGCCCAACGCAGGTCCGGCATGCACTTGGCCGTCCAACGTGAAGCCAACGGACGTCGTTCCAGAGACGAAAGCCGCAGTGTTGTAGCCATTGGGACCCAAAAAAGTGGCGGGCACCGGGGTCAATCGCGGTGCATCGCAGGTGATGTCTTCCCACACCCGAATCCATTTCAACGTCCAATTTTTATTCAAATAAGCCACCCATCGATTGTACGCGGGAGCATTGGCGGGAACCGCCACACCGTCGGCCACCTGAAGCGGAACTGCACAGGAACCGGAAATCATGAAGCCACCGTTGGACAAGCGCTCAATGTGCGCACCATACCCCAAACCGTATAAATCTTTTCGCCGAAGTACCTGACCGTTGGTCGTCACTTCCGTCAACCGCACGGGGCCTCCAAAGCCGCCTTGCGCACTCATCAATGCGGCCTTTCCGTTGTAGACCGTCATGGCCTGCGTGGTGTCTGGCTGTTCCCATAAAATCGACGTCTGCCCGGCCGCACTTCGGTGCATAAAAACCTGTCGAAATTGATTGGGAGAATAGTAACTCTGCGTACCAAAACGAAGGCTGTCGAAATAGCCAAACCGCATCCACAATCCGAACGTGGGATCGTACGCCAATTGCTGCACGGTGGTACGCCCGTTCACCGGGATTACCTGTGCTGAGCCGGGGAAGGCGTCACGAACCACCACCCGAGCATCGCCCAGGTTGGTGTTGTACGCCAACTTTCTGCGGTACAAATAGCCGTAGGCGCTTGTCGCGGGCACTCCTTCCCAAGAAGTGAAGGCCGACGGATCGTAGATGGGGTTCGCGGGCGCGCCGGAAGATACCCCAGCCGCCTCGTACCAATGACCCGCCAAAAGGACGGTGTTGGCCCCCTGACCCTGCGCCGCAACGCTGCAACCCACCAACCCAAATGCCGCGAAAATGCGTATCGTTTTTTGCCAATTCATGTTTTAAAATTACGGCTAACTGCTAAATAATGTACACCCCAATTAGTGATCGAATTTCTTCTAATTCTTATATTTGACTGCTCGCGATCGCATTCGGAGTCTTTTGTGCATGGTTTCTGTCCTTTGGCGTACGGGCATCCGGATGCTTCTACTCTCCGCCCCCGTCGCCTTCAGCGCTGCCGCGCAACCGACGTCCGCTCCGCAACCCTACCTGTGGTTTTCCAACCAGCCCATTCCCCAAGCCTACCGCACTACGGAAAGCGATTGGGCCGCTCGCTTTGAGCAACTGGAGGAGTCTGCAACCCTGACGGACCGACGCATCACGATGTCCAAATTGCTGTCTCGCTACGCCACGCAGGACGCCTTGCTGGAGGGAAAGTTGGCCTTTGACCACCCGGTGCAAAGCTACCTCAACAAAATCAAAGACCACCTCCTGAAAGACCAACCGGAACTTCGGGACAGCATCCGCGTGCACCTAGAAATCAACCCAGACCCCGGAGCATTCATGAGCATTTCCGGCGATTTGCGCTTCACTACGGGCATGTTCAGTCGCTGCCTATCTGAGGCGCAGGTAGCGGGAATCATTGCCCACGAAATCATCCACTTCTCGGAGGAACACAGCGTTAAATCCATCCGCAATCCGTTTGGAACCAACGACTCAGACAACGTTCAACTGGCCAGTTTCAACACCCGATACAGCCACAGCCGCGAGCTGGAAGCAGACACCAAAGCGCTGAATAGCTTCCTCAAGGAGAGCGGTTACCGGCTAGACGACGTAACCCAACTGTTTGATTTGCTGGCGTACAGCTACCTCCCGCTGAGCGATTTCCCCTTTCCGTTTGAATCCTTGGTGCCGGAATGCTGGATGCCGCAAGCGGCCGCCTTCATTGAATCACCGCGACCCATCACCCCCCAAGACAAGCTGGACGACTCCCGCTCCTCCCACCCCAATGCTTATCGCCGCCAAACCGCTTTTCAAGCCAAATTGAACGAAATTGGGTACGTCCCGGGCAGCGGAAGTTCGTATTTGGTGGACAACAAGGAGCACTTCAAGGCGCTTCAGAAATCGGTTCAAAACGAAGAGATTTTCCTGCAGAGCGTGCACCACAACTACCTCCACACCCTATACGAGGAATTTAACGCCCACCCCAACGAACACACCCTTTTGGGCATGCACGCCTTGTGGGCCCTCACCACCCTGCGGCTGGACAACAATTTTGACAAGGAAATCGGCTTGCACTCGGATTTTGAGGGCGAAATTTCCTCCCTGCATTGGTTCCTGACCAACATTCCCAAAAAAGACCTAGTCTTGCTGGCCTTCCGCAGGGCGGTGGAAACGGAAAAAGACCACCCCAAAAGCGAAATGGCCAAACGCATCACCGCCAACCTTGCGGGGCAAGCCAAACGCTCCCTCTCCGTCAAAATGCTGCCTTGGGAACACCCCCTTTTGTGCGGCGTAACGGATACGTTGTTGTACGCCAGCGCCTTCCGCAAAGGAGTGGCTACGGCCACGGACCAAAAGTACTTTGCGCGCACCGCCACGGTGGTGGAGGGCAAAAAAGCCGACGACCGCTCCGTGCGTCCCACCAGCGCCACCTTGCTGCCGGCGTCGATCTACTACCACAGCAACGGCGAGCCCCTGATGGAGCAAATCGCGAAAACACGCGACTATTTGGAAAGCAACTTGCTGGTGGATTTGGAGGAGCGTCCGCAAGGGAACTACCTGCCCTTCGCCGCAACGCGCATCCACGCGGACCCGCAGGTGCGCAATCGGGTTCTGGCGCTGGATTACTGGTTGGAAGACATGGCCTACATGACCAACTGGAACTCCACCATCTCTTTATTTACGGACGACGCCTTGAATTGGAAGGATGCCCTCAAATCCCAGCGCTTGTCCCGGCTCAGTTTGGGCAGCCCCCTGTACAATTCGTTTTTGGTCACGTTTGACACCAACAACCAACGCGCCGTAGACGCCGTCCGCTTCCAAGCCGGATCGCCCAAGAAAACCGCCAAAAAAATGATTGGCTGGTGGTTGCAGTCCGTCGGAACCTCCGTGAATGTTGGGGAAAAAGAGGAAGAACAAAAAGAAGAAGCAGCAACAAAAGAATGAAGACACCCCCAAAAACACGCCGCCCAGGACAACCCACACTTTGCGTCCAAGCGCCTCTGGTTGCTGCCGGCTTGATCCTCCTCCTCACCTCCAGCTGCTCCTTGCTCAAGGTGCAAAAAGACGCGTTCGTGAAAATCCAATCGGACGTGCCGTTGGAATTGGGCGATGAAAACTCCACGTTGGGGGCCACCAACGAATGGTTACCCATTTACAAATTGGGAGATCGTTCCGTAAAACTCGTCGTCAAAGCGGATAACGTGCCGCTGGACACTTTGGTTCTTTTGCGCAAGAAACACCCCTTGAATCGGATTCAAATACCGGCGGTGGTGGTTTTGCCGGTAGCGGCGGCGGCGGTGATTCCCCGTTTCTACCCCACCGCCAATGCGGTAGACGTCTACCGCTCGGTGTTTGGTTTAACAATAGGTGCCATTTGGTTGGACCGCACCACAGACAGTTACCGTTTTAAGTTCCGCAACTACCAAACCGTCCCATACGAATTGCCCAACTCCAAAAAGGAGCGCTACGCGCAACTGACGAAAAAAGCGGAAGAAAACGCTCTGGCTGACGCAATTCGCAAGCCGGCCTCCGAGTTGACCACAGTGGACTACCTCCCGGAATCCTTGCGGGCTAAATTTGGCCTGACCAGCGTGCCGTTGGCGGCACCGGCTGCCGCAACCACAGCGGCACCTGCGGTCGCAGCATCTACCCCCGCGGCGGCATCGAGCCCAGCAACCGCACCCACCGGAGCACTGGCGAGCGGCCCTACCGCAGGACAAACCACGGTGGTCCTGAAAAACACCGCATCCACCCCCATCCGGGTCTACCTGTCGGTGGAAAAAAGTTTTGTGGTGCGCGCGGCATCCAGTCTGCCTGTTCAGGTTCCGGCCGGAGCAACACTCTACTTGGCCCAAAATGCGCGTCCGCTTCAACTGAAAGCCGTCGGAACGGCTCCCGCAACCAATCAACCGCAAATCACACTGGACCTCCAGCAAATTCTATCGACATGGGAATAAGCATCAAAACGCAACTCGCAGCCGGTCTGCTCTTGGCATCCTCGGCTTTGTGGGGTCAGTCGGACCTCAAACAAGTTATTCCGTATTCGTTTCCCGGAGTGATAACGGACACCGCGTACATCTACCAAAATTCGTTCCTGCCGTTCCGCCCGGTGCGGGCCGGGAACCTCTACGTCACGGCGCAGTACTCCCACCCCAACCCTCGGTTTGGCTTGGGGTACAGCCACGTGTACAGCGCCAAAAACGATTGGTTTTTGCACACCAATTTGGAATTCATGGCAACCCCGGTTGCTTTCATGGACTACTACGGAGAACGCGGGTTGTTTGCGTTCACCTTACCCGCCTTCACCGAGCTCCTGAGCGTCAACGGGAACGTGGTGTACGCGCACGTGTACCGCCGCAAGCTGCGCCCTTCCATCGGCACGCTCTCCGTAGCCTACCGCTCGCGAGGAAACACCAGCACCAACTACTACATTGAATACGAGAACGGTACCACCGTATTTAAAACGTGGCGCTTAGGCCTCACCCAAAACCTGAATTCCCGCGGCCGGTACGCCTCTTTTGAGGACCAAAGCAACCTGCTGGGTTATCGGTATCAGGCGCTTCGCGTGGGAGTGGGACAAACCGCAGGACAAGGTTCCGTGATCCGGCTGAAGAAGCGCGACGGCCGCTACGCCCAAGTAGACCTCAGAACCTCCTATTTTGATCTAATTCTGCCCTTGGCGCATCAAAATGTGTACACCGGCTTGCTAAACGGCGCAGACCGCTTGGCCGTTCGGTACCTCCCGGGCTGCGAGTTTGGCTACAGCGAACGTTCCATAGAACGTGGTTCGCAAAAACGAAATTGGTACGCTGAGGTTTTCACCGGAATTCACCCCGTCCAGTACGGAACCAAATTCTCTTTTTACACGGGTCTTCGGTTTAAACTTGGAGGAGGTGCACACCTGCCCAGCTAAACCAAGGCACTAGTCAAAAAGTGAATTTCAAATCCCTTGCGTCAATAAGCGCGGAAAAAGAGAAACGCGTGCGGTCCCGTAGACGGGTCCCGGAACGACAAAGTCGGTTCGCGGTCCCGCCAAAAGGTGAGGCACGCCACTTGGCCTTCGTAGAGCTCACTGGAGCTGTAGGTGATGTTCATCAAATGACCAAATCGATCGGGATCGCTGCTGGCCAATTTCCAGGCCTGATAGAGTTCAAAGGTGGTGGGAATGTACCACTCACCGTTTTCACTTCCTTCGGGCGAATAGCCGGTGCGCACCGCGTAGGGAATGGATCCGCTGCAGAAATCGGCAATCTGATCGGTCAAGTCATATCCCAACTTGGGTACCGAACGCCACTCCTCATAATACAAATACTCCGAATGATCCACTTCCGGAAGACAGCTGCTGGAGTTGGAGTAGCGCACAAACGCAAAAGCGGTGTCCGTGAACTCCAAGTATCGCCAAGCGTAGGGAATGCCCATCGTTTGCTGGGTGGACCCTTGGTCCAAAACAATGCATCCGGATGTTCCCAATTTTCCGGATTTCCCCGGATTGATCAAGGGCTCGCAGCTGCTCACCACCAACACCATTATAAAGGCCGCAAGGCCTGTTAAATAACGTTTTACCATGTGTCTAAATTACCCAAAAAACACCATGCGTTATTCCCTTGTTCCCAAACTTTTGGTTCCAACCATATTTGCCTTCCTTTTTTCGGGAACGATTTGGTGCCAAACCTTTGCACTTTCGCACACCATTCCACTGCATGCAGACCCGCTGGAGAAGGGACACACCTGGGAGGGCATTCATGTGGGATTGTTAGACAGCACCCGCGGAGTCCTCTCCCTCAACACCCGCTACCCCAAAGGAAGAGGAGACCAAAGCCAGGCGTCCACCCGGTACTACGCCCCCCTCTCTTGGACGGAGCACAAGGCAGATACCGTGAGCCAAATCACCCCCCTGTTGATGCGTTTTATGGGTAAGGAAATCTACTCCGCCGGCTTCATGGCCATGGACAGTGTATCGCATTTTTTCTACTCGCAATTCGTACCGGAAAAGAAGGTTTATCGGCTACTTGCTTATTCCGTTCAACCCACAGACAGCACTCCAAAAACCTCCTTCCGAATCCTGTTTGAAATCAGTACGTCGGACCCGGATCAAGTGGCCTTCCGCATTGCCCAGACCGGTAAACACTTTGGGATGGCCTTCATGCAGCTGGAAGACGACCGCAACGAGCGCGCCATACTGACGTGGCGCGTCTACACCCAAACGCTTAAAACGGTGTTTGAGCGCACGGAAAAAATCAACTTTGGAGGCGGAAACGTGTCCTTGATGCACTTTTCGCTGACCCCGGAATTGGTGGGATTAACCACCTTGCAGCACAGCCAATCCAAAACCCGCCCCAACGGCATTGCGTACTACGTGCTTTCGCGGGAGCGCACCTCCGTTTACCAAGGCGAGCTTATTGTCACCCGGGACCAAGCGCCTTTGGGAACTTGGGTGCGGTACAACAGCGATTCGGCGCAGTTTGACTTGGGCGGAATCCTGGCACCGTCGGCCTACCGGATTCCGGAACGCTGCTTTCACTACAGCATTCCCTTGCAGCGCGTAGACCTCCCGCGCGGCGGAACCTTTCCCCTGCCCGCAGACTGGGTTGGCGCTTGGAAAGAAGACACCAAACCCACCGCTTTTCGCTACTACAGCAGCGAATTGGCATCCATGTACCGCGTTCAGCCCGGCCCCAACATTCCGTGGTCCATGACCTACGCGAGCGGCGGGTCCTACAAAAAGAAACCTTTTAACTCGGACTTAATGGTGCTTGGCACCCAGCCCAACGGTATTGGGTATTCCGCACGAATGATCCGCGATTTCAGCGTGGAACGCATCAATTCCGCAGTGGGGCTCTTCACCGTCCCCAAAGTAGGAGCCTTTGTTTTGGCCCACGGCACCAGCGAGCCTCGCCTGCCCAACGGTAAAAAGATACCCGCCGCGGACGGCCCTGTGGTCACCAAAATACTCCCAGACGGTTCCTTTGAGCGCCGGGCTTTTCCGCTGCCCGCAGACGCCACCGGCACCTACTTCTACGAAGGCGTGGAGATGATTGACAACCGCCGCATGGTGCTTCCCTACCGCACGGCTGCGGGTTTTTCGCTCGCCGTGTACACCGTCGGGCCGTAGTCCGCACTGCCCGCAAACGCGTTGAAAGAAGTTCCACAAATTGAAATTGTATAACTTTGAACACATTACCCATCAAAGAACTATGAGGAATCGCTTATTCGCTTTCCTGGCCGCAGCCGTCTTGGGCACAGCGCCCCACGTGCAGGCTCAAAATCCGCTCTTGGCAGTAAACACCAACGGATCCTGCGGGTTGATCAACCAACGAAACAACGGAAATGGCCAGGCCAACACCTGTCCCGGCATCAACAACACTCCGGTTGCTGCCAACGTAGTAGGGACCTCCTACGCCACCCCTCCGGCCGGAACGAAAACCGGTGACATTCGGTTGAATTGGACCGTGAGCAACGTACGCCCGCCGGTCATCACCAAAATTTACGAACTGGTGAACGGGTCAGCAGTTTTGACTACGCTGCAGGTAGGCCCTCCCGGGCTGCCCACGCAAAGTGGCGACGTGTACTACTGTTTTTACAACGCCACCAACTACAACCTCCAGGCCGCCCAAACCCTCATTTTTGAATACACGGACCCCCAATACGGTAAGGTTATTGGGTATTGTGCCTTTGACTTTTCGTCTCAGCTCCCAACCGGAACCTCTGCGAACGTACCGGGGCTTCCCTTGCTCCCCGGAACGGTAGGTTCCTCCTTGGTAGACCACCAATGGGTGTGTGCCGGTGCGAATCCTGTACTGATTTCCAGCGCTACCGCAGTTCAAGGCGGAACAGCTCCCTACACCTACCAGTGGGAATCGGCGTCGGACAGTCTTTTCACCAATCCAACCTCCATTCCTGGGGCAAACGGTGCGTCTTTTGATCCGCCGGCCGGCATTACCGCCACCACGTACTACCGCAGAAAAGTAACCGACGCTGTCAGCGCCGTGGCGTACTCCAACTACATCCGAGTAAAAGTTGTTCCCTCCACACTGGCGGTTACGGTCAGCGGATCCACCAACGTAGCTTGCTTTGGTGGTACCACAGGGTCCGCTACAGCCTTGGCGACGGGCGGAATCGCTCCTTACCAATACAGCTGGAACACCTCCCCCGTGCAGAATACCGCCAGCGCAACGGGTCTGGGCGCGGGCACCTACACGGCAACAGCAACGGACGCCAACGGGTGCATCGCCACTTCAGCGCCGGTAATCCTTACCCAACCTGCGTCTGCATTGGGCGCAACCACCGCGCAATCCAACGTTACCAGCTTTGGTTTGTTGAACGGTTCAGCCGTGGTCATCCCTAACGGCGGCACGTCCCCGTATTCGTACAGTTGGAACACCAATCCCGTACAAACCACTTCTGCCGTTGGCGGATTGGCCGCGGGCTCTTACTCTTGCACCATTACCGATGCCGCAGGTTGTACGTTGATTCGGAACTTCACCATCACTACCCCTTCTCTGTTGGATTTGTCCAACTTCAGCGCCACACCGGTTGCCTGCTTTGGCGGGTCTACGGGCAGTGCTGCAATCACTCCAGTGGGAGGGACGGCACCGTACCTCTACAGTTGGAACACCAATCCGGCACAAACCACTGCAACCGCTTCCAACTTAACGGCAGGAACGTACACAGTAACCGTAACGGACGCTGGAGGATCCTCTGCGCAGCAAACGGTTACCGTTTCGCAACCGGCTAGTGCCTTAACCGTAGTGGCCAACGGAGCCAACGTCTTGTGTGCTGGTGCAGCAACCGGCTCCGCCACTGCCACCGCCACCGGCGGTACCGGAGCCATTGGTTTTTCGTGGAACACCGTTCCGGCACAAACAACGGCAACGGCTGCGGGATTGGTTGCCGGAACCTATTCCGTAACGGCCACAGACGCCAACGGATGTACTGCGGTTCAAACAACCACATTAACCGAGCCCGCATCAGCGCTTACGGCAACCGCAACACAAATCAACCCTTCGGGTTTTGGTTTGGCCAACGGTTCTGCATCTGCCGTGGCCTCTGGTGGCGTTGCCCCCTACACCTACGCTTGGAGCCCCTCTGGAGGAACCGGCGCCACGGCCAATGGACTGACGGCGGGGACGTATTCGTGCACCATTACGGACGCCAACGGCTGCACCCAGCTGAAAACCGTTACCCTGACGCAACCCAATGCATTGGTTTCCGGTGTGAGCAGCGTCACCCACGTGGCGTGTTTTGGAGGAACCACCGGCACGGCCAGCTTGTTTGTGAGCGGCGGTGTTGCTCCCTACAGTTATTCGTGGAATACCGTTCCGGCTCAATTGAGTTCGACGGCCTCCGGCTTGGCTGCGGGTTTGTACACCTGCACGGTTACGGACGCCAACAACAACTCCACGCAGGTATCGGTTCAAATCAACGAGCCCAGCGCAGCACTTAGCTTGACCGCATCAGGGACCAACCCTACCGGTTTTGGCTTGGGCAACGGCAGTGCAACCGCAACCATTGCAGGAGGGTACACGCCGTACACCATTGCTTGGAGCACGGTGCCTGCCCAAACCACGGCAACTGCCACCGGTTTGTACGCGGGATCCTACACGGTTAACGTCACCGACGCGGGCGGTTGTACGGCGCAAAGCGGCGTACTGCTGACGCAACCTTCCTTGCTGGAAAGCAACATCTCCAACCAAGTAAACATCCTCTGCGCCGGCACAAACACCGGGCAAGCCATTGTGAATGCCGTGGGCGGGATTCCCCCTTATTCCTACATTTGGAACACAACACCCGTACAAACCACCAATATTGCTACGGGATTAACGGCAGGGACCTATACCTGCTCAATTTTGGATGCCAACGGAAACCAAACGGCACAAATTGTTACCATCACAGAACCCGCCTCCGCATTAAGTGCAACCACCAACGGCAGTGCTTTGGCTTGCTTTGCGGATACAAACGGCCGCGTTGTAGCGAGTGCATCCGGAGGTACCGGGCCGTACACCTACAGCTGGAATACCTCACCCGTTTCCTCAAACGACACGGTCAACAATTTGAGCGCCGGCATTTACAGCGTTTTGATTACCGACGCCAACGGCTGCACCACGTTCCAATTGGTCAGTGTTACGCAACCGTCTTCTGCCCTGTTGATCACAACAACCACCGTCAATCCCACGGGTTTTGGATTGAGCAATGGATCTGCAACGGCAACCGTTTCTGGAGGCGTTGCACCCTACCGGATTTCATGGAATACCAACCCGATCCAGAGAGGAGCCAACGCCGATACCTTGGTAGCGGGAACGTACGTAGCTACCGTTGTGGATACCGCGGGATGCGTCCGCACCCTGCCCGTTGTTTTGACCCAACCTGCCTTGCTCCAGGCCAGCACCACCCAATCCCAAAGTGTGGCGTGCTTCCAAACGGCAACGGGTAGCGCTACGGTTCAAGCAACGGGCGGTGTAGCACCCTACCGTTATTCATGGAACACCACCCCGCCAAAAGTGGGTCCGTCCGCCAACAATTTGGCAGCGGGCGTGTACAACGTGACCGTCTTGGACACCAACAACAACAGCACGGTATTGCCGGTTACGATTACCGGGCCTTCTGCTGCGCTGCAAGTGAATGCAGTGGTCACCAACACCACCGGTGCGGGCAACAACAACGGATCGGTTCAAGCCGCAGTTACCGGCGGATACACACCGTACAGTTACGCGTGGAACACCACACCCGTGCAAACTGGCGCAACCGCAACCAACTTAAATGCTGGAACGTACCAAGTGGTGGTGACGGACGGTAGAGGATGTACCGATACCGCCAGTGGAATTGTGGCGAATCCATACACCGTAGTGGTCTCCTTCGCCAACGTGCAAAACGTCAACTGCGCTGGAGGCAACAACGGAACTGCTACTGCTCTGCCGTCGGGCGGTATAGCTCCTTACACATTTGTTTGGAACACCGTACCCGCACAAACGGGCTCCACCGCCACCAACTTGGCAGCCGGCACCTATTCCGTAACGGCTACGGACTCGCTGGGCACCAGCAGCACCCAAACAGTCACCATCACGCAACCCAATGCCTTGGTAGCCAGCACCAGCAGCACCAACATTGCTTGCGCGGGAGGGAACGGTACGGCCACCGTAACGGCAACAGGAGGCACTGCACCGTACACGTATGCTTGGAATACGGCCCCTGCGCAAACTACAGCTACGGCAACAGGATTAACTTCTGGATTTTATCAGGTTACGGTAACCGACGCCAACGGTTGCACCGCAACGCCCAACGGGGTGGTGCTCTTGGCTCCAGCACCCTTGGTGGCAGCGTTTACCACCACACCGGCCACCTGCAGCACTACGGCCAACGGCCAAGCTCAAGTAAGCGTTTCCGGCGGAACGGCTCCCTACACGTATAGCTGGTCCAACGGTCAAACCACCGCCAGCATCTCCAATGCCCTGTCCAGCACCTACGCCGTAACGGTTACCGACGCCAACGGTTGCAGTACGATCGTGATTGGCATTAATGTGGGTACCACAGACTACGATTGCGACGGCATCCCCAACACCACGGAAGGCACCGTAGACACGGACGGCGACGGCACCCCGGATTGGCAAGACACCGATTCCGACAACGACGGCATTCTGGACAGCACGGAAGGAACTGTGGATACGGACAACGACGGCACCCCGGATTGGCGCGACTTGGACTCCGACGGCGACGGCATCTTAGACGCCATTGAAGGCACCGTGGACACGGACAACGACGGCACTCCGGATTGGCGCGACTTGGATTCCGACAACGACGGCATCACCGACGCTACCGAAGGAAACGTGGACTCCGACGGCGACGGCACCCCAGACTTCCGCGATCTGGACTCCGACGGCGATGGTATTTTGGACAGCGTGGAAGGAACGGTGGATACCGACAACGACGGCACACCGGATTACTTGGATTTGGATTCAGACGGCGACGGACTTTTGGATGCTTCCGAAGGAACCGTTGATTCCGACAACGACGGCACCCCAGACTTCCGCGACACCGATGCAGACAACGACGGCATTCTGGACCGCGACGAACCGATGGATGACTGCGACGACGACGGCATCCCGAATTTCCAAGATCCGGACGCTTGCGGTGTGATCATTCCAGAAGGTTTCTCGCCCAACAACGACGGCTACAACGACACTTGGGAAATCCGCAACCTGGTGTACGCTCCCAACAATGAGTTGGTGGTTGTCAACCGTTGGGGAGAAACCGTTTACCGCATGGTAAACTACAACAACACCTTCGACGGCACGCCCAACGTGCCCACCAGCGGTGTTTCTGGCGATGGAATTTTGCCGGAAGGCACCTACTACTTCTTGTTCTTCGACCGTACCAACAACCAACAATTCGACGGCTATGTGTTCATTGCAAAATAAGTTAATGGCCCTTGCGGCCCTGTTTGTCGGGGCTTCGGCACATGCCCAGCAGTCGGCATTGAACGATTTGTATTTGTTCAACCCCACGGTGGTGGACCCCACCTTCGCGGGGCAAACCCAATACCAGTTTCATTCTGCTTTTCAACAGAAATGGCTTGGTGTGGAAGGTGCGCCCAGAACCTTTGCGTTGTACGGTGATTTTAAGGTCAAAACCCTGGGTATCCATTTGGGAATCCAGTCGGACCAAGCCGGACCGGTGACGCGCACCTCGCCCATGGTCAACGTGGCGCAAACCGTGCAGCTGGCCAAAGACCACAAACTTTCTGTAGGACTCCGTGCCCAATTGGACAACTGGGTGGTGGACTACACCAAACCGCGCAACGTGTTGTTTGACCCCGTTTTCCAAGGCATCACGCGCAGCACCCTCAACCCCAATTTGGGATTGGGCATCACGTACCTCTACAGCGACCGATTCTACGTGGGTGCCTCTGTTTTGGACATGGTGGGAAAAGGATGGTCGCAAGACCAGCCGTTGTACGCCCATGCACACGTTTACGCGGGCTATTTTCACCCCATCAACCGCACCACGCGGGTAGCGCTTTCTGGGGTGGTGAACCGCACCAGCAACGCCCCGTACGACATCAACCTGCACGTCCTGCTGCAAAACGAAAAGATGGGCTCCGCCGGTTTGCTGTACTCCCCCGGAGATGGCTTGGGATTTGCGTTGGCAGCTCCGCTCCACGAGTCTTTTAAGCTGTACTACCACTACATCTACCCACTGAATCCGTTGCAGGCATTGTCCAATCAATCCCATACCATTGGCATTTCCTACCGAATGAAAATCCAAAAAGACTGTGCCTTGCAGGGACAGCGTTATTTCTAATTCGCCTGACCCATGAAATCAACTGTTCTACATTTTTTGGCAGCTGCGGTGGCGGTTACGGTAGCGCAATCTGTTGCGGCTCAAAATTGGATTGAGTCTGCTCCCTATCCGCAATGGAATACGCCTGCTGCAGATTACATGCACGCACCGGGTTTAAAACCGGGCACCTATCATTTTGTGTCCAACCGCAATCCGGAGGAATTGCCGGTGATCAAAATTGCCGGTTGCAAAGCCCAAAAAGCCCCGTACCGCGTGTACCGGGTTTCCGGCGGAACGGTAGTTCCCGTTACAGAGCCCGGTACCGAGCGCTGGGCCGGAGTTCCGGTGTACAGCAAAGACGGTCAAACCATGGCCGTACCGGTGTGGTCAGACTCCTGCCGCAACGGAACCGCAATTACGGAAATTCGCGTTTACCAAGCACTTCCGGCCAATACCCTAGGCGCCTACCTCACGTACGAAGAGGTTCCGTACCTCCTGGCGTACAATCACGGCTGGCCCCTATACCATCAAGCGCAGCATCCCCACTTCCACCCAAAAACCGGAGATTTGGTGTTCTCTGCTTTTCGCCGCGGCAACACGTCGTACGATTTGTTTACGTCCAAGGGCGGCAAAAAAGACGCCACCCTGCACACCCGCTCCACGGACGCGGATGAGGTGTACCCCACGTACTGGGGAGACACCTTGCTCTACTCCGTTTCAACCGTCTCCAACGGATTGGACGTTCAGGCGTTCCATCGCGGATCTTGCATCAACCTGCCCTCTGTGGTGAACACCAAGCAAAACGACTACAACTTGTGGGTGATCGCACCAGACAGTGCCTGGATCAATTCCAACGTTGGAGGCCACGCAGATCTACATTATTTATTTGGACCGGATGACGCCGAACCCGCAGCGCCGGTGGTCGCAAAACCTGTGGCTGCGTCACCCACCAAGAAAAGCCCGGCTGCACTGCCTACGGAAGCTGCACGTCCCGCGGCAGCGGTTGTTCCGGTAGTAACGGAGAACGCATCCACGGCCGCTCCTTCCTCCGCGTACACGGTGGTGCTGGGGTCCTTCAAGTCCTCCAAAGCAGCAGCCCAGTACATTCAAGATTTAAAGGCCAAACTGCCCCCACAAAACGCACTCAAAATCAACCAAGCCAACGGGAATTATCGGGTGGGAGCAGAGGTTTCCGGCCCTAAAACCAACGCCTTAGCGGCGCTCAATGATTTTCGTCAATTGGTGCCCGCGGCATGGCTGAACACGGAAACGCAAAAGGTCGGATCCGCTGGTGGAAACCAAATTGAGATCTATTTTGATTTTGACCAAGACGCCATTCGTCCGGGCGAAGCCACCCGCATCAGAAATTTCCTGAAGTCCATCAGCGCAAACAATGGAACTTTTGATTTGGCCGGCCACTGCGACGCACGCGGTAATTACGACTACAACGTGAATCTGGGATTTCGTCGTGCAGAAGCGGTAAAGTCCTTCATCCAGCAAATCCAAGGCCCCATCAGCGCCCAACTCTCTACACGTTCTGAATCCAACCTGCAAACGCCTTGCCCGGACAACACTCCGTGCGCGGAAGAGCAGCACCAGTTGAACCGACGCGTAGTGCTTACGTTTTACCCAAACTAGGGATTTTTTAGCGCGCCGTACCCACCACCCCCGCACTCCTACGGAGTGCGGGGGTGGTTTTTTTTCAGGCCGGCAATTCCTGCCTTGCTCAGTACCTTTGCCTCGCTTTCTTCAGAGGCCCCGTAGTTCAACGGATAGAATAGACGTTTCCTAAACGTTTGATAGCGGTTCGATTCCGCTCGGGGCTACTACCAGCCGTAAAATCAACAACAACCGCTGTTGGGCGCGCACGTCGGGGTCACCGGCAATTCGCGAAGGTCCCGTTTCACCTTCTGCTGCGGGATGCCGCATCGGTCTTGAGCCAAGCAATTCGTGGTCTTGGACTCCAATACAAACCGACGTCCGTCGAACGACAACCCGTATTTGCCCACGGTCCCGGCCTGGTATTCCACCTCAACCTCCCCGTCCTGCAATCCCAAAATGCGCTCGGAATCCGCGATGATCTTCAACAACTTGGCGGGGGCGAGTCGGTGTTCAAAGTCGTTGGCCTCCCACAACTGAAATCCAACAACCCGCTCCGTGCGCACCGTGCCGCCGCAGTCGATGAAGTGCTTGGTGACCGATCCCACTTCGGTTACGTGAAAATGGTTCGGAACGGCCGCACCGGAATCCAATTGAAACAAAACAGAATCGATGGTTTGTAACGCGCGTTTAACTTCGGAAAGGAGCATGATTCCTGAGGTTTTGAGGAGCCGGCCGAGAATGAATCAACATCAAATCGACTTGCTTCATTGTTATATTGCAATATTACGATAAAGGTCGATTCTTTCCATTTCGTTTTGGTGGGAATGGTCCGTCCGGTTGTGGAATTCGTTTCAAATGAACAGGCGTCGGGCAATAAATAACGCGGAGTTTCAATGAGCGATAAAGGTTCGAACTACCCCGATTATTGGCTTAAAATCAAAATCCACCGCTTCGGAGCGCTTTAAATGGTCCGGTGGAAAAGAGGTTAAAAAGCCCGCACTGCACGAAGATGGTAGGAAGTGGACTTATTGTTATTGGAGTTGGACTGGGCACCACCGTTGAAAGTCTGCACCCACGCGTCGCCGGCATCGAACTCCGTAGAACTCAAATAGATGTTGAGCGTAAAACCGCCAATCGCTACCCTTTGAGCGTACATTTCATTCAATTCAAATTTTGTAGGTATTCTCCAATCCATGAATTTTTGTCCGTTTGTGTTGTGATTTGCGGGATCGCTAATAGCATCTAGGGCTAAAAACCAACTACTGCCCACAGATTGATCTTGAGTTTCAGCAACCAATCCATGCCTTCCATCTGCGGAAATTCTAAAAACGTATCCGCCCAGTTCCGACGACAGACCAACTGCATACGTCTTTGAACTTACACTGTAGGGGTCAAGAGCAGTTCCGGTACCGCTAACTAATATCCCAAGTCCCGCTTGCGTAATTCCACCTTGGCCTGCAGCACCGGTAGCACCAGTCGATCCGGTTAATCCTTGTGGGCCAGTTGCACCAGTAGTTCCAGCTGCTCCAGTTAATCCTGTTGGGCCTTGTGGGCCAGTTGCTCCAGCCGCGCCGGCAGGACCTGCTGCCCCGTCAGCTCCAGCAGCACCTGCTGCGCCCGTTAACCCTTGTAAGCCGGTTGGACCTTGTGGGCCAGTTGCTCCAGCTGCACCGTCAAGACCAGCTGCGCCTGTTAATCCTTGTGGGCCACTATCTCCCGTTAAACCGGTTGGGCCTTGTGGGCCAGTTGCTCCAGCTGCGCCGTCAACACCTGCCGCTCCTGTTAGACCGGTTGGGCCTTGCGGGCCGGTTGCACCAGCTGCTCCATCAAGACCATCTGCACCTGTTAAACCTTGTGGGCCGGTTGCTCCTGTTAATCCTTGTGCGCCTTGCGGGCCAGTTGGACCTGTTAAAC
>CAZDDX010000012.1:0-36393 GCA_964504345.1 uncultured Owenweeksia sp. | reverse complement strand
ATTGTGGACACCATGTTTGCGGAGTACCAGGCCGGGAGAACGCCCAATCCGGACGTGTTGTGCAACCGCGAAATTAAGTTTGACTTGTTTTTGGAGGCGGCTTTGCAGTTGGGGGCAGACTACGTCGCAACGGGCCATTATGCCCGACGTCGGGATCTTCCCAACGGCGAGATTGCCTTGTTGGCCGGACGAGACCCCAATAAAGATCAAAGCTATTTTTTGTGTCAGTTGAACCAAGCCCAGCTGTCCAAAGCCTTGTTTCCCATTGGAGAGTTGTTGAAGCCGGAGGTTCGTCAGGAGGCTGCCGCCCGCGGCATTCCCACCGCCGCGAAAAAGGACTCCCAAGGCTTGTGTTTCATTGGAAAGGTGCGTTTGCCAGACTTCCTGCAGCAGCAATTGTCCGTTAAACCGGGGGCCATTGTGGAAGTGCCTGCGTCGTGGGAGGGGTGGAAGAATCCAGAGTTTGGAACGCCCTGGCCTCTGCATGCGGCAGCCGGAAATGCGGTTGGTCAGCACCAGGGCGCACATTTTTTTACCGTCGGGCAGCGGAAAGGTTTGTTGGTGGGCGGAAAGGCCGAGCCCCTGTTTGTGGTGGCCACAGACACCCAAGAGAACATTGTTTACGTGGGACAAGGGGAGCAGTACCCCGGTTTGTACCGTCCTTTTGTGCACGTTGCGGCTAAGGACGTGCATTGGGTGGTTCCGTCGCACGCCTTAATAGTAGGGGAGTCCGCTCCTTTTCAGGTGCGTATCCGCTACCGCCAGCCGCTGCAAGAGGCGGTGTTGACCGCGCTTCCAGACCATTCCCTTCGGATTGATTTTGCGGTGCCGCAAAAGGCCGTGGCGCCGGGTCAGTTTGCCACCTGGTACGACGGCGAGGCCCTCCTGGGGAGCGGCGCTATGGCGCATTGATGCTCAACTTTTTGTCCGATTTTTTGTTTTCCATCAAAACGACGCACATGATTCGATTGAAAACTCCCTGGGGTTGGCTGCTGTTCACCGCGTTCTTCTTCTCTGGAAACTCTCTAACGATTGCGGCGCAATCTCCGGAGCCCGCCTACCGATGGGTCTATTTTTCTCACCGTCCAGACCGACAGCTTCAAGCTCCAGCATTGAGCGCCAAAAGCATAGAGCGGCGCCAGAAGGCTGCACAGCCCCTACGCGCATTTGATTACCCGGTGCATCCCTCCGATTTGGCTGCATTGCGCGCCACGGGTTTGCGCGTGATGGGTGCTTCGCGTTTGCTGAACGCCGCCGTGGTGGAAGTGCCTTCCTCCGGCTGGCCCACGAATTTAGCTTGGCGCAGCGAGCCCTTGCGCCCGCTTCATCGCTGCGACGCTCCAAAGGCGCCGCACGGGGATTCGGAAGAGGAGGGGTTGGCTGGTTATCAATACGCCAACGGCGATGCGGCCATCTCCCAAATCAACGGAAAAGGCCTGCACGACGATTTCTTTGAGGGTCAAGGAATGTTGATTGGCGTGCTGGACGGCGGTTTCCGGGATGTGGACACCTTTGGTGCGTTTTCCCGACTCCGGTCCGAGGGACGACTGGTCTACACCAAAGATTTGGTTCAGAACGACGACTCGGTTTTTGAGGACAGCTACCACGGAACCATGGTTCTGAGCACCATGGCCCCGGATTTGGACAACGTTCACGTGGGCACCGCGCCCAAGGCTCAATACGCCTTGTTCAAAACGGAGAACGTGTTTTCGGAGACCCCATTGGAAGAGTTGCATTGGATACGCGGAGCTGAACTGGCGGACAGTTTGGGGGCCGACGTACTCAATACCTCCTTGGGCTACAGCACCTTCGACAATCCAGCGGATAGCCACACTTACTCCGACATGGACGGACGCACCACCCCCATTTCCCGCGCAGCAGCGGCTTTGGCACGCACGGGTTTGCTGCTGGTGGTTTCCGCGGGTAACGAAGGAAATGGCGCTTGGAAGTACATTACGGCCCCGGCGGACGCGGACAGCGTTTTGACGGTAGGAGCCGTGAACGCCCTGGGCGTGCGTGCCGGTTTCAGCAGCCAAGGCCCCACGGCGGACGGCCGCATCAAACCGGATGTGATGGCCTTGGGCCAGGGTTGCGGAATCATCAACACCGGCGGCATTCCCAGTACCGGCAACGGCACCAGCTTCAGCGGCCCTGTAATGGCCGGCATGATGGCGTGTTTGTGGCAAAAACACCCCACACGCACGGCGCAGGATTTGCTTTATTCGGTCCGACTGTCCTCTTCACAGGGTTTGATGCCGGATACCCTGTACGGCCACGGAATCCCCAACCTCGCCTTAGCCAGCACCCTGTTGGGACGGATGGAATGGCAGCAGCCCCAATTTGCACTGTGGTCGGATTCGGAGTTTTGGATCGGTCAATTGCCCACCAACGCCAGTGGAACCGCCTGCATCAGTGCCGTAGGCGCGGACGGACGGTTGCTGGGGTATTGGGAGGAACAGGTGGAAAACGGTGCTTGGCGCGTGCCGCGAAACCCCAACGAGCGCGGTGCCGGTGTGCTGCATTGGCGCGTGAATTTTGGCGGTGCGTCCTGGACAGCACGTTCCGTTCAAACGAATTGAGCGCATTGCTTTTGGGATTGCAATAATCCCAACTTATGCGGCACTGCGCCCGAATCCGGCGCAGTTCAAAAAGAGTGGCTTTACTTAACGCGTGCGTCGTACGTGGCTCCCATGCTGGGCGCGTCGCCCATGTACTTGGCCATCATGCTCTTTTTGACCATGTTGAATACGGCCATGTGAACGTCTTCTGCAACTTCCATGTCGTTGGCGTCGGAGTGTACGTGGATGTCTACCAGCTGGGCCAATTTGCCGCCGCTGTAGCCCGTTAACCCGGCCGTGGTAGCGCCGTTGGCCTTGGCCCACTGCATGGCGCGCAGCACGTTTTCACTGTTGCCGCTGCCGCTGAGCCCGATGACCAGGTCACCGGGTTGCAGGTAGTTTTTCAAGGGTTCCTCAAAAATGGCTTCCCATCCGATGTCGTTGGCGATGGCCATGAGGGACGGGAGGTTGTCGTTTAGGCAGATCATTTTGAATCGTTTGTCCAGCCCAAAAGAAGCGCCTTTGAGGAAATCGCCGGCTGCGTGGGAGGCGCTTGCGGCGGATCCGCCGTTGCCCATGGTGTAGATAGTGCGGCCGCCCTCGTAAGCCGCTGAGAAAGCGTCTGCTAAGGCTTGTACCCGGTTCATATCCAGGCGATTCAACGTTTCCGTGAGGAGTGCTCGGTATTCAAGGGGTTGCATGGCAAGAGCTGAATTTAGGGGTGCGGAGCAAAACGTCCACGGCAAAGGTACCGGTTTTCTTTAGGTTTTTTGGGGCGACGTGCGCTCCGGGGCTCAGCCGTTTTCCGAATCGGCGTACAGCACCTTAGAGCCGTCGGTTTCCAACGCAAAAGGGAAGAGGCGAATGCTGCCAAGGGCTTGGGTGAGCTTGGTTTGTTGCGAAGGAGGGCACGCAAACAACAGGAAACCACCACCGCCGGCACCCAGTAACTTGCCTCCCGTGGCGCCGTTCGCCATTGCGGTGGCGTACAAACTTTGCAGGTTGGGGTTGGTGATTCCGGACGCCAAGGATTGCTTCAATTGCCAGTTTTCGTGGAGCAAGTTGCCCATTTCGGACCACCTTCCGTTGCGCAAGGCGGCCGCAAAAGGATCTACCAAATCCACCATCTGGTCCAAAACGCGTTGTTTGTCCTGTTCCGACGCCGTTCGCTTCGATTGTTCCGCCAGGATGGTCGAGGCCGATCGCTGATCCCCAGTGTAGTACAATACCAGATGAGATTCCAATTCCGCCCGCCCCTCGGGCCCCAAGTCCACAGGGTCTGCTTGGACGGTGCCGTCGGGTAAAAAACGAAAGACGTTCAAACCTCCGTAGGCCGCAGCGTACTGGTCCTGCTTGCCAATGGGTTCGCCCAAATCCTCCAATTCCACGCGGCAGGCCATCTCCGCCAAATGCGCTTTCGTAGCCTCGTCGGCCCGACCCAACTGCGCCAACACATTGTGCAGCAGCCCTACGGTAAAACTGGAGCTGGATCCCATGCCGGTTCCCGCCGGAACGTCCGCAACGGAAGACCACTCGCGGCCCAAAGGCAGGCCGTATTTTTCCAGAACGGTTCTAAATATGGGGTGTTGAATTTCCGACAAGCCCGCCACGGTCTCCGTTTGAGCGTACTTCAAACGCACTTGGTCCGGTTCAAAGAACGGATGGCTTTGAACGTACATGTACCGATTGATGGAGGTGGACAGCACCGCGCCGGCACGCCGTTCGTAGTAGGCAGGCAAATCGGAGCCTCCGCCAACAAAACTGACGCGGAAGGGGGTACGGGTTAGGATCACAGCGAAACGAGCGTTTGCGCGAAGATAAGGTCCTTTTCCACTGCAGACACCTCGTGTTGTTCCCGACGCTTCCATTCGGCCTCGTCTGCGGGCAAGCCGCGCCAAGCCTGGTAGCGTTCGTAGCGCAACCTGCGGGTGGACTCCGATGCGGTCACGCCCACGGCCCAATGAGCCGCTTGGCGCACAGACTCCAATCCCAAGGCCACCACGCCTTCCACCAACACCACCTCCGCAGGAGCGTAATGCGTTTCGCGTGCGGGCCAATCCGGTCGAACGGAATATCCCGGCGCGGTAACGGTCTTGCCGTCCACCAAAAGATCGTGGAGCGCCTCATTCAACACCTCCTGGGGATAGGCCCGCCAAGGCCCTGTTTCTGAAGAATCGCGTTGTTCCGCGGGGAGCAACCAATCGTCCAGCCGCACCAATTCCACGGTGTGGCCTTCTTGCCGAAACGCGCGCGCCAAACCGGCTGCCGCGGTGGATTTGCCCGACCGAGCGGGACCACCCATGGCAATTACGAATGGTTTTTTGGATTCAATTTTATGATTATCAAGTCGTTGCAATCCCTCATTGAATAAATTGGAGAAGGGTTGTTCCACTAGGTAGTGTACGGCGTCCAGTACATTGTCAAACAAGAAATCCGGGCGCAGAGCGGTGCCTTTCAGGCCGTGGCCGGTGCGTACGCCTACCGGTTCTACGCCGGCGGCACGAGCGGCGCCCATGTCTCGGGCAGAATCGCCAATCATCCAGCTGGCGCTCAGGTCGATTTGAAAACGTTCGGCGGCAGCCAAAAGCATACCGGCTTGCGGTTTGCGGCACGTGCAGGGAATCTTGTACGCTGCAACCTCGCCGGGAAAGCCACCGTCGGGGTGGTGCGGACAGTAGTAGAGGGCATCCAAATAAGCACCGCCGGCCCCCAATTCTGTATCCAACTTGGCGTGAATTCGGTTGAGTCCGGCCTCGTCGGTAAGCCCACGAGCCACCACGCTTTGGTTGGTAACCACCACGCTCAAATAGGAACTCTTGTTGATGGCGCGCACCGCTTCCGCTGTCCAAGGGAACAGATGAAGGTCTTCGGGTCGATGAATCAGGTCCGTGTCTTCGTTCAAAACTCCGTCGCGGTCCAGAAATAGTGCCCGTTGGGGATTTCGGAGGGAGCGTCCCGCCACTTTTCCGGACGCTAAGGCTGCTTCCCCTTGTTGTATGCGTTCCGGGGTTCCCATGTCCTTGATGTATTCCGGAGTATTGTACCCAAAAACGCGCATGAAGGAACACCAATGGGGCAACAAATTAGCACCAAAATCAACGGGCCGTTCCGATGGAATGTGTTGCCAACAAATGGGTTCAAATAAGTACGCGCCGGCATTCACCACGTTTCGGGCCATTCGTCCGGGCGGGTGCGGCTTGGACAAGACGGCCAAAACGCGTTGGTCACCGTCCAATTCAACCAAATCGGAATCGTGCGGGTGGTCGTTGGGGTGCACCAAAAGGGTAGCATCCGCTTGGTGTTGTTGGTGGAATAGCGCAAACCGCTGCCAATCTACGTCCGCCAAAACGTCTCCGTACACCACCAAAACGGTTTCTTTGGTTCGGTTGGCCAGTTGATGCAATATACCGGCAGAGCCCATGGGGGCAGGCTCAAATAGGTAGTCTATTTGGCACAAAAAAGCGGATCCGTCCCCAAAATGGGCACGGATCCGTTCGGCGTCGTGAAAAACTGTAAGCGTAATACGATCAATTCCCTGCTCCACCAGTTGACGGACCAATCGTTCCGCCAACGGAATTCCCGCAACGGGAACCAGGGGCTTGGGTATGCCCGGATAGGCCGCCGCTAAACGCGTTCCGCGTCCACCGGCCAGGATAACCGCTTGTTTAACCACAGGCAACGCTTAAAGCGCCGCTTCTAATTTTTGTGCCAAAGCGGGCTTTGGCGCAACGCCCACCTGCTTGTCTACAATTTGTCCGCCCTTGAAGATCAAAAGGGTAGGAATGTTGCGGATGCCAAACTCCATGGCAATGCCTTGGTGTTGATCAACGTTTACTTTGCCAACCACAGCCCGGCCATCAAAATCAGCTGCCAATTCTTCAACAATGGGGCCCACCATGCGGCAAGGTCCACACCATTCTGCCCAAAAATCCACCAATACGGGCTTATCGGATTTCAGTACCAATTCTTCGAAGTTCGTGTCGTTCAGTTCTAAAGCCATAGCAGCTTGTATTTGTTTGTGCAAAGGTACTGAACATTTCAGTTTGCGCCCGTAGGTTTGTGGTGTGGCAAACGTATTGTTAGAACCAACAGAGGCACAGTGGGTGGTAAAAGGCAGTAAGTTCATTGCTTATGCCGCACCGTTGTCGGAACCGGAAGCAGCGGCGCCTTGGATTCAATCGATTCGTGCGCTGCATCCCAAGGCACGTCACGTGGGTTCAGCCGTTCGTTGGGACGGAGAATGGGAACGTTGGGACGACGACGGAGAACCGTCGGGCAGTACCGGGCGCCCCATCCTGCATGCCCTGCAATCTGCTGAGGCAGTACGTACTGCGGTGGGAGTGGTGCGCTACTTTGGCGGAACGCTGCTGGGGGTTCCTGGGCTTATTCGCGCATACCGCGGAGCAGCAGAGTTGGCGCTTAAAGCTGGTGCTTGGGCCCCTTTTGTTCCCGTTCAAACCTGGTGGGTTCACTGCGATTACTCCGATTTGTCTACGGCCCTTCGTTGGATCCGCGAGGTGGAGGGGACGGTTCGATCCCAACACGTTGACAGCGAGTGCGTTCTGGAGGTGGACATCCCAAATCATTTGGAATCCCAGTGGAAAGCTTGTTGCTTGGCGTACGGTTCACCGCTCCAATTAGTGGATGCAACGGGAGGCCCCGTCCGTTAGCATTCAAGGTTCTAGGGTCCAAAACGAGTCACCGCAGCACCCTTTACTCGGCTTCTTCTGGTTGCAACAAGAGGTGCGCCTGCTTCACAACGTACGTACCCTTTGCCAAATCTTCAAAACCCACCCAGCCGTTTTCATGGTGGCTGATGCGCACGGATTGAAACTCCAAGCCGTTTTTGGTTTTGCGCAAAACGAACGGTTGATTGTCTTTGTAAACGACGGCATCTTCCGGCAGTGCCCACCGCACGGCCTGCTGCGTTTGGATGGTGGCGCGAATGAACTGTCCGGTACGCAGGCCCGATTCCGGAAGTTGGTCGGGGTGTCCGTGCACCACAAAATGACCTTCCGAAGACTGAGCTTGTCCTATTTCTTGAATGATTCCGCTGAATTGGGTGGGGTCCGATCCTACTTGGTACACAAAGCGTTGTCCGCGTTTGAGAGTGGCAATGTCGTTTTGAAAAACAGCCAACTCCAGGTGGACGTGCGTTGGGTCCTCCAGGGTAATGACATCTTGTTGCGGAGAAACGTACTGACCCAAATTGGCGTGGACGGAACGAACGTATCCGGCAAATGGGGCCACCAGGGACAAACTTTTCTGAATGCCGTTTTTCTGAATTTGTTCCGGATTGAATCCCAATTGACGCACCACCTCGCGGGCTGCTGACCAACGTGCGTGCGCTTCTTCGCGGTTGGCAACCGCTTGCTGCCATTCGCGCGCGCTGCTGGCGGAGGCCTCATTCAGTTTTTCAGCTCGACGGTACGCTTCATTCGCTAATTCGTACGACGCAGCGGCAGAGAGAAACTCCTTTTGTTTTTCAACATAGCTGGGGTCGTCCAACCGGGCCAAAACCTCGCCTTTGCGAACAAAGGAACCCTCGTACGGTCCCAAAAACCGAACGAAACCGCCCAATGGGGCCGTCAGAGAGGCCCTGCTTTGCGGCGGAATGTCCACGCGTCCGTTGGCACGCAAACCGCTGCCAAACGCTTGCTCTGTGGGAACTCCAACTTCCACACCGTTGGCGGCCATGGCGGAATCGTTCCACAAGCGCAACCCGTTTTTGGAATAAGAGGTTTCGGGCTCTGGATTGCTAGGAGTGGATTGGCAAGCCACCAAGATGCCTGCAAGCAAAAGGCCGGAATAAAAAAGAATAGGTTTCATTATTTGTCGGTATAAAAGTTAAGTAGGGCAGCGCTGCGGAAGCGTTCAGTTTCTTGGAGGAGGGCGGAGACCCCCCCCTCAAGCGCTGCGTTGGATTGCAAGAAAAAGTCGGAAAAAGAAAGTTCCCCCAATTCCAGTTGGGTGGTCAATACACGGAGCAATAGGTCGGCATCTTTTTGGGCGGAAATAGCCTGTGCTGAGGCAGTTTTCCAGGCCGTCCATTGGTGCCAGGCTGCCTCTTTCTTGGCGTGCCAATCCACAAGGGACTGTGTTGCTTGCGCTTCAACGGTAGCTTGTTGAACCCTGGCAATTGCGCTGTTTTTGAGCGGCACATGCGCGGCAATGGGTAGGGATACGCCCAAATACAAACCGTTGAATCCGTTTACCCGCTCCAATTGCTGTTGAAATCCACCCACGCTCCACTGCGGCGCCCACTGCGTTTTGGTCAGCATTGCTTCTGCTTGCGCCAAGTGGGCAGATTCTTGGGCCCAACGCAGGAAACGAGGAGCAAGAGCGGTATCGGCCGACGGCTCCATCGTTAGGTGTTCCGGAAGTGTTGGGGTTACCTCCAGAACAGCGGTCCACCTTTGGTGCGTCAATGCGGCGAGCAGGGATGCGCTTTCTGCCCATTTGGCTTGTGCGGCCACCAAATCGGACTGCCAGCGGTTGCGCAGCAACCGAAACGCCGCACCATCGGCGGTGCTCCAATCTCCTTGCGCAACCCGAGCGTCCACCCGAGCGGCGTCTTGATTCAAGCGCGCTGTCCATTGGCTGCGCCACGCACACTCGCGCCCCCAACGCCAGTAGTCCGCATAGGCCAACGCCGCCGCAAGGGATACGGCCTGCTGCGTCAATTCCAGTTCGGTAGCACGCAAGCCGATCTCGGACTCGTTACGACGCCATCGACGCACGTGTTCCGCTAGCGAACCCAGGGGTTGTTCCAAGCTGAAGTAGTAATCCCGCGGCTCGGCGTTCATTTGGCCGTATTGAACAGTGCCTTGGGCGGCACCCAGCAGCACATTGGGCTTCAATTGCGCAATGCGTTGGTTTCCTTGAGCGCTCGCCACGTCGGCGTGTACGCGCAAGGCCTGTTCTTGAACCGCAGCCAAGGAGGGCCAAGGTTGCGTTTGCCCCCAAGCCGTGCTGCTTGAGAACACCAGCAGCAACAGCACGCCCGTCGTTCCGGCAGCAACGGATGCATAAGACCCCGGCAGCCACTTTTTGAGCCGGATCAACAAAATCGGCAACACGCCCAGGGTAAGCACCGTAGCAGAAACCAACCCGCCAATGACCACCGTGGCCAACGGCTTTTGCACCTCGGCTCCGGCGGAAGAGGAGAAAGCCATGGGTACAAACCCTAAAGCAGCCACGGTTGCTGTAACCAAAACAGGACGGAGTCGGTCCGCACTACCCGCTACTACAGCCTTGGACCAGGCCACCCCAGTGGATTCCAATTGACGAACGCGTGCCACGAGAACGAGACCGTTCAAAACCGCGACGCCAAACAAGGCGATGAAGCCGATTCCGGCGGAAATGCTGAACGGCATGCCGCGAAGGGCCAATGCTGCAATGCCGCCCAGGGCGGACAAAGGAATGGCACTGAACACCAAGGCGGCAAAAGCCGCACTCCGAAAAGCTAGGTAGAGCAGGGCGAAGATGAGGGCCAATGCCACAGGTACGGCAATTTTTAATCGGTCTAAAGCTTGCTGTAGGTTTTCAAAATCACCCCCAATGTGCAAGGAGTATCCAGGGGGCAGAACCACTTTTTCGCCAACAGCCCGCTCAATGTCCGCCACCACGGAAGCCACGTCCCGTCCCCGTACGTTGATTCCAACGGAAATGCGACGACTGGCCTTGGAACGGCTGATTTGCGACGGCCCAACGGTTTCCACCCGATCCGTCACCGCATGGAGCGGTACCCGGTCTCCGTTGTGGTTTCGAACGAACAGTGCTTGCCCGCTCCCGTCCAGTCGTTCTTCTGGGGAAAGTCGCACCGCCACGTCAAACCTTTTTTGGTCTTCAAAAACACTTCCGGCAATTTGCCCGGCATAGGCCATTTCCAAAATTTCGCCCACTTGCTGTGCGGAAACACCGTGGTACGCCAGTGCTTGGCGATTGGGCACCCAGCGGTGAAACTTCATGCCTTGCGTGGCTTCTACCTTGACGTCTTCCGCTCCGGGAATGCCCCGAACTGCCGCCGCCATTTTTTGCGCCACGTTCGCCAAGGTATCCAAATGATCCCCGTACACCAGCAGGGCAATATCGGACTTTGAGCCGCTGATCAATTCGTTGAAGCGAAGCTGAATGGGTTGCGTAAATTCAAACTGAGCGCCCCATACACCATCCAATACCGCTTCCATTTGGCCTACCAACTCCTCGCGAGTGGAGGCGGAGGTCCATTTTTCTTTGGGTTCCAACAAAACCATAACGTCTGCGGCCTCTACGGGCATGGGGTCTGTGGGAACCTCAGCCGTGCCAATTTTACTCACCACGTGGCGCACCTCGGGAAAATGCTCCTTTAATTTCTTTTCGGCCGACGTGGTTACCCGAATCATTTCCTGCAGGTTGCTCCCAGTGGGTATGGAAACCTGCATGGCCAAATCGCCCTCCTCCAAACTGGGTAAAAAGACGCTGCCCAATTGCGAAAATCCCCAAATGGCCAAGGCAAAGGCGGCTACAACGACTGTCAAGACCGCACGACCCCGCTGCAACGTCCAATCCAAAATCCGAACGTACCGATCCCTCAGCCGATGAAAGAACCGTTCGGACCGATTCTCCTCAACCTCCGGACGCAAGACCAACGCCACGAGTGCGGGCACGTAGGTGGTGCTGAACAACAAGGCCCCCAATAGAGTAAAGACCACGGTTTGGGCCATGGGCTTGAACATTTTGCCTTCAATTCCGCTCAAGGTGAGGATGGGCAAGAAGACCACCAGAATGATCAACACCCCAAAAGCGGCGGAGCCGTAGATGGACCCAGCACTTTCTATCACCGTTTCGTCTCGGTCTTTGGCGCTCAACAAGCCGCCGCGGTGAAAGGCCATCAAAGTTGCCTCCACCACAATGACCGCACCGTCCACCACAATGCCAAAGTCAATGGCTCCCAAAGACATGAGGTTGGCGGAAACGCCAAAAAAACGCATGCACCCCAAAGCAAAAAGCAAGGACAGGGGAATGACGCTGGTTACCACCAGTGCGGCGCGCCAGTTGCCCAAAAGGAAGAAGAGCAACAAGCCCACCACCAAGGCTCCTTCGAGTAAATTTCGCTCCACCGTACCCAGGGTTCGGCCCACCAGTTCGGACCGATTCAAGTACGGTGCAATGCGGATACCGGGCGGCAAGGTGGACTGGATGGACGCCACACGTTCGTCAATGGCGTGGGTTACATCGTTGCTGTTGGCGCCTTTCAGCATCAGGCAAATCCCACCAACAACTTCTCCTTGGCCATCTTTGGTAAGTGCCCCGTACCGCGGAGCAAATCCGTACCGAACCGTGGCAATGTCGCCCACGGTGAGGGGAAGGCCAGAATGCGTGGGAAGCGCCACCAATCGGAGGTCTTCCAATTGGCGGTACAGGCCTTCCATACGAATGTACCAGGCTTCCTCGCCTTTCTCAATGTACGCGCCTCCTGCGTTGCGGTTTCCCGCGCTCACGGCCTCAAACACATCGGACATCGTCAGGCCGGATTCTTGCAAGCGGTCCGGATGTACGGCTACCTCGTACTGTTTGACCTTGCCGCCAAACGAACTGACCTCTACCACACCGGGAATACCCGCCAACTGCCGTTTGATCTGCCAATCGTGCAAACTGCGCAAGTCCTCCAGCGTGTATTCAGACCGATGCGCTTGATCCACCTCCAGCGTGTACTGGTACACTTCCCCCAAGCCGGTGGTGACCGGCATCAACGTGGGCGTGCCGTATTCGCTGGGGATGTTGGCTTGCGCCACCTGAATTTGTTCGTTGACGCGCTGTCGGGCCAAGGCCGTTTCCACGTTGTCCTCAAAGACCACCGTGACGATGGAAAGTCCGGACCGCGAAACACTTCGTACTTCCAAAACACCGGGTAAATTGGCCATGACCAATTCCACCGGATACGTGATGAATTGCTCCACCTCTTGGGGAGCCAACGCGGGTGCGGTGGTCACCACCTGCACCTGGTTGTTGGTGATGTCCGGTACGGCATCTACCGGGAGTTGCAGGGCGCTGATGAGACCCCAAAGGGCAACGACGCCCGTCAACGCAAAGACGAGTGCTTTTTGGCGTACCGAAAAGCGGATGATGGCATGCAACATGAGCAACCAAGAAAAAAATGAAAAAGTATGGGTAGCGATATTCAGCAACTCCAGTGCCCAAAAGGCGCATCAGGAATTGACAACTGCTTCATCCGGACTACCGGACAATGCGCTTAAGAAAGGGCAGGAGGGGGGCGAATTCCAGCACCTTCTGCAGGTACCAGTGCACGAAGCGCCGGGATGGGCGGGAAGAGGCCCGATTTTATTGACTCGACGTCCGAACAGGACCCGGAAAGATGGGGCACTGATGCGGGCACGGTCGCAAGAACCAAGCAGGCTTCAAGGGACGTGGTGTTTTCCTCGTCCAGTCGGAAGTGTTCCAAATGATCGGAACCCAAATCCGCTTCAATGGGTAGCGGTTTCCCGGAAGGGCGCTCAGAGACCCAGTTACCCGCTCCAAAACGGCCAGCGTGCTCCGTGCCGTGCGCGTGCGGAACCACCGAATGCGCAAAAAGCAGCAAGCCGGCCGTCCAAAGCAGTAAAACACGAAGAGCAGAACGCATGAGGTAAAGGTATAAAAAAAGCCTCTCCGTAGGGAGAGGCTTTGCGGTGCGGACGGGACTCGAACCCGCGACCCTCGGCGTGACAGGCCGATATTCTAACCGACTGAACTACCGCACCAGATTGTTCGTTGGGGTTGCAAATATACGAAGAATTCTAATCGACGCAAATCCTATTTCATTTTTTGGTGCGCGAGGAAAAAGGGCAGCAATGCATGAAGCGGATGGTCGTTGGTTAGGCACTCATTAACTTGAATTTGTGGTGGTTGCTGTAGACTTTTTAGCGCTTGCAAACGACGCTCAAAAGCTTGTGAATAGCGTTTTTGCGCTTCGTTGGGCAATAAAATCAATGATTCACCGGATTCAGAATCCACCAATTCGGTCCAACTTGATCCCCATTCCGTGCCAGACAGCGCGTATTCTGAGGGGCCAAATACCGGGAAGAGCAGTACCCAACAGTGTTTTTGACGCAAATGTTCCAGTGCCTTTTGCAGCTCCGCCCAAGGACGGTCGGACGCAGATTCGGGCTCCCAAAAATCGGAGAATACCACCACCATGGAGCGTTGCGGGAGGGAGTTGGCGAGCTGGTGAAGGGTTTGGGAAACGGGCGTTCGGCTGGACTTCTCCTTGGGTTGCGTGCGAAGTTCTTCCAACAAAGACGCGTACAGGTTCATCCGGTGCGATCGAGAGGTTTTGCAGGCGTGGGAAGGTTGCGCTCCTTGGTCGTCCATCCAAACCAACCCCAAAGCGTCGCGCTGGCTCCCCAAGGCTTCCCCAATCAACGCCGTGCCCAGCGTTGCAAACGTCAATTTGCGGTCCGTGCGCATGGAACCGCTCCGGTCCACCACCACGGTACACCGAAGATTGGTTTCTGCGTCCGTGGATTTGAGCAACATCTTGTCCGTCTTGGCCAGTCTTTTCCAATCCAATCGACGCAAACTGTCTCCCGGGTAGTAGGGTTTGTGTTCCGCAAATTCTACCGAAAACCCTTTCAAAGGAGATCGGTGGTACCCGGCTAAAGGGCCGCTAACGGAGTGCTTGGCAAATAGGGAAAGATGTTCCAATCCTTGTATGGAAAGCAAGTCCTCCAATTGGGGCAAGTCGGGATACGGAGTGTTTACCATTGCAAAGAGCGTATGGGTTTTTGTTGGCCCAAGTACCAAGCAGGAACGGTCATGGAAACCAGCACCAACACGTACATCAAGCCGTTGAGGGCAATCCATTCTGCCCAAGGCCACGCAATGGGCACGGTTGCCACGTAGTAGGTTTTGGGATCCAATGTCAGCCAATGCCAACGGGACTGGGTCAAGCAGAACAAAAAGGCCAGAGCGTTTCCGCCAGCGATTCCCAATAACGCCATCTTTTGGGCCTTGGCCAAGAACAATCGGGTCAATAAAGAGGCCGACGCTCCCAATGTTTTCAAAATACCGATGTTCTTTCGTTGGTCCAGCAACAAGATGAAGACCACCACTGCGCTGTTGAACAGGGCAACCCCTAGCAACACGCCCACCACCACGGTCAGGTTGGTGTCAAACAAGGCCAGCCACTGGTACAGACCCGCATAATCGTCTACGGCCGGATAGGCTTCCCAAAAAGCAGGCAGCAACGGGCGCAGTTCTTCCGCTACTTCTCGCGAATCCATGCCGGGCACTGTGGTCAGTTCTACAGCCGTGTAGCGTTGGTCTGCCCAACCCACCCATTCGCGCAATTGGCGCACGTCTCCGTAGACCCAATGTCCGTCCAATTCGTCTAGTTTGGGTTGAAATAGTCCGCTGATGGTGGCGTAGCGGAGCGCGGGCCGACGGTCTGCTCCCCGCGAAAAAAGAAGCGTCAGTTCGTCGCCCACCCCAACATTCCATTGACGCGCCAAGGCAACGGGCAGCGCAACTTCGTCGCGCCCGGGTGGGTTGCCTTGCAGAAAATCAATCTCCGACGACGCATACGATTGGGTTCGGTACACCAAGGCTTCCAAGCGGTCTTGGTGCGCAACGAGGGCCGTGGTGGAGAGAGTAGGCCGAACGGATGCAATGGACGGGTTCGCCGAAAACAGCTGCAACAGGTTGGAGTCCAGCACCATGCCGGCCTCCGATGGATCTCTAGATTCAGCATAGGGACGAACTTGAATAGCACCCCACAATCCGGTTAATTTATCCGAAATTGCAGCCTGCAATCCCCTTCCCGTTGACAATCCAATGAGCATGACCGCCAAACTACACGCCACCACCACCACCGCGATGCGTTGGGCCACGGTTGCCGCACGTGAGGTGCGCAATCGGGTCCAGTACGGAGCGAGAAGGTTGTACGGTTTGGGCATGGATTTCAAAGGTACATCGCACAATCCGGATGCCTGCCGTGTGGTCCTCGTTCCAATGCGCTCCTGTGCGCAACCGGGGAGGCAATTCAACGGGATTTTTGGTGCTGCAAAATGGGTTCTATCAACGGCACTTTTACTGTCAGCTTCCGCAGCATGGTCGTCCGAACCAGTGCCGTCTTTGGCGGTAGAATGGACCCCAGGTGCCGCACGCTTTGATCGTTACATCCCCAAGCTGTTGGGTGCTCGAGTGGCCGTAGTGGCCCATGCCGCATCCGTCGTTTATGGGGACGGAGCTTGGGTGCACACCGTGGACGCCCTGCGTGCACGTGGCGTCAACGTGGTGAAGGTATTTGCGCCGGAACACGGTTTTCGAAGCGTCCTGTCCGCCGGAGAGAACGTCCCCAATGGTCGCGACGAATCCACCGGATTGCCGTTGGTTTCGTTGTACGGCAACCACAAAAAGCCGACGGCTTCGGATTTGCAGGATGTGGATGTGGTCGTTTTTGACTTGCAAGACGTTGGCGCACGTTTTTACACCTACATCAGCACCCTAACCTACGTCATGGAGTCCTGTGCCGCGTACCGCAAACCGCTGATTGTATTGGATCGCCCCAACCCCAACGGAGACCGCTTGGACGGCCCGGTGATGGATACAGTAAAGTTCAAATCCTTCGTGGGAATGCATCCGGTTCCGGTTCTCTACGGCATGACCATTGGCGAATACGCCGAAATGGTCCACGGTACCGGTTGGGCGAGAACACAAGGATTGAACCTAACCGTTGTGCCTTTGGCCAACTACCGTCGTCAGCCGGTGGTGTTGCCCGTGCCGCCCTCGCCCAACCTGCGTACGCCGGAAGCCTTGCACGCCTACCCCTCGTTGTGTTTTTTTGAAGGAACGCCGGTTTCGGTAGGCCGCGGTACGGATCATCCCTTTGAACGCTACGGCGCACCTTGGTACGAGCGCAAGGGCACTTTTCGGTTTGTCCCAACCGCCAAGTCCGGCGCAACGGACCCGATCTTCCGCGGAGACACCTGTTTTGGTCGCAAGTACAGCCCCACCAAACGAATGGCGCGCGCCCCGTTGGACTGGGAACCGCTGGCGGAGATGCACCGCGGTTTTTTAGCTCAGCTTGCTGAGGACGACCGTCGCCAGGAACGGGTGGATGCGTACCTGCAGCGCCGAAAACTCAGAATGGCCTACGACAGTACGTTGCATTCATCGGCCATAGACACCTCTGGTTTTCTCGCCTACGACACCGCTGTTGTGGACTACCCAGCCTTTCAGGAATTCGATTCCACCCAAGTGTACCGAAAACCCAGAATTTCAAAGGCAGAACGAAAGGCGGGTTTTGTGCGCCCTTTTTTCAACCGACTGACGGGTTCACTGCTGGTGGTTGAAGCATTGAACAACAACCTTCCCACAGAACAATGGCCGGATTTGTGGGCCGCTGATTTGCAGCGATTTGCTGCACTGCGACGTCAGTACCTTCTGTATTCGGACGAGTTACTCTATCCGGAATACTCGGAATACGAACCGCCTAAAACCCGAAAATAAATCCGATGGACGGCAACACGGTTCCGCTTGCGTTTTCCAATTCCGTCGTCAAGTAGCGAGTAGGGTCGTTTGGATCCACAATCGGTGCACCGGCAGCATCGCGCTGCACGTCGATGAACGGCGCACTGACGATTTTGCTCGCCAAGGCGTTTTGAACGTCAAAATACAAGTTGATGTAGGATTTTTTCAGGTACCACTTTTTGTCTACCCGAACGTTCAAACGGTCGAATTCCGGATTTCGGAGGGTATTCAAGCGGCTGTAATCCACCACGCTGCGTCCCAACACGTCCCAGTTAGAGCGCAGGGCCGTTGCGTCGGCATCGAAGGGGGTGTAGGGAGCGCCGCCCAAGTGCTGGTACTGCATGCCCAATTCCCAATTCTTCGCGAATTTCTTGCCCACGGTAAAGGTGGCAATCATTCGGTTGTCCCAACTGGCGTTCAGTAGGTTGCCATCCTTGTCTTCAAACAGACTTCGGAAGGCGGTGATGGCGGCAATGCCAAACCAGCCCTTATAAAGCTTCTGTTGGTACGTAAATTCCACGCCGTAGGCACGTCCGTTGGACGTAGAAGTAGCCGGTTGGTTGCCAATGACACCAAAATCACCCCCCAGATTCGCCAAGCTGATTTGATCGGTGGTCAAGAAGGGGTACTTTCGGTAGTCCTTGTAAAAACCTTCGACAGAGGTTTTGGCACTCCACGGCCAAAATTGGGTGGTTCCCAAAACGTAGTGGGTGGCCTGCATGAATTTTAGGTTGTCGCGGTTGGCTTCAACACCGTCGCGGTCCTTGTAGCCCAACGTGGTGTAGGGGGGGAGCTGTTTGTAGATGCCCCAGTTGGCGTCTACCGTCCAACGCTCGTTGAGGTAGTAACTGAAGGCGGCGCGCGGAGAAAAACCGTTGAGTGGATTGCGCATGTAGTCGTTGTACCCGTTTCCGTCCGTGCGGAAACCCAGTGACAACTTCAAGCGCTCGTCCGCAAACCGACCCGCCCATTGCGCAAAAAGGCTGTATTTGTACAACGTGAATTGGTTGGTGTAGTCCAATACCACACCGCCTGGCAAGCGTTTGTCAAAAGTTTGCGTGTTGTATTTGGCTTGCTCCAAACCGAAGCCGACCGTTCCTTCGCTGGAGTTTCCTTTGAAAATGCGCTCCACGCGCAGCTTGTTTTCAATTTCTTGGGAAGCGTAATCCAGCAGCTTATCGGCGTTTTTGTCGTTGTTGACAAATTTCTGCGCCGTGTTGTTGAGCATGAAACGACTCAGGATCACATTCAGGTAGCCGTTGTCGTACCCCTGGGTGTATTTGGCCCCAATGGAGTAGTTCCATTGAAAGTATTCTGGCAAATAGCTGAGGATGTACCGCTGCGCGGGCAAGGAATCCACGGTAGTGTTCAATGTAGACACGTCGTAGGCACCCAAACTCAAAACGGTGAGCGAGCTGCGCTTGCCCAATTGGTGTTTTACTTTGAACTGATAATCGTTGTACGAGGGCAAGAAGGGAAGTCCAAGCACGCCAAATAAAAACTGAAGGTAGGAGCGTCTTGCAGAAACCAAATAGGTGGTTTTTTTGGACAAAGGACCTTCCAAGAAAAGTCCCACTTCACTAGCACCCACCTGAAACAATCCGCCGGTGCGGTCCGTACGACCGTCTTTCAAGTTGATTTCCATGACGGAACTCAACGTGTTGCCACGCTGTGCCTGAAACGCCGAGGTGAAGAAATCCACATCGCGGATCAGATTCACGTTGATCATGCCCACCGGGCCGCCGCTCGCGCCTTGGGTGGCAAAGTGGTTGATGGCGGGAATCTCAATGCCGTCCAAGAAAAAGCGGTTTTCGTTGGGGCCGCCTCCGCGAATGAATAAATCGTTGCGGAAGGCCAAGCCAGAGGCCACACCCGGCAAGGACTGAATGACCTTGGATATGTCTTGGTTACCGCCCGGATTGCGCTGAATTTCGTTGATGCCAATGCTCTGCACGCTGACGGGCGATTGCGCATCCTTAACAAATGCGGCTTGCGCGTTGATTTTCACCTCTTCCAGTTGCGTGGACGACGGTTCCAAAACCACCTGCAATTCGGTGGGTCGAGTAGAAAGGGCTTGGATTTCAAAAAGGGACCGGGGCTTGTAGCCCAGGCTGGTGAACTGCAAGTTGTGCAGACCGGGTTTGACGTTGGCAAAACGGAACTGACCCGTAGCATTGGTTACCGTTTTCAGTCCTTCCGGCAATAGGGTTACCGCAACCGAGGGCAGTGCTTCTTGGGTTTTTCCGTCCGTCACGGTGCCGTTGACTACTGCTTGGGCGTTGGCGGAAAAAGAGAGAAAAAACGCGGCCAGCACCGCAAAGAAAAAACGGAGTTTAAAGAGCTTCTGCATACTCTTTAAACTCCGTTTTGGAGTATTTGTTCGCGGTTTACCGCTATTTTTTCTTATTCTTCAAGAAGTCTTTCAACGCGTCTTCGTAGTTAAACGGCTGCTTTTTCTTCGCGGCATCCTCTTGGCCCAATTTCAAGGCCGTTTCAGCAGCCTTAATGGCTTCTTTTTCTCGACCGTTCTTGCGCAGCAACTGGGCGTACAAGTAGTGCCCATACCAGTAATCCGGTGCTAGTTGTGCCGAACGTTCTGCAAAGCCCAAAGCGACGGGAAGTTCTTTTTCCACGTTGTTCAAGTAACTCGCAGCGTTGCGGTATACTCGGGCGTCGCCCGGTTTTTCCTCAATGGCACGCTCAATGTTGTCCATGGCCTTCTGGTGGGTATTCACCGAAATGGGGATGTCCAATCCCGTGTTTTCCCAACCCAAAAACAGTGTAGCGCCTTCCATGGTGACGTTGTGAAACGAAAGCTCCATCGTTTCCAAATAGGCAATCTTTCGCGGCTCCAAGGCAACGCGCAGTACGTCATTCGCTTCGTCGTACCCGTCGATGCCCCACAAATCCGTGCTTTGGTTCAGGATCAAGGTCCATTCTTTTTCACCCGGAATGGTAAAGATGCTGTACTTGCCGGCCGATAAATTCTGGCCCGCCAAGGTGATGTCGGTTGAAAACTGAATGATGGTACTACCGTTGGCACCGGTGCGCCACAATTTCTTGTATTCGACCAATTGCCCAAAAACTTTTCGGCCTTTGGCGCTCGGACGCGCATAAGAAAGTTCAACGTCGGTCAGACCGATTCGTTGTTTGACCGTTCCCATGGGGGAGGCCGCGGGCAGTTCCTGTGCCTGAAGGGTTGCGGTACCGGCCAACAAGGCCAAGCCCGCTACAAGGATTTTTTTAAACATCATGGGTTGAAATTAGACTAATTTTTCGAGTGCACGCTTTACAAACGACGTTAACGCAGCACCGTGCAAAAGGTTTTGTTGCAGCAGGGCCAAGTCCTTCGCGTGTTGAATTAAGTCGCCTTGCTCTTCGGATGGCGTGCGGAGCAATTTTCCGGCCAATGCGTGGTTGGCATTGACCACCAAATCATAAGATTCGGGCAGATCGCCCATGCCCATGAAACCGCCACCACCGGTGGCGCTCATTTCGCGCATCCGCCGCATGAATTCAGGAATGGTCACCACCATCGGGGCGTCGTCGGACTCCAAAGCCTCCACGCGAACCGTGAATTTTTTGGTGTCTACGTGCGCTTCCAAAGCGTCTTTTAGCTGTTTGGTTTCGTCTTCCGTCAGCAGGGTAGGACGGTCGCCCTCTTTGGGAATCAACTTGTCCAGCAAATCGGAATCCACGCGTGCAAAGCGAACTTTTTCCTTGCTGGTTTCGATTTTCTGCATCCAATGGCTCACAATGGGGGAGTCCAACAATACGGTGTCGTACCCCTGCGCTTGGGCTTTCTCAATGTAGGCGTGCTGCCCGTCTTTGGAGGCGGCGTAGAGGATGACCGTGGTGCCGTCCTTGTCCGTTTGCAGGGCCTTGATTTTGTCTACGTACTCGTCCAAGGTGAAGAAGCCGCCGTCGGTGTTTTGAACCAAGAAGAATTTTTCCGCACGCTCAAAGAACTTCTCGTCCGTGATCATTCCGTACTCAATGATCATTTTGATGTCGTTCCACTTGGACTCAAAGTCTGCGCGGTCTGCCTTGAACATTTCCTCCAGCTTGTCCGCTACCTTTTTGGTGATGTGGCCGCTGATTTTCTTGACGTTGCCGTCCGCTTGGAGGTAGGAACGAGAAACGTTTAACGGAATGTCTTTGGAATCCAATACCCCGTGCAGGAGCGTTAGGAAATCCGGTACAATTCCTTCCACGTTGTCGGTGACAAACACCTGGTTTTGGTACAATTGGATTTTGTTGCGCTGCAGTTCCATGTTGGGCTTGACGCGTGGAAAAAACAAGATTCCGGTCAGGTCAAACGGGTAGTCCACGTTCAAGTGAATGTGGAAGAGGGGCTCGTCAAAGCTGAAAGGATACAGCGCTTTATAAAATTTCTTGTAGTCTTCGTCGGTCAATTCCGACGGTTTCTTGGTCCAAGCGGGAGCGTCGGCGTTGATGATGTCCGGCACTTTGGAAGTTTCGTACTTGGGTTCTTCGCCTTCGGCCGCCACGTTGGTGCGCTCTTCGCGCTCGCCAAATTGGATGGGCACGCTCATGAAACGGGCGTACTTTTTCAACAACTCGCGGATTTTGAAGTCCTCCAAAAAGTCTTCGCTGTCGTCCGCCACGTTCAGAACGATTTCTGTGCCGCGATCGTTCTTTTTGAGGGCTTTGAGGGTAAACTCTGGAGAGCCGTCGCACATCCAGTGGGCCCCGGATTCATCGGCAGCTTGGGTGTGGCTCTTGGTTTTGATTTCGACGGTTTTGGCCACCATGAAGGCAGAGTAAAAACCCAAACCAAAATGACCGATCATGGCTGCCGGATCCACCTTGCCTTCGTACTTCTTCACGAATTCCTCCGCACCCGAAAAAGCTACTTGGTTGATGTACTTATCCACCTCTTCGGCCGTCATGCCAATGCCGCGGTCGATGATGCGGATTTGTTTTTTCTTTTTGTCCACATCCACGCGAATCGTCAGGTCGCCCATTTCGCCTTTGAACTCGCCCAAGTTGGCCAGGTGCTTCAGTTTGTTGGTGGCGTCCACCGCGTTGGAGATCAGCTCCCGCAAGAAGATTTCGTGGTCGCTGTACAGGAATTTTTTGATGATGGGGAAAATATTCTCCGCGGAGACGTTGATTTTTCCAGTTGACATAGCGTTCAAATTTTAAAATACAGTTGGACGAATACCCGGGTGCAAGGGGCGTGCCAAGGGCGTAAGGCTGTCAATTTGGCAGCGAATTCAGGCCGTCGGACAAAACGGCAAAGCGCGTAAACTGTTCTTCGGAATACCATCCGTACTTATGCGTTTCGCGAATGCGCTTGGCGTGGCCCGGCGAACGGTAGGCGAATCCTTCCAGTGCTTCGGCATTGGACCAAACGGAAAACGTGGCTTGTTCCACCAGCGGCAATTCCCCGATGCCCACGGCACACTCCAGGCCGGGGCGGTCTTTGAGCAGTTTGGCAGAGGCGGAAACCCGGCTCCAAAAGCGCCAAAACTGGCTGCGTTTGATGGAGGCTCGGGTGATGACCGCCACGCGGCCGGTGGTTGGGGCATCCGGCAAACATTCGAAGGGCTGTAAGCCGTTCCAGGTGCCGTGCGAGCGCAGGCCCGTCATGCGCCACCAGTGGGTGGATTTGCTCCGTTCCCGATGCTCTTGGAACACGGGGTTGTTGGCGTAAAAACGGTCCGCATTCGCCACGGCGTCGGTCCCACTCCAAACCAATACCCAGACGTACCGTCTGAAGTTGGGCCAAACGGAAAAACCGGTACCGGCCCCCGTGCCCAATTGCTTGGCAAACGTCAGGCCGGGTACGTCGGCTACCGATAGCTCTGATTTGCCCATGGCCACAAAGGCCCACCAGCAGTTGCGCCAACCGCTGAATTCAAAAGACCAAACGTCGATGCGCTGCACCTAGAAAGGATTGGTGGCCCAAACACCGAGTTCGGGAATGAATCCCCGGTCGTCCAGTTCCAAGACGGCAACGGCAGCGTGTGCGATTTCGTTGGGGGTGAGCATTTTATCCCGCAGTTCTTTCTCCGATCGGTCGGTAACGTTGAAGGCGGTGGGTACGGCAGAGGGATTGATGAGCATGACGCGAATGTTGTGCGGCCGCAGCTCTTCGCGCCAGCATTCGGTCATTCCGCGCAAGGCAAACTTGGACGCCGCGTAGACAGTTCCGTTTTTAAACCCCTTGACGCCGGCACTGGACGCCACGTTGATGATGTGGCCGTAGCCTTGGGCCATAAAGCGCTTCACGGCCTCGCGGCCGGCAAGCGCTGGCCCGTACACATTCGTCGGAAATACTTCGTCAAAATGTCGTTGCTCCACCTCCTGCATCGGCTCAAAACGACCGATTCCTGCGTTGTTGATCAACACGTCCAGTCCGCCCCACAAGGCATCCAGCTGTGCAAATACGTGCATCAGCTCCGACTCCTGATCCATGCGTCCCTCCAAGGGGATGCCGCCCAATTCCTGAGCAACTCGCTTCAATTTTTCCGGGTCTCGCCCGGTGATGGCCACTTGGGCCCCTTTTGCAATCAGGGCGGCCGCCATGGCCTTTCCCAAGCCGGAACTCCCTCCGGTCACTAAAATGCGTGCTTTAAATAGGTTCATATCTGTAGAAACGTCTAGCGAGGTAAAGTGTTTAGGATGTTTTCCAGCAGTCGGGTATTTAAATCAAAAGGACCGTGGCCGTCCAATTTGAGGTACGAAACCGCCTCTTCCAGCGGAGCAAATCCACGCAGCCCGTGCGCGGGAATCAGGCCAATTAACTCCGACGCCTCCACGGTACCGCCCAACCGGTGCGCTTCCGCGGAAACCGCATCAAAAACCTCTTTGGCCGATACCGCCAAGGTGTCCGTGAGGTTGCAGCTCACCTGGGCCCTGCGGTAGCCCTCCATCCACCAACCGATGGCCCGAACGCCCTTCAAGCCACCGGTTGACTCTCTGGTTAAATTGGCAATAGACTTAGATTCATTTAGTTGCAAGGCGCTACTTAAAGTAAAGTTATAGGCTATTAAAAAAGGCCGGGCCCCCACCACCGTAGCTCCAAAGGAATCCGCTTTGCGAAAGGTTCCAAAATCAAGCGCCCAGGCGGGATCCACCGCCTTGTGCCCCAAAGCCTCGTAGCCGCCGCGGCGCAGATCGGCCAACAGGCGTCGGTCCGGGCGCGTGGCATTTTGTTCGTAGAACCAACCGCCCAACTGCAACTCTTCCGCAAGCCGACGCCCCAAATTCCGCGCGGCTTCTTGCGCAACTTCCCACGAGGTGGTGCCCAACGGGACCAAGGGGCACACGTCCACTGCTCCTTGACGCGGATGCGCTCCCGCGTGCTGCCGAAGATCCAAACGTTCCGCCACCGCGGCGTACAGTTGAAAAGCAGCTTCCACCACCGCACCCGCGGGCCCCACAAACGTGTACACCGTGCGGTGCGCATCCGCATTGGCGTCTTGGTGCAGCAAATGAACCCCGGGAACGGATTGAATGGCCGACGCGAACTCCTCCAGCAACCCCAGATTGCGCCCTTCGGAAACGTTGGGAATGCACTCCAGCCATCCGTCGAAGGCGGGGTCGTTCCACGCCAGCAGTTTGTCCTGCTTCATTCCAAAGGACTTGCGTACCCCCGAACAAAATCCACCACCAAAGCCGCAATCGCCTTAGCCACTCCTGCGTGCACCGTTCCGTCGGGTGCAACGGCAATTCCTTCGCACACGTGGAGGTAGGCCGGGCGTTGGGTTTGCGCCGCGGCATACACCGCTCGGCGCACCGATTCCAGGCTCATACCCGTTTGAGTTGCAGCACTGGAAGGAAATCCACGAACGGCGTCCAGGTCTACCTCCAGTCCAAAGGGTGCATCCGCTCGTAAGAATGCCAGGCAGCGGTTCCACGCGTCGGTTTCGGACGTTTCGCCACGCACGGCAAACGATTCAAACGAGGCAAACGTTCGGTGGGGGTCCCGGTCAAACGCCTCCAAAACAGATTCCGGCGTGTAGGCTTCCTGCAGGCCCCAAACGGCGTACCGATCCAGGGCATTTTGCACCCGTGCAGCCGTAAAACCATTGCCGGAGTGCCGACCTTCCAGAGGGCGCCAATCCGTGTGGGCGTCTATGTTCAGTGCGTCCATCCGGGCACCGTGCGCCCTGGAGGCTCCCGTCAAGAGCGGGAAAGCGTTGTTGTGCCCGCCGCCCACGGCGATGGGAATTTTGCCGGCGGCCCAAACCGGCGCCAGGGTTTCCAAAACGCGGTCGTCCACGCGGGCCGTCAACGCACGCAAGGCCTCCAATCCCTCCGGCGTGGAAGTAGGGTAGGCAGCGGCCTGAGCTTGTACATCTTCCACGGGAACCATCCCCAGCAACCCCACATTTTTCGGGGTCCAGCGGTTGTCTTGCAGGTTGCACAAGGCACGGAATACGGCCTCCGGAGTTTGCGCGGCTCCGGGATTTCCTCCGTTGGCCCGAACGCCCACGTCTTCCGGAATGCCCACCAGCACAAACTGTACGTCGGGGTGGTCCCAGGAACGAGATTCCAGTACCTCGCCCCATTTGCGTTCCCCAGATCGAATTTGTGTGTAGTGGAATGACATGTTTGTTGCGTTTGATGAATCGACGGTTCCCAAGTAATTGTAATTCAGTGGGTTACCGGCAAAATCCTTTTTTAAAAACTCGATCGGCGTGGTTTTCTCCAAATCGATACGGAAAATAGGCGAGCGATGGGGCCGGGTGGGTTAGGATGAAATCCGCTTGCTTACCCACCGAAATGCTGCCCATTTTTTGCTCCCAGCCCAAGGCATAGGCGCCGTGCAAAGTCAAGCCCACCAGCGCCTCCTCAGGCGTCATTTGGGCGTTAACACAGGCCAAATTCCAAAGCATGAATGCATTGCTGCACGGAGCGGAACCGGGGTTGAAGTCGGAAGCTATTCCCACTGGAATGCCGGCATCCAGTAGCTTTCGCGCCGGAGTGTACGGGAGGCGCAGGAAATGACTGCAGGCGGGTAGCGCCACGGGCAGGGTAGGTCGTTTTTCGGATGCACCACCTACCGGGGCCAAAGAGCCAGCAGAATTAGCAAGCCAAACATCCGCCAAAGCCGCCAAGTCCGCCGGTTCCAAAACCTCCAAGTGATCCACACTCCAAGCACCCGCGGCCACAGCGGCCGGAACCGCGCCCAGGGAGGAGAATTGATTGACGTGCAGCTTCAAGGGCAATCCATACCGATCGGAGGCCTCGGCCAATCGGGACAAATCAGATAGATCAAAATAACCATTTTCAATAAAGGCGTCCACAAAGTCCACCAAACCCTCGTCCACCAAACGCGGCAACCAGTCGTTCAGCGCTGCCGCTACGTAGGCGGCTTTACCTCCTGCAAAATCTGTCGGCACCGCGTGCAACCCCAGGTAGGTACTGCGCAGGTCCAAAGGACTCTGCTTTTTTAACTCAGCCACCACCCGCAACATTTTGCGTTCGCTGTCCAAAGACAAACCGTAGCCGGATTTGATTTCCAGTGCCGTGGTTCCAGTGTGCATGAGGGCCTCCAAACGCGGAAGGGCTTCGTCCACCAATTGAGCTTCGCTCTTTGCCGCCAAAGCTCTTGAGCTGTTCAAAATTCCCCCACCCGCAGCCGCAATTTCTTGGTAGGTAGCGCCGCCAATGCGCAAGGCAAATTCCTGCTCCCGGGGTGCGGCAAAAACCGCATGCGTGTGGCTGTCCACAAAACCGGGCAGTACCCACCGTCCGGTTCCGTCCAAAACTTCATCCGGAGCTTCGCCCAGTCCGTACCCTTCGGAATCCAATCGCGCCAAGTCGGACATGGTGCCAAATCCGGTGATGACGCCATCGGACCAATCCAAATAGGCATCTTCCAAAATGGAAACGTCGTTTTGCAGTTTGCCGGGCAAAACGCCCGGAGCATCGATTGCGGGTGCTTGGGCCAAGGCCAATCCGCGGAGGTGAACAATTCGCTTGCGCATGGACTACGAATGTACAAAAGCCCCTACTTTTGGAGCATGGCTGGAAACACTTGGGGGCAAATCCTTCGCTTGACCACTTTTGGGGAATCGCACGGGCCTGCCGTGGGCGGGGTGATCGACGGCGTTCCGGGCGGGACTTTGTTGGATTTAGCCGCCGTACAGAGCGCCGTAAACCGACGAAAAACGGGACAAAACCCCTACGCTTCCTCCCGACAAGAGTCCGATTCGGTGGAGTGGCTCAGCGGCTTGGAACCGGGCGAGCCCGGTCAATCGGTTCGCGCCTTGGGCACCCCCATTGCCTTTTTGGTGCGCAACACCAACGCTCGCTCCAGCGACTACGACGCCCTTCAAGACGTTTTCAGGCCCTCCCACGCGGACTTCACCTGGTGGGCCAAATATGGCTTGCGCGACGCGCGCGGCGGGGGCAGGGCCTCTGCCCGGGAGACCGTTGCACGCGTGGTGGCCGGTGATGTAGCGCGCCAAATCTTGCCCCAATCCGTTCAGGGCGTTGCCTACGTGGAACGCTTGGCGGGCATCGGCGCAGATCCTGCCTTGTTGGAATCGGGAACGGTTTCGTTGCTTCAAATCCAGACCGAATCCCATCCGCTGCGCTGTCCGGATGGGGCAGTGGCCGCGCAAATGGAACAGCGCCTGGCGGACCTCAAGGAGCAAGGCGATACCGCCGGAGGAGTGATTGCCGTCCGGGTGGACGGTGTTCCCGCCGGCTGGGGGGAACCGGTTTTTGACAAACTGCACGCCGTGTTGGGCCACGCCCTTTTGAGCATCAACGCCGTCAAGGGGGTGGAATTTGGCTCCGGTTTTTCCGGTGCAGAATCCATGGGCAGCGCGCACAACGACTCCTTCACCGGAATGGGAACCACCGCCACCAACCGCAGCGGCGGCATCCAAGGCGGCATATCCAACGGCAATTCGCTGCTGTTTCGCGTGGCCTTTAAACCCATCGCTTCCATCGCGCAACCCCAGCAAACCGTGGATGTTTACGGACAACCCCAAGAGTTAACCGTGGGCGGACGCCACGACGCTACCGTTCTGCCGCGCGCAGTCCCCATCGTAGAGGCCATGACCTATTTGGTTTTGGCTGATTTTTATTTGCAACACCGTGTGAATCGGTCTGAATTTTAACGGAGAAACGAAGTTGAAAACACCTACCAAAATACTGTTGGGCATGGCCCTCGGATTGATCTGGGCCCTCGTCAGCGCTCAATTCGGTTGGTCAACCTTTACCGATCAGTGGATCGCCCCATTTGGAACCATCTTCATCAATTTGCTCAAGTTGATTGCGGTCCCGTTGGTCTTGTTTTCCATCATCGACGGCGTTGCGTCTTTGGGCGACCCCAAGGCATTGGGCCGGATGGGGGGGAAGACCATCGCGCTCTACCTTCTGACCACCGTATTCGCCGTATCCACCGGCTTGGCCGTGGTCAATTTGATCCGACCGGGCGACGCCGTGGGTTCGGAGCAGCGCCTCACCAATCGCTTGGTGTACGAGCGATGGACGGATCAAACCCACGAAGGCCGAACGGCGGACGGGCAAAGATTCAGTGCACTTCCAGAAAACCAACCGCAGTGGTTGGCGCTTCAAAAGAATGAGGCTTCTGCGGATGCTGCTTTGGATGAGAAAATCGCTTCCACAAACCCTCCGTCGGGCCCGCTTTCGTTCCTAACAGATGCCATACCCAGCAACATTTTTGTGGCCTTCAACAACGGTCTGATGCTGCAAGTCATCTTTTTCGCCATCTTTTTTGGAACGGCCTTGGTTTCTTTACCGGAAAGCAAAACAGCCGTCATTCGTCCGTTCATGACCAATACCACGGACATTTTTGTAAAAATGGTGGAGCAGGTCATGCACTTTGCTCCCTACTTTGTTTTTGCCCTGATGGCCAGCACCTTGACGAAGATTGCAGGAGACGATCCCGTGCAATTGCTCCAGGTATTTAAAACCTTGGGGCTCTACGGATTGGTTGTTTTGCTGGGGCTGCTTCTGGTGGCAGCGGTGGTGTACCCCACTTTGGTTTGGTGGGCCCTTCGTTCCCAAGGATATTCGTGGTTGCGCTCGTTTCGTTTTTTCCACGGCGGCATGCGTCCGGCACAGTTGCTTGCGTTCAGCACCAGCAGTTCTGCGGCTACCTTGCCGGTCACCCTGGACTGCGTCGAAAACAATTTGGGCGTTCGCGAAGAAGTAAGTCAATTTACCTTGCCCATTGGAGCCACCGTCAATATGGACGGAACCAGCTTGTACCAAGGGGTAGCCGTCATCTTTTTGGCTCAATTTCACCTCATCGACCTCAGCTTGGCCCAGCAAATGACGGTGCTCTTCACCGCCGTCCTGGCTTCGGTGGGTACTGCGGCCATTCCGTCTGCCGGTTTGGTCATGCTCCTCATGGTACTGGACAGCGTTGCCCTGAATCCTGCTTGGATTGCGATCATCATCCCCATCGACCGACTCTTGGACATGTGCCGCACCGTCATCAACGTCACCGGCGATGCAGCGGTTACCTTATTTGTGGCCAAAACCGAAAATCAATGGCACGAACCCAAACCGTGAAGGCGTCGGGTAAAGTAGGGGTCCCGCTTCAAAAGTGGCTCTTCCTTGCAGCGCTCTGTTGTTTTGGAGGAAGCTACCAACTGAACGCCCAAGTAGAATGGGGGCAGTGCGGTGAAGACGGTGCTCAGCCCACCAAAACAGAGCAAAACGCGCTCAAATCCTTGCTCAAAGGGGATTTCCCCATGGCCAAGGTTTATTTGCAAACCGCCGTTCGCAAAGAGGGTGGGTCCGAACACACCCTGTACCTCATGGGGGAGTTGGCCATGCGCCAGGAACAGCCCCTGCAAGCGCTGGCATCCTGGGAAAAATTGCTGGAGCAATGTCCGTCCTACCGAGCTGAGGTCTTGTACTACGTTGGGGCCCTCCGCGTGGTGAAGGGGGATTCCGTTGGAGCTAAATCAGCCGTCGAGGCGTATCTTAAAAATCCCGAGCGGGAGGGGAGCTTGGACCGCGAGGCGCAAAACCTACTGCGCGATTTAACCTTGGCCGAGCAGCTGAAAGCACACCCGGTGGAATTCATACCGGTCCCCGTGCCGGGCATCAATACCCCTGCAGACGAGTATCTTTCCCTCATTTCCCCAGACGGCACCGAAGCCTTCTTTACCCGAAGAACCGTTGCCGTAGACCGAAAAAGCGGACCTGCCCCCGTCAAACGCACCCTGGAATCCTTTATGTTGGCGGAATGGAGCGACGAAGGAGGACAGTTCACCACCGGAGCGGCCCTGGAAAGTCCGTTCAACCGCGGTTTGAATGAGGGTGGCCCGTCCGTAACCGCCAACAACCGCGAGTTGTACCTCACCGTTTGCGAAAACACCGCCTCCGGATACCGCAACTGCGACGTCTTTTGGACCTTGAAAACTGGCAGCTCCTGGGGTCCCTTGCGCCCCGTTGAAGGCGGCGTCAACCGTCCGGACAGTTGGGAAAGCCAGCCGTCGGTTTCGGCCAACGGAGACGCTCTCTACTTTGTTTCCAACAGAAAAGGGGGCACTGGAGGATTGGATCTGTACCGTTCCACGCGTTTGCCCGACGGTTCTTGGTCTGCGGCCGAGTTGTTGCCCACCACTGTGAACACGGCACAGGAGGAAAAATCACCCTTTTTGCACCCGGACGGCGTTACCCTGTATTTTTCGTCGTCGGGCCATCCGGGAGTAGGCGGGCTGGATCTGTTTTGGGCCCGCTGGGACGCCAATAAAAAGGAATGGTCGGTGCCGCAAAACTTGGGCATCCCCATCAATACGAAAGAAGATGAGGTGGGGCTTTTTGTGGACATCGCTGGCGAGAAGGGTTACTTTTCTACCAACACGCGGCAAGGTCCGGGCGGGTGGGATCTTTTTCAGTTCACCTTGCCGGATGCCGCTCGTCCGCAAAAGGTTGCTCTGGTCAAAGGAACGGTAGCCACCAACGAGGGCAATCCGCGTGGCTTGGAAGGGGCGGAGGTAAAAATAACCAACCTGGCCTCCAAGACGGTAAAAACAGCCAGCGTTGACGTAGAAAACGGCCGGTATGCCCACGTAGTGGCTTTGGCCCCCGGTGAACGTGTTTTGGTTCAAGTGGTTCAGGAAGATGCAGCTTTTAACGGCCAAGTAATCAGTGAAGAACAAATAAAATCTAGCCCCGTTGTCCGAGCGGAATTGGAAGCCAGAACCCTGCAAAAAGGCACCGAATACGCCATGAGCAGCATCCAATTCAATTCAAATTCTTCGGAACTCAACCCCAACGCACAGGCCATCGTGGAAGGATTTGCCGAATACTTGCGCACCCGTCCTGAATTGCGCGTTGAGGTACAGGGCCATACGGACGACGTGGGCGACGACGCGGCAAATTTGGCGCTCAGTGCGCGCCGAGCAGAAGCGGTTCGCAACGGATTGCTTCGTGCGGGCATTGAGGCAAGCAGGTTGCAGGCCAAGGGGTATGGGGAGAAGAAACCCTTGGTTCCCAACACCACAGATGCAGCTCGTCAGAAAAACCGACGCACTGTTTTTGTGGTTCTGTGATGGTATGCACGAGTTGATTGGTACATTCGATTCTATTTCGTAAATTTGCATCCCCGTTGCGTGAGGTATATCCAATCCAACGTTCGCAGTCCCAACCTCTGGCCAGAGCGGTGCATGTTGTTTCTGTTCAGTACTTTAAAGACCCATTACCATGGATCTGATTCAATACGTACAGGATAAGTACGTGACCAACAAAGACCTGGCTTCTTTTGCAGCCGGCGACACCATCACGGTGTACTACCAAATTAAAGAAGGCGAAAAGACCCGTACCCAGTTTTTCCGTGGGGTGGTTTTGCAGCGCCGCGGTTCTGGAACTACCGAAACCTTTACGATCCGCAAAATGTCGGGCAACGTAGGGGTTGAGCGTATTTTTCCGGTCAATATGCCCAATTTGGAAAAAATTGAAATGAACAAAGTCGGTAAGGTTCGCCGTGCGCGTATCTTCTACCAACGCGAACGCAACGGTAAGGCTGCTCGTATCAAGGAGGCACGCCACTAGTATTCGAAAGGGGTTTTCCCCTCCGAATTGCCAAAAGCAAAAGAGGGCTGTCTCGCAACGAGACAGCCCTCTTTTTTTAGCGAAAAAACTTCGCATGCATTCATGCCGCGCGTGTGCCGCTATTCCTCAAGTAAATCCGGTCGAATCCTCCGCGTGCGTTCCAAAGCTTGTTGGTGGCGCCATACGTCAATGGCTTTGGTGTCGCCGCCCGTCAGGATTTCGGGCACTTTCCACCCCCTGAATTCTGCCGGACGGGTGTACACGGGAGGCGCCAGAAGATTGTCTTGGAACGAGTCGGACAGGGCCGAGGTTTCGTCGTTCATGGCGCCAGGAAGCAAACGTATGATGGCATCCGTGAGCACCGCAGCGGCCAATTCGCCACCGGACAAAACATAGTCTCCAATGGAAATTTCGCGGGTCACCATGTGTTCGCGCAGCCGATGATCGATCCCTTTGTAGTGGCCGCAAAGCATGATTAAGTTGCCTTTTAGGGACAGCTGGTTCGCTATGCCTTGGTTCAATCGTTCGCCGTCTGGGGTCAGGAAGATGACCTCGTCGTAGGTTCGCTCCGATTGCAGTGATTCAATGCACGCCACCAAAGGCTCCAAACGCATGACCATACCGGCCCCGCCACCGTAGGCGTAGTCGTCCACCTGAGAGTGCTTGCCGAAACCAAAAGGACGTAAGTCGTGGACGTGCACGGAGGCAACGCCTTTGTCTTGGGCTCGCTTCAAAATAGAATGCGAAAAAGCACCATCTAACAGGCCCGGTTGAACGGTAATAATGTCGATTCGCATCACGCTTTCAAGCCAATTTCTCGCAAGCGCTCGTCCAAGTATTCACCCGCGGTAGTAGGCACATAGGCCAGTGGATTCTCCTCCGTTACGCAGGCAGGCAGGGCATCCAGTGGCATGGACTGAATGGGGTGGAGGAAGAACGGGATGCTGAACCGAGGGATGCCCCACTTCTCTACCGGAGGATTTACCACCCGGTGGGTTGTGCTGCGCAATTTATTGTTGGTCAAACGCTGCAGCATATCGCCCACGTTGATGACCAAATGCGAATCTTCAACGTGCACCGGGATCCAGTCCCCGGAAGCAGAAAGAAGCTCCAAACCATCGGCCGAAGCCCCCATTAATAAAGTAATCAAATTGATGTCTTCGTGCGCAGCCGCGCGAACGGCGTCGTTGGGTGCTTGGGTAATGGGCGGGTAGTGGAGGGCGCGCAGAATGGAATTTCCGCCCAAAACGTACGGTTCAAACCAATTTTCATCCAATCCCAGGTACAGGGCAATGGCCTTGAGCAGTTGCCGTCCGGTGTATTCCAACAGTTCAAACGCTTCCCGAACTTCTGCAATAAGCTGGGGCAATTCGGAAACCTCTACATTGTCCGAATAAACTTGCCCGTGGGCATTGAATTGACCCCACTGAAAGAACTCCTTCAAGTCCGGTTGGTCAAAACCCTTGGCCTTTTCAACGCCAAATCCGGTGTAGCCGCGCTGTCCTGCTAATCCTACAGGGGTATAGTGATTTTTTACCTCCTGAGGCAGCGCAAAAAACGCTTTGACCGCTGCGTACAACCGCTCCCGGCGGTCCGCATCCAAAACGTGGTTCTCAATGGCGATGAAACCCAGTTCGGTGTAGGTGCGTCCCAACTCCTGAACAAAGGCGTTTTTTTGTTCCGGCGTTCCGTCCGTAAAGTGGCTGAGGGATAGGGTAGGGAGTTGCATGAGGTGCGGTATTTTTCGTCAATCAAAGATAATGCGTCCTACCTTTGAGGCACTCAGAAAAGCAGCATGTTTCCGAAAAATCTACCCCCTCTTTCCTTTGACGCAACCGCAGCGGACCAGGAACTTTGCCTTCGCCTGTACCGACACCTTTTGCGGCCCCGCATGATTGAAGAAAAAATGTTGGTGGCGTTGCGCCAAGGCAGAATTTCCAAGTGGTTTTCCTCCTACGGCCAAGAAGCGGTTTCCGTGGGTACCGCGTTGGCCATGCAGCCGGACGAAACCATCCTTACCATGCACCGCAATCTGGGGGTATTTACGGCTCGTGAAGTTCCGTTGTTCCGACTTTTTTCGCAGTTTCAAGGTAAACTGACCGGCTTTACCAAAGGGCGCGATCGCTCGTTTCACTTCGGCTCCAAAGAACACCACATCGTGGGCATGATTTCCCACCTGGGACCCCAATTGGGGGTTGCGGACGGAATTGCCTTGTCCCACAAACTCAAAAAGGAAAAGAAAGCTACCTTGGTCTACACGGGAGACGGTGGGGCCTCTGAGGGCGATTTTCACGAAGCATTAAACGTAGCTTCTGTATGGGGTTTGCCGGTGTTGTTTGTGGTGGAAAACAACCAATGGGGATTGAGTACCCCTTCGCGAGAGCAATTCAACTTTGACTCGTTTTTGGTGAAGGGTCCAGCCTACGGAATGGAAGCGCACAGCATCGACGGCAACAACATTTTGGACGTCTATAGAAAAGCGAAGGAACTCACAGAATCCATGCGCGAAAATCCACGTCCGGTTCTGCTGGAATGCAAAACCTTTCGGGTGCGCGGCCACGAAGAAGCTTCCGGAACCAAATACTATCCGGAAGGCTTAATTGAAGCTTGGTCCGAGCGCGATCCTGTGGATGCCTTTGGCGCTTTTTTGGAAAAGAAAAAGTGGCTTTCTGCCGAAGAACGCGAAACCTGGAAACAAGAGGAAAAAGAGGCCATCCAACAGGCGCTGGAAGATGCATTGCTGGAGCCGGAACCACTATGGGATGAAGCGGCAGAGCGCGCTGATCTTTTTGCACCTTCCCCCGCGGCACAAGCACCCGCACCGAACGCCATCAGAAAAGAAATGCGCCTCATTGACGCCATCAGCGATGGCATGCGCGAATCCATGCGCCGGCACCCGGAATTGGTCCTCATGGGACAAGACATTGGGGCGTACGGTGGTGTATTCAAAGTGACGGATGGATTTATAGACGAATTTGGTGCCGAACGCGTACGCAATACCCCTTTGTGCGAAGCGGCCATTTTGGGCGCCGGTTTGGGACTGAGTGTTCGCGGCATGAAAGCCATGGTGGAAATGCAGTTTTCCGACTTTGTTACCGAGGGTTTTACCCAAATCGTGAACAACTTGGCTAAAATTCATTGGCGCTGGGGACAACAGGCAGACGTTGTGGTGCGGATGCCCACCGGTGCCGGTGTTGCCGCAGGTCCGTTTCACTCCCAATCCACAGAGGCCTGGTTTGCCCACACGCCCGGATTGAAGGTGGTTTATCCTGCATTTCCAGCAGATGCCAAAGGGCTTTTGTGTGCCGCATTTGACGACCCGAATCCGGTGTTGTTTTTTGAACACAAAGCCTTGTACCGAAGCATCTCCCAATCCGTTCCAGAAGGATACTACAGCCTGCCTTTGGGCGAAGCAGCCGTTTTGAGGGAAGGTCAGCAAGCGACCGTAATCACCTACGGTATGGGAGTTCACTGGGCCTTGGAAATAGCCAACAAACGCCCAGAGTGGGATTTGGAAATCATTGATCTTCGCACGATCCAACCTTTGGATTGGAAAACCTTGGAGAAAAGCGCGCAAAAAACAGGACGTGTATTGGTCTTGCAAGAAGATGTTTTGTTTGGCGGTGTTGCCTCGGATATTGCAGCCTACATCAACGAGCAATGTTTTGCTCACCTTGACGCGCCTGTAGTTCGCGTCGCCAGTGCGGATACCCCTATACCGTTTGCGGCGTCTTTGGAAAAGGGATTTTTGGCATCTTCCAAATTTGAAAATTATTTGGAAAAACTGATCAATTTTTGAATGAGTCGGGAGCTTTTATTTAAGTTGAATCCTAGGGAAAAAAATGGGATTTAGTTATTAACAATCTCCTTTTGGTTGTTGGTATTTTGTTGTTTTGAGATTTTGATTTAATGTTATACTTTTGACATGGTTTGGTAACAATAAAAACAAATAAGATGAAACCCAAAGAACTGGTTGCGCATTTTCGCAACAATCAAAACAACAACAAATCCTTGAAAACGGTTTTCGCGTCCCAATTCTTGGGCAAGTTGGAAAACGACGAGTTGGACGGTTTGATGAAATCCATCAACCACGAAAAGAATCGTCGCGATCTTGCGATCATCAACGAGAAGATTGAATTCTTGAAATCTAAAGGTTTCGAAGTAACTCCATCTGCGAAGTAATCGTCGTTTGAAGTTGATGGAGCCGTCGCCCCACCGGGCGGCGGCTTTTTTTTTGAGAAATTATCGTTTGGATTTTGCACGTTAAATTTCCTTCGTATATTTGCACTCCCAAACGGGA
>CAZDDX010000011.1:0-47062 GCA_964504345.1 uncultured Owenweeksia sp. | reverse complement strand
CCGGGGGTTCGAATCCCTCTTCTTCCGCCAGCTCCACCGAGCAACAGCGCCCCCAGCAGGGGCGCTTTTTTTTTGGCCCCCGGCGAGCGATCTCGTTCAAGGGAGCGGAGGGGCTAAAAAAAACAAGCCGGCGCACGATGTGCGTTGCGGTAGCTCAATTGAACCAAAGCACCCCCGCTAGGGAATGCGCCCGGGCGCTAAGGTCGCCGGGGCGCATTCCCTCTTCCACAGATCTTGAGTGAAACCCTTAATAAAGTAGACATCATGACCCAGTGCGTAGATTGATTAACACATTTACCTAGGGATATTCTTTGCGGTCTATCCTTTACGAATCGCAAAGTGAACTACAGAAATACTGAGGATGGCTGCTTAAAACGCCCAAAATCGCAACTTGTTGCTATTCAGAACCTAGGATTCTCTATTTTTGATAAATGCCAAAAAATGAATTACAGGTCAGTGGGGTCGAGTACCTCTCTTCCGTTGAACTTATTCTTAACTAATTATGAATATTAACAATATTCAAAATGCCTTAATTGATTTTTTAAAAATCAATTTAGAACTATATGCTTCAAACCAATATTTGAAAGAACCGGTATTAAATTTCACTTTCAAAATAAAATCTTTGGATTTTAAATTTTCATTTCAAAAGTATAATATTAAAAATGAAATTATTAATAGAATACACATCGTTAATTTAGTTAATAATAAAATTATTGATGATGATTTGTCAAAATTTATTTTGATCAATAATTTTGATACATTTTATTTTGAAAATGAAATAGATTTAGTTAGTAAAACAAGAATAATTATTGAGGCATTGCAAAATTCAAGTAACTATTATTTTGATAAAATATGCAACAATAATGATGTAAACTTCGATTGGCAAAATGAAATAAGTGATTTATTGTATAAGGAAAACTTAAAAATTATAAAGGATTCGAGCACCGATGAAAAGGGCAGCGCTGAGTTCTGAGTTCAAGCCCGTCAAACCCTTCGTTTTCCTATCTTCGTTCAACCAACCAACCCGCCTCCAATCGGCCTCACGGAGGGACCCAAACGTGCTGCGAAACATGAAACACCTTTACCTCAGTTTCCTTTTGGCGTGCAGCGGGGTGGTGCAGGCGCAGTCGGGCACGGTTGAAGAACCGTCCGGCTTGGTGCTCCGCGTGGACAGCGTGCGGATGGTGCCGGAAGGAAAGACCTCCCTTGAAATGGAGCTTGGGCGGAAAGGGGGTGGTCCCAAATTGGTGGTCTACAGCCGTTTGGTCAATGAGTCGAATGTTCCGGTGGTGGTGAGTCCCCGGCGGCACACCGTGTTTTTGGATTATTCCTGGGAGAAAAAAGACTTCACGGAACAGGATGTTTCCGCCCTGCCGGACGATTTAGTAAAAACACAGTACCGCCTAAAGCCGGGTGCGTGTTTGTTGTTGAAAAACGAATTCTACCCCGTCCAGACCGCGGGAGTTGTTTTGAGAAAGCCCGACGATTTTCGCCCTTGGATGCAAAAGAGGCTCCCGTCGGTTCAATTAATGTACACGGACGGCATCCACCAAATTACCGCGGAGAAATCCGAATGGCCGGTGGTGGAGTAGGAGGGGTTAGCGGCGATGCGGCACGGGCGGTGCAAACGGAAACAGGCGCAAATTGGCGTCCGTCACCACCCATAGGACTCGGTCAAACGTTTGCAGCGAACGAATCCAGTCTTCCTCCGAGCGCCAACCGTAGGAGGTTGCCAGGTCTGCACCGTACTGGGGCACTTGGGGGCCAAACCGCTGCCGGTTGTAGTACCAGAATTCGCTGGAATCGCCGGCGTTTTTCAAAAGTCCCAAGCGCACACTGCCCCACGCAAAGCTGTCCCCAATGATCAGGATTTTGGTCGGTTTCCCGGTCCGCTCCCACCGAAAAGGCAATTGGTATCCAGGGTCGTCCGGGAGATCCTGGAGCAAGTTCAGGCTCTGTTCCAAGTCGTCGTCCGTACCGAAAGGTTCGGAGGGCAGCGTGTCCAAGACCACCAAGCGCAGTCCGTCTTCCGGCCGGAGCCATTCGCGGGTGGCCAGAGTCAGGGCTGCTTGACTCCAATGGATGCCGTTCCGGGGAAAGGTCCACATCGACGGTTCTCTCGTTGGCGGTGCACTTGGGGGAGTAGGGGCAAATCGGGGGACAAAATCCAAAACGGACCACTCCGGATGGCGGTTGAGGCAGGCGCGAAAGGCGCGGTAGTTGGCAAAGTAGCCCGCAGGGCCCGCCGTTCGTTGATCCAACGGCCATTCCGTTTGTGGGGTGGCGGCTGCTTTTCCCGGTGTCAACACCAAAGTGAAGGGGACGCCGGAGGCCGTTTGCCAATGCGCCCACTGCGCCAGTCTTTGCGAAACTTCCGCGGTATCTAGGGCGTCCAAGCCGCGGGCGGCATCCAGGTAGGACTGTTCAAACCATCGGTGGGAAGGGCCCTCCACCGCATTTTGTGTGGCCACGGTGCCAAACAACGTGTAGTTCACTTGGTTGCGAAGTCGGACCAACAACGACCGTCCAAAAAAGCGTTCGTCGAATGTAAATTCCTCAGAAGGTTCGCCCGAGCTCCCTTTCAAGGGCCGAGGGTCCGGAACGCGCAAGGCCGTAAGGATCCACAGGACGTTCCAAAACACCAAGGCAAACCACAGGAGTCCCTTTTTCATCAGAACCGGAAATAGATGAAGGGATTGAAGCCGGAGCCGGACAGTTCCACCAGAGCGGCCAACGCCAAGGCTACGTGCAACCACCACGCCCGGGGACCGAGCTCTTGGTAGCGGGTTATTTTGCTCCACCACCCAAAGACCGGGAACAAGGCCACGCCACCGGCAACCACCAAAATCAGGGTTTTTGGGGTTGACGCGTTCCAAGTGCCCCAATCGGCGGGGTAGAACAAACCGGTGAGCAGGTGGTGCAGTTCGCTGAAGTCAACCATGGCGAACAGTGCCCAGCCCACCACCACCCAGAAAAGGGTCCACAACTGCGCTGCAGCGCGTGGGAGTCGGTTCAAAAAGGAAAGAAAAAACGAGCGTTCGGCCACCAAAAACAGGCCGTGGTAGAGGCCCCACAGCAAAAAATTCCACGAGGCACCGTGCCAAAATCCGCTGACCGCAAACACCAACAGGAGGTTCATGTAGGTGCGTCCCGTGCCGCGGCGATTCCCACCCAGCGCCACGTAGAGGTAATCCCGCATCCAAAAACTCAAGGTTTGGTGCCACCGACGCCAAAAGTCCGTGAAGGAGGTGGCGGAGTAGGGGCGGTTGAAGTTTTCCGGGAAGTGAAAGCCCATGATTTTCCCAAGACCAATGGCCATGTCGCTGTAGCCGGAGAAGTCAAAATAAATTTGCAAGGCATAGGCAATGAGTGCGGCCCAAGCGTCCACCCCGGTCCACGCGCCGTCTGGGGTCAAGGGAAAGGCCGCCGCCACACGGTTGGCTAAAAACACTTTTTTTGCCAAACCCACGGCAAAACGCTGGCTGCCTTCCACCACATTGGCGCGCGTAAAAACCCGGTGAACCAGCTCTTGAGCAACGTCTCCGTACCGCACAATGGGCCCCGCAATCATTTGCGGAAAGCTGAAAATGTACAGTAAATAGTGCGCGGGATGGCGCAATCGGGGTTGTTCCCGACGGTAGACATCCAGGTTGTAGCTGAGGCTTTGGAAGGTGAAAAAAGAGATGCCAATGGGCAACGCCAAATCCGTCCACGGCCCGCGGTGACCGGTGAGTTGTTCCGCAACGTCCACGGCAAAATTGGCGTATTTGTAGTAGAGGAGGAGGCCCACATTCAGCAAAATCCCCACCCACAGCCACCACAAGGCGAACCGTCGGTACTTATCCATGGCGGCCACGGAATAGAAGTTGAGGAGCGAGCTCAGCAGCAAGAGGGGCAGGAATTCCGGAGCACCGTAGGCGTAAAACGCTAAGGATGCGAGCAACAGCCAGCCGTTCCGCGCGGATTTGGGCACCAGCGCATAGCCCAACAGAAAGGCCGGTAAAAAGGCCAGGAGGAAGGTGGGACTGGAGAAAACCACGGTGGATCAATTCGGTGCTGCCGTCAGCCCGCCAAAGGTAACGACTGATGATAACTCCGTCGATTTTGTACCTTTACACCTCCATTTTCCTCAAAATTTCATGGCTCTGACCCCCGAACTGGAAGCGCGCGCCGCAGGCGCGTGCGAACTCTGTACTACTTCCGAACCGCTTCAATACGTAAACTTGGAAGCTTTTGAGGGCACCACCGAAGAAATTTCCGTGGCGGTTTGCGAAACCTGCGCCAAGCAGTTGCAGCGCAAGGATCCGTTGGATCCGGCGCATTGGCAGGTACTGAGCACCACCATGTGGTCCGAGCATCGGCCCGTGAAAATTGCCGCGTGGCGCATGCTGCAGCGGCTCAAAGACCACACCTGGGCGGCGGATGCCTTGGAAATGCTCTACTTGGACGACGCTGATATCGCGCTCGCCAAACTTTCCGGAGACCACACCCGTTCCGCGGAGGTGGAGTTCCATCAGGACGCCAACGGACATCGTTTGGAGCACGGGGATACGGTGGTGTTGATCAAATCCTTGGACGTAAAGGGAAGTTCCCTCACGGCCAAAATGGGCACCGTGGTGCGCAATATTCGTTTGGACGCCAACAACCCCAACTACATTGAAGGACGTGTGGAAGGGCAGCAGATTGTGATTCTCACGCAGTACGTTCGCAAGGGGTGAACCACCGGTAGCGCGCCGTCTTACCGCTGCTGCAACCCAATAGGCCTTGGTGCAAACTTGGTTTGAACCAAATGGGGACTGTGGGTGTTTCCCAAAGGTGGCCACAGCTTTTGAATCGTTTACGGAGGTCCAAAAAGACCGCATCATCCAGATGGCGTGGGAAGACCGCACGCCCTTCGATGCCTTGCGCCTTCAGTTTGGTTTGACGCCCGGCGAGGTGGTGGACTTCATGCGGGCGAACAGTTTGCCCAGCAGCTTTCGCATGTGGCGCAAAAGAATGCACGGCCGCACCACCAAGCACGCCAAACGGCGGGACCCGGAGATCAGTCGGTTCAAATGCTCCCGACAGCGGGATACCGGCAACCGGATCGCCAAGCGTTAGGAGTTGCAGAGAATAGGGCGTCGGGCCGAAAAATCTCAGTGCAGGCCGTAGTTCAGCACCAAGCTGAAGTGGTTCAATCCTACGCGGTTGTAGGTGTACTTGGCCGGTAAATCACGCAACCAAGTCCCCTTGTACACCCACAGAAGGTGTAAGTCAAAGCCTTCCAGTACGCCGGTCATGGGCCATTTAAGGTCTACATTCACTTGCCCGTAGGACGGCATGCCGTATTTGTTGAGCGCGAAGTGGGTGGGGTTGGGCAGAAGGTAGAGTCCCCCGGCCGCTTGGACGGTTGCGTGGTGCGGTAAATGCCGGCTGATTTTGCCGGAAAAGGCCCAAACGTCCCCCAATCCCTCGTTTCGTTCCCGCGGGAGAAACGTGAAAAATGGATCCCGGCCCCATTCCCGAGGCATCAAATACATCCCGTGGGAGGTGATGCGCGTTCCTTGCAACGACCCTTCCCAATGCTTTTTCAGTCGGCTCACTTGCGCCCCAAAGACCCAGGATTGCCCTCCCTCGGGTGCATAGGCCTTCAACGGATCGTGGTTTCCTCCGTGGCCCAAGGTTTGTTGCCCAATGGCTTGAAGGGCCGCGTGCCAACCGCGGTCAGACTTCCAGTGCAGTTCCACCAATTCCGTGCGGTTAACCCGGTCCCAAACCATTCCCCAACTTTTCAGCAACAACGAGGAGTGCGGCCGGGTGTGCCATTCTTTGTTGCAGTTCAACAAAAAAGCATGTTCTCCGGATTCCTCAAACACCAAATCTTTTGGGGCGCCGGTGGCGTCCACGCCGTTTCCAAAAATGGCGTTGGACTCCGCCAAACCGTACCATTTGGTGGTGGAACGTGGAGACACCCCGTGGATCCATCCGCCCTGCCAAACGCCCCACTTTTGCGCGTGCTTCTCCACCCAAAGACCTTGCTCCAAGGTGGGTCGCATCCGACCGTCTTGCGGATTGAAGAACGGCGTTTGCAGGTGCATGCGTCCAAACCGCGCGTGCCATCCGTCTTTTTCCCAACCAACGTTCAAATCCTCCAACCGCTCCAGGTCTTCCATCTCGTGCGGCCGGGTCACGTCAAATTGCCCCAGCTCGTACCGGTTCATCAGGCCCGTGGTGGGGTCCTTTGCCGCCAAATCCGACGACCCCAAATTGAAGACGTAAAAGCCGGAAACATGGGCGTAAAATCCGCGCAAGGGTTTGGTTTTTAACCCCAAACTTCCTCCCTGGGCCAAAGCCCAGTCGTCCTTGAGCACTCCTTGCTGCTGGGTGCCCATGAAAAAACTGCGGGACGTAAAGGTCCAAGTTCCTTGCGTTATGGCCTCGCTCAGGTGCGTGGAGGTTTTGGGCCGACGGGGCATGCGCGCGTGGGGGGCAGCCAGAGCACTCACCGAACCGTGGCGGCCTGTTTTCCAAGGAAGTGTATCCGCTTCCAGCGGTTCTAGGGCACGAGGTGCAGCCCACAGGGCAGCGCTGGCGCTTAAAAAAAAGACCACCGCGAGGGCGGTGGTCTTGGGGTGTTGCGTTTTCATCGTTAAAAACCAGCTTTGATGTAGGTCCAACCCTGCATTTGGCGCTCGGACAAGGCCAAAATGCCGGCGGGGACGGTGGTTGTTCCGGGGAAGAGTTCCGACGCGGCAATCTTTTTCTCGCGTAAGGTGAATTCGCAGGCATGAAAAGCCACACCGCGGTTTTTGAAGGCGTCGATTTTACCCCCCAAACGGCTTTTGGAAGCCACCAAAAGGTCTACGCCCGGTCCGTGGCACACTACCTCCAACTTTGCGGAAGGATCCGTCGCCAAAATGTTTCCCAGCTGACGCAGAAGTGCTTTGTGGGCCAGGGTGTCGTTCGTAACTAATTGAAAAACAATGCGGTGCTGCAAGGCGACGGGCGCGAACGCAGACACGGGTGCTTTTTTACCTTTTTCTGCGCGGCTTTGGGCTGCGGCCGGAGTGGTTAGGTTCCAGCTCAAAAGAACCAGAACGGCAAAGAGTTGAATCGTTTTCATGCGGCAAACCTACCGAAACGAATACGGAACCCCGGTGACTTGAGTCAACAAGTTCTGCGGGGCGTCCAATACGCGTGCATTGCCTTCCGGGGTGGGGGAGACGGGGCTGTTGGCCGCCAAATACGCTTCCAGGGTGGAATGGAGGGTGTAGGACGTATTGCGCGCGTTTTTCACGCCCTTGATGCGGCACAGCATGTCCTGGGGGTCTCCGTCGCGTTCGCAAGCACTCAACACGTACATCCGCTGCGGGTCCAGAGGGGCTCCGTTGATGCGTACCGACGCCACGCGTTGTCCCTTGGGCTTGTAGGCGTAAAATTCCACCTGCATGCCCTTGAATTTGATGACCCAGCCCCCAAAGCGCTCGTTGGCCTTGGCCGCGAACACGTTGTTGAGTTCCTTTTCCAACCAATCCAGAATTTGCTGGCCGGAGGCCTCCGCAATGCGAACGGTGCTGTCCACGGGGAGCATGTCAAACAAATACCCGTGGGTAATGGGAATCAGACCGTTGGCATCTGGGGTGGTGCGCGGTGGGCAAAAGCGGAAGCCGTTGGAGAGCACCACGTCCACCTCCGGAAGGCGCCATTTCAGGGCGTCCAGTACCATTTGGTCGATGGGATTCTCCACCACAAAATACCGGTACAAGGGAACCTTGCTGGTGCCCAAAACCCGTTCGATGGAGTTTTTAAACGGAATTTCTTGCGCGGCAAGCAAGGCGGCCACGGCAGGATCTGCTGAATACTTGGACGCTGTTATTTCGTCCAGCGCGTAGGTGGAATCCATCAGCTTCCCGTCTTTGAATTGCAGTTCCAGTCGGCCCACAAACGAGCCAAAGGCGCCCGGTTCCACTACTTTGGAATAGGTGCACGCAATGGGCTCGCGCACGCGCTCGTGGGTGTCTCCGCCCAAAATGTAGTCTACACCGGCACATTCGGGTAGGTTGGCCAGGTGGATTTGCTGGGACAGGCCCAAATGGGCCACCACCAGCACCGCGGCGCACTGTTCTTGGTTGCGCAAAACGTCTACGTAGTGGGCCAAGTTTTCTTCCGGCGCGGTGTACACAATGCCTTTGGAGTAATTGGGGGACTGGCGCAGGGGGACCAGGGGATCCGTGTAGCCCAAGAAGCCCACCTTGATGCCGTCCACCTCCCAAATGGAGTAGGCCGGAAAAATCAGCTCGCCCTTGGAACCGTCGGGCTTGGCGTGGTACATGTTGGCGCACACTTTGGGGGCGTGTAGGCTGCCCAACAGGCGCTGCATGGCCTGTTTGTAGTAAATGACCTCCCAGTTGCCCGGAAGGTACAGATCGTAGTCCAGCGCGTTTAAAATAGGCACCAGCGCGGCTCCGGAGGTTTGTACGGACAGTTCGCTGCCCTGGAACATGTCTCCGGTATCAATCAGGTACGACGCCCCTTTTTTGCGCGTTTTGCGCAAGTACGTGGCCAACTGCGCGTATCCGCCCGTTTTGCGAAACACCGCCCGGTCGTTTTCCCAAAAGAGTTCGTCGTGCGGGTGAATTTGGCAGTGGACGTCCGTGGTTTGAAGCACTTGCAAGACCGTGTGCCCATCTGCCGTCTTCAGCGGTTTTCCGGTGGGGCCCAACGGTTCTTCCGCACCATCTACGGTGGGGGTTGCCCAGGAGGTTGCGCCGCCCAGCAACGTGGCGCCACCCGCCAGGGTGGCCTTTTTCAGAAACGATCGACGCGAATTATTTTTTTCCATCTTTTGCTTTTCGTGCTTCCGCAGCGGCCTCAATGGGGCCAAACGGTCCGTATTTGTGTTCTTTTTCCGTGAAGGCGTCCGCAAACGGCCCAAAGGGATGGTCAAAGGGTTTCTCTTCGATGCGAGGCCAGTCGCGGGAGATGTCTTTTCCCGGGCGCGGTTGGCTGTTCACAAAAGCGGCCAAATCCCAAGCCTCCTCGTCGGTCAAAACCGGCTCGGTGTGTTCCACACCCTGGGGCATGTTGTATTTTACGTATTTGGCAAAGTTGGACAGTCGGTACAAGCCGGCGCCGCTGTTGTAGCTTTTTGCGCCCCACAAAGGCGGATAGGTGTATTCCATTCCGTCCGGTGCCAGAAGGCCTTGACCGTTGGGTTGGTGGCAGCTGGCACACTGCGCCGCGTAGACCTCCTTGCCGTGAACGGGATCCGCGGGTCGGTTCAAGAATGCCAACTTTTTCAATCCAGACCCCTCCGGTTTTTCGCCTTTAGGCACCTCTTTTCCTAAAAACTGAATGTAGGCTACCAAGGCGGCCATTTCCGTGCCGTTGGTGTCTAGGGCTTGGCCGTTGAGGCTGCGCTCAAAACAGTCGTTCACGCGTTTGTAAATGTTCTCTACAGCGCCGGACCGTGCCCGGTACCGGGGGTAGGTGCTGGCCACGGCTCCGTAGTTGTTGCCAAACGGCTGCGTTCCCGCCTTCAGGTGGCAGTTCTGGCAATTCATCCCGTTGGTGGCACCTGCTTTCACGCTTCCCCTGGGGCCAAAATACTTGGCGGTGTGCGCAATCAGATCGCGTCCGTACAAAATGCGTTCCTTCTCTGGACCGTCGGGCAGCTCCTCTGGGTTTGGGGCCAACCAAAGAGCAACCGCTGCATCCGTTTCCTCCCATGCAGTAGACTCTTCCGAATCCGTAACATTCGATGCCTCCAAGGCCGCGCGAAACTTGCTGGAAACCGCGGTCCACGATTCCTGCACCCAAGGTGCGGGAACGGTGAACCACACCAAATAGGCCAAGAGACCAACGTTAAACAACAAAAGCAGCACCAACGTACGAAGCAAGCCCAACAGGGGCTGCAAGTGCTTGTTTTGCTGTTCCGTAGGCGACTTTTTTGAGCCTTTTATTGGGGATTGTGATTCGTTTGGGGTGCTCATTTGCGGCTCAATGGGGCAATTTGTCGCGCAACAGACCGTAGACGTAGGTTCCCAAAACGGCGCTCACAAACACCACAGCAAAGGGCCAGTATCCGTAGCCCAAATTCACTACAATGGGTCCGGGGCAAGCACCCGTAATGGCCCAACCCATGCCAAAGAGACTCCCGCCCAGCAAGCCTTTTACAACCCCGGGTTCTTTATCCGCGTATTGAATCGGATTGCCGTCGATGTCCTTCACCTTGAAACGTTTGATCAAAGCCACACCGATGGCGCCTAGTACCACGGCCGTGCCAATGATGCCGTACATGTGGAAGGATTGAAAGCGGAACATTTCTTGAATGCGAAACCAAGACATGGCTTCCGATTTGGCCATGATGATGCCAAAAAAGACGCCCAAAAAGAGGAATTTTAAAAATTTCATGGTCCTAACTTTTTAGAAAATCAGTGGGAAAATAAAATGCGTCACCAGGAGTCCTCCGGCAAAAAAGCCAATTACCGCAATCAACGACGGAAGCTGAAGATTGGAGAGCCCGCTGATGGCGTGCCCGGAGGTGCAGCCGCCGGCATACCGGGTGCCAAAGCCCACCAAGAATCCACCAACCACTAAAATGAGCCAAGTCATGGGGTTCGCCCAAGCTTCGGGACCAAACAATTCGTTGGGTTGCATGCCTTCTGGCGCGGTAAAGCCCAGCGCCTGAAGGTCTGCTACCGTGGCGGAGGCCAACTGCACAGCGTCTGTGCCCGGCGACGTAAGAAATTGATAGGCAACAAAGCCTCCGACCACCGAACCGCCCAAAAAGACCAGGTTCCAAAGTTCTTTTCGCCAGTCAAAGTCGAAGAATTTTGCCTTAGGGCGCAGAACAGCAGCGCAAACGGTGCGTAGGTTGGACGAAATGCCAAATGCTTTACCAAAGAAATTCATGGTCAGCATGACCCCGGCAATCAGAGCCCCGGAAAACCACCAAGGCCAAGGGTTGAGAAGAAAATCAATCATGGAGCAGATTTTTGTTTGGTTCAAAAATACCGGAATCAACCCCACCTAAGGTGACACGAGTCACAAAAGCTTGGTGCGCAGGAAGTGGAATCGCCTCATGCTGGGGTTTTATTCGCCGGCAGAGGCTTGCTCCAAGGCCCGCAAAAACACAGACACCGGTTGGGCCCCGGAAACAGAAAATTGCCGATTGAACACAAAAAAAGGTACACCTCGAATGTTGAATCGGTCGGCTAATTTGAGGTCCGCGAGGGCGTCGTCTGCGTACTGGCCCGTTTCCAGAACGGCGCGAGCTTCTTGGGCGTCCAAACCAACAGCGCCCGCCAAGTCGGCCAAAACGTTCAGGTCCACCAAGTCCAAGCCGTCGGTAAAATGGGCTTGAAACAAGACTTCCTTGAGTTCGTTGGCCTTGCCTAAGGTACCTGCCCAGTGCAGCAGACGGTGGGCATCCTGGGTGTCTACCACCAACGTCCGATCGAACCGAAAATCAATCCCCGCACCCGCACCTTGTTCGGTTACGCCGCGAACAATTTCGTGTGCTTGTTCCAAAGTCCAGCCCTTTTTCTGAGCCAAATGTGGAAGCGACGGTTGCCCCAAGGCAGACTCGTCTACGTCCGGGTCCAAAATAAAGGTTCGCCAGAGGACCTCAGCCTCTAGATCCGTGCGTTGGGCCAGCGCTTCCTCCAAACGGTGTTTCCCAATGTAGCAGAAGGGACAGGCGATGTCGGAAAAAACCTCGATGGTGATGGGTTGGGGCATTTGTTTTTTTGAAGCGGGATGGGTACAACGGGGATGGGGTAGGTGCCGGGTTTTTCTACCGGCAAGGGAAAGTGTTCAGCGAATGCCCACCACGCGGACGGTAGCCGCAGGTCCTTGGTGCAACGGGCCTTCGTCCAACAGGGGATTTGCTTCGGAAACGTCCAACGATTGCATTTCGGCAAAGTCCTCCAACAAAAGTTCGCGGGTGTACAGCCAAGCAGCATCCTTGGGACCTCCGCTCGTCAGGGGCAGTTGTTCCGGCCTAAAGCCTTCCAGCAGTAAAGTTCCGCCAGGTTTGAGGGCGTGCATGCTTTTTTGGTGCAAGCCACCGCGCAGGTTTGGCGGCAGGTGGGCAAACACCAAAACCACCATGGTGTATTCCGCAACGGGAAACGTAAAATCTTCCAGCATAGCGGTGGTGTAATTCAGTGCCACCCCTTGGTGGGCCGCCCAGCCCAGGGCCTTGCTGCGGGCTACCGCACTGCCGTCAAAACAGTCCACTTCCCAACCCAATTGGGCGGCATGAACCGCATTTCGCCCTTCCCCTTCAAAGACAAATAGGGCTTTGCCCGGCGCCAACGATGCCAGTTGCTCTGCCAAAAAAGCGTTGGGCTGCGTGCCGTAGATGAATTCCGGGGAGGAATAGCGGTCGTCCCAAGGGGAGGTGTGAGCCATGGTGGGATTTTTCAGTGTTCGGCGTCGTTGTGCTCTTCGTGCGCATCTCCGTGGGTTGGATCGGGTAGGGCATTTGCGGGCCCGACGTCGGTCCGAATTTCGGTGTGGCGAATTTTACCTCCGAAATTGGCGGTGTACGCGCCGGCGAACGAGGTCATTGCGGCCAAGAAGACCACGGTCCATCGGAGGGGTTTGACCCAGCGCTCGTGTTCGCCCAAAAACAAACCGGCCAAAGCGCCCGCACTGAGGGCCATTACCCACAAATGCGTTACTTCCGCAACTTCTTCGTGTTCGTGAATGTAGGATTCTTCTGCCCAGGGAAGGGATTCAATCCGCTCTTCGGCTTCTTCTCCGCTGATGTGGGCGGCCCAGCCACCGGCGGCGGCCAACAACGCAAAAACGTATCCAGCCCGCCGCATTTGCTTCTGAAGTGGATTGCTGCCCCAAAGGAGCAAAACCGCAGCCACAGGGGCTAAAAAGATCAATCCGTGTGTGACCAGGAGGTGCAGGTGCGTAGCGTCCATTGAAGGGTTATTAAGAGGATCAAAGTTCGGCATTAAATGGGCCCAAAGAGCATGCCAACAGTGTTTTCATTCCCTTTTGTAATTATTCTTTGGTGCAACAGGCTCCTGGTTTTTCTTTGGGACATGGATTCAATGGAACTGTTTTGGGGTGGCCCGTGGCGTTTCCCGTTGCCGCCACCCCAGAAGGTATAGGGGCATGGGACTCCAACTGCAAGGAACCGTCGGTTGGACTCAAAAAGGGAATCCCCAATCCCGCACCGCGCAAAATAAACCACAAGCCCATCGCAACACCCAGCACGGCGCTAGCCGCCTTCCAGCGCTTCATCCAGGGCGGGGACAGGCGCTTTCCAAGTGCTTGCAACACCACCAGGGGCAAGGCCGTTGCGGCCCCAAAACCCACTAGAAACTGAACACCGCCCAGCCATCCACCAAAGGCAGATGAAGTTGCCAACGCGGCATAGACCATTCCACACGGCAATAATCCATTCAACCCACCCAATACCGACGCATTCAGCACGCCGGAGGTGTTTTTCAAGGACCAGGTGCGCCACTGCAGCAAGCGCTTGTGCCACGGTGTTTTCTGAGTGGTGCAGCAAGCGGGTTCTGAAAATTGCTCTTGCCAGGACGTGGCTAGTAAAAACACGCCGGATAGAATGCTGAGCCACCGCTGGCCGGTGGCCATGGGGGCGAAGGTCATAACCACCAGACCCAACAGCAGGTAGGATCCCGTACGGGCACCGTGGTAGGCGGCCAAGGCCGTCCAGTGGGAGCGGGTCTTGCCCATTGCAATCACCAAGGGGCCGCACATGCCCAGGCAATGAACCGCGGCAGACAAGCCCAAAAGAACCCCGGCCACCCATGCGGACGAACCGTTGATTTGTGCCAACATCGGTTCCATCAGCGAGGGCCGTAAAATTGCGTGCGAATCCGGTCCACCTCCACGCCGTCCAGGAAAACCACCAACTCCACTTTGTTTTTGGAACCGTGAACGTCTTTTTTGGACAACCAGAGGAAGAAAGAGCCCTTGGTCATGCCTTTGGCGTCTGCTTTTTGAGCCGACGGTCCAATCCATTGAATGCTTCCCGGAGCACCCTTGGGCAATGCCATGCTCAATACGCCTTCACGCCCGGATTTATTGATCAATTTGTAGGTGTAGAGGTTGGTGTACGCGGTATCGTGTACCTGAAAAGTTTGGCCGGGCGCACGTAAAACGGTGGCTTCCACTTTCAAGCGAAGGAAGAGCAGTGCCGCCATTAAAATGCTCAATGCAGCCAACAGAACCGTGTAGGCCTTGAGACGAGGAGTGTAGGTAAAGGGCTTCTTCTCCGCGATGTTGGCCTCAGACGCAAACCGTATGAGTCCGGGGTCTTGGTGCGTTTTCAGCATGACCTCTTCGCAGGCATCGATGCACGCGGTGCAATTGATGCACTCCAATTGGGTGCCGTTCCGGATGTCGATCCCGGTGGGGCAGACCTGAACGCAGAGGCCGCAATCCACGCAGTCTCCTTTTCCAGCCGCGGCACGGTCTTCGCTTTTGTGAAGGGGAGCCCGTTCTTCGCCCCGAACGCGATCGTAAGCAATCACAAGGGAGTTGCGGTCCAACAAAACACCTTGCAGCCGACCGTACGGGCAAACGATCAAACACACCTGCTCGCGAAACCACGCAAACACAAAAAAGAAGACGCCCGTAAAGATCACGATGGCGGCAAATCCTCCCCGGTGCTTGGCGGGTCCCTCCTCCACCAATTGCAACCAGGCGTCGGTTCCAATTAGGTACATCAGGAAGGTGTTGGATACGGCAAAGGAAACCAGCGCAAAAAAGGTATTTTTGAGCAAACGCTTGCGGATTTTCTCTGCATTCCAGGGTTGGTTTTGCAACTTAATCTGTGCGCTCCGGTCTCCGTCGATCCAGTATTCGATCCGACGAAAAACGTGTTCCATGAAGATGGTTTGCGGGCAGATCCAGCCGCAGAAAAGCCGTCCCAGCGCGATGGTAAACAAGGCAACGGCCAAGACAGAGAGCAGCATGAGGATCACCAGCAAGTGGAAGTCTTGCGGCCAAAAGACCTGTCCCAACAGGATAAACCGACGGTGCAAAACGTCGAGTTGAAGTAGGGGCATGCCACCAACACGCAGCCATGGGCCGGCAAAAAGGAAGGCCAAAAGCAGGTAGCTCACCCGCTGGCGCCAAGTAGTGAATTTGCCGGTGGCCCGCTTGGGGTGGAGGTGCAAACGTTTGCCGTCTGCGGAGATGGTGCCGATGGAGTCGCGGAAGGCTTCTCGGTTGTCCGATGTGGGGGTGGACATGGCTGGGGGAAGTAAGGTTGGCAGAAGGGTGGTGGCGAGTTTTTGACGCAAAAACTCGAAATAGGGAATCGGGGGAAAAATGGGAATCCCGCGGGCGCGCAGCGCCCGCGGGTAGCACCGTTATGGTTGCACTGCTGCAGTATCCGCTGGGTTTCCAGCGGCAGAGGCATCAGAAGCAGGATCGTACAAGGTCCCTTGCGGCGCCTTTGGATTTGCGGGCTTGGTGCCTTGGAACGTCAAAATGTAGCTGGCGACGTTTTGCATCTGCACGGGGCTTAACGTTTCTTGCCAGGAAATCATGCCTTTTTCCAACACACCGTATTTGATGGTGGTGAAGACGTCCTTAATGCTGCCGCCGTGGATCCAATACGCATCCGTCAAATTGGGTCCAACAGAACCTCCACCGTCGGCCAAATGGCACGACGCACAGTTGGCCTCGAAGGTTTTTTTGCCGTCGGCCAAGGCGCTGGCGTCGGCCAAGGCCACCACGGTGTTCTCGTCCACTTTATTGGCCTCACCGGCTAAGTAGTCCTGTTTGATTTGCTCCACAACCGCCATTTCCGTCGTGAATTCGTCGGCCTGCAAGGGGGTGTCTGGCATCACGTGGTAGTACCACAAGTAGATGATGCCACCAAAAATGGTCAGATAAAAGCCGTAGAGCCACCAAGGAGGAAGGTTGTTGTCCAGCTCCCGAATGCCGTCGTAGTTGTGGTCCAACATCACGTCCCCCTCCCGCTCCAGGGGAACGGAGTCCGTCAGGCTTTCCATTACTTTTTTGCGCGAGTACCAAGGGGCTTTTTTGGGTTCGGGTGCAATACCCAGCTTTTGCTTGAGGGTTTCCAACGTCCGCAGGACGGCCAGTGCCGTGAACAGGCCCACAAAAAAGGTAATGAGGGCCAAAACGTTGGTGGGTTTTCCCAGGGAAATAAAGAGATCTACCCATTCTTGGGAGATGCTCCACAAGGCGTATGCGTTCATGCTTGTTTTTGTTTATCGTTGGACTCCAGGGGCAGTCGGGACCAGCGGTCTACACGATCGCCTTTCGTTTTGAACACGTAGTACCCGACGGCGGCAAAAAATGCCAAGTAAATCACCATCGTTGCAATGGGAAACCACTCGATTCCCTCTACTTGGGCCAAAAAGGTCAAGTTCTTGCTCATTTCATTCCTTTTTTAACGTCGGTCCCCATGCGCTGCAAGTAGGCAATCAACGCGATGATTTCCTCGTTGGGTTCCACTTGGATGGTGGGGTCTTCGTTCAAGCGTTGGGCAATTTCCGCCGCTTGACGGTTCAGGTTGTCCAGGGCTCCAGCAACTTCAGCATCCGTATAGGGTACGCCCAAGGCAACCATGGCTTTCATTTTCTTAACCGTCAACGAGGTGTTGAGGGTGGCGTCGTGTCCGTCTCCGGAGAACAGCCACGGGTAGCGGGGCATGATGGAGCCGGGAGACATGCTGGTGGGGTCCAGCATGTGGTTGTAGTGCCAGCTGTCCGGGTATTTGCCGCCCACGCGCATCAAATCCGGTCCGGTGCGCTTGGAGCCCCACAGGTGCGGATGGTCGTAGACGTATTCTCCGGGCAGCGAATACTGTTTGCCCGCGGGGTCGTAGCGCAAAACCTCGGTGGGGAAGGGGCGAATCATTTGCGAGTGGCAAGCGTTGCAGCCTTCCCGGATGTAGATATCCCGACCTTCCAACTCCAAGGGCGTGTAGGGCTTTACGCTCGCGATGGTGGGGGTGTTGCTTTTCACCATCATCGTGGGCACGATTTCGATGATTCCACCAATCAAAATGACCACGGTACTCCAAATCAACAACTGAACCGGACGCCGCTCAATCCACCGGTGCCAGTGTTCGCCTTGGTGGGCGCCGTGGCGCGCCAAGGCCGGGGCCTCAGCAGCTTCGTTGGCAATCAGTTTACCGCGGGTAACGGTTTTCCATACATTGACGAACATCACCACCATCCCGGAGATGTACAGCGTGCCGCCCAAGGCGCGCAGGGCGTACATGGGGATGATCTGACGGGTGGTCTCCAGGAAATTGCCGTACACCAAAGTGCCGTCTACGGCCAATTCCTTCCACATCAAACTTTGGGTAAATCCGGCAACGTACATGGGAAGAGCCCAGAACAGCAGGCCGGTGGTGCCCAGCCAAAAGTGCCAGTTGGCCAGTTTTTCGGAGTAGGTACCGCCCGTAAACAAACGGGGAACCAACCAATAGATCATGCCAAACGTCATGAAACCGTTCCATCCCAGAGTTCCTACGTGTACGTGCGCCGGAATCCAATCCGTGAAGTGTGCAATGGCGTTGATGCTCTTGATGGACAGCATGGGGCCCTCAAAAGTGGCCATGCCGTAGGCAGATACGCCCACCACAAAGAACTTTAGAACGGCGGAGTCCCGAACCCGGTCCCAGGCACCGCGCAGCGTCAAGAGACCGTTGATCATGCCGCCCCACGACGGTGCAATCAGCATGATGGAGAATACGGTTCCCAAGCTTTGCGCCCAGTCGGGCAAAGCAGAGTAGAGGAGGTGGTGCGGTCCGGCCCAGATGTAAATGAAAATCAAGGCCCAGAAGTGAACAATGGAGAGTCGGTACGAATAAACGGGGCGATCCACCGCCTTGGGAAGGAAGTAGTACATCATGCCCAGGAAGGGGGTGGTCAGGAAAAACGCCACCGCATTGTGTCCGTACCACCACTGAACCAAGGCGTCTTGCACTCCCGCGTAGACGGAGTAACTTTTCAAGGCGCTGACGGGCAGTTCCAAGCTGTTGAAGATGTGCAGAACGGCAACCGTCACAAACGTTGCTAGGTAGAACCAAACGGCTACGTACAAGTGTTCCTCGCGACGCTTGAGGATGGTCCAAATCATGTTGACGCCAAAAACCACCCACACCAAAGCGATGGCGATGTCGATGGGCCATTCCAATTCCGCGTATTCCTTGGAGGTGGTGATCCCCAGCGGCAGCGTCACCACGGCGGACAGGATGATCAACTGCCAACCCCAAAAGTGGATTTTACTCAATAAATCGCTGGCCATGCGCGCCTTCAATAAGCGTTGCAGCGAATAGTACACCCCGGTGAAGATGGCGTTGCCGGCGAACGCGAAAATGGCGCCGTTCGTGTGCAGGGCCCGCAATCGACCAAAGGTCAACCACGGTAAATCCGCATTCAAATCCGGGAAGACCAGCTGCAAGGCGATGGTCAGTCCCACCAAAAATCCAATGAGTCCCCACACAAGGGTGGCGACCAAGAAGTTGCGCACAATCTTGTTGTCGTACGCAAACCGTTCCAAGGGTGTTTCCATAGGGTGATTGAGTTGTGTAAAGGGAATTATTCGTTTTCTTTTTTCGGGGCCTCCGGAGCGTCAACCGTTTTGTCGTCCAGCATGCGCACCGACGGCGAGGTGGTGTCGTCAAACTGTCCGTTGTCGTTGAGTTTTAAGAACACGTAGAGAAAAGCCGTAGCCAGGGCAATGCTCACCGGCACCATCAGGTAAAAAGCACTCATGAGGCAAATATTTTTTGGGCTTGACGCCGGGTGTACAGGGTGGTGAAGGCCACCACACTCAGGGAGCTGAGGGGCATGAGGATGGCGCTGACCTCCGGAGTAAGTGCACCCCGAACGGCGAAACTCAACCCCACAACGTTGTAGGCCAAACTCATGAAAATGCTCAGCCGTACCGCACGCACACCGGCTTGTGCAAATCGTTGCATCCGGTCCAATTGCGGCAGCGCATCACCGCGCAGCAGCACATCGCACGCGGGGGCAAAGTGCAGGGCATCTTCGGCCACCGTGATGCCCACGTCGCTCTGGGCCAAGGCACCGGCATCGTTCAATCCGTCGCCCACCATGGCCACGGAAAAGCCGCGCTCTTGAAGCGCTTGGACGTACGCCTTCTTATCCTCCGGTTTTTGGCGGAAGCGCAGTTCCGTTTGGGACGGTACCGCAGCCAACAGCGCCTGGCGCTCCCCGTCGGTATCTCCAGTAAGTACGGAGATGGGTACGCTTCCCAAGCCACTCAGAGCTTGGTTGAGTCCCGGGCGGAAGGAGCTCAAAGGCAGGAACCACCCCAGAAATACGCCGTCCTCCACCGCGCCCAGTGCATGATCCGGTGCCGCAGCAGGATCTTGGTTGCAGAATACGGCGCTGCCCAGTTGGTACTTTTTTGACCCCACAACACCGGAAATACCGCGTCCCAAGGCCTCCTCAAATTGAGCAACAACCCCCTCGTCCACCGTTCCTTGGGTCGTAAAATGCTGCATCAGAGAACGGCTGAGCGGATGCGCACTTTGGTTGGCCAAAGCCCGCAAAGCAATCCGTTGCAGGGGGGTTATGCCCGACGGTTCGCTCCACTGGACAGATCCTGCAACCGTCAAGGTTCCCGTTTTGTCAAAAACCCATGCCCCCACTGCCGCCAACCGCTCCACCGTCGCTGTGGACTTAACAAAAGCTCCTTGCCGTCCCAACAACCGAACTGAATTGCCCAAAGCAAAAGGCACCGCCAGCGCCAGCGCACAAGGACACGCCACAATCAAAACGGACGTCACCACCGGTACCATCAGCGACGGGTCCAAAAACGCCCAAACGAGGGCAGCGGCGGCCGATATGCCCAAGACTACCCCCGTAAAGGCTCTGCCCAGCCTGTCCGTGAGGGCGGTCCATTGCGGGCGTCGGCCGCCGGTGTCCTCGCTCCAAAGCGATGTTAAATACTTTTGATCCAATGCCTTCTCCGCGCGCAACAGCAAGGCACCGCCTACCAATTGAGCACCTGCAGGAACCCGTGACCCCGGAGCCACATCCTGCGGCTGCGCTTCACCGGTAAGAAATGAGACGTCCACGGCGCTAACACCCTCCAATACGGTGCTTTCCACCGGAACCATTTCTCCGTGCCGAACCCGCACCAAATCTCCCGTATTTAGGGATTCCAAAGGCTTCGCCACTTCTTTGCCGTTGTGGACCACCCAAACAGAAAATGGAAAGAACGATCGATAATCGCGTTCAAAGTGCAGTGCCGAATAGGTTTGCGACTGAAACCACCGCCCAACCAGCAAGAAAAACAACAAGCCCGCCAAACTGTCAAAGTAACCGGGACCACTGCCGGTCCAAACATCCCAATGGCTTTGTGCCATCAGTGCCACGATGCCCAAAGAAATGGGCACGTCCATGTTCGTGGTACCCCGACGCAAAGCCGCCCAGCCGCTCACCAGAAAGGGCGCCCCGGAAATCCACACCAACGGAAGGCTCAAAAAAGCGGTGATCCACCGGATGAATAAGGACAAGCCCGACCCCGCTTCCATTCCAAAATACTCCGGCAATGCAAACAGCATCGTGTTCCCAAACACAAATCCAGCCACCGCCATTTGCTTAAACTGAAGGCGTGCTAATGCAGATTTTTTGGGGTGAACGAAACTGCCGCTGCTTTGCGCCAAACTCACGTCCGGCGGAAAGCTCATGCCCTGAAGTTCCAACGCCAAATCAGACAAGGACACCAAAGTAGGATTGAATCGAATGACCGCCGTTTGTTGACTGAAATCCACCACCACCGAATCCAGTCCGTCGCGCCATTTGGGCCAAGTTTCCAAGGTGCGCACGCACGACGCGCAGTGAATGGTGGGCAAGTGCAGCTCCGCAACGGCATTGTTTTCCGACCAATGTTTGTACACGTGCGGGTACAATTCCACTTGATCCAGAGCAGCGTAGGGGTTTGAATGGGGTGCAGCCATCGTGGGAACAAAGAGAAAACAGCACCCATCGATAAAAAATGACATTTATCACGTACCTTTCCTAGAGCCAAAAAAAATCTTCCATGGATACGTTTACGTGCGCCACTTGCGCCACACGCTCGTTATCGCCTTTCCAGCATTTACAAGGAGATGAGGTGGATGAATTATGCGCCCACAAGCGCTTTGGCCAATTCCAAAAAGGCGAATTGCTTTTGGAAGAGGGGAGAACCCCACGCGGCGTGTACTGCATCCAGTCCGGCCGCGTGAAAATGGTCCACGCCGGAGCCAGCGGACGCGAACACATCGTTCGTTTTTTAACCGACGGCGACCTCCTGGGCTACCGAGCGCTGTTGGCCGGTGAACCCCTCTCGGTTTCTGCCGTTGCCATGGACAAAACTGCTGCTTGTTTTGTACCTGCCGAGGTTTTGTTGGGCTTTTTCAAGTCCAACGGTCCGTTTTCCCTAGAAATGCTCAAGTTAACCTGCCACGAATTGGCGGAGGCGAGCCGCATCATGAGCAGCTTGGCGCAAAAGTCCGTTCGGGAACGAACCGCAGAATTCTTTCTGATGCTGCAAGCTCGGTTTGGCACGGACGATCAAGGCTGCTTGGCCCTGGATTTAAAGCGCAGCGAATGGGCTGAATTGGTGGGGACCGCAACGGAATCCCTCATTCGTTTACTGGCGGAATTGGAAGACGACGGCTACATCGCCCGGGTGGGTAAGCGCTTTCAAATCAAAGACCCGCACGGATTGGCGGAAATGGCCCGTTTGGAAGACTGACTTTCGCCGTCGGCAACAGACGCTACCAACTGCTACGAACGTCGGGACTTGAATGCCTCAAATTGGTACTGCACCTTGGCAAAAACGGACCGATCCCAAGGCGTTAAAGACGCGCCCGTGTAAATCAAGGTAAACGGCGAGGGTTGGTACTGAACCAACGGCTGAACCGTCCAACCTTTTCCAAAATCATCGTACTGCAGCACCATACGGGAAGACCACGCCTTGGAGATTCCCCAATGAACCACCGACCGCGCCACATAACCCCGGTAGATCAACGAACCGGAGCCGTCTCGCTCGCGCATTTGGGCGTGGTTGATGCCCAGCGTCCAGCGAATTTTTCCGGCCAACTGAAACTGAGCGGAAAATCCACCGTTTCTTTCGTCTCCGGCGCGCACAAAATTTGCGTTGCGCGTCAGGCCTTGGCCAAAATCCGTGCGGTAACTCAACATCAACCACTGCCGCGGGTTGTAGGATACAGATCCCCACGTGTAGGGCATCCAACGAAAAGTGGATCCCTTGAATTCCTCCATAAAGCGGTAGTAGTGCCCCAAAGATAAATTGATGGATCCTGCCAATTGCATCCAACTGTCTGCCATCCAGCCGGTTTGTTTGGTTTTTCCGCCCACCGTTTGTTCGCCAAAGACCTCGTAGTAAACTCCGTAGTTTTTGATCCACTTCCCATTGGGAAAGGCGCGAATGTTGCCTCCTACTTCGGCCCGACGACGGTCTACACTGGGGCGGAAGCCCATCTCCGCGCGAAAATCACGCCCCACGTGCGACGTCATGGCGCGCAGCATCCAGCGCTCGGTCACTTTTTGCACCTCCAAAGTGCCGAAGTAGCCCATGAATTGTTCACCGTCCAGTGCCTTGGTGCGGTTGCCGAACATCCCCGCTTGGTCGGTAATCCAAGGGGCATTGGGCTCCTGCGTCAAAGACAATGCCCCTTCGCCAAACAGGCGAACCGTGGGACTCAATCGGGCGTTGAAATCGGTGCCCAAAAGAGATCCAGAACCGCCGGCGTCGTACCGACGGTGGGTGCCCATCAACCCCACGAACTGGGCCTTTTCAAACGGTTTTGTGGTGCGGAAGATGCCAAACGTATTGCCGGTGGCACGTCCCAAATAGCTGTTGTCCTCGCCCGGCACCAAATACGGCGACGAACGGTCGTATCCCGTCAGGGCGTAGGCACGGATGTCCCGTCCCTGGTGCACGGCCTTGGTGACCAAAAGGGGGTCCGCCACCGTCCGGGAATAAATCAGGTTTCCCCGGGTTGCGAGCAAATCTGCCCCTTCGTTGAAAAACGGTCGTCTTTCTGGGTAAAACAAGGCGTATGAACTGTTGACGCCAATTTGGAGGGCGTCGGACTCCACCTGAGAAAAATCCGGATTGTATACCCCTTCAACTACCGTTTCCGAGCCAAATCCCGCCAAAAAGCTACCGCCCACCTTGCCCAACGCCGCCCCCGTGGCCAGGGGAGGGTCCACCAAACCGCCCAGGGCATAAGGCAGCACCTGAAATTTACGCGGTTGCTTCAAACCGTCCATCAACAGGGCGTCATCGTACTGGCAATCGCTGCACACATTGTTGCGGTCAATGGGAAAACTGTTGACGGAGTAGTTTTGGGCCCCCACCCACAAATTCCGAAACAATGCAAATTTCCACACCTGTGTTTTGCCCGATGGAAACGGCAGAGAGGAGAAGGGGATGCGCATTTCCACGGCATAGGCGGTATCCGTCCGTACGGCGGCCGCATCGTACAGCATGTCGTAGCTGACGTCGAAGTTGTTGTTCAGATCTGCCGGGTTGTTTTTGCGCAAATCCAGCTGAATCCCGTAGGCATTCGCGCCCAAAAAGAGCATGTTCCGCGTGTCCGCATAAGGGTCCAACGCAATGCCCACAAAGTCGTCCTCAAACGCTTCGTCGCGGCGGGTGGTGTTGGCCCGCAGTCCTTCCGCGGGGATTTGGCAACGAATGTAAACGTACAGGGCATCTGCGTCCCGGGCAATCCAGCCCACTGTGTGCACGGGAGCCATTACGTTGGTTCCCGGTTGGTGTTCCGTGTTGATGTCCACGCGTATTCCGCTTTCGTAGACCCCTGCATCCCGCAGTCCGTCCACCAACGGCCGTGCTCCCACCGCTAGCGCATGAACAGCCACACCGGAGGCAGACAACTTTTGGACCAAGGGGCTTGCGGCATTGTTTTGCGCCAAAGCCGGAACGGAAATCAACATCAGCCCCAAAAAGCTCAACAGTTGGAGCCTAACGGCAGCAAGGAATCGGTACAACAATGAATTGAGGTTCACGGGTGTGAAGTTTGAGCGTGCAAAGATGCATCATTGGATCCGTACCTTCGTCGTCATGGGATATACGCTGATTACGGGTGCGTCCAGAGGCATTGGTGCCGATTGGGCGGTTGAGGCGGCGAAAGCCGGGCAGGAGTTGGTTTTGGTGGTTCGGCGCGCAGAAGATGCTGCCGCCACGTTGGAGCGCCTTCAACCGTGGGCGTCCGGGGCTCAGCCTGTGGTGCTTACCGCAGACCTGGGCCAGCCGGAATCCCTTGCAGCACTGATCCACCAACTGGAAGCCTTGCACCACGGGGGCAAAAGCCCCAATCGCGTGGTGAACAACGCCGGTTTTGGCGACTACGCCGCACTGCACCAAGCAGACCCCGCCGTCCTTCGGAATATGGTGGAAGTCAACGTTCAAGCCCTCATGCACCTGTCCCACTGGGCTGTAAATCGCTTGGAAGCCGGCGGACGTTTGATCAACGTTGCCTCCACGGCTGCCTTCCAGGCCGGTCCGGGCATGGCGGCCTACTACGCTTCCAAGGCCTTTGTTTTGTCCTTTTCCGAGGCCTTGGCCACGGAGCTCAAACCGCGCAACATCTCCGTCACGGCGGTGTGCCCCGGCCCCACGCGCACGGCATTCTTTGACCGAGCAGGATTGGAAAAGTCCCACCTCGTGTCCCAAGGCCTGATGCCCTTGATGGATGCGCCCACGGCCGTTCGTTACGCCTTCCAACGTGCGGAGAAGCGCAAGTTGTACGCCATTCCCGGGTTTATGAATCGCTTGGGCACGGTATTGCCCCGTTTGACGGGCCGACGGTTCGCTGCGGCCACCGTGGGTTGGTTGCAACGTCCCCACTAAAAGATACGCCCCGCTGGGGTCCAAAAAACAAGGGGCTGCCTAGTTCCGAGGCAGCCCCTTGTGCGTTGTGGGCCGGCCGCCCACAAAAATCAAAAATCGATTCGGTAGAAGAAGATTGGCAACAAGCCCAACTGGTACTCCTCCTGAACCGGGTTGCCGGACGGATGATCCGGTACAAAAGTCAAGGTGAGGATGTTTCTGTTGTTCAGCACATTGGCCATGTCAATACCCAACTCGTGGCTGGTGTTGGCAAAATTCCACTTGTACAAGAACTTGACGTCGGTGCGGTAGTACGCCCGGTACTTTTCCGTGTTAAAGGTCTCCGAAACAAAGTTGATCTCCAGGTTTTCCAGCGATCGGTCAAAGTCCACCGGTCCAAACCAGCGTCCGCCCACGGTGGTGAACTTTCCGCTCAATTGCAGGGCTCGCTTGCCGGCCAAACGCCATTCTTTCGCCAGGATGAAGTTCAACGCGTACTGGCCGTTGAAGGTGGTGTTGCGCTCCACGTTGTCCGAACCGCGGTACTTGGCGTCAAACAAACTCGCCGTCACCAAGCCGTAGAAGCCCTTGGTGAAGAAGTGCTCCGCGGTCAATTCCAAGCCGTAGTTGCGTCCCGTTCCCGTGTTCTCCAGGGTGTCGGGCCACAAACGTCCAAAACCGGAACCCGCATTGACCATGGAGAAGCTGGAACCCACCACGCGTTGACCGAAGGTGGCGCTCAACGGATTGGCGTCCATTTTCAGACGTTCCACGGGAATGTTCCACAGGTACTGGTAGTACACCTCAGCCTTGACGCGCATGGGCAACGAAGAAAGTCGATGCTCCACGCCCGCTACGGAATGGTAACTCTTGGTCAAGCCCATGTCCGTGTTGTGTTCCCCCGGATCGCCGTTGGCGTTGTTGCCGATGGCGTAGTAGTACAGGTAGGCGCTCTGCATTTGGCTGTGGATGCCTGTTCCGGCGAAGAAATTCGTATTCCGGGACTGCTTGTAGTTCAACCCCAAACGCGGTTCCACCATGCTGATGGAATTCGCGTTGATGTTGGAATAGGTAGCCGTCCAACCGGCGGTTAGGGACAGGCGAGGAGTCAAGTTGCTCCGCATGCTGGCGTACGGCTGCACCACGGTCCATTGCGCACGGGTGTCCCATTGAACGCGCCACGGGTAAACGGTACCGTCCCGACCGTCCACTTTCCGCACGGAATCTTGGTAGATCAGGTCGTAGAGGTCCGCGTTGAGGCCCATCTTGAACGTGGTGCGGTTGCTGAGTTTTTGGGTGTAGTGTACAAAGCCGTGGAGCTTGTTTTCGGTAAACTTATAGCCCAGAATGTTGACAATATCGTCTACCTGCCACAGCGAATCCGGCGTGATGCTGCGGAATACTTTATCGTTCCGCGTATCGATGTAGGACTGGCTTGCGGCCACTCCGGCGTTCACAAAGCTGGTTCGGGAAAGGGGCTTGGTGTAGTTCAAACCGCCCACGTACATGTCGGTTTTGAAGTACTGGTCCCGGTCTGTGGTGCCGTAGCTTTCAAAGTCTGAGCTGACTTTGTCTCCGTCGGAGTCGGATACCATGATTTCAATGTTGGAGCGTCCAAACATGCCCCATGCGGCCAATTTTCCACCGTTTTTCTGGGGGAAAGTGAAGCGAAATGCTCCGTCTTGGTAGCCCGGTACCGCAGAGGTTCCCAACGGAATGCCCAATTTTTGGAACATGAACAGGGTGCTGTAGCGGTATACTCCCAAGAACGAAGGAGCCGGACGACCCTCGCGGCCGCGGCCCAACGGACCTTCCACCATCAATTCCGTTCCCAAGAATCCCAGCTGGCCGGAAAACTCCAACTTTTCGTTGTTTCCGTCCCGCATTTTCAGGTCAAATACACCCGCAATGGCGTTGCCGTATTCGGCCGGCCAGGCGCCCGTGAAGAAGTCGGAGTTGTCCAGAAACTTGTTGTTCAAAATGGTCACGGGACCGCCACCGGTTCCGGGAATGGAGAAGTGGTTGGGGTTGGGGATGTTGACTCCTTCCATGCGGTACAATACGCCCGAAGGCGTGTTTCCGCGCACCACCAAATCGTTGCGTTGGTCGTCGGAACCTTGGACACCGGCGAAGTTGGTGGCCATTCTCGCCGGTTCGCCGCGGCTGCCCGCGTACAAGTTGGTCTCTTCCACGGAAAACTGCCGCGCGCTGACCACGGCCATTTCGTTTTTGGCCTGCCCTTCTTGGGTGGCACGAACGGACACTTCTTGAAGTTGCGTGCTGGATTCCGCCATGGGGATGGTCAGAACCGCTTCTTTGGCGGTGGCCAATTCCACGGCACGTGCCATTTTGTCGTATCCAATCAACGAAACCATAACCGTTTGGCGTCCAATAGGTACCGCGGGAAAGCGGAACAAACCGTCGTTGTTGGTGACGGTTTTAAGGGTTCCAATTTGAACCTGCGCACCGGGCAACGGGAACTTTGTGTCCGCGTCCACCACGGTGCCGCGCACTACGGTGGTTAAATTTTGCGCTCCAACGGGAGTCAACAAGCTGAAAATAAGGGCGAAAGCCCCAAAAAATAGTTTTTTTTGCATAGAAGCAACTTTTTCGCAAACAACGGCATCTTATTTGCGGAGGGTTGGATTTTTGTGTTCGGCGTCTAATTTACACTTATTGATGAACGTACGCGTTGCGATTTTTGCGGTTGCCGCATTTTTGTTTGGCACGAGCTCAGTATGGGCTCAGCGCACCACCACCCTTTTTGGGTACGTAGAAGACCAGAAAACGGGAGAACGATTGATCGGCGCCTACGTGCACGACAAGGTTTCCAAAACCAGTACGGTCACCAATGCCTACGGTTTTTATTCCTTGACCGTCCGCCAGGATTCTGCCCGTCTCCAAGCCGGAACGGTGGGGTACCGTGCCGAGCAAGTGAAGTTTGGGGCGTCCAGCAGCCCGCGTTCGCACACCTTCGCCTTAGCGCCCGTGCAGCAAGTGCTGCGCGAAGCCACGGTAGTGGGCACCCGCGAGGCGCCGATCCAACGCAGCACCCAGATGAGCTCCATCAACCTCAACATGCGCACCCTCAAGAACCTGCCGGTATTGTTTGGAGAGCCCGACGTCTTGAAAATGGTGCAACTGCTTCCCGGCGTGAAAGGAGGAACCGAAGGCACGTCCGGTTTTTACGTTCGCGGCGGCGGTCCGGATCAAAACTTGATTTTGATCGACGGAGTCCCGGTCTACAACGTGAACCACTTGTTTGGTTTCTTCAGCATTTTCAACGGAGACGCCATCCAAAGCGTGCAGTTGATCAAAGGCGGTTTTCCGGCAGAGTACGGCGGACGGCTGTCTTCGGTCTTGGACATCCGCATGAAGGAAGGCAATCGGAAGGAATTCCACGGCGAAGGGGCAGTGGGGGTCATTGCTTCCCGGCTCACACTGGAAGGTCCCCTCAACAAAAAAACAAGCTACCTCATCAGCGGCCGACGCACCTACTTGGATGCCTTAGCGGCACCATTTGTAGCGGCCACCAACGGCGGCAATGCCGGCGGTTACTACTTCTACGACCTCAACGGCAAGATCAACCACCGGTTCAACGACGCGCACCAACTGTACCTCAGTTACTACCAAGGCGCAGACGTGGTGTATTTAAAAGGCAGCAACACGGGAACCGACGAAGACGGTACCCGCTACTCGGAAAAAACCAATTTTGGCCTGGATTGGGGCAACCGCATTGGCACGGCCCGCTGGAACTACCGCATCAATCCGCGCTTGTTTACCAACACCACCGCCACCTACAGCCGCTACCGATTCAATACCGACGTCAGCCAAGAAAACGAATACATCGATTCAGACGGCAACCGGGACTACCAAAAGTTGCGCTTGGGACTCACCAGCTTTATTGAAGACTACGGCGCCAAATGGGACGCGGATTGGCTGCCCAACAGCCGCCACACGGTCAAGGTGGGGGCGGGGATCACCCACCACACGTTTGAACCGGGCATTCAAACGTTTGAATTTGACTTTGGCAATGGGGGGAGCTTGGATACCAATTCCGGCAGCAAAAGGCACTACGCTTGGGAGAGTTCGGTGTACGTCCAAGATGATTTCTCTTTGTCCAAACGCTTGAAAATGAACGCGGGTCTGCATTGGGCTACCTTTCAAGTGGGTTCCTCCACCTATTCTTCCTTGCAGCCGCGGTGGTCTGCACGGTACTTGATCAACGCCAACGCCTCGTTTAAGGCTTCGGCCGTGCGCATGACGCAGTTTTTGCACCTTTTGACCAACCAGACCATTGGATTGCCCACGGATTTGTGGGTGCCCGTCACGGACCGCATTGCTCCGCAGCAGGCCTGGCAAGTGGCGGCCGGATATGCGCACGTGCTCCGCAATGGATTGAATTTAAGCGTTGAAGGTTACTACAAAGACCTTCAAAACCTGATTGAATACAAGGAAGGAGCCACCTTCTTTTCGGCCAACGTGGATTGGCAGGACAAAGTGACCACGGGGCGCGGATGGGCCTACGGAACGGAGCTTTTGCTGGAGAAAAAGGAGGGGAACACCACCGGCTGGTTGGGCTACACGCTGGCGTGGGCCAATCGCCAATTCGATGCCGTGAACAGCGGGAACCCCTATCCGTTCACATACGATCGTCGGCACGACGTCAGTTTGGTGGTCAACCACCGCCTCAACGACAAATGGTCGGCCGGAATGGTTTGGGTGTACGGCACCGGGCGCGCCACCACACTTCCCACCACGCGCTACGCCGGTTCACCCTTTGAGCAGTTTTTTGGTACGGCGGAGTACGTTTCCAGCCGCAACAATTTCCGGGAGCCCGCCTACCACCGCATGGACTTATCTTTTACCCGAACCAAAGTTACCGATTGGGGTAAATCCCAGTGGGTTTTTTCCGTGTACAACGCGTACAACCGCATCAATCCGTTCCTGCTGCAGTTTGAGACCACCACCACCGGTCGCAAGTTGTTTGCGTACAGTCTGTTTCCCATTATTCCTTCCGTGTCCTATGGCTTCTCCTTTTAAATTCGACGCTCTTCGCGGGCCTCGCCTGCTGCGGTTGCTGACCTTGGGAGCGGCCGGAACCCTGTTGTTGGCAGCTTGCAAGCGCGAAATCCCGTTCGACGATCCGTCGAGCCGCATGCTCACGGTGTACAGCGAGCTCAATCCCGGTAAAGAGGCTTGGGTGCACGTAACGCGTTCTACTACCCTTATGGGAGACGGGGAGCCCACCCCAATCACGGATGCAGTGGTGCGTTGGACGGGCGAGGACGGCACGCTGTTGGCCACGGCAACCTACCTACCGGATTCCCTGCCAGGCGCGTGGTACATTACGCCTTGGAGGCCCCAAGAAGGTACCCAATACACCTTGGAGGTTGAAGTTCCGGTGAACGACGAGCTGGCAACGGCGCGGGTTTCGGTTCCCACTTCCGCGGCCAACGTGCGGGTGGATTCTTTGTTTACGTTGGAGCCAGACCCCAACGATTGGTTTCCGGTGCGTCGATCCACCTACGAACTCGCATTTGACGACGACGGAACACCCGGTGTCTTTGTTGTTCGAGCCTTTATACACAACCGAGCGGCAGCCGTTTGGCCGCCCCTGGATTCCAACATCCGGGTAGTTTTTTCCCTGGAATCCCAAGATCCGTTGTGGGAGACGAACGGTGCCATTTTTTCGCGCCTCGGTACGGCCCGGCTCGCCTTGAACGCAGACGAAATACCGAACGGTGAACGCAAGGTGCGCGTAGAGGTGGGACACGGCGATTTTTTTGACTTGCCCAATTACGAAATCGTTTTTGCCGTGGAGAAATGGGACGCAGACCTGTACCGCGCGGTGGTCTCCCAAGAGCGGGTGAGCGGTGCAGGCTCCTTCAACCCGTTTGTGCAACCCATAACGTCGTTTTCCAACGTGGAAGGGGGTATCGGCTTCGCCGGCGGCAAGTCCCGCGTTTGGGTTCGGAAATAGGAGGCTTTTTTTGTGGGGCGTAGGCCCAAAACGCACCGAGCCGGCTCCAACGGAGCCGGCTCGGTCATTTGTAGGAACCGCCGCGAAGTGCGGCCCAACCTAGATTACAGCATGGTGCTGGGGCAAACGTAGGCCGTTACCTCTTGCAGTCCCGCATTTTTGATGGCGCCAAAGCCGCCGCGCACGTCCACAATGTTGTGTACCCCACGGCTCTTCAGGATGGAGGCAAAGATCATGGAACGGTATCCGCCTGCGCAATGGATGTACAGAGTGTCCGCTTCCGGCAACTCGTTGAAACGCACATTGAGATCGTCCAACGGCAAGTTGATGGACAACGGCAGACGCTCGGAGTAATTCTCGGACTTTTTGCGAACATCCAGCACCGTTGCGGTTGGGTTGGAGGAACATACTGCAGCCAATTCGTCCGCGTTGATGCGCTTGACGGTGTCAAAATCGCGTTTTTCGGTTTGCCATGCCGCAAAACCACCTTCCAAGAAGCCTAAAACGCGGTCGTACCCCACGCGGGCCAAACGCTTGATGCTCTCTTCTTCGCGGCCTTCCGCCGCCACCACCAAGATGTTTTGTTGGATGTCTGGGATCAAGGCGCCCACCCACGGAGCAAATTGTCCGTCCAATCCAATGTTGATGGAACCGGGAATGTGTCCGTTGGCGTAAGATTCCGCGTCGCGTGTGTCCAAAACAAGGGCTTCCATTTGGTCTGCCATGGCCACAAAAGCCGTAGGGTCAAAGGCTTTGCCGTGCTCGGCCATCAATTCCTCAAAACCCGGAATGGATTTTTTGTTCAAGGCAACGTTCAGTGGGAAGTAGGCGGGGGGAGGCATCAAACCGTCCGTTACCTCACGCACAAATTCCGCTTCGGTCATGTCCGCGCGCAAGGCGTAGTTGGTGGCTTTCTGTTCGCCCAGGGTACCAACGGTCTCCTTGCTCATGTTTTTTCCGCACGCACTGCCGGCTCCGTGGCCCGGGTAAACGGTCACGTCGTCCGCTAGGGGCATCAAAACCTCCCGTAAGGAGCGGTACAAGGTGGCGGCGAGCTGCTCTTGGGTCATGTCTGCTGCCTTTTGGGCCAAATCCGGACGTCCGACGTCGCCCAAAAACAAAGTATCACCAGAGAACAAGGCGGTGTCTTTTCCGTTTTCGTCGCGGAGCAAGTAGCACGTAGATTCCATCGTGTGGCCGGGGGTGTGCAAAACCACGATGGACACCTTACCTACCTTCAAAATTTCGCCGTGGTGGGCGCTGTGAAACGAAAAGTCCGGCTGGGCATTGGGGCCGTACACAATGGTGGCGCCGCTTTTTTCCGCTAACGCAACGTGGCCGGAAACAAAATCGGCGTGAAAGTGCGTTTCCAAAACGTACTTGATGCGAACGCCGTCGCGCTCCGCACGCTCCAAATACGGTGCAGACTCGCGCAAGGGATCAATCACAACCGCCTCGCCTTCGGAGGCAATGTAGTAAGCACCTTGGGCCAAACAGCCCGTGTAAATTTGCTCAACAGTCATAGCAGATCGATTATTCTGATTAAATCAATTAAAAAACAACTCTTTGGTCAGGACAAAGGCGCCCATCGCAAGCACAAAGTAGCCAAAGCCTTTTTGCAGTTTCTGCGACGGAATCTTTTGCGCAGCAAAGGTACCCACCGCCAAACCAACCAATGCGACCAAAGTCACACGTCCCAAAAAGAACCAGTCTGGATCCAAGTGGCCCAAATCGCCGGTAAATCCAATCAATGATTTTGCGGCAATAATGAGCAGGGACGTACCCACCGCGCGCTTCATTTCCAAACCGGTCACCAAAACCAGGACCGGGATGATTAAAAAACCCCCGCCGGCACCCACCAAACCGGTGAGGACGCCAACTCCGGCTCCTTCCCCCAAGACTACGGCGGCCTTGGCCGCGGGACTGAGCTCTTTTTGTACGGTTTGTACCTTTTTTCCTTTCAGCATGCCGCGTGCCGCGAGCACCATCAACACCGCAAACAGCAGCATCAATCCTTGGCTTTTGGTTACGGGACCCCACTGATCCGGCAGTGCCGGCATCAACCAGGCGCGGGTGGCATACACCGCAGCAATCGACGGCAAACCAAACAGCAAAGCGGTTCCAAAGTCAACCTCGCCTTTAAAGGCTTTGGGCAGTACCCCCACCAAGGCGGTTGCACCCACTATCACTAGAGAATAAGCCGTGCCTGCCTCGGGGTCTACCTGAAACAAATAGACCAGCACCGGCAGGGTTAGAATGGAGCCGCCGCTGCCCAACATTCCCAAAGAAAGGCCAATCAACAGAGAGGCGAAGTATCCCAGTACAATCATCATAAGTTAATTCATCATTTTGCCTTTCAGCATTTGGGTCCAATAGAGAAAAGGGAGGCCGTATTTTTTTAAAATCCAAAGGGCCCATTGCTCTTTGAACGTATTCATCATCTTTGACAAGATTGGGTCTGCATCTGGGACGTTGTTGTATTTGAATTCAGCCAATACCATGCGTCCGTAGCGCGTAACCAGTGGACAAGAAGAATAGCCTTCGTAGGTGCTGGATTCAACGGTACCTTCCAGATGTGCCAATAAGTGCCTTACTGCAACAGGTACCTGCTTGCGCAAAGCAGCTCCCGTCTTGGCGGTAGGGAGGGCAGCAGCATCCCCAATGCCAAAAACATTGGCGTGTGTTTTGGACTGAAGGGTGTGAATGTCCACATCCAACCATCCTTTGTTGGGGCCTTCTTGAACGGCAAAAGGTGATTTTTGTATAAACTCCGGCGCCATTTGAGGCGGTGCCAAGTGAAGCATGTTGTAAGGTATAACAACCGTGTGGTCTGAAACGAGTGCTTCGTTCAAGTTTACACCTTTGTTTACGACGCAAGCATGGCCGTCGTTGGCAATGTATTGGAAGGTAACTTCCTGTTTCGTAGAATCAATTTTAACGGGAGCATAGAAGGGCTTAAAGTGGATGTTCCGTCTGGCGATTATCTCGTTCAGAGTTTGAGCCACAGCTTTCATCCCAAAAATGGTACTCCCCGGAGTGGCGTACACCACATTCGCTTGGTCCCTTTTTCCAGTTTTTCGGAAGTAATCCTCTGCCAGGTACATGATTTTTTGCGGAGCACCGCCGCACTTGATGGGGGTGTTTGGCTGGGTAAAAAGGGCATTACCCCCTTTAAATTCCTGCAGTACCCTCCATGTTTTTTCAGGGTCCGTGTAGTTGGAACAGACATTGGGCTGCTCCAATGCTTCACGCAAGCCTTCAATGCCGTCTAAATCCATAACCAATCCCGGCGAAAGGATGAGGCCTTTGTACGCCAATTCTTCACCGGTGTTCAAACGAAGCGTATTTTGCTCGGGCGAAAAATCTACAACTTTGTGGGGAATCCAATCGACGCCTGGCGGTATCAAATCACGGGTAGGGCGCTCTGTTTTTTTCATGGAATAGGTGCCCGCACCAACCAAGGTCCAAGCGGGTTGATACCAATGACTGGTAGCCGGGTCTACAACACAAACGCGGTAATGAGGTGCTTTCCTTCGCAGAAAAGCGGCAGCCATGATGCCACCTGTTCCGGCGCCAACTACGACAATATCAAATTGTTTCATCTCAGGATTTTTTGCATTTGCCATGCACAAATTCCTCCAAGTTGACCGCAATTACCGTGACTCAAGTCACACGTTGGATCTTTTGCTCACCAAAACTTGGGCAAAAACTTCCCCGTTTTCTCGCGGTACGCAGCGAATTTTGGATATTTCTCCGCAGTGACGCCTTCGCTAAAATTCGCGCTGCCGTTGAACAAAACCACCAACAAAGCCGCTCCCAACCAGGCGGGACTCAGCCAGAGACCGGTTGCAGTTGCCGCAAAAGCCGCAAACACAATCCAAATGGCTTGTTCGCAAGCGTAGTTGGGGTGGCGCATCCAACGCCACAAGCCGGTGTGGGTGAAACCAACGCCGTAGTAGTCGCCCAGGTCCTCACCGGCTTTCCGGCGTCGGTGCTTTTCTTCTTGGTAGTCCCATTGCTGTTGGTCCGCCGTGAATTCAAGAACCACCAAGACCAACACCACAAGGGCCAAGAGCCAGTCGGTTGCGGAAAGGGCAGAACCGTCGGCCGTCCATCCGTACACGATGGGCAGGGTGAAGAGGAGGATGAGACCTTGCTGGTACAGAGAAATGAAGAAGAGATTGAATAAAGACCACTTCCAAGGGCGGTTGAACGCAGGATTCGCGCGCAAAAGCGACCAACGGTAGTCTTCGTCGCCCTTCCAAGGAATCCAAGAATAACCGCCGCGTCGGGCAAAATTAAAGGTTAGGCGCGCTCCCCAAAGGGTAACCAATCCGGCCATTAGCGTGGGACGCGGGGCAAAATCACTGGCAGACGCGGCCATCCAAGCATAAACCAAGGGAATAATGCTCCACAATTTATCTACTTGGCTGTAGTTGCCGGTGGCTTCCCCCACCAGAAAACAGAGCGCCGCAACCGCCAGGTATACCCCCGTCAACCGATAGAGTAAATCCACTTGTTCCGCCCTGAAATCAGGCATTTGAACCCCATAAACCAGTGCAGTGAAGGCCACCAACCCCACCACCAAACCAACAATTGTTTTGACCATAGTCGCCAAAAGTACTATTTATCCGACATTTGTCGCCATGAAACGCGAATCGGATTACCGCAGCGTCGTATTGGTTCTGGCGTGGCCAGAAACCACTGCCCGTGGCGAGGAAAAGATTATTCGCTTCTTAAAGCGCCTGGGCTTGGTGCGCAACACAAACCTTCGCGTGGGTCATGCCGCCATGGCGGTGGTACAAATTGGCCGACCGGAGGTGGAGTACTACGATTTTGGCAGGTACATTACCCCGCGGCCGTTTGGTCGGGTGCGCAGTGCGGAGACGGATCCCAAGGTTGCATTTCCGGCATTGGCCCGTTGGTCCGATGACGATTTTTTGTTGAATCCGGATGAAATAGGTGTTGCTCTGGAGGCACGTGGAGCAGATACCCACGGCGACGGTCCTCTCTTGTTGTCCGTATGTAGGGGTGTGGATTATGGGCAAATAATTGATTTTTGTAAAGGTTTGCAAGAGGAGGGGTACCAGCGGTACGGTGGTTTGAGCCGTGACCACACCAATTGCTCCCGTTTTGTCTCCGATGCCATTCGCGCCTCATTGCCCCTCAATCATCCCGTTCGCCGCAAACTACGCTGGCCCATCAGCTACAAACCGGCACCCGCCCACAATGTGGCCGCAGCCGCTACCGAAGGCGTGTGTTTTCAAATTTTCGAAGGCCGCGTTCAAACGTACGAACCCAATCGATGGAAGGCCATGATCAGTTTGGGGAGCGGGCTCCTGAAGGCCATGTCCAAAAAACACGCGGGCGCTTTGCGCAACGATTCTATTTTGGGGCAGGTACAAGAGCCGCCGCGCCCCTCATCCGTACCTTCTGATGCGCAGTGGTTGGGTGGATTGGGAGAGGGTGCTTGGCACGCGCTGGAGCCGGTGCCCCAAGGACTGCGCATGCAACGCATAGATTCCACAGGTGCAAAAGAGTTCGAAGGACTTTATGCATACCCTAAGGGAGTGCCTCCATTTGAACACCCCATTCGTTTGGTTCACGATTCCCACCACGGCTGGATTACGGTTTTTCACGCCGGAAAAGTGCATCGATTGCGGCGCATTCCGTCGTAATTTTACTCCCTAATACACGTCCATGAACCAGTATCCCAGACCCGCACGTTCCCTTCAAGAGGTGCTGGTGTCCGGGTGCGATGAACGAATTTTCACGCATCCGCAGACAGGTAGAAACAAATATTTCCTCAATCCCTCGCAAAGCGAAGGTTTGTTTCAACGCGGAAGTTGCACCTGCGGTACCCTTACGGCCAGCGGACTGAATTCTGCAAATGCCTTTCTTTCCTCGTATCCGCGCCGTTTGTACGAATCCTTGTTGGCGGAGCAAGCCGGTCGGATTCGGTCCCTTTTTTCACCAGAAGACGAATTTGATGTGTTTTTTGGACCCAGTGGGAGCGACATGATGTACTTGCCGTTGCTGTTTCAGGCGTTGCTTCAACCCAATAAGCCCATCGTAAACATAGTTTCGTGCCCTGAAGAATTGGGCTCCGGATCCAAATTGGCGGCAGAAGCCAAATACTACGCGGAATTCAACCAATTTGGCGAACGCGTTCCCAAAGACGAACTCCTGCATCCCAACCTCACGGCGCGGGTAGACTATTTGGCGGCTCGGGGGGACGACGGCCGGATCGTAAATCGAAAAGAGATCATAAAAGGCATTGTTGCGGAAAATCCCAATGCAGCCCTCATTGGCAACCTCGTTTTTGGCTCCAAATCGGGTATTGTAGACGATTTGGACATCGTGGACGAAGTGGATGCAGACGTGATGTGGGTGGTGGACATGTGCCAATTTCGAACCGACAACGCACTGGTTCACAGCTTATTGAAAAAAGGGGTCATGGTCATGATCACCGGCTCCAAGTTTTTCCAAGCACCGCCGTTTTGCGGCGCGTTGTTGGTTCCGCGTTCGTGGACGGAAAAATTGCGTCAAGTAGCTGATTTTACGCCTGTTTCTTATTTTAACCGATTGTTTTCGTCCTACGATTTCCCCGCGAACTTGCCGGCTATGCGCGCCCAATTGGCTCCACGCGAGAACGACGGCCTTCGCCTGCGTTGGCACGTTGCCTTGGACGAAATGGAGGCGTACGCCCAGTGGCCTGCGGAAGAATCCAATGCCCTCATACGTTCCTGGAACTTGGCCATCAGCGAAAAGCTCCAATCCTCTCCGTATTTTGAATTGATGCCGGATCAGTCACTGACCAACGACAGCATATTGTCCTTTCGGGTCAAAATTTCCGGCCGATATTTAGACAATGCGGAATTAAAAACGCTTTTTTCAAGTTTGGTAAATGCCCAAGTGACTGGATTGGAAGGATACACGAATGTCTTTATTGGTCAACCCGTTCAGTACGGTGAGCGTTCGTTTATTCGCTTGGCCATCGGTTCCTTCAACGTGCGCAAACAATTGGAAAAAGAAAAGCTCGATTTGACCAACGATTACCGTTTGGTCGAACTATTAGAGGAATTCACCCAAAAGCTGTTTGGCGCATGAAAACCGAGGGGCAGAGCGCTGCGAAAGCCCTGCAACACGCCTGGCAAACGGGATTGTTGGACCGCACAAACGATCCCGCTGCACTTTTTGTAGATTGGGACGTACTGGACCACCGGTTGCATTGTTTGCGCCAAGAATGGCCCCAAATGGAACATGCGGTGGCCATAAAATCCCAACCGCACCCGGGGGTATTGCGCTATTTGGTTCAAAAGGGCTTTGGCCTAGAAGCTGCCTCGTTGGAAGAAGTAAAGCGGGGTCTGGAGGCCGGATGTGCGCCCCACAAAATCGTTTTTGATTCGCCTGTGAAAACGCGGGAAGAGTTGAACTGGTTGCAGCAGCACACTCCTGGTTTGTTGGTGAACGCCAATGCCTTGGAAGAATTGCCGCGGCACCCCAAAATGCCCAACTACCGGTTGGGACTGCGCATCAATCCAGAGGTACACACCGGATCTCCCGCGTTGTTCCACGTCAGTTCCAACGCCTCTAAATTTGGCGTTTCCATAACGCAACGCGCGCAAATATTAGACGCTTTGCGCACGTACCCCATTTCCGGACTGCACCTCCACAGCGGTTCCCAAATAACCGATTTACCCGCCCAAATAAGGGCCATTCGCTTGGTCTTGGAATTGGCACAAGAAGCCAACGCAGAGCGCCAGAAATTGGGTTTGGCTCTTTTGGACTGGATCGACATTGGCGGTGGTTTGCCGGCGTCGCCCTGGGACGGTATGCGCCGCTACGCCCACGAATTTTTTCAAAACACCACCCCAGAAGAACGGGCTCCGTTTGCATGGCATACGGAATTTGGCCAGTGGGTCCATGCCCACGCCGGCTGGACGGTCAGTCGGTTAGAATACGTATTGCCCCGCACGGATGCCGCTTCTGTGGCCTACCTCCACGTGGGTGCGGACCTGTTCCTCCGCGACGCGTATACCGTTCCGCGTCCGTTCCCTTTATTGGCCTTAAATGCCGACGGAACCCCCAATATCAATACCCGTTTGCAGCCCTACGACGTGGCCGGGCCTCTTTGCTTTGCGGGCGACTACCTCGCGCGCAACGCCCCATTACCGGAACTCCACGAAGGCGATTGGTTGGTGGTTCAAGAAACCGGTGCCAATGCGTACGGTCTTTGGTCACGGCACTGCAGCAGAACCATTCCCGTCGTACTGGGGCATCGGCCTTCCACCGGCGATGTTCAAAAACTGAGTGACCGGACGGAGATCAATTTCTAAGGAGTTCGCTCCAGCGCAACCGATTTACCGAAGAATTTCGACGCGTTTTTGGCCTGGTGATGCTGTGCGCACGGTCCCTATTTTTACCCACAATTGGTTCGCGTCCCGGGCGGCTTGCGCCACGGCGTCCTCTGCTTCGGGAGCAACGGCAGCCAATAAGCCGCCGCTGGTTTGCGGATCAAAGAGGAGCATCAACTCCGGCCCGGACAGGGAGGGGAAGTCGGCAGCGTTTGCGGTGAAATTGCGCGTGGTGTTCTGCGGCATGCAAAAAGCAGCAGCCAAGGCCGTCAATCGCTCCACCGGCAAGGTGGGTAGGGAAGACCAGTCCAATTCTGCACGAGCACCCTCGCTGGCGTTCAGCATCTCCAACAAATGACCACCCAAACCAAATCCGGTGACGTCCGTGAGGGCGTGTACCCCGGGAAAGGTGCCCAAGTCCGCCCCAAATCGATTGGAGGTCTGTGCGGTGTCCAGAAGCCACTGAAGGTCTTCCGGCGTTGCCAGCCCTTTTTTGATGGCGGAGGCCACCATGCCCGTTCCCAACGGCTTGGTGAGGTACAGGGAATCGCCCGGCAAGGCGCCGCCATTTCTTTTTAAGTTTTTTAAATCCACCAAACCGGTAACGGCCAAGCCAAACAAGGGCTCAGGATTGTCCACGCTGTGTCCGCCCCCCAAAGCAATTCCCGCCTCCGTGCAGACGTCTCGGCCTCCCCGCAGAACCTCTGCCGCAAGAGCTGTAGGAAGTGCGTCCACCGGCCAGCCCAAAACGGCCAGGGCCACGAGCGGTTTTCCCCCCATGGCGTACACGTCGGAAAGGGCGTTGGTTGCGGCAATTCGGCCAAATTGGTAGGCGTCGTCCACCAGCGGTCCAAAAAAATCCGTGGTGCACACCAGGCCGGTGCCGTTGCCCAGGTCTACTACTGCAGCGTCGTCTGCCTCACCGTGCCCCACCAGGAGGGATTGGGAGGCGCGCTTCAGGTCTTCGGTGTTGTTGGAAAACGACGCACCCAACACACTTTTTAGGGCGGCGGGAGCCATTTTGCACCCGCACCCAGAGCCCTTGCTGTACTGGGTCAGTCGGATAGACTCGGATTCTTGGGGCTGAATTGGGTTCACGGTGGAAAGTTGAGAAGGGGTGGAGTTAAAATGCGGTCACGGCCTCCAATAGGGCTGATTTAGCTTGATCCGGCGTAAGACCGGTCAGATCCAATCGTTGTTGCACGGTTGTTTCCGTGCGTGCCATGCTGTGGGCATAGGTTTTGTCGTAGTAGCGCAGTGCCAACGCAGCGGCCTCAGCCAGTTGACCTTCGTCAATTTTTTGGTGGGCAACCGGTACCCATTGGCCGCCAATTTTGCGCGCCAGTCGGGTAAAAGAGTTTTTCAATTGATCTGCGGGCGCTTCTCCGTAAATGCGGGCCAACAACTGCGCCCGTTCGTCGGCAGACCGAACCAATTCCAAACGAGGTGCATGTTGAAGCTGCTTGAAAAAATGGGGCTGCAGCCAAACGCGCCCAATGGACTGGGATTCATCCTCTACCCAAATGTGGCGGATGGGGTCTAGTTTTGCCAATTCAGCAGCCAAGTTATTCTCAAACTGTTCGCTCGTGGGTTGAGCCCCCAAACCAACGTGCCCAAAAGCGGAGCCGCGGTGGTTGGCCAATCGTTCCAAATCCAGTACCTGCAATCCAGCATCGGCAATCGTTGCCAAAGCCTCTGTTTTCCCAACGCCCGTGTGGCCCGTCAAAACGCGGTAGGGGCGGGGTCGTTCCAATTCTGCCAACACCCTGTTGCGGTAGGCTTTGTAGCCACCCTCCCAACGGTTTACCCGATACCCGGCGGTTCCCAGAAGCCAAGCCACGGAGCCGCTGCGCATGCCGCCGCGCCAGCAGTAAACACTTACTTCGCGCGCTGCGCCGCAATGCTCATCTACAAACGCCACCAGCGAATGCATTTTGGGCCCCACAAAGGACAACCCCAGCCGAACGGCAGCGTCTTGGCCTTGTTCGGCGTAGCACAACCCCACCGCGTGGCGTTCGGCATCGTCGAACAATGGAAGGGAAACCGCCTCCGGGGCATGGCCCTGTTGGAATTCCGACGGAGAACGGACGTCGATCAAAAGCATGCCCGAAGGTAGTGCCTATATTTGCCTTATGGAAATGCACTTGGGCACCCTCAGGAATGGGGTTCGTTGGGCCGGCCTCTGCTCGCTTGCCTTCGTTTTGCTGGTGGGCTGCATTCCGCAGCAGCATCGTTTGGAAGATCAGACGCGGGCCCTTCGTTGGGAGCAAGATAGCCTCAACCTGGTTTCCCGCATTGGGGCCGTGTCCATTGAAGAAGGGCTGTTGAAAAATGCCTTGGTTCGACTGGATTCGACGGTTGGCACCTTGACTAAAGAGCGAGATTCATTAGTTATTGTGGTACAGGAACAGTCTCGAAGGGCGGATACTTTGGCGGGCGTGGTGCAGCGTGAATCCGTTTTGCGGGATTTGCTCCGCATGGATTTGGCTGCCACACAGCAAGCCGAGCAACTGCAGAAGAAGCGTGCCGATTCTTTGGCAATAGAGGTTCAGTTTTTAACCGAAAAATTGAATGCCCGCCCTGTGCGCCCAGCACAACCGCGCCCTGCGGGAAGTGTTCGTCCTCCTCGGTAGCACTTCATCCGCCTCGGTAGAGCATAGGTCCGCCGTGAGCGGGTTCACACATGGTTTGGCACCAAACAATCAGAGTTACCCAATCGATGCCCGCGTCAAATGGGTAAGGATACTACGGACTTGATGAGTCGGAGCCGATGGGTGTGTTTCCGGAGTTCAAAATTGTAAATTCCGTGCTGGTCAATGCCGTCCAGTCGAACCTGGCCCGAACAATGAATGATTTGATCCGGACGCACCAAAATGCCTACATGGGTAATGCGCCCCTCGTCGTTGTCAAAAAAGGCCAAGTCACCCGGCAGTGACTCCTCCAAAAAACTAAGTGTTTCTCCTTGAGTTGCTTGTTGAGACGCATCCCGCAACAAGGAAAAGCCCGACAATCGGTACACCATCTGGGTAAAACCGCTGCAGTCCAAACCAAAAAGTGAACGGCCGCCCCATTGGTAGGGTGCGTTCAAGAACATATAGGCTTGCAGCAACAATTCCTCACGGGTCCGCGCAGGTTCCGCCAACCGGCCGTTGAAAAAATAAGTTTGCGTTCCCAAGGTGACCCGTCCGCTGGCTGCATCGTACCCCGGCAAATAACTACCTGCCAACAAAACGCGTGCTTTAGTGGCGCGCGATTCATGTTCCAACAGCTCAACGGTATCGCCCACCATAACGGGCTGAACGCTGCAGTATGCTTGGTACGCGTCCTCTTCCAATGGAAGCAATTGCACGCGCAACAACCAACCTTCGTAGCGGTCGTGCGCCAACCGAATCCGTATCCATTCGTCGTGCTGGTCCAACACCAAACAAGCCTCTCCAAAGAGCATTTGGTTCACCATTTCGGAACGGTGACTCGGTTCGCTCCGCATGGGAACGGCGCTCAAAGGACACAAGCCAAACTTCATGCAGTGGATTGGTTTAGTACACGTCAGGCTAAATTACGCCATACGCTCCAACACGAGAGCGGAAGCACCACCACCACCGTTGCAAATACCGGCGGCACCATAGCGCGCTCCTTTTTGCTCCAAAACATTGATCAACGTTACCAAAATCCGTGCACCACTCGCACCCAAGGGATGACCCAAAGAAACCGCGCCGCCGTTGACGTTGCACCGGTCTGCAGCAATGCCCATGAGGTCTCGGTTGACCAAACCCACTACGGAAAAGGCCTCGTTGAGTTCGTAGTATTCAATATCCGCCATGCTCAATCCAGCCTTTGCTACGGCCTTGGGCACCGCCAAAGCTGGAGCCGTGGTAAACCATTCCGGCTCGTGTGCGGCATCTGCATAGCCGCGAATTACGGCCAATGGTTTAATGCCCAATTCATTGGCCTTTTCACGGCTCATCAACACCAGCGCTGCAGCCCCGTCATTGAGGGTAGAAGCATTCGCGGCCGTTACGGTTCCGTCCTTCTGAAACACCGGGCGCAGACTTGGGATTTTTGAAAAGTCCACCTGCGTGTATTCCTCATCGCGGTCCACCACCACTTCGTTTCCTTTGCGGTCTTTAACCACCACCGGAACCACTTCCGCGGCAAATCGACCACCGTTCCAAGCCGCTGCGCTGCGTTCGTAGCTCTCAATGGCAAAGGCATCTTGCTGTTCGCGGGTATATTTTTTTTCCGACGCGCACAGATCGGCGCAAACGCCCATGTGGTTTTGGTCGTATACATTGGTTAACCCGTCTTTGACCAAACCGTCGATTAAGGTCAAGTTGCCCAATTTCACTCCGGTCCGACCGGTCCCCAAATAATGCGGTACTTGGGACATGTTTTCCATGCCGCCAGCTACCACAATTTCAGCGTTGCCGGACGCAATTGCCTGCGCTCCCAGCATAACCGCTTTCATGCCTGAGGCGCAAACCTTGTTCACGGTAGTGCTGGGGGTGTTGTTGCCCAAGCCTGCGCCCAACGCCGCCTGCCGTGCCGGTGCCTGGCCCAAATTGGCCTGCAGCACACAGCCCATCAACACTTCGTCAATGGATTGGGGAACTACTCCAGCGCGCTCCACCGCAGCGCGAATGGCCACAGCGCCCAATTGGGTTGCAGAAACGGTGGACAAGGAGCCTCCAAAACTTCCCATGGGGGTGCGTACGGCAGAAACGACAACAACTTCTTTCATGATAGTAAGCGCTTTATGATTTCAATAAGGGTTGGTGCGAAGGTACGACGCGTGTGGAATTTCTTAATTGCCGAAATCGGTGTATATTTGCACTCCCGTAAGGATTTTCGTGATTTTTACAGGGCTCCGAATCAAGCCGTTCGGTAGTAAAAGGTGAGGTGGGTGAGAGGCTGAAACCACCAGTTTGCTAAACTGACGTACGCGCAAGTGTACCGCGGGTTCGAATCCCGCCCTCACCGCCAACGCGGATAATGCGCACTAAAACCAGCCCTCGGGCTGGTTTTTTTTTTGGCGCATGCCCGCCGAGTCAAACCTTTGGTTTAGCGAGGTTGGGCATGCACCAAAATCCCCGACGTGGAACACGGCGGGGAAGTGCGCAGGATCCGCGCTGAAGCCCCCCCTCCACGGGATCAGCGAAGCTAATCCCGCCCTCACTCCCAGTACCAAAGAAAAAACCCGGCCGTTTCCGACCGGGTTCCGAGATCCCTGTGCTAAGTGCGCCCCAGTACACAAGGGCCTCTACCAACCAAACCAATTAGAGGACGCACTTTTTGAACATATAAAAAAAAAGGGAAGGGCTACCCATAAATCGACATCATGCAGTTTTAAATGCCTTAGACCTCATCAAGAACCTCCACACAAACCATGCCAGCCCCGCGTTAAACAAATAAAAGATGTACTTGGCCACATAGGCAATGTTTCCAAAGTGCCAGTTCTGAATCAACTTCAGAACGTTGTAAAACTGCCAAAAAATCCAGGAGTCGGCATACATGCCCGGCGTGTTGAACAACCCCGAAAAGGTGAGGGCGGTTACGCCGGAGGTCAACAAAAACTTACTCCAATCGTCGTTGGACAGCGCTTCGGTCCAAAAGGCTGTGTACCCCGCATGGTTGAGGACCAATCCCAATACAACGGCAAATCCCATGTTTCGGAAGTACCGAAAATTCACCGGCGACGGGGTCCGGTCTGGTCGTTTGCTCCAATACCAAACACTTATAGCGTTACCAATAAACGTAACCGGATAGGTCAAAAAAGCTGCTTTGTTGCCCAGAGCGTAGTCCACAAAAGCCGAGTTTACAGTTGCCGCCAACCCAATCGCATTACCAATGTTGTTTCGCCGCGTAACCAATCGGGTAGCCATCATGGAAACCGCAACGCCTATCGTAGAAAACCAACCAATGGGCCAGCCGTTGATCATCGTTTCGTGGTACCCCAATCCCACCGATGCTGCAACCACCACTACGACGCCTAAGACGTCCATCCAAATGCTCTCCGATAGCTTTTGCGCCGCGCGCATCAGGGTGTTTTGATCCATGGCAATGCGGTACGAAGGTAGTCCATACTCCGCAACCAATAGATTCCGTAGGGCAGTGCGTTCCACGATGAGCGGTCATCCAAACGCCCCGTCCAGACCACTTGACCCAAAGAATTGCGCAACTCCAGTACTTCTCCAGGGTTCAAGCCCCAAACATCCGGTGCCGCAGCGCTGGGATTGGGCCCCAGCCACCAACGGTCCACTATCGGCTCATCACGGCCCAAACTTGCGGGAATGCAACCCAAATGATGCGCCTTGTGGGTGGCTGTATCCAAAACCCATCCTTGGTCACCTGCTTGGCGGGGACTGAAGTGAACGTAAAACAACATCATTTCGTCCGACGTCCCTTCGCCCGCCGTAACCGTTTGCGGTGGAAAATTGGGGTTTCTGGGATTGTTGAAGGTGTTGTCGTACGTGCCTTTGGCCTTCAACTTGGTGCCGGTAGGTAGAACCAAGGCCTCCCGGAAGGAGTAGGACATTTGCCAGTGAAAATCCCATTTTGGGATGTGGATGAGGGGCACCGAATCCCCATTGGGCAATTCCGCCCAGGCGGAAAGCGAAGTACAAACCAAGTGCGCATGGGGCGTAATGCCAAAAACCGTCACAGGGCCCGGTACCGTGTACTGCGCGCGAAACGTTTTTACTTGATTTGCGGGAATTACCAATGGCCCGTTAATCAGACTTTGCTGGTGATTTAAAGGAGATTGAATCATCAGCGACCGCAAGGGAATGGGGGAGAGCTGCACTCGCAAAGAGGTGGAATCTTGCTGACCTGCCGCGCTGACTGGGTAATGTACTTGAAGGATGTAGCAACCTTGTCCTTGAACCGAAAAACCAGTAGTGGCAGGGGTAAAGTACGCTTCCTGGCCCGGCACCCACGCGCCAATCAACTTGCTTTGTCCGCTGCCGGTACCGCCAAACGAAGCATAGCCGGGTGCAGGATCTGCGGCATCTAATTGCAAAGGGGTGTTGGTAGGATCAAAAAACACCAAAACGTGGTGTACAATCTGCCGGTTGCCGGGAACTATCTCCAAGGCTTTGATGGTTTGTGCGAAGGCAGTAGGATTGGCGATGGCAAAACATCGGTAAGTATCGTTGCTGGACGACGGCACGGTGTAGGTAGGCATGGTCAGAACGAAATCGGGCTGGTTCAGCACGACTCCGTTGGTTGCCACGGGCGCTGTGGGTGCAAGCGAGGTATCTCCGGCGGGCATTCCGTTGTTCACCCAGTCCACCAACACTTGTTTTTCTTGGGCAGTGAGGGATTTGGACTGTGCCAAATGCGGCTGCCCGACGCCCGCTGGCCAAGGGGGCATGTGGTTGCTTTGCACCGCCAACTTCACACCTGTACCTTGTTTTTTAACTTGGTAGTACGACGACAACGGGAACGGAGCAATTCCGCCGCCGGCGTGGCAACTGCCGCAATGGGAATGCACAATGCACGCAATATCCTTCTCCCAGGTGGCGCTGGTTTGGGCGTGCAAGGAAGGCAAACTGCTCAAAAAGAAAATCGCTAAAAAAAGCGAAGCCCGGACAACACTCGTTTCCGTAATTGAAGAGTTGAGTCCAAAACGGCCGATTGATTTTTGAAGGGACATCGACAGGTAATCTAGGGTTTCAGCTTAAGATGAAGCTAAGCACATGAATCGTATTGAATAGCGTAGAGCAAATGAAATGAATCTTTTTGAGTACGAACACCCCCTTTAGTTTAATTTTGCGCCCCGTTGCTGCAGTCTGTTGTTTCTTAACTACGGAGACTGCCGCGATCAGGGTCCCGTAGCTCAGTTGGATAGAGCAACTGCCTTCTAAGC
>CAZDDX010000010.1:0-61682 GCA_964504345.1 uncultured Owenweeksia sp. | reverse complement strand
CAGGATTCGAACCTGCGACCCTCTGGTCCCAAACCAGATGCGCTACCACCTGCGCCACTTCCCGTCTTCATAAAGACATATCGGTCTTTAATTGGAGGCGCGAAGATACTACTTAGTTTCTCCGTGCACAACAGAATTTGAAATATCGCAATGTGGATTATTAATACCCGATGACGACGAACTCCTTCCGATTGGTAAATTTTTATTGATTAGATTAGCCTTTTAGTCCTAAAATAACTGTAGAAGACCATGAGGAAATTTCTATCCATTGCGTTTAGTGCATTGAGCTTGGCCGTATTTGGTCAGGTCACCATTTCCACCATGCCGGCCACCACGCCGAACAATGGGTCGTCGGTAATTACCTTCGAAATCAATTCGAATCAGCCGATTTTCGTTACTGGGATGTCCAACGTTTTCTCCGCTGCAGCAGGAACATCGGGTACGGTAGAAATTTGGTACCGATTGGGTGGCGTATTGCCTGCGGGGCAAACTACTCCGTCCATAACTACAGCCAACGGTTGGGTTCTTTTTAAGTCAGCCACAGCTACAAGTGGAGGCAATACAACAGCTGCTGCAATTCCTTTTGGTTCAGATATGTTGGCTTTGCCGGCAAGTACGCCTGTGGGGATTTGTGTGAACGCCACGGGTACATTATCCACGCGCTACATGTCTTGGGTAACCGGTACGCAGTCCACCTTTACGGACGGTAGTGTTTCGGTTAACACCATGCCCAATGGCTTTGGTGGTACGCTGACGGGCTGGATTGCATCACGTGCATTTTGTGGCTCCATCACCTACATCCCGCAAGCAGCTTGTTCGGGAATTCCAACACCGGGTACCGCAACTGCTTCTTCTACGGCAGTTTGTCCCAATCAAAATTTCAACCTAACCCTTACCGGTGCGGCTTTGGCGGGTGGATTAACCTACCAATGGCAAACGGCCTCAACGTCTGCAGGTCCTTGGACCAACGTAGCTGGCGCCACAGCCGGTGCCGCAACGGTGTCGCAAACCGTTGATACTTGGTACCGTTGCGAAATTACCTGCACCAATGGCGGTGGGGTAGCGCAATCCCTACCGGTTCAGGTAACCACTCTTCCCAACTTGGCCGCAGGAACGTACACCGTAGGTCCTACCGGAACGTATCCCAACTTAACAGCCGCCTTTGCCGCTGCATCTTGCGGTGTTGCGGGTCCGGTAGTATTTAATATTCAACCTTTTAGTGGCCCCTACACGGAGCAAATTATTTTGGGACAGATTCCCGGAATGTCCGCCACCAATACCATTACCGTAAACGGCAACAACAACACGCTTCAGTTCAAGTCCAACAATACCAACGAGCGCGCGGTATTGAAGTTGAACGGAACGGATTTCTTGACCATCAAGAACCTGAATATCCGGGCAATTGGGCAGTTGACGACGCAATTCGGATACGGCGTTCACCTCATGAACGGTGCGAACAACAATACCTTTAAGAACTGTACTGTACAGGCTACGGATTCCGTAACCAGTTTGAACTTTGGCGGTTTTATTTGTTCGAACACCCCAACCTCTGCAACGGGTACCGGATTAGCAGCGTCCAATTTATTGATTGACTCGTGCACCATCATTGGAGGATACTACGGTCTTACGTTAGGAGGGATCTCTGGAACTACGGTGGGTCTTCCCAGCAACAACGTGGTTAAAAACACGGTTATTCGTGATTTTTACATCTATGGAGCCTACACCTTGGGGCAAAATAATTTGTTGTTTAAAAACAACACCATCAACCGTGCAACCCGGTCAGGAACGGTGTCTACTTTTTACGGTTTGTATACAGCAGGCCGTCACATTGGCAGTCGGTTCGACGGAAACAAAATCCACAACCCCGAAGGAAACTTTCCGGCTACAAGCACCTCAACCTATCCGATTTATGGAAGTTCTACGGTTGGGCGTGGAAATGCACCCGTTGTTTTTTGCAACAACGTCGTTTACAACATTCGCAACAATGCCGGTATTCAAGGCGGTATCTACATGCTTTCCTTGGACTCCGCGCAAATTGTGAACAATACAATTGTGCTGGACAATGACTTAGCAGCCGGTACCAGCCTTATTTATGGAATTTATATCTCTGGGGTTGCCTCCCAGGCGGTGGTGCGCAACAACGTCATTCACATTGGCAACGCCAACACGGGAACAAAGTACATGCTGTACTACGGTACAGCAACGGCAGTTCCCAATTCCAACAACAACGTATTTGATTTCACGGGAGCGGGTGGTACGTCCAATAACATTGGATTCCTGAGCAACGCAAAAGCGACGTTGGCCAATTGGCAGGCCTCGGCCGGAACGCCTGACCTTGCATCGCAGGTAACGGTTCCTTTGTTTACCTCGGCAACGACTGGTAATTTGATGCCGCAGTCTGGAGCCTTGAACAACAACGGCGCCAATACTTTGCAATACGTGCCCACCGATATCTTAGGTGTAGCTCGTACGGCCACACCAGACATCGGTGCTTACGAATTCACGCCAACTGGTTGTACACCTCCAACACTTTCGTTGTTGACCAATGCTGGAGGTTCGGCAACGATTTCGGTTTCTTCTACGGTGACCACTCCGCTGTACCAATACGAATACGGTCCCTGCGGCTTCACCCAGGGAACTGGTACCATTGGCACCTTAAACGGTAACGGCACCATCAGTGTGACCGGCTTAATGCCCAATACGTGCTACCAAGTGTTTGTTCGCACGGATTGCGGCACAACCACGGGTACCAGCATGTGGATTCCCATTCAGTTTACTACCCCGTGCGCCAGTGGAACCATGCCGTACTTGGAGCAATTCACCACCTTCCCGGTTCAATGTTGGACTCAGTCCGGAACCCAGAACTGGATGCACTACACCACGGGCAACCCAAGCCTTCGAGCCAATTTTTGGTCTTGGACTTCAGGCAACAATGCAATTTACTCCACCCAGCCCATCACCATTTCCACAGCAGCAACCGTAGGGTTCAAATGGTCCCACCAGTTCAATACCACGTATCCTTTGGACCAGTTCATTCTGCGTTCGCGCAAGGTGGGCACAACGGCTTGGGATACTTTGTTCAATAAGGTAGGCCCCACGTTTAACACCACCGGTGGAGGTACCACGGTACCCGGAACGTTCAAAACGGAATTGATTTACCTGCCTGCTTCGTATGTGGGCGGCGATGTAGTCTTTGAGCTACGCGGAAACTCTGGTTTTGGTCCAGATTTGTTTATTGATGATTTTGAAGTAAAACAAGTACCGTCCTGCCCGGACCCGGTATTGGTCAGCACCAACAAGACCTCCAACTCGGTCAGTCTTTCTTGGGCCAACGTTCCGGGTATCGCGCCGCTCAAATCCAAAATCATTTGGGGCCCAGCGGGCTTTTTGAGCGGAACCGGTGTTTCGGGAACGGTAGTGAACCAAATCAACAGCCCGTACACCGTAACCGGTCTCCAGCCCAATACCCTGTACGATTTCTATGTTCAAGATTCCTGCGGAACGAGCTTCTCAAACGTTGTTGGTCCTTTGACCGTTAAGACGAATTGTGTTACCTCCTTGAACGGTACCTACACCGTCAACGGAGCCTTGCCTGCGGTGGGTTTTAACTTCCAAGCGCTGGACTCAGCCATGCAGTACGTTAGTGCGTGCGGCATCACCGGCCCCGTAACCTTTAATTTGGCTGCTGGGTCGTACACGGGTGAATTCACACTCACGGACATTCCGGGTTCCTCGCCGCTGAATACGGTTACCATCAACGGCGGTACAGCTGGTTTGGCAACTATAACAGCACCTTTGGGAACGGCTTCTGTATTCACGTTGAACGGTGCACGCAACGTTGCTTTGAAAAACCTGCGCATGATCAACACCGCGGGTGGTGTCGTTCGGTTCTTGAGTAATGCTGATTCTAACGTTGTTGAGAATAACATCATCATCTCAGACACCACAGGCACGGCGGTTTCAGCAGCGGTATTCTCGTCAGGTTCAACAACGTCGCCTACTACTTTAGGATCGGATGTAGACTACATCACCATCAAGAACAACGTCATCAAGGGTGCCTACTACGGTATTGCATTGGGCGGCATTTCAACCACTGTGTACGACAAAGGCTTTTTGATTGAAGGCAATACGTTGCTGAAGCAGTACTACTACGGCATGCGCTTGTACGGTTTGGAGGATATGGTCATCAAAAACAATCGCTTTGACCAGTCGCGTATTACTGCTTCGTACGGCATGTACGTTTACTACACCCGGAATGTGGACATCGAAGGAAACTTCATGAACGCGCAGGGTTATGGCTTGTACATGTTCTACCCGAACTTCCAGATCACCGGAACAATACCTGCGAACCGCATTGTGAACAACATGCTGAAGGGCAATACCTACGCTTTTTATGCCTACAGTTTGCGGGATTACAAGTTCTACCACAACACCTGCGTGGGCGGAACCAATGGGTTCTATTTAACCGGGGTCACCACGGCGGGTCAGGAAATTCGAAACCTGGATATCCGCAACAACATTTTCACTGGTACTACGTTCCCGTACTATCAAGTAACCGCGTTTACAACGGCGCAAAACAGCCAATTGGATTACAACGCGTACCAAGCTGGATCCAGTGGTTTGGCGTTCTACGGCGCAGCTCGTGCCACCCTTGCCGCTTGGCAAACGGCATTCCCCACTTTGAATGCTAATTCTGTGGCCGGTTCGGTGGTGTTCAACAGTCCGTCGGACTTCCACGTTGTGGGTTCGTTCCCGAACGACTTGGGCGTTAACGGTTTGGGTGTGAATACGGACATCGACGGCCAAGTTCGTCCAGCAGCAGGGTCAACCGCTCCGGACATGGGTGCGGATGAATTTACCCCCATTGCCAACGACGCCAAGTTGATTTCCATTGTGGGCGCCAAAGGGGGTTGTGGGGATTCCACCACCACCTTGTCCTTGGTGTTTGAGAACTTTGGTATGAACCCCATTGTTTCCATGCCAGGTACCATTCGCGTTACCCAACCTTCCGGCGCCACGGTGAACCTTACCGCATCGTTCTCCGGTAGTCTCTTGCCACTGTCCCGAGACACCTTGACCGTAGGCAGCATCAATACCTACGCGGGGGGAACTTGGGATTTCAAGGGCTACACGTCCTTGGCCAACGACGGTCGCACGAGCAACGATACAACCACCCTAGTCGGTGTTAATTTCCTTCCGTTTGAACCCGTTACAACTGGATTGGTGGATAGCGTTTGTCCCGGTGTGGACTCCGTTTTGTTGGCAGCAATTCCAGTTCCAGGAACGGTCTACGGTTGGTATGGAAGCGCCACGGACACCGTAAAGTTGGCGGAAGGAAATACCTACAAAGTGGCCGCTACCGGTCAGAACAGTTATTTCGTTCAGTACCTCAATACGGCAGACTCGGCGCAAACTTCGTTGACCGGTGGTAATGGTGGAGCGGGAGTTATGTTCAATATAATTAATACTTCTGGGGGTCCTTTGAACATTACAGGGTTTGCACAAGGCCCTGGTTCGGGTAATACTGCGGGAACCAATGTTCCCTTGATCATTCATTTCACTCCCGGGGATTATTTGACGCAGCCAGCTGCTTCTTGGACGTTGTTGGCATCGGGAAATGTCAATCTTACCCCAAGCAAAGCCACGGGCTACCTTCCGGTTAGTGTCACTATTCCAACCGGTGCCACCTATGGCTTTTATGTTGGAAGATCGACGGGAACCGTTCAGTACAACACAGGTTCGGGTATACAAGGCGTCACACCTTGGTTTACCAACAACGACTTGATCATTACCGAAGGACGAGCCGGAACTTTTCCGAATCCAACCCTTAGCCCAAGAAACTGGAACGGTCAAGTGTACTACGGTACCGTTGGCTGCTCCGAGATCCGTAAGGAAGTGTCGTTTGCCGTTTCTACGGATACCGCTAAAGCCGTGATTGGGTCGGCAACGCAAACGGTACCCGGACAGTTTAACTTCGGTTCAACCGGCAGCAACGGGCACCTGTATCAATGGACCTTCGGCAACGGCTTAACGGCGTCGGGCCCAACGGCATCCACAACCTACGCCAACGGGGGAGCATTCACCGTCACCTTGGTAGTAAACGATACCGTCTGCGGCACGGTGGATTCCACCGTTACGGTGGTCAACTCAACCATTGGCTTGAACGAGTTTGGTTTGGATCAGGCCGTTCAGGTTTATCCCAATCCAAGCAATGGCCTCGTTCAATTGGTCTTTGAAGGCAGTGCTTTGGAAGGAAGCGTGGAGTTGGTTAATCCTTTGGGTCAGGTTGTGTTGGCGCAAACGTTTGCCAAGGATTCTGGTGTGTACCACCATCCATTGAACTTGGGTGATTTATCCAAGGGTATCTACCAGTTGCGCGTTTTGAGTTCCGAAGGCTCAACAGTACTGCGCGTGGTGCTCCAGTAACTCGTCGAATTTTTAGCTTTTTGCAATGGGCTGTCCACGAGGTGGGCAGCCCATTTTTCATTTCACCGCTGGGTTTCGTCGCACGCCACCCCCAACACCGCCGGCGAATAAAAGTTTTCAACAATTTGAACAAAATTGCTTCATTTCGTCAAACGTTTGCAACAAAAATGGCTACCTTGTCCGTCCCTTTCAGGAATTATCGTCGTTTTCTTTATTTAAAAACAATCAAAATGAAGCAGCTTTTACACAAAGCACTGAGTTTCTTGGTTGTCCTTGTGTTGGTCTTTGCGGCTCAAGCCCAGACCTATACTTTGGGCACAGGAACGCTCACTACAACCGGTACTACCATTACCCCGTACAAGACATTTTACATGGATGGTCGTGTACAGTATTTGGTTTTAGCCTCTGAATTGACGGCTCTGGGAATGCCTCCCGGTTCGTTCACGTCGGTGGCGTTCAACGTAGCCGCCGCGGATCCGGCATCCTTGGGCAGCTTCACCGTTAAAATGGGTGGAACAGCTGTTTCAGCAATGCCGGCCTCGTATTTGCCGGCCACTACTTTTACCACTGTTTTTGGCCCGAGCACGTACACTACTTCTACGGGTTGGAATACGCATACCTTTACCACGCCTTTTGTTTGGAATGGTACGGACAACGTAGTGATTGAAGTTTGCTTCGACAATTCTGCGTGGACTCAAAACTCTACTGTTTTATACGGAACGACACCTTTTGTGTCTTCTTATGACGGGTTTGCGGATCTTAGCTCAAGTAGTGGTTGCACGGATGGTGCTATTACTGGATTTAACCTTTCTCAACAATCGAATCGCCCCAATATGCAGTTTGGCTTGGTTCCGGCAACAGCTTGTTCCGGCACCCCAACCGGTGGGGTTGCTTCGGCTTCTTTGACCTCGGTTTGCCCCAACCAAAACTTTAACTTGTCTTTGGCAGGCCAAACCCTCGCCAGTGGCTTGACTTATCAGTGGGAATCTTCAACATCTGCTACAGGTCCATGGACTGCAATTACTGGTGCAACCAGCACCTTTGCAACCGTTAGTCAGACTTCCGACAAATACTACCGATGCAACGTAACCTGCACGGCTTCCTCAACCTCAGCGGCGTCTTCTGCTATTCAGGTAACTACCTTGCCTAACTTGGCGGCAGGAACCTACACGGTAGGTCCCTTGGGCACATACCCCAACTTGACCGCTGCTTTTGCGGCGGCGTCTTGCGGTGTAGCGGGTCCCGTTGTTTTCAACGTCGTGCCTTTTACCGGCCCGTACACGGAACAATTGATTTTGGGCGACATCCCGGGATTGTCTGCCACCAACACCATCACGGTGAACGGCAACGGCAATACCATTCAATTCCAATCGTACAACACCAACGAGCGTGCGGTTATCAAATTGAACGGTACGGATTACGTTACGTTTAAAAACTTGAATGTGCGCGCCATTGGTCAAGCCACCTCCATGTTTGGTTGGGGTGTTCAATTGATGAACGGTGCGAATTTCAATACATTTAAAAATTGCACCATTCAGGTTACGGATTCCGTGACCACATTCGGTAACTACGCCGCATTTGTCTGTTCTAACACAGCTACATCCGCAACCGGAACGGGTTTGGCGGCGAGCAATTTGACCATCGATTCCTGCACCATCATTGGAGGCTACTACGGTTTAACCTTAGGAGGTACTACCGGAACCTTGTCGGGCTTACCCACCAACAACGTGGTTAAGAATTCAACCATCCGTGATTTTGCTTTGTACGGTACCTATGCTTTGGGACAGAACGGTTTGATCATGAAAAACAACCGCATTACCCGCGCCACGCGTACCGGTCCGGTTTCAACGTTTTACGGAATGTACTTCGGAGGTCGCCAAGTAGGCACACGCATCGACGGTAACCGAATTTACAATCCAGAAGGAAACTTCCCCGCTACGTCCACAACTACCTACGCTATCTACACCAGCGGAGTATCTGGACGTACCAACCAACCGATGATTATTTGCAACAACGCGGTGTACAACTTCAATAACAACACTGGCCTTCAAGCTGGATTGTATTCGTTTGGTTTGGACACTGCACGGGTGTTCAATAATTCGATTGTTTTGGACAATGCGTTGGCCACAGGTACTTCTACCATCTACGGTATGTACTTCAGTGGTGCACACAATGGTTTGCAATTGCGCAACAACATTACACACATTGGCAATGCCAATACGGGTACCAAGTACATGTTGTACTACGGAACTTCAACAGCTGTACCCAACTCCAACAACAACGCCTTTGATTTCACCGGTGCCGGTGGTACTTCTTTGAATATTGGTTTCTTGGGTGGCGCAAAGGCAACTATGACGGACTGGCAAGCGGTAACTGGAACGCCTGATTTGGCTTCCACAACCGCGACACCTTTGTTTGTGGACGCAACAGTGGGCAACCTGATGCCCCAGTCCGGTTCGTTGAACAACAACGGCGCGAACACTCTAGCAGTGGTGCCAACAGATATCTTGGGAGTAGCCCGTACCAGCACGCCTGATATGGGCGCTTGGGAATTTTCACCAGCGGGTTGCACGCCTCCAACTTTGTCGGTTGTATCGGTTGCTGGTGGTACGGCTACCGTTTCGGTAACTTCCCCAAATACAACCCCCAACTACCAATATGAATTTGGTCCATGCGGTTTCACACAAGGAACGGGTACGCTGGGCACTTTGACCACCAACGGCAACATCGTATTGTCTGGATTGGCACCCAACACGTGCTACCGCGTTTACGTGCGCAGCAATTGTGGCACCGCAATCGGTCAGAGCATGTGGGTTTTTGCTCAATTCACTACGCCTTGTGCCAGCGGCACCATGCCGTACTTGGAAGACTTCACCACGTACCCTGTACAATGCTGGACGCAAGCAGGAACACAAAACTGGTTGCACTACACCACGGGTAATCCTTGTATTCGCGCCAACTTCTGGTCGTGGACTTCAGGCAACAATGGTGTGTACAATACGCACCCCATCACCATTTCAACAGCGGCTACGGTTGGCTTCAAGTGGTCACACCAGTTCATGACCTCTTATCCACAGGACGGATTTGTGTTGCGCTCGCGCAAAGTAGGTACCACAACTTGGGATACGTTGTTCAACAAGAACGGTGCTAACTTGAACACAGCGGGTGGCGGAACCACTACCCCCGGTACCTTCCAAACTGAATTAATCTACTTGCCCGCCTCCTATGTTGGTTCTGATGCCATTTTTGAATTGCGCGGCAACTCTGGATTTGGTCCGGACTTGTTCATCGACGATTTCGAAGTGAAGGCAGTACCTTCTTGCCCGGATCCCGTATTGTCCACCACGGCGCAGACTTCATCCTCTGTATCCTTGACCTGGGCGAACGTAACAGGTACTACACCGTTGAAATCCAAAATCATTTGGGGTCCTACGGGCTTCATGACCGGAACAGGTGCTGTGGGCAACGTCATCGGCCAAATCAACAGCCCGTACACGGTTACCGGTTTGACGCCCAACACTCTTTACGATTTCTACGTACAAGACTCCTGCGGAACCAGCTTCTCCAACGTTGTTGGTCCGTTGACAGTGAAAACGGCTTGTTCCTCTGTATTGGCAGGTGCCTACACCGTAAACCCAGCACTTCCTGCGGCGGGTACCAACTTTGCTTCATTGGACTCTGCGGTCAACTACTTGAATGCTTGCGGCATCAGTGCGGCAACCACCTTCACTTTGGCAGCGGGCAACCACACCAAAGAAGTTGTTCTGGGCACCATCAAAGGTGCCAGTGCGTTGCGTCCGGTGATCTTCACCAGCGCGAGCGCGGCGGCTACCAGCATCAATGCACCGTTGGGTTCTTCTACGGTTGTTGATTTGAACGGCACCAAGCACGTCCGCTTCAACAACGTTACGTTGAACAACACGGCCGGCACCTACGTAGTGCGCCTGCGTGGAAACGCAGACTCTATTGTGGTGGAAAACTCACGTTTGCTGGGTGATACCACAAGTACAAGCATTACGGCAACGATTGCCTCAACCGGTTCGTTGACCTCGCCCACCACGGGTGGTGCCGATGTGGACAACATCTTCATCCGCAACAACGTCATCAAAGGAGGTTATTACGGCATTACCCTGTCCGGTACCTCATTGACATCGTTTGACAACAACTTTGTCATTGAGAACAACACCATGACGAAGCAGTACTACTACGGTATGCGTTTGTTCTACATTGCGGATGCAGTGGTGAAAGGCAACAGCGTTAAGTCGATGCGCAACACCTTTAACTACGCTGGATACTACTACTACACCCGGAATTTGGATGTTGAGAGCAATCAGTTCATGGCAACTACCTACGGTCTTTATGTTTACTTCCCGAACTACAACGTAACTGTGGCTCCTGCAGCAAACAATAAGATTATCAACAACATGGCCACAGGTGGAACGTACCCTGCGTATTTCTACAGCCCACGGTACATGAACATCTACCACAATACCTTCAAAGGAGGTACCTACGGTTACTACTCGGCGGCGGCCACCACTGCTGGTCAAGACTTGCGTGAATTGAACATCAAAAACAACATTTTTGCGGGTTCAACGAATGCATTCTACCAAGGTGCGGTTTACCCCGCTGCCAACAACGTAACGTTGGACTACAACGCCTACAGCTCAACGGGTACCAACTTGGCTTTCTACGGTGGAAACCAAGCGAACTTGGCAGCTTGGCAAACGGCTGCAGCCACCTTGAACGTCAATTCGGTTGCCGGTAACGTAATGTTCGTTGCCAACGACGACTTGCACATCTTGGGCGCGTTCCCCAACAATTTGGGTGCAAACGGTTTGGGTGTAGCAACAGACATCGACGGTCAGGTTCGTCCTGCTGCCGGTTCAACGGCTCCAGACATGGGTGCAGATGAGTTCACGCCCATCACGAACGACGCTAAAGTGGTGGCCCTTTTGGGTGCCAACGGAGGTTGCGGCAGCGCAACAACGTCTGTTTCGTTGGTTATTGAGAACCTTGGTTTGAATGCCATCACTTCGTTGCCGGTATTGGTACGTGCTCAGAACACGGCTGGTGGTGCTCCTCAGGTGGTGAACACCACTGCCACGGTGAACATTCCTTCTTTGGGAATCGACACCATCACGGTGGGTACGGTGAACACCTACAACGGTGGTGTGTTCAACTTCGTGGCCTATGCCTCCTTGGCGAACGACGGTCGTGCGAACAACGATACCGTGAAGAAATTCGGTGTGAACTTCATTCCGTTTGAGCCTTTGGTCAACGCTTTCCCTGATACGGTGTGCGCGGGTCAAGATTCTATCTTCTTGTCCGCCATCAGCTACCCAGGAACTGCTTACGCGTGGTACCCCACGGCAACTGGCGGCACCGCTGTAGCCATGGGCAACCCGGCTAAGGTGTCCACCAATCAGAACACCTACTACGTTCAGTTTGACAGCATGCAGTCCAACGCCCAGGTAGGCAATGGAACGACTGTTTCTTCCTCAACTTTGATCACACCGTACAAGACTTTCTATATGGACGGTCGTGTTCAGTACTTGGTTTTGGCTTCTGAGTTGGCTGCAGCTGGCGCGAACGCGGGCAACATCAACTCCGTTGCATTTGATGTCTCTGTTCCTGCTGCTCAAACGTTGGGCAACTTCACCATCAAAATGGGTGGCACCTCCTTGACGGCTATGGCTGGCGGCTACGTTGCGAATACCGGTTTCACTACCGTATTCACCAACGCAGCCTACGCTGCAACCGCTGGATGGAACGTTCACACGTTCACCACTCCGTTCTTGTGGAACGGTTCGGACAACGTGATCGTTGAAGTTTGCTTTGACAACTCCAGCTATACGTCCAACTCTTCGGTGCTTTACCACACCACCACGTTCGCCTCTGCGTTTGACGGTTTTGCTGATTTGGCTACTTCCGACGGTTGTACGCCAGGCGCCGTAACAAATGGATCTGCACAGTCCAACCGTCCGAACATGAAGTTCAACGTGACGTCTACTGCTTGCTCGCAAATTCGCAAGCCGGTATCGTTCGTGAACAACCCGGACGTTGCCAATGCAGTATACAGCTCCACACAAACTACTCCAGGGTCGTTTAACTTCAGCGCAGCTGGATCAAACGGTGATGTATACACTTGGTACTTCCCCGGCGGCATTGTTGCCAACGGTACTACAGCGTCGCACACATTCCCGGCTCCCGGTGGACCCAAGTCCGTTCTGCTTGTGGTAATGGACAGCACCTGTATGACGGTGGATTCTGCAAACTTCACGGTGAATAGCACCCTTGGTTTGGACGAGAATACTTTGGGACAAAACGTTTACGCGTTCCCGAACCCGTCCAACGGTCAGGTAGCTATCGTTTTGGAAGGCAACGAAGCATTCCAAGGCCGTATGGAAATCATCAATGCAGTTGGACAAGTTGTGGTGGCACGCGCGGTAGAAACCGCGGCTGGCCGCAACGAGTTCCCAATGGACTTGCGTGATTTGGCCAAAGGTGTGTACACGGTTCGTGTTGCATCCGAAGCAGGTCAACGCCAGATTCGTTTGGTACTGCAGTAAGCCAAAGCCCCTTGGGGTTTTGGAGGGCCGTCCCGCAGGGGACGGCCCTTTTTTTTGTGGGGTTACGTTGAGCGGGGCAGGAGGGACCGTCGGGTTGAAAAATGGTGGTCAGGTATTTCTTGCGAATGGCGCAGAAGCCGATTTACTTTACGACCTTTGGGCCGGCGCACACTCCGCCTTGCCGCTGCCCAGCAATGGGGAGAGGAAAGTCTGGACAACACAGGGCACCGCTCTTCCTAACGGGAAGGGGGCATTTTCGGAAGAAATTGCCTACAGCTAGTGCCGCAGAAAGGGATACCGCCGGTGCGTGCATCGGTAAGGGTGAAAAGGTGGGGTAAGAGCCCACCAGTGCGGGCAGCAATGTTCGCAGCTTGGTAAACCTAGCGGGTTGAAATGCCATGTAAACCAACGACGGCGCTGCGTGCAGTGTTGAGAGGGCGGCCCGCCCAAGTTGGAGGGTAGGCAGATGGAGCCGACCGGTGACGGTCGGTCTAGATCAATGGCAAGGGCCTCTTCGGAGGTACAGAATCCGGCTTACAGGAGTGTGCGCTTTTTTTGTCTACCTTTGCACCCTTATTAACGCGGCCTAATGGAGGGTTCGTGGAGGGTTGTCGGCCAGAGCGCATTGCGCACGGGGAAATTGGCCAAAGACCCGACTGCGGGTTTTTTGGACAGCCGACAACAAACAGAGCATGCTCAATTTTGATGCGCTCGGGCTTCGTCCCGAGCTTCTCCAAGCGGTTACCGACTTGGGATTTACGTCGCCTACGGAGGTTCAATCCCGGGTGATGGAACAACTTTTGCCCGTCCACGGGCAAGTGGATTTGGTGGCCTTGGCCCAAACCGGAACGGGTAAAACGGCCGCCTTTGGCCTTCCGTTGCTGGAGTATTTTGGCAAGCCCACCGGCCGTCCGCAAGCCTTGATTTTATCTCCCACGCGCGAATTGTGCGTGCAGATTTCTGTGGAGTTGGAAAAGTACGCAGCCCATCTGCCCGCCATGCGTTTGCTAGCGGTGTACGGCGGCTCCAACATATCCACCCAAATCAAAGCCTTGAAGCAAGGCGTGGACATCGTTATTGCCACCCCCGGCCGACTGATGGACCTGCAGCGCCGTGGCGTACTGCACTTGGACCAATTGACCCACGTGGTGTTGGATGAGGCCGACGAAATGCTCAACATGGGCTTTGTGGACGACATCCGCGAGGTTCTTTCCTTGACGCCTCCTGAAGTGCACGTGTGGTTGTTCTCTGCCACCATGCCCGACGCCGTGGCGCGCATCTCCGAAGAGTTCATGGATCAACCGGTTCGCGTTCAAGTAGGCAAGCGCAATCAGGCCACGTCGCAAATTGAGCACAGCGCGTACATTGTGCCGCGCGAGAACAAGTACATGGGCTTGCGTCGTTTGTTGGATTCCGCACCGGGGATGTACGGCATGGTGTTTTGCAACACCAAGTTGGACACCCAGGAAATTGCGGAGAAGTTGCTCGCAGACGGTTACACCGCCGCTGCGCTCCACGGAGATCTTTCGCAGCAGCAGCGTGACTTGGTGATGCATGCGTTCCGCAGCCGCCACATTCGGGTTTTGGTGTGTACGGACGTTGCCGCGCGCGGCATTGACGTGGACGACCTGACGCACGTCATCCACCACCGTTTGCCCAACGACGTTGAGAACTACACCCACCGGTCTGGCCGTACCGGGCGTGCCGGCAAAAGCGGGGAGAGTTGGATTTTGGCAACCCCTTCCGAGGCACGTGCCTTGCCGCAAATTCAAAAGATTATTGGTCGTCCCATTGAGCGTCAGCCGTTCCCGTCCGCAGACGAGGTGTGTAAGGCCCAATTGATGGATTTTGCCAAGCGCGTGTCCGTTACGCCGGAAACAGAAGCCGTGGCTCCCTTTATGAATGAGCTGTTGCCGTTGTTCGACGGTATGGACCGCAATGCACTGATTGCACAATTCTTGGCTCAAGAATTTGAAGGTTTGTTCCGCCACTACGGCCAAGCCTCCAACACCATTGACTTGAATGCCCGTAATTCCCGCGACGCCCGTCCGGCCCGCGAGGGTGGATTTGAGGGCGGTCGTGCCTCAGGCCCCAAGAAGGAACAGCGTTTCCGTTTGAACGTGGGTCAGGCCAACGGGTTCAGTTGGTTTTTGTTGAAGGACTGGTTGCGCGATACCGCCGGTTTGGGCAAGTACGACATTCTCGGAGTAGACGTAGCACGCAACCAGAGCCATTTCAGTGTGTCTTTGGACCACGTGCAGAAGATTCAAGATTCCTTGCGCACGGCGAAGTGGGAAGGTCAGTCCGTTTCCATAGAAGCCGTGGAAGATTTCCGCGCTCCAGGAGGGGGTGGAGGTAGCTTTAAACGCGACCGCCGCCCGGGTGGGGGCGGCGGCTCGTATGGAAAAACAGCTGGAGGTTCTTCCTCTGGCGGTGGATTTAATGGAGGGTGGAAAGGTAGCGCTCGGCCTCCAAAGCCGCCATACAACCGGTCCCGGCCGCGGTAATCGCCTGGCGATAAACCTTGTCCTGAACGTCCCCGGCAGCAAATACCCCGGGGAGGTTCATGGACGTGGTGCCCGGAGTGGTTTTTAGGTAACCGGTTTCGTCCATGGTCAACTGACCCTTGAAGATGTCCGTGTTGGGCTTGTGTCCAATGGCTACAAAAAATCCGGAAGCAGGAATGACGTCCTCAACGCCGGTTTCCAAGTTGCGCACTTTAACGCCTTCCACGGACTTGTCTCCCAACAGTTCGACGGTCTCTGTGTGCCAACGCACTTCGATGTTCGGGGTAGTCAAAACGCGGTTCTGCATGGCCTTGGAGGCGCGGAGCTCGCCTTTGCGCACCAACATGGTTACTTTGGGGCACAATTTGGAGAGGTAGGTAGCTTCTTCGGCGGCGGTGTCTCCACCCCCCACGATCACTACTTCTTGTCCTTTGTAGAAGAATCCGTCGCAGACGGCGCAGGCGCTGACGCCGAAGCCCATGAACTTTTCTTCGGAGGGAAGTCCCAAGTATTTAGCGGTGGCTCCGGTGGAAATAATGACCGTGCGCGCTTGAAGGGTGGTGGTCTCGTCGATCACCAAGGTGTGCCAACCGCCGGGTTCGGAGGCGAAGTCGGCCTTGGAGACCATTCCCCAACGCACGTCCGTTCCAAAGCGCTCTGCTTGATTTTTCAGGTCTTCCATCATAGCGTTGCCGTCCACGCCTTGCGGGTAGCCGGGAAAGTTGTCCACTTCGGTGGTGGTGGTCAGCTGGCCACCGGGCTGCAAGCCCACGTACATGACGGGTTTCAGATCTGCGCGGGCAGCGTAAATGGCGGCGGTGTAGCCGGCCGGTCCGCTGCCGATGATCAAGCATTCAATTTGTTCCATAAAGCAAAATTCTTAGCGAGGTTTTTTATTCGAGGTGCAAAGTTACGCCACACGCAATCGATGCGATTGATGAGAAGTCGCATGAGAAAGTCAACCTTTTTCGTATATTTGCAGCCCTCCAAGCGAATAATGGAACCTCCGGGTTTCATCGAGCGCGGAACCATCGGGATGTAGCTCAGGTGGTAGAGTACACGTCTGGGGGGCGTGTGGTCGCACGTTCGAATCGTGTCATCCCGACGAAGGCCGTTCCCCAAAGGAGCGGCCTTTTTTATTGGGTTCGGTGGGGGATCAACCGAAGGGGGAAAATCCGAAGTACCTTTAACTCATGCACCGTTTGATTTTTTCATTTATCCGGCCGTGGGCGGAAGCCACTGTTTTTTTCAGCCGCAAGTCGTTGTCGGTGGCTTCGGTCCTGATTTTGACGACCATCGGGCCAAATGCAGTTGCTCAGACGCGAAAGGCTTCCAAAGTCGATAAGCAGGTTTTAGCGGAGTCCGCTCCAGAAACGAGCTGGGCGGCGGTGCCCCAGACAACCTCCAATCCCTGGACGTGGGCGGGAAAATCGCTTCGTGAGGTGGCGGCGTGGATTCCGGAGCAGGAGCGTTTGAGCGACTGGAACGTGGATACCGCGTCCGGCGCTGCTGTTGGGGGAGCAGGGGAAGGCGACAGCCGCCGATTGGACGTGGTGCACGATTATCCGGGATCCAAAAAACAAGAGGTTCAATTGATCGTTGTCAAACGCCCGAACGAACCGTGGCGGGTGGACTTAGTAGGGGTGAGCAATTTCTCAACGGCTGCCCTGCGCACGTTTTTGAAGGACCTCCGCAAAACGGAACGGTCCGACGTTGGGGTGCGTATGGTGGAATCTGCGGAGATGGATGGCGCACCGGTGTTTGTGTTTTCCCTGAATTCGGTGGAGGGAATGACACTCACGTTCCTCAAGCCGTCTTCTGAAAATTCAAAGGGAAAGTCCAGTTCACCAAAGACCTTGATTTCCACATCCATTTACCGAGGTTTTTCCTCCGATATGCCCAGCGTTGAATCGTTGTTCCCCTCCGCTGGGGCCACTTTGGAATCAATTCGCATGCAGGATACGGTTTTGTATGAAGGCGCCACCAACGAGGAGGGCGAAGGAATTGTTTCTAGGGACGGTTGGGGGTACCGCGCGCGTTGGATTGGAGCATTTGACAGCTTGGCTCCGGTCCCGATGGAGCTTCAAAAAGTGGATAAGGTTTATTTTTTTGTGGAGCCCGGCATGGCACCCTTTTTTGAGCGGTGGTGCCAACAAGAGCAATTCAATCACTACTTGACGTCGGACGACGAAGGAGTTTTGTACGCCGGTCCGACCCTGCCCGACGGGCGTCAGTCCCTGGTGTTTCGAATGACTCACCCGTTGGAAGTTGAAGGCACCCAAGGAACCATGGCCGTTTTTTGGGCCGTTGACGCCGACGAATACCAAGCCTTGCTCAACGAACTCATCGAGGCTTCCGCCGGAGAGGAGTGATGCCGTGAGTGGGGGAGGAAAGCTATTCCACCGCAACTCGGTAGGTCGCATTGCCACACTGCAACACATACAGACCCGCGGGCAAACGCTGAACGTTCAAACGATTTTCGCCCGATTGAGCCGGTTGTTCGGCCACCACAGCACCCCGCAAATCCCGAAGGACCACCGTTTGGACGCTCAACGCCTGTACATTCGTAAACTGCCACAGCAGTTCGGTTGAGGCTGGCTGGGGGTAGATCAATAGGGCACTGGATGCGCCTTCGTTCAATCCTACATTGGCCACGGAGACGCACGCACTGGTATCTGTGCAACCGTTGACGGACGCAATGACCGCATAGGATCCGTTGGCCGTGGGCACGTAGGTGGGTGCGATTTGGCCCGCTATGGGCGATGAGGTGGTGCAGTTCCACCATTGGTAGGCGTCGGCTCCCGCAGGCAAAGCGGTGAGGACGTTCCAACTGGGCTGTACGCTGGCTTGGATGGCGGGCAGTGCGGGTACGGTGGCGAACACGGTGCGAGAACATCCGTTTGCGGCGGTGACGGTGACCGAATACGTGCCTGCTGCCAAACCGGAGGCGCTTGCGGTGTTTTGAACCGGATTGGTGCCCCAACTGTAGGCGTAGGGGGCTCCGCCGGAGGTACCTGTGGCGGTGGCCGAGCCGGTGGGGGCGTTGGCGCAGGCCGCGGTGGTGGCAGTGGTGGCCGCCGCGGAGTCCAAGGTCAAGATCAAGTCGAACAACGAATCACAGCCCTCCGAACCTGTGGTCTTGGCCACGTACGCTCCCGCTTGGGTGTAGTTGGTGGTTCCAACGGTGTACGCGGATCCCTGACAAACGGTTGCGGACAACAATCCGTATGCCCCGACTCCCGGAACCAAGTTGGAGGTGGTGCCGGTCAACGCCATGTTGGAGGTTACGGCGGGAATCGTACCGACGGTTGCCGGAATGCTATTTAAGGTGGCGTTTGAACCGTTGGCCGTGCCCACATTGAACGAGTGGTGCAGCAGGAGTCCAACGGTAGTAGGAGCCAAATCGCCCTGGTACAAACAAAGTACTTCTGCCGCGGTCAGTGCCTTGCCCCACAGCGCGACGTCGTCCAGTTTACCGCCAAAATAAAAACTGGTGGTGGTGTTCAAGGGAAGGCGCCCGATGTGCAGTGCCTGGGTGGCGTTGTTGAACGAGCCCGTGGCTGCCGTACTGCCGCTCAAAACACCGTTTTTGTAGAATTTAAGTGTGGTTCCGTCGTACACCAGGGCCAAGTGCTGCCATTGATTCAAGGTTACCGACGGCGAAGCTATGGTGAAAGGGGTGCCGCTGCTGTTGCGGAAACGTGCTTCGTAGGTGGTGGCGGACAACTGCAGGATGTAGAAGTCGCAATTGGACTCGTTGCGGATGCCCACAATGCCATCGAAGTTGGGATACGCCGGGTTGGGGTTGGTGGGGTAGACCCAAGCCGTCATGGAATACGTACTTTTTCCCACCAACAATCCGGAAGCATTGGCGGCCGTGGCATAATCATTGATTTTGTCAAAGTGCAGTGCATTTTGCGGGGTTTGACCCTTCATAAATGCTACGGAACTGAAAATCAGCACTAAAGAATAAATATTTTTCATACACTTTTTACACTTGTTCCAAATGTACCCATTTTTTAACCACGTACCTTTGCACCATGCGTGTTGAATTCACCCCCGACGATTTCCGGGTAGCCATGGCCACCAGTGTGGTAGTTTTTGGATTCGATGGAGCCAATCTCCAGGTTTTGATTGCTCAAAAAGTGGGAATGCCGTACGAGGGCGCCACCATTTTGCCGTCCACTGTGGTGCATCCCAACGAGGATGTTGAGGCCACTGCCCGCGGATTGGTGGAACGCGTCACCGGCAAACAGGATTGGCCGTTGGAGCAGCTTAACGCACACGCAGAAGTGTACCGGAACCCCGTAGGCCGGGTGGTCAATATTTCGTTCTACTGCTTGATCAAGCTGGACGATGAATTGCAATCCAACCTGAAGAAGGCCAACTACCGCTGGGTGAATGCAGACGACGTCCCCGCCATGGCCTACGACCACGATTCCGTGCTGGAGTACGCCAAGGAGCGTCTCAAACGCCGCGTGAAGCGTCGTCCCATTGGTTTTTCCTTGCTCCCCAAGGAGTTCACCATGAACCAAATACAGCGCCTGTACGAATGCGCTTTGGGCAAGTCTTTTGACAAGCGAAACTTCCGACGCAAACTGCTCAAGAGCGCTCTTCTTTTGGAAACCGATAAAATGACACCCGCCACGGCCCAGGCCAAGCGTCCGTCTCGCCTGTACCAGTTCGACGAAAAGAAATACCGGACGATGACGTTGCGCGGGTACGATTTTGTGTTTTAAGCGACTGCATTCCCGAATGGCGCACGCCCAAAAAAAGGGGCGGTCTCGCAACGAGACCGCCCCTTTTTCCGTTAAATGCTCTGTGGGTTTACCGCACGGAACCCATGAGTTTGCGAACCAAAGGGGAGATTACCAGAAGCACCACACCGCCCACGGCGGCAATTTGCGCCAAGTACAAGTAGCCGTCGGTATACCCCGTCAGACGTTCCAAATTGGTTACGTTGTCGCCCACCTGAGCCATGCCCGCGCCCAACAATCCGGCCACGTACTGGCCGTAGGCGCTGGCCAAGAACCACATGCCCATCATCAAGCCCTGAATGCGGGTTGGGGACAGCTTGGTCATCAAGCTCAACCCGATGGGACTGAGGAACAACTCACCGAAGGTGATGATGAAGTAACCCAAAACAAAGATTTCTTGGGACGTCATTCCCGTTTCTGGGTTGGCCACAAATACTGTGGCGTAAAACACGTAAAAGGCAAAGGCCAACAGCAAAAAGGCCAGTCCAAACTTGACGACGGAATTCGGCTCAGCCTTCCGTTTGGCCAAAGCCACCCATACAAACCCAAGGATAGGGGAGAACAGGATGACAAACAACGAATTGGCGCTGTTGTTGGACACGTTGGGGTCCAGGCTCAATCCGCCAAAGGTTGGGGTGATGTTGTTCAAGGCAAACAAACTCAGGGAGCCGCCGCTTTGTTCAAAAAACGCCCAAAACAAGATGGAAAACAGAATGAACACCAAGGCAGCGCCCAGTTTTTTGTTTTCTGCGGCCGTGAATTGACGCATTTCCCACGCGAGGTAAACCAAGGTGGACGGCCCTACGATCCACATGAAGAGGTCCGTGTAGGCCGTGTTGGTCACCATTTTTAGGATGAGGGGAATGGAGAGCAAGGAGCCCACGTAAACGGCCGCTTCCCGCTGGGTCGCTTTCATTTTGGGCAGGTGCGCCAACGGACTCAGTCCGATGGGTCCCAGTCCCTTGCGGGTAAAGGCAAACGTAATCAAGGAGATGGTCATCACCACGGCAACCAATCCAAAGGCCATGGGCCAGCTGTGGAATTTGCCGATGTACACCATCAAAACCCCGCCCAAGAAGGCGCCGATGTTGATGCCGGAGTAGAACAAGCCGAAGCCAGCGTCGCGTCGGGTATCGTTCTCATGGTACAATTGGCCCACCATGGTGGAAATATTGGGCTTAAAGAACCCTGTGCCGATGATGTTGAAGGTAATGCCCAGGTAAAACAGTTCCGTAGGCGATACGGCAATGATGGCTCCGCCTGCAATCATGAGCAAAGCGCCCCAAAACAAGGAACGCTGGAAGCCCAAAATCTTGTCTGCCATCACGCCGCCAATGAAGGTGAAGGCGTAGACAAAGGCCTGGATGGCGCCGTACTGGAGGTTGGCGTCTTTCTCGCCCAAGTCCAATTGCGTGACCATGAAGACCGTCAGCATGCCGCGTAGGCCGTAGAAGCAAAAACGCTCCCACATTTCGGTGAGGAACAACCACCAGAGTTGGCGGGGGTAGGTGCCGCGGAAGTCCCGAATGCTCTCTAAAGTAGGGGTCATGTTTAGTGGTTAAGCTGTTTTTTCGTTGAGTACCGCCGCAATCCGCTTGACGCCAATGAAGAGCAGAACAGCACAAACCATGGCGCCGGTGAAGTTGATGTAGAACACCATGCTCTTGTCTGGGTTGTCTGCGCCCATGTGGCCCATCACACCGGCCAATTTATTGCCGATGGAGGTTGACAAGAACCAGCCGCCCATCATGACGGCGGTCAACCGCCGAGGGCTCAATTTAGAGACCAGAGAAAGGCCCATGGGGCTGAGGCACAATTCACCCACGGTAATGACCGCATACGTGCCCAAGAGCCAACCGGCGGACACTTTATCTGCGCCGTTGTTGCTGGCGCTCACGGCCAGAATCATTACCAACGTACTCATGCCCGTGATGAACAAGCCCAATCCAATTTTCATGGGCGTACTGGGTTCTTTGCCAATGCGTCCCAAGAACCCGAACAGTCCCACCACCAACGGAGTGAGGAGAACCACAAACATGGGATTCAGGGATTGGAACAGTTCCGTGGGGACCAACTGAATGGATTCGCCCGGAGCGGGTTGTTCCTCCGCGGGTAAATTTTCAAAATAGACGTCTTTTTCTGCCGTCGGATCCGTCGGCATTTCCACGGTTTGGCGCAAGGAAAGGTTTTCAGCAACGTTGCTGACGCTCGCGGGCATTTCGCGGTGGGTGTATTTTTCCGCCCAAGAAGTCAGTACGTTGCCGTTTTGGTGGAAGATGGCCCAGAAAATGATGACCACCACAAAGATGTACAGCAGGGAACCGATGGGTTTTTTGTCTTCCGCGGAGGACTTGAGGTAGGTGGTCAGGTAGAAGAAAGCCACCGGCAAGCAGGCGAACAAGAAGGTGTCGTTGGAGGTGGAGCCGAACACGTTTTCAACCCCAAAGATGCTGCCGGCGTTGAATCCGATGGCCGCAAATACCAGGGCAGGAACAAAAATGGTCAAGGCAATGCGGGAGAGGGGCATGTCCTCCGGTTGGGCCGGCTTGATTTGGTCCGCGTCGGACAAAATGGTGCGGCCGCTCATGAAGATGCCTACGCCCACCAACATACCAATGCCTGCGGCGGCAAAGGCGTAGCCCCAGCCGTACTCGTTGCGCAGCCAAGCGGCAATGAAATTGCACGCAAAGGCACCGATGTTGATGCCCATGTAGAAAATGTTGTAGCCTTTGTCTTTGAGGGTGCTGTACTCCGGTTTGTTGTACAAATTGCCCAACAAAGTGGAAATGTTTGGTTTGAAGGCGCCGTTGCCCAAAATGATGAGCAGAAGACCCACGTAGAAGGCCGTTTCACCGGGAATGGAGAGGGTCAGGTAGCCTGCGGCCATGAGCAAGCCACCGGCAATAATGGTTTTTCGGTAGCCAAAAACCCGATCCGCGAGCAGTCCGCCGATGAAGGGGGTCAAGTAAACCAAGGCAATGTAGGTGCCGTAGACGTCGTTGGCGCTGGACTCGTCCCATCCCAGCCCGCCATTGGCTTTGCCGCCGGTCATGTAGAGGAACAAGATCCCGATGATGAGGTAGAAGCCGAAGCGTTCCCACATTTCGGTGAAAAATAAGGTATAAAGGCCCTTGGGGTGCGATTTTGCGACGTCTTGGCGCATGTTTTTGGGGTTTAATGGATGCAACGAAGGTGGGAAGATAGCGCGAATTAAAGATTTTCCAACAAGAATTGCGTCATCTTAGTGTACAGGTGTAGGCGCGTTTTGCCGCCGAAAATGCCGTGGTTCTTGTCCGGATACACCATGTAATCAAAGGGTTTGTTGGCCTGAATCAGGGCTTCCGCCAAGCGCATGGCGTTCTGAACGTGGACGTTATCGTCTCCAGTTCCGTGGACCAACAAGAAGGGGTCTTGGAGCAGGTTGGCGTGGGAGAGGGGGGAATTAGCGTCGTAGTTGACGCCGTTCTCCTGGGGAGTGCGCATGAAGCGTTCGGTGTAGATGTTGTCGTAAAAGCGCCAATTGGTGACGGGCGCCACGGCCATGGCCGTTTTGAACACGTCGGCACCTTTCAGGATGCAGTTGCTACTCATGTAGCCGCCGTAACTCCATCCCCAAATGGCGATGCGTGCAGGATCTACGCCGGGCTGGGTGCCCAAGGCTTGCGCCGCGGCGATTTGGTCCTCCACTTCCAACTTGCCCAGCTGTTGGTAAGTGCATTTCTTAAAGTCGCGGCCCTGGCCGCCGGTTCCGCGGTTGTCCACGCAGACCACCGTGTAGCCCAGGGAAGCCAGGTGCTGGTACCAGAAGTAATCGCGTCCACCAAACACGTCCAAAACCTGCTGACTGCCCGGTCCGCCGTAGACAAACATCAAAACGGGGTATTTTTTGGTGGGGTCGTAGTTCAAAGGTTTGATGCGCCAAGAGGGCAGGGTGCGACCGTCGGCCAAGACCAACGGGGCAAATTCCTTGGGGCTGATTTGGAATTTTTTCAAGCGTTCAGCCAAGGCGGCGTTGTCTTCTAATACGCGAACCTCCTTGCCGTTTGCAGTGTGCAAACTAACCCGCGGAACTTGGGTGGCGGATTGAAACGTCAGGATGAACGACGTTTTGGTCTGGTTGAATTCCGCGTTGTTGGTGCCGGGTTGGGCCGCTACCGCACGGGGCTTGCCGCCGTTGATGGACACCGCATAAACTTCTCGCTGCGCGGGCGATACGGCCGCGGCTTGGTAGTAGACAGTTCCTTTGGCGTCCGTTCCGTAGTAGGCGGTCACCTCGGATTTTGGGTCCGTCAGGGCTTTGCGCTTTTTGCCGTCGGCAGAGATGGAAAACAATTGATTGTAGCCGTTGGCCTCGCTGGACCAGACCAGGGAACCGTCGGGCAGAACCTCCCAATTATCCGAGATATCCACATACGCTGCATCTTTTTCTTCCAGCCACAGTTGCGGCTTCTCGTTCAAGCGTTGCTTAAAGAGTTGCAAGTGGTTTTGCAGGCGGTTCAGAACGATGAAGGCCAATTCGTTTTTTGGGGTCCACTGCACGCGCGGCAGGTATTCGTAGTCGATCCCGTCGGCCATTTTGGCCGTGGCTTGGGAGGACAAGCTGTGAACGTGTAGGGTAACCTTGGAATTGGGTTCACCGGCCTTGGGGTACTTGAATTTTTGCTGGGTGGGGTACAGATCGTTGCCGTATACATCCATGCTGAAGGTGGGTACTTCCGCCTCGTCAAACCGCAAAAAGGCCAAGTGTTCGCTGCTGGGAGACCACCACAAAGCCACGTGGAAGCTGAATTCTTCCTCGTAGACCCAATCCGGAGCACCGTTCAGAATTCGGTTGCGCTCTCCATCGGTGGTGACGGCCTTTCGGTTGCCGGTGGAAACCTCCAGCAACCAAATGTTGTTGTCTTGCACGTACGCCACCCATTGGCCGTTGGGCGACAATTGGGCGTTTTGAACCGGTTTGGGGCTGATGGAAACAAACGACCGATCGGTCAACCGGAACAAGCCGGCATTGGCTTGGTAAGAATGGCGGTAGATGGACTCGATGTTGGTTTCCACAAGCACGGTCTTCTCGTCCGAGCTGAACGTGTAGCTCTGGATGTCAAACGACTGTTTGTGTGCGGCTTCAACCTCCTTGGAGGTAACCAAAACGCCCTTGCTGGTCCCTGCAGCGTAGTCAAACTTTTCGATTTGGGTACCGCCTTCACCGCGCGTCAGACGGGTGTAGTGGGCGCCGTCGGCCATGGAGCGCAGGCCGCTCACGGATTTGGCGCCAAACGCGTACACGCCCCAAACGTCGTCCAAGGACACCGGGCGTGGATCCTTGGCCCTGGCCGCCGCGGCTGCCGTTGTATTCTGTCCGTCCGAGCGCGGTTGTGACGCGCCGGTTTGCGCCGCGGCGCCAAAATAGGATGCGGCGAACAGGCCGGCCCAGAAGAGCGAGGGAATCGATGTGCAGTGCATACTTTTGCGTTCAATGAAGGATGCCGAAGATACAGCAAAATGGCTCGACGCACTGCGCGCGGTGCTTCCCGTAGAGGCCGTAAAGGTGGACGACGAAACACGAGCCGCACACGACCACGACGAAACCGAGGACCTGCACTTCCTGCCCCAGGCCGTGGTTTTTCCCGCAACGTCGGAGGAAGTTGCTGCGGTCATCAAGATTGCAGGACGCTACAACGTGCCCGTAACGCCCGTAGCGGCGCAAACGGGATTGAGCGGCGGTGCGTTGCCCGTGAAGGGGGGAATTGCCCTCTCTACGCAGAAACTCAATCGGATTTTGGACATCGACGTCGCTAATTTTCAGGCGACCGTTGAGCCCGGAGTCATCAACCAAATATTCCACGAAGCCTGCAAGGAGCAGGGCATGTTTTATCCCCCAGACCCGTCCTCGTGGGGAACCTCCACCCTCGGCGGCAACGTGGCCTACAACGCCGGCGGCCCCAAGGCTGTGAAGTACGGAGTTACGAGCGCGTACGTGTTGAACTTGGAAGTGGTCCTGCCCAACGGTGAGATCGTCTGGACCGGCGCCAACGTTTTGAAGAATTCCACCGGCTACAACCTCACGCAATTGTTTGTTGGATCAGAGGGTACCTTGGGCGTGGTGACCAAAATTGTGGTGCGCTTGCTGCCTTATCCGCGCCACAGCTACACGTTATTGGCTCCCTTTGAATCTGCTGAGCGTGCGTGTGCCGTGGTCTCCAAGATCTTTATGGCCGGCATCGTACCGTCCGGATTGGAGTTCATGGAACGCGACGCCCTGGATTGGACGCTGCAGTATGTGGACGGGGTGAGCATTCCCACGGGTCCCAAAATTGCCGCGCATCTGTTGCTGGAAGTGGACGGAACCGACGACGAAACCGTGCTGCGGGAAGCAGAAAAGTTGGCGGAATTGGTGGAGGCCGAAGGAGCCACCGAAGTGCTGTTTGCACAATCCGCTTCCGAGCGGGACGCCCTGTGGAAGTTGCGCCGACGCGTGGGCGAGGCCGTGAAAAAACACAGCGTTTACAAGGAGGAAGACACCGTTGTTCCTCGTGCAGCACTGCCGCAGTTGCTGGCCGCCGTCAAGCGCATTGGGGCGGAGTATGGGTTCAAAAGCGTTTGCTACGGACACGCGGGAGACGGCAACCTGCACGTCAACATTGTCAAAGGAGACCTCACCGACGATGCCTGGAACGGCCCGCTTCTGAAGGAAGGCATCCGCGCTTTGTTTGCGGAAGTTCGTGCACTGGGCGGAACCATTAGCGGTGAGCACGGCATTGGCTACGTGCAGCAAGAATACCTCGATCTGGCCTTTTCCAACGCGGCGATGGAAGCACAACGCGCCATCAAACGAGCCTTGGATCCCCAAAACATCCTGAACCCGGGAAAAATGGGCATGGACGCGGCCTACGAGTAAGTGATTTTTCGGGGCGGTTTAGCGAATGCCCTTGGCGCGACGCGAGCTGTTCGGTAGTAGCGCTTTATCCCAGGCTGGGGCCGTATAGAGGCTCTTCCATGCCCGGTACTGCGGGGTTCAAGCGGCAACGAACCCACTGCACGTCGTACCACGAGCCCAGCTTTTGGCCGGCGTGGTCGTACCGCGCAAAAGGTTCAAAGCCGCATGCTTGGTGCAGGGCTAAACTGGCCTCGTTGGGCAAGGTGATCACGCCGTAGGCCCAAACAAAACCGCGGTCGCGCAGCTCAGACAAGACCTTAGTGTACAATTGCTTCCCAATGCCGGTACCGGGACGTCCCACGTACACACTGGTTTCTACGGCCCATTGGTAGGCGATTCGTTCCCGATGGGTGGTGCCGTAGGCATAGCCCCAAACGGTTCCTTCTTCCTCCCAAACCCAAAATGGAAAACGCCCGGCGATGTGCGCCAGGCGTTTTGAAAAATCTTCTAAAGAGGGAACGTCGGTTTCAAACGTCACCCCGGAATCCCGCACAAACGGTTCGTACAGCGCTAAAACAGCAGCAGCATCTGTGGAACGGTACGGGCGTAGCACGTAGAATTAAAAATTCTTGGGAGGTAATAACGCGAAGCGATCAATCGTCGCTCCGGCCCATGTAAAGCATGATGTAGTAGACCAGCTGCGTTACGGACGCAATGGCCGCCACCAAGTAGGTACGGGCCGCCCATTTCAAGGCGTCTTTGGCTTGGTCTTGCTGCATGCCCACGGTGATGGACGTGCGCTCCAACCACACCAAAGCGCGGTTGCTAGCGTCGTATTCCACGGGCAACGTAATCAGCGCAAAGGCAGTCAAAACGGCCTGTGCTGCAATAATCACTTGGATCATCAAACCGTAGTTCAAACCGAATGCGGCCACGCCCAAAATGGACAGGAGGAAGAGGGCGTTCATGATTTGCGAACTGAAGTTCACCATGGGCACCATTTTAGAGCGCATGTTCAACCAGGCATACGCCGTGGCGTGTTGCACGGCGTGTCCGCATTCGTGCGCCGCCACAGCAGCCGCGGCGACACTCTGACCGCTGTATACTTCTGGAGATAAATTAACCGTTTTGTCTGCAGGGTTGTAGTGGTCCGTCAGTGATCCCGGTACGGAGATGACGCGAACATCGTAAATACCGTGGTCCGCCAGCATGCGTTCGGCGATTTGCCGTCCGGTCAACCCGCTGGGCAAGAATTCTTCGCCGTAGCGCGTGAACCGTTTTTTGAGTTGCCATTGGACGTAGTAACCGACGCCCATGAAGAAAAGCAGAATTACAATCATGATGGATTTAGATTTCGGAGGTGAAATTACAAAACCCGTGCCGACTTACGAATTAGATTTGCAGTATGGCAAATTGGCAGGACCGACCCCTCATCTTGGTGTGCAACGACGACGGCATCACCGCACCCGGCATACGCGCCCTTATTCAAACGATGAATCGATTGGGCGATGTGGTGGTGGTGGCCCCGGACAGCCCGCAAAGCGGCATGGGCCATGCCATTACCCTGAGCAACACATTGCGTTGCGAGGCCGTGCATCCGGACGCCGGCCCGCAAAAGGAGTACGCGTGCAGCGGCACCCCGGTGGATTGCGTCAAATTGGCGGTTCACGCGTTGCTGGATCGCAAGCCCGATTTGGTGGTCAGCGGCATCAACCACGGGAGCAATGCGTCCGTCAATGTCATCTACAGTGGCACCATGTCTGCGGCCGTGGAAGGAGCCATGCAAGGGATTCCGAGCATTGGCTTCAGTTTGTTGGACTACCGTTGGGACGCCTCCTTTGAGGCCTGCCTACCGTTTGTGGAACAAATTGCGCGCGAAGCCTTGAACGGAGGCGTGCCGGCCGGAACATGCTTGAACGTCAATTTTCCGAAGCCGGAAAAAGCGCCGTACGCCGGCATTAAAGTTTGCCGACAAGCGCAAGCCAAGTGGGTGGAGGAGTTTGACAAGCGCGAGGATCCCCGCGGCAAAACCTACTATTGGTTGACCGGAACCTTCATCAACGAGGACCACGGCCAGGATACGGACGAATGGGCTTTGGCCAACGGATACGTCAGCGTAGTACCGGTTTCCTATGATTTAACGGCTTACGCCTCCTTGGGCGCATGGCACAACCGTTTGGAACCGTGATTAAGAGATTGTTCAACCGAATCGAACGGGCCGAGGTGGAGACCGCGGTGGGCTTTTTGGTAGGTGCCGGCACGCCGTGGTTTGCCTGGGCGGTGGTTCGGGAGATGTACCCAGCTTTGCCAGCTGTTGAAAAGATCGACTCCGATTTGTGGGAGTTTCTGCTGTTGCGGTTGTTTGCTTTGGGCGTTTTCATCAATGCCGGTTTGTTTTTTGCCGCATTGTGGGCCAAACGTGAAGGAATGGCCATGGGCTTGCTCGTGGCCAGCATTTTGTACGTCATTGGAGTGGGTTATTGGCGGTGGGAATACCTGTAAAGCCCCTAAAAGTATTTGTCTTGGCGGGAGAACCGTCTGGGGATGCCCACGCTGCGCGCTGGGTTGAAGCTTGGCGTTTGCATGATCCTTCGGTTGAAATTCGTTTTTGGGGCGGCCCGGCGTTGGCACAAGCAGCAGGTACGTTGCCCGAAGTGGATTTGAAGCAACTGTCCGTGATGGGTTTTGTGGAAGTACTGCGCGCCCTTCCTCGCATGCTGCGCTTGTTGCGCAACGCGGTAAAGACCGTGTTGGAATGGAATCCAGACATGGTATTATTGGTTGATTTCCAGTCTTTTAATGCCCAATTAGCCAAGCGTTTGTCGCAATCGGGATACCGGAAGCGAGGTGGGAAAATCGTGCAGTACATCGCCCCGGCCGCCTGGGCATGGAAGCCCGGCCGCGTGCACGCACTTCGCGCAAACGTGGACGTATTGGTTCCCATCCTTCCTTTTGAACCGTCGTTTTTTGGCCAATTCAACATTCCCACGTGGTACGAGGGGAATCCGGTTTTGGACGTGCCGGCGCAAGAGTCCTTGGTGTTGGACGGTGAATCCCGTACACACGTACGCAGCGATCGCCCCGTTGCGGCCTTGCTGCCCGGGAGTCGGGTCCAAGAGATTAAATCCTTGCTCCCCTTGATGGCCGAGGTGGCGCGTGAAATGCCCGAATACCAATGGGTGGTTGCCGGCGTTCCGCATGTAGATCCTTCACTGTACGCGGGAGCTGATTGGACGGTTGTGGTGGGCCAAACCGAAGCATTGGTTCGCGCGGCACGCGTGGCGGTTGTGGCGAGCGGAACCGCAACCTTGGAGGTGGCCTTGTGGAATACCCCAGAGGTGGTGGTGTACCGCGTACATCCGGTCAGTTTTTGGTTGGCCAAGCAGTGGGTGCGGGTGAAGTATGTTTCTTTGGTCAATTTAGTGCTGGACCGTCCGGTGGTGCCGGAATTGCTGCAGCAGGAGGCCGTTCCGGGCAAGGTGGTGGACGCCGTGCGCCGTTTGGAGGAGCCCGATGCCCGCGAGGCCCAGTTGCAAGCATTTGCTCAATTGCGCACGAAGCTGGGTGCTCCCGGAGTCTCCAATCGTTTGGCCGAGCGGGCCATTCGCTGGTTGCGGACGGGGATAGCCGCAGGGGCCTTGGTTTTCTTGGGCGGCAATGCTCCGCTGAATGCCCAGGTGCAAACGTTTGGAAGACCAGCTCCAAGCACGGAATTAGTCGATGCGGATCGACTGCCGGCCTTGGTTGCGGTGCGTCAATTTTCAAGCAGTACCCCGTCCCGCGTGCAGGTACGGCCGCTTGTGGGGGATTTTGCCCTTATGGTCAAAAGGGGGGACTTTGCCAATTGGGACACCGTGGAACGGGCGTTGGGTTGGGTCAAGTCCAGTTATTTTGTGGAGCGTTCCGGATCCTTAATCCATGTGGGCCGAACGGGTGAACCTCCTTTGGCCTCGGGGGTTTCTGCGGTGTCTTGGGTGCCCCTGACGAACGAAGGCGGTACCGAACCGTCGTACGGTTTGCGTTCCAGCGGCTCCGAACGCCGCATGCACGGGACGCTGGTGGTGCAACCGCGTGCCTCCGGTCTGGTGCCGGTGGCCTATGTTCCTGTGGATGATTACGTTGCCGGCGTAGTGGAAGCGGAGGGAGGAACCTTGTTTCACCCCACCTACTACCGAGTACAAGCCATCATTGCCCGCACGTGGTTGCTCCGCAACCAGCGAAAACACGCCGCAGAGGGCTACATGGTTTCCGACGGGGTGGGCTCGCAGGTTTTTCACGGTTTGCCCAAGGGAGCCCACGCCTCAGACATTGTTTGGGCGGCCCATTCCACGCGGGATTCTATATTGGTCGACAACTTTGGCATGGCCATTGAAGCAGTTTTTCACGCTAATTCAGGCGGTTACACCTCGCGCTCCGAAGAAGTTTGGAGCAAGGCCATTCCGTACCTGATTGCGCAGCCGGACACCTTCAGTTTGCGCTGTCCGCAAACGCATTGGACCAAACGTTTGGACAAAGAGGCGTTCGTTCGCTTTTTCGCCCAGAAAATGGGGCAAAGCAGCACCGACGCGGCGTTCCGCCAGGCGGTTCTGTCCTTGGCACAAGGGTCGCAACGTTCTGCACTTTTTATGTACGGGGGAAAGATGCTCAAATTGCGCGAAGTGCGCGAGAAGTTTGGTCTGCGTTCTACCTACTTCACCGTGGAAGACGCGGGCAGCGAGGTGGTCCTGCGGGGAAAGGGCTTTGGCCACGGGGTGGGACTTTCGCAAGAAGGAGCCTACCGGATGGCACGTTTGGGGTACAAAACCGCCGATATTTTGGCGCATTATTACCCGGGTACGCGGTTAGCGTTGGCCCGTTGAGTTCCGTCAACCGTATTTAGTCGTTTAGAACCGACTGTCGGCGGTTTTAGGGTGCAGTTTTGCACCGCAATGAAGCATCCGTGGGCAGTTCCGTTGGTGGGTTGGGTTGTGGGCGGCGCCCTCAGCCAAGAGCAGTATTTTGCCCGTTTGTTGGCGGATTCGGGTTGGCCCTTGGAGCTGGCCTTTGGGGGTGTGGCTTCGGTCCTTTTGGCTTTAGGCCTCGCAGGAAACCGCTGGTGCGCCTGGGGTTCTTATTTTATTCTGTTTGGATTTTTGGGTTGGCAGCTAACCCGCGAAGCTTGGCCTCCGGAACCGGAGGGTCCTTCACGGTACGTTGTTGCTGGTGTTTTGTGGGATAAGAATACGTTGGAGGATGACGAAGGGCTTTGGTGGCGCGTGGTTTGGCGCGACACCCTGCACCGCCCGACGGATTTTCCGTCCCGTTGGGCGGTGGAGGGACGGGTGGAACCTATGTTGGACCCGCGTGTACCGGGGGGATTCTCCGCGCGGGCGGTCTACGGGCCGCAGGGGTTCAGCGGTCGGTATTGGGTGGAGCAGGGGCAGTTGGTGGCAAGGAATCAGGAGGGTTTTGCCTTGCGGGGGTGGTTGGTGGGCCTTCAATCCTATGCCAGCGCGTGGATTGATCGTTGGGCCTATTCGGGAGAAACCCGGGGCCTGATTCGGGCTTTGTTGGTGGGCGATCGATCCGGAATTACACCAGAATTGCGGGAGGGGTTTGCGCGCTTGGGATTGGCCCACATTGTGTCCATCAGCGGGTTTCACATGAGCTTGATTTTTTCGTTTTTCGCCGCATTGGCGGCGCGGTCCGGCAGGCGGTCCGGAAGGCGTTGGGAGGTTTTGGGCTTGGGCGTGGTGCTGCTCTTTACCGCCGTCAGCGGCGCGGCGCCCAGCGCCGTCCGGTCTGCGGCAATGACGTCCTTCGCGGTGGTGGGACGGTGGCTGCACCGTCCGCAAGCCGGTTTGCACCAGTTGACGTTGGTAGCTCTGGCTCTTTTGGTGCTGTTCCCCTTGTGGTTGTTTGATTTGGGTTTTCAATTGAGCGTGGTGTCTTTGGCGGGCATCATGCTCTGGACCCCCAAGGATGTTGGTTCCCGTGCCGCGGCTTGGTGGACTTCTTGGGCCGCCCAAATGGCTACCATCCCCCTGACGGTAGTGGTTTTTCATCAATTTTCGTGGGTGTTTTTGGTGTCCAATGCGGTAGCCGGTCCGCTGTTTGAAATTCTATTGGGCGTTTGGATTGTTCAAGGGATGGTGGAGTGGCTGGTTTTTTCGGTCGCACCCCTGGGAGCGTTGGAGGGCGTGTGGCGAGGCTGGGAACTGCACTGGGCGCACTGGGTCGATGATGGCGTGGCTCTTTTGGTTCATTGGGGTTTGCACCCCACGTCGGCTTCGGAGGGACTTTTTCCGTCCGAGGTTCAGCAATTCATTTCGTTGGGTTTGGCTTTGGGTGCCGCCTGGACGGTGTGGCGGGTTTCGGGCGTTGGGCGATGGGTGCTGGCCGCAGCGTGGGTGCTGGTGTGGTTTTTTTGGACGCTTTCGTTGCACGAATTGCCTGCGGCACACGCCGTGGTGTACCGAACGACTTATTCCTGGGTTCTGGAGGTTTGCACCCCCGATACCGCGTGGTCCTACGCAACGGCCAACCAATACCGGAACGACTTTTTCTGGTCGGTGGAAACGGCTCCCGTTCGGCAACGACTCCGGGGTTCTGCGGAACCTGGGGGGCAAGTTCCGGTTTGGAACGAACCGCTGGAGCGGTGCATTCGCAACCTTCCGGACTGGGATTCAACCCATTACTACCAGCAATGGACCTGGAAAAATGGGGAATGGAAAAAAGTGGGGTTTCTATCCGACGCTTGACGGGCGCGAGGCAGTAAGGAGCCGATGCAGTCGAATTGTTTCTTGGGCGGCTTTGGGGTCGTGTACCCGCAACACGTGCGCGCCGCGGTCCAAGGCCCAGGCGTGGGCCGCGGTGGTTCCGTTCAGGGCGAGTTCTGGAGTGGTGTCCAAGGATTTGTAAATCATCGATTTGCGAGAAACACCCACCAGCAGTGGGCAATCGAGGGCTTGAAAGGCCTCCAATTGGTCCAAGAGGTTGAAGTTGTGTTCCGCGGTTTTGCCGAATCCAAAGCCGGGATCAAGCAGCACGTCGTTCACGCCCAAGCTGCGAAGCTCGCTCAAGCGCTGGGCAAAAAAGCCAAAAACATCTTGAACCACATTTGTGTATTCAGGAGCAACTTGCATGGAATCCGGACGTCCTTGGTGGTGCATGGCAATGTAGGGGACTTGGGAAGCAGCTACGAGGGGCACCATTTTTGGATCCCAAAGTCCGGCGGATACATCGTTGATCAAGGAGGCGCCTGCGTCCAGGGAGCGCTGGGCCACGGACGCGCGGTAGGTATCTACGGAAACGGGAACGGTGGGGTGGTTTTTAGCCAAGTAGTTCAATACGGAAGCGATGCGCTGCCATTCTTCATCTTCTGAGGGTGGGGTGGAGCCCGGCCGAGTGGAACAGCCGCCCACGTCGACCCAATCGGCTCCGTCCTCGATCAAAGAATCCGCTTTCACGCACGCTTCTTCCGCCAATGCCCGACCGTCCGCGTAGAACGAATCCGGGGTTGCGTTCAGAATACCCAGAACCACAGGTTTTTCCAAAGACCAAAGGCCTTGGCGGAGTCGGACAAAGTGCACCATCGATTGTATTGTATCTTCGCTGTTCAAAGGTAACCCATGACCCGAACCCAAACCGAATACGCGGCTGTTTTGGCGGAATGCCGCGCCTTGTTTGCGAAAAAACTGCTCGATTACGGCCCGGCGTGGCGCATTCTCCGTCTTCCCTCGTTGACGGATCAACTGTACATCAAGGCCAATCGAATTCGAAGCATCCAGCAAGCCGGCACGCAACTGGTGGACGACCCCATTGAAGGCGAGTTCATCGGTTTACTGAACTACAGCATTGCAGCTTTGGTTCAGTTGGAATTGGGGGTGGTGGACCAGCCAGATTTGAATGTTGAAGAGGCTCTGCATCAATATGACAAGCAGGCAGATAAGGCATTTCAATTGATGGAAAAGAAGAACCACGATTATGGTGAAGCTTGGCGCGACATGCGCATTCCCAGTTTGGCGGACATGATCCTTCAAAAAATTCTGCGCGTCAAACAAATTGAAGACAATGCGGGCCAAACCCTGGTCAGCGAGGGGGTAGAAGCCAACTACCTGGACATGATCAATTACGCAGCTTTTGCGTTAATCAAAATGAAATCCTAATACACCATGAAGACGTTTTCGTTCGCTTCCGTTGCCACCCAACTGGCTCGTTTGTTGGTGGGATCCTTGTTTGTGTTTTCCGGAGTGATCAAGCTCAACGACCCCGTTGGTTTTGGGTACAAGTTGGAGGAGTATTTCTCTGAAAGTGTTCTGAATTTACCCTTTTTGGAGCCTTTTGCCCTGGTATTGGCCGTTTTTTTGGTGGTTTTGGAGGTTTTATTGGGTGTTGCGCTCCTTTTGGGGGTATTCCGCAAATGGACCTTGCTGCTGTTGGCCCTCATGATGGGCTTCTTCACCTTCCTCACCTTCTACAGTGCCTACTTCAACAAAGTGACCGATTGCGGTTGCTTTGGAGACGCCATTCCGTTGACTCCGTGGGAGTCGTTCACCAAGGACGTGGTGCTGTCGGTTTTGATTGCCGTCCTGTATTGGGGTAAGTCGTTCATTCAGCCCGTATTGCCCTCTAAGGCGAACGGAGTGGTGTTGTCGGCATCCCTGATTTCTTCTTTGTTTTTTGGGTACTGGGTACTTCACCACCTTCCGGTATGGGATTTTCGCGCCTACAAACCGGGCACAGTGGTGGAGGAGTCCATGAAATCGGCAGAGGAATTGGGTTTGCAAGGTCCGGTTTACGAGACCTACTACACCTTGAAAAACAAGAAGTCGGGCGAAGAAATGGAAGTCAGCGGCACCGCCTACACGCAAGAAAAATGGTACGAAAAGACCGATTGGGAGCTGCAGGCAGACAAAATTCGGCAAGCGAAGATCCAGGAAGGATACGTGCCGCCTATTCACGATTTTTCGTTGGTGGTAGACGGCGAAGACCGCACGGCCTCTCTGTTGGCTGAAGAAAAGGTAATCTGGGTAACCCTGTACCGATTGGATCGGACCGATGCGGAAAATTTCAAGCGCATTGCGGACGCCGCCTGGGCCTGGGAGAAGCAAGGTTGGACGGTAGTAGCGTTGACGTCGTCCAGTCCGGAAGAGATTGACGAATGGGCGCATCGATACAACGCACCCTTTGCGTGGGCGGCCATGGACGGAACCACGGTCAAGACCATCAACCGCGGAAATCCAGGAATTACCCTGCTGCAAAAGGGAAAAATCGTCATGCACCTGCACGGCAACGACATTACGTCCTCCTGGAATCCGGATTCGGCATTGGCGGAAGGTTTGCAAGCTTTGACAAAGTAAACCGCAGTGCGGCGCATCGGTCAATCGCTTTTGGTGCTGTGGGGCGTTGCAACCCTGGTATTTTTCCTTTTTCACGGGGTAGCCGGGGACCCGGCGCGGATGATGTTGGACCAACGTGAAGATCCCGAACAACTGGCTTTACTGCGCCAACAGTACGGTTTTGACCAACCGCTACCGGTTCAGTATGGTAGATTTTTATTGCACCTTTCGCCGGTGCGCCCTGCGGCCGACGGATGGACGTTGGATTGGCCGGATCTGCAAACCAGTTACCAGCGTCCCGGAACGTCGGTGGTGGATTTGTTGGCGACCACCTTTCCCAATACCTTGTTGTTGGCCGTGCTTTCGATGCTGTTTGCGGTACTCTTGAGCATTCCACTGGGAATTGCCTCCGCACTGTACATGGGCTCGTGGTGGGACCGGGGAATTGCATTCGTATCTACCTTAGGCATGGCCGCTCCCAGTTTTTTGGTAGCGATCTTGATTGCCTGGTGGCTTGGTTTTGCGTGGCACGATTGGACCGGTCTTCCGCTCACGGGTAATTTTCGTGAACTGGACGACTACGGGGAGTCCATGCACGTGCATTGGAGGCATGCGGTGCTGCCCGCGCTGACGCTGGGCATCCGGCCGTTGGGTGTCTTGATCCAAATGATGCGTTCCTCTGCTTTGGAAGTTTTGTCCCAAGACTACATCCGCACCGCTCGCGCCAAAGGGGTCACCACCGCCGCGCTGGTTTGGCGCCACGTTCTTCGCAATGCGTTCAACCCACTGGTGACCACGTTATCCGGTTGGTTTGCCGGATTGTTGAGCGGTGCCGTTTTTGTGGAAGCTGTTTTTGGTTGGAACGGAACGGGCAAACTCATGGTGGAGGCGTTGAACGGACGGGACCTGCCCGTCATCATGGGGTGTGTTCTGTTTCTCTCCGTGGTTTTTGTGGTGCTGCAGGCGTTGGTGGATGCAGCCTACGGTTTCTTGGACCCGCGGGCAAATCGTACCTTCACGGCATGAAAATGCTAGCCGGTAACTGGAAAATGAACACCACTCCGCAAGAGGGATTGGCGTTGTTGGATGAATTGGTAGAAGGTTTAACCCCAAACCGAATTGGAGATGTCCACCTGGTGGTGGCTCCTCCGTTTACCCACTTGTGGGCCTCCGTGCAACGGTTGTGGGACTTTCCGGAAATCAGCGTTGCCGCGCAAAACTGCCACGAACAGGCCAGCGGTGCCTTCACCGGCGAGGTTTCCTTGCCCATGCTGAAGGATTTGGACGTGGACGCGGTCTTGTTGGGCCATTCGGAGCGACGTCAGTACTTCGGAGAAACGGACCGTCAAATTGCTTCCAAGCTCCGCGCTGCACTCAACAGCGAAATTTCGCCGATCCTGTGCGTGGGAGAAACGCTCGAGGAGCGCAAGGCCGGCCGGGAATGGGAGGTTGTTCAACACCAATTGCAGGTGGCGTTGGCGGAGGTTTCTGCCGACGAGGCCCACAACGTAGTGGTGGCCTACGAACCCGTTTGGGCCATCGGAACCGGCGAAGTTGCTTCCCCCGAACAAGCCCAAGAAATGCACGCCCGCATCCGCACTTGGCTCCGCGAACGCTTTGACGCAGAAACCGCGTCCATCATGGCCCTGCTCTACGGCGGAAGCGTGAAGCCGGACAACGCCGCCGCTCTTTTTGGACAAAAAGACATCAACGGCGGACTGATTGGCGGTGCCTCCTTGAAAGCCAACGACTTTTTGGCCCTGCTGGACGCCTTGCGTTCGGCCTAAAATACCCCCTCATGGATTACGTATGTTTGGACGTGGAGGTAGCCAATTCCACAGCTTTGGAATTGCTTCAAGCCGATTTGGACGCCCTGCCCGTAGAAACCGTTGATTTTCCTGATGGCGAAGAGGGGTGCCGCGCTTTGGCCTACATCCCCTTGGATCAATTTCACGGAGTAACGGCAGAGGACTTTCCCTTGGCTTCGTCGGTGGGCGAAGTGCGCTGGACGGAAACCCGGATGGAGCACCAAAATTGGAATGCCGTGTGGGAGGCCTCCTTTTCGCCCATTTCGGTGGGGAACCAACTGCTCATTCGTGCACCCTTCCACGAATCTCCCGCCGCAGGCGCCTACGAGCACGAAATTGTATTGGAGCCCAAGATGGCCTTTGGCACCGGGCACCACGCCACCACCTACCTGATGTGCGAGGCGCTGTTGGCGATGCCTTTGGTGGGCAAGCGCGTGCTGGACATGGGGTGCGGCACCGCAGTACTTGCAGTTTTGTCCGCCCAACGCGGAGCGTCCTTTGCGGCCGGGATTGACATCGACGAACACGCCGTTCGGAACGCGCGCGAAATTGCAGCAAACAACTCCTTTCCCGAAATGCCGCTGGCCGTAGGGGATGCCCGCGTTCTGCCGCTGCTGGATTGGACGGCCCCGGGATTTGATGTTTTTATAGCCAACATTCAACGCAATGTGTTGTTGGAGGACCTTGCCACCTACGCGCCCTTCGTTCGGCCGGGGGGTGTGGTGCTTTTGAGTGGGTTTTACGAAGAGGACGTGCCCGTTCTGCGCGAACACGCGGAATCGTTGGGCTTGGTTTTTGGAGGAATGGCCTCAAAAGATCGGTGGTGCCGCATGGATTTGCGCAAACCTTAAGGAATTTCAATCTTTACATTAAGGAGAAGAACATGAAATCAACGTTCGATTCGTTTCTGCCGCGTGCATTCCGTTGGTTTTTTGTTCTATTTATACCCGTTGCGTTTGCGTCGTCGGCTCGCGCGCAATCGCTTAAAGCCCTTCCGACGGAACCCAAAGCATTTGAGGAAGCATTCGCCAAGACTTTTGCCACCCTGTACGGGAACAAGAAGGCAGCGGATCAAGAATTAATCCCTTTTTGGGCGGCCTGGGAAAACCAATCCCCGGAAAACCAAGTCAAGTGGATTCAATTGGCCAATGGACTGGTCAAAAAGCGTGCAACCAATTTAGAGCCGTGGATGAATTACACGGAAGTATTCCGCGCGTGGTGCGCCTTAGAGGACGAAGGGGTGGACGACGCTTGGCTGGAACACTCTGAGGAATTGCTCAAAAAAGCACCGCTTCGGGAGTACACGGATCATTTTCGGCAATGGAAACTGATTTGGTACCGGGGCGAACTGTTCAACGACGGCAATTTGGTGTGGCGTTTGGCCGAAACACCTACTGCTTTCGGGGCAGACCCCCTTCCTTATGTAGTTTTGGAGGCCCAACAAGTGCGGGGTCGGTTCAAAACGGATTCCACCGTGGTGGACGCCGTCAACGGTAAGTACTACCCCACAGCGCATCGGTTGGAGGTTGGCGCCGGAGCCTTGGTAACCTGGACGCGTGCGGGCTTTTCTCCGGATTCGCTCTACGCAGAGTTGGGCCCCTTTGTTTTGGATGCGAGCAAACCCGGTTGGACCGCAGACACCGCTACTTTGTACAGCAAGATGTACCTGCGTGAGCCCGCATTGGGCAAGTTTGAGGAGCGATTGAGCGTGCGCAGTGAGGAAGAACGCGCCACTTTTCCCCGCTTTGAAGGATTTGAGGATCGACTGGTGCTGACGGACTTTTTTCCGGGGGTGGACTACACCGGGGGATTTTCCGTCATGGGGCGGAGGTTCTTTGCTTCGGTGCGCCAAGGACGTGCTCAGTTCGTCTTCAAGTACGACCAAAAACCCGCGCTTCGTTTGCGTGCTCCTCGTTTTTTGATCACGCCCGAAGCCCTTTCCTCGGAACAAAGCGCCGTCTCCTTCTTGTTTGCCAGCGGGGATTCCCTGTACCACCCCAAATCGGAAATTCGGTTTGACCCGGCAACCCAAGAAATTCGCATCCGTCGTCCCCAAGTGGGGCTGGCCTTGGTTCCCTTTGTAGACTCCTACCACGGGGTAGATGTTTATTTAGACAAAATTGACTGGAAAACAGACGAGCCGTCTTATTTCTTAGGAACCTTGAACTTGGGAACGCCTGCACCCATGGTGGTTGAGAGCCGGCAGTACTTCCGTGGCGATCGATTCAGCTCGCTGCAAGGTTTGGCGGCCAAAAATCCGCTCTATTTGGTGGATAAAATTGCTACGTCCTACAACAACAGTTTGAACTTGAAGGACATGGCACGTGCCTACGGCATGGGGGAGCAGGCCTGCGAAATCTTCATGATGGAGCTGGCCGTCATGGGTTTTGTTCGCTACGATCTGGAGCGCCAATGGATTGACGTGCAACCCAAGGTTCGGGAGTATATTTTGAACGACCAAGCCAAGCGCGATTACGACGTAATCCAATTGGTCTCCGAGGTTTCTACGGGCATGAATGCTCAGGTCAGTTTGCTGACCGGGGACATGGATTTGGTGGGCATTCGGGAATTGGCGGTGTCTGATTCGCAAAAAGTGGCTTTTTATCCGGAAAAGCAGCGTATTGTGCTGAAAAAAGGGCTGGATTTTGACTTTGACGGGGTGGTGAAGGCCGGGCGTTTTACTTTTCATGGCCGCCAGTTTCGCTTTGCTTACCTTCCTTTTGAGTTGGCGATGTCCACCATTGACTCCATGAAGTTTGCCGTAGAGTCGTTTGAAGCGGATACCGACGGTCGTCGTCGGTTGGTACAGGTTCGGAATACGCTGCAGAACATCAACGGTCGGCTGCAAATAGATCAACCACAAAACAAATCCAGCACGAAGAGGTATACGGAATACCCCATTTTTACCAGCGGCAAGCGTTCCTATGTGTACTACGACAAGCCGTCTACCTACGGCGGGGTGTACAAAAGAGACAAATTCAATGTAGAAATTGCTCCTTTTGTAATTGATTCCCTCGACAATACCTCTACCAAAGGTTTGAAATTTGACGGTGTGTTTACCTCCGCCGGTATCTTCCCCATAATGAACCAGAAAATTGGGGTACAGCGCGATTATTCATTGGGTTTTACGGCGCAAACCCCAGCCTCCGGCTGGGGAGCATACGGCGGCAAGGGAACTGTAATAGGTGAAGTTTCGTTGAGCCTTAAAGGATTGGAGACCAAAGGCGATTTGGTGTACGTCCGCACCCGATCTAAAGCAGATCCCTGGGTGCTCTTTCCGGATTCCACCAAAGGCCTGGCCCTGCAGTCGCAATTAACCGCCTTGGCCGGTTCCGCCACCACCGGCCATCCGGACATGGTCGGTCAAAAACTACACGTTCAGTGGTACCCCTACGCGGCCACCTGGAAAGCCCGAACCACACGAGATTCTTTGGCGATTTACAGCAAAGAAAACGGCTGGTTCCGCGGACAGTTGGTGTACCGTCCGGACAAGTTGAGTGCCAACGGGGTTTTGGGACTGCACCGCTCCGAAACCCAATCTGCAGAGTTGGCTTTGTTTGCGGGGAGCATCAAATCCAACCGGGCTGATTTCCGGGTGCGTGCCGCAGACAGCGGTCCTTGGGGCTTTGTGTTGCCCAATGCCTCCGCCAACCTAGACTTGGTAGCGCGAAAGGGAAACTATGTGAGCAACGGGGGTGCCTCCCGGATGCAGTTCCCCATCAACCAGTACGCGTCCACCATGGACCGGGCGGTGTGGGACATTTCCCAAGAGTCGGTTGCCTTGTCCAAAGGCACGGTGGGCGCACAGGCGGAGATGATTTCGCAACATCCGCAGCAAGATTCGCTCCGGTTCAACGCTTCCAAGGCGGTGTTTTTCTTGCGCCCCAGCGTGTTGAAAGGGGAGGGGGTGCCGCATTTGGATCTCGCAGACGCCCGTGTTTTCCCGGATTCCAACCGTATTGTCGTGAACGCCCAGGCCTACATGCGTCCGTTGAAAAACGCCAAGATTACCGCACCACGAACGGAGGCGCACCACCAAATGGAACAGGCCAATTTATTGGTGGAAGGTCGAAACAAATTTGGTGGAACGGCCGCCTATCTGTACCGGGACGTCAACGATCAAGTGTTGCCCATCGCTTTCAGTCGGGTACAGTCGGACAGTGGAGGCACCACCTACGGGCGAGGAGATTTGAGTAAAATTAAACCGTTCCCAATCAGTCCGTATTTTCAGTTTTATGGGGAAGCGAAGATGTTCTCCTCACAAGAACATTTGACTTTTGATGGTTTCACCACCATTACGGCGCAGTGCCCGTCGGTTTCTTCGCAGTACTTCAGAACCAAAAGTGTTGTGGATCCGGCAGACATTGTATTGGAATTGCCCAATCGGGATACGGCAAAAGGTCTCAATCGTGTATTTAACGGAATCTACTTGGCTCAGGACTCTGCAGCACCTTATGCGGCGTTTATTGGACGAGGAGGGGCGCGGGCATCCGTGGAGTTGATTGGTGCGTACGGTGTCCTCTACTACGAGCCGGAGTTCAAACACTACGTGGTGACCACACGACGCCGGATGGAGGATCCTGAAGCATCGGACAATGTACTGACACTTAACACGGAGACTTGTGTGGTGGAAGGCACAGGCCAGTTGCGCTTGGGCGAAAATACCGGATTGTTGGAGATGAAAACCTACGGAAGGATTGCGGCGGATTTGCGGAAATCCACCATGGAGGCAGACGTTGCCCTCACGCTCCAGTTTCTGTTTCAGCCGGATGTGTTGAAAGGGCTGGGGGCAGAGTTGGTTTCTGAGACCCCCGGCGATTTTCTATCGGACGCGGTAGCGGAACTGTGTAATTTCAGTTTGGACCTGAAGGCACGTCAGGATTATTACCAAGAAGGGATCGCAGGCAAACTGCCGCGCCCCATGCGTACAACTCTTTTTGTGGACAATGCCCACCTAACTTGGGATGCCGGTTTGCGCACATTCCGTTCCGACGGTCCCCTGGTTTTGGGCGGTGTGGCTGGAACGGCTTTGCATCGAAAGGTTGATGGAATCTTGGAATTGCGCAAGAAGTCGCGCGGCGACGAATTCACGTTGTATGTAAAAACCGCCGCAGAATTGGAGCATTTCTTCCTCTACAAGCGAAACATTTTGCAGTTCTACAGCACGCACAAACCCTATATGGACGCCATCTTGGCCACGGAACCCAACAAGCGAAGCATCGCACCCAAAGACGGCCAATCGCCTTTCGTGTACAACACCTCAACGCGCGGCAAAATGCGGTTGTTCTTGGAGAATCAGCCCGTTACCGTCGATGACTCCGACGAGCCCACCGATCAATCAGGTTCCACACCTCCCGATTCGGGCGAAGGAAATTAAGAGGTCATTGGCACCAGCTTGTGCAAGGCACCTGAGTGAATGGATGGCGTCGGACAAGAGGCACGTAATGGATCGGATGGATTCGGTGTTTTTTTTGAATCAATGCTTGGAGATTTCTAAGCTCTTCGTATATTTGCACTCCCATTAGGGAATGGCCCTGTAGCTCAACTGAATAGAGCACTTGACTACGGATCAAGAGGTTTTAGGTTTGAATCCTAACAGGGTCACAAAGCGCTGAAAAGCCCGCTGCACTGCAGCGGGCTTTTTGTTGGAATTAACTTTTTGGATGTAAAGTGCTATTGTGAGTCTTGTTAGACTTATAGCCAAGATGGGGATTCTGCGACTCACACAGAGACTCAACATCGTCCTTCATTACTTGCCACTACATCTTCTCTTGTTTCACAGATGTGAATTTCAAAATAGCCCATAGACGGGCTAAAGCACTTATGGCCTTCCCTGCCGTGTGGGGATGTAAATGGAGTATGGTATGCCTCAGTTAGTTTCTTGCTCGCTCTCCTCAGTTTGGCTAATGGGTCTTCGTTCATATTCGTTAATTAGGATATTTGATAAATTCCCGACTTCAACATTAGAAAGAAGATGTATACCCTTCTCTAATTCTTCAATGGAGGCCATTTCAATGGCATTTAAGCGAGGCAGGACAAAGGGAAGGAGCTTGGTGAGTCCTTGTAGGTATTCGCTTCCTACGGCAAGGCATTCAAGACTCTCATTTAGTTTACTGAGGTCAATGCTATCCTTGATGTATTCTCGTATGTTGGTTGCTATTGGGTCTTTGGGTCTCCCTTTGGGGTTCCCGCTCTTTCCATTGGTAAATGGCATTGAAAGTTGTTATTTATCAAATAACCTCTCAACGGTACCAATAGGCATTTGTATAAAAAATCAAATTGAGGTTATTTACTTGTAGGGACAGGTTCATACCGCTTACTAAACGTCGGTCACCTAATAAAGATGGACGTCCGTTGGTTCAGGTAACACCTTCCGTGCTAAGCGAAGGTGGCTCTTTCAGTTGGGAATGATGAAGTAAATTCTGAAAGCGCTTTGGTAAACTCCTATTGCAGGTGACTTGAGGTGTTAAAGGTTGACAGCGATGGCGAAGAACTCAACGGAAGTGACATAATACTCTCCTCATCAACTACTGTGAGTATCCAAGTTAGCTGGAAGTGTGGGGGACTTCTTCTGACTGACTTAGGTTTCTTGCTCAGGACTCAAAATCTAACAAAAGTGATGATTTAAAACTAAATCAACCATTGTTGACCCAATTTATCAGTCGGATAGAAAATACAAATAGAATATTCAAGAAAACAACAATGAACACATTCAATATCGAATTGAAATGAATGTCGTTTGAGTTGCCTATTTCTGTTTTAAAATACTCTAAATTACGTTTTATGTTATAAGGATTAAATCCATTTGGTTCAAAAAACGAAATTTGTTCAAATGGTTCAATTAAGAATTCAGGATAAAAGTTCATGTTTTGATTGTTAATGCCCATATTTTCATATTTTGTTGAATAAGCATCTAAGCTATACTCATATGGTAGTTTCTGTGAAATAATGAGGGCATTTTCATTTGACAAATTTTCTAAATTATCATTGTAACGGTGATAAAAATTATAAGCTGTCGAATCATTGCCCCAATACAAACAACATCCGACCTCTTCGGACATTTGCAATGAGGATTTTGCCATAATAAACTCATTTTTATCTAAAGGCGTTATTGCGTCTATAAATCTCTCCCTAATGGCCCCGTCTTCCGACCAATGACTATGAGAGAGCCAAGAAGAAAACACAAATAGAAGAGTATGCGCATCCCACCAAGAATTGTTAGGATCAGGTACAATTCGAGCCTCAACATAACCAAGTTGTTTCATAAGCTTAAAAGCTAACTCAAGTTCTTGGTTGTCGTAATAAACTTCGGTATCCTGTAAAATAAATTGGTTTGACAACTTATTAATTAGATTATGAATGTCTTTTATTGAAAAACCTTGTGGGATTTTTTCTTCAATAAAGTATTTATTTATTGGGCCATCAATACTCGTAAGTTCATTTTGTAATATCTTAACGTCTTCTGCACAATCTTCAAAAAATCTATTAAGTGCGAAGTTGGCTTCAAAATTGTCAAGAATTTCGTTGTTTTTGTTAAATTCAATTATTCTTGAATTATACGATTTGATAATTATAAGCAATGAAGTCGAAGTGGAAATTACAATAAGCCAAAAACAAATAATAAGTAATCTGTGTGATTTCGTATTCAAGTCAAACGACTTTACTTTACACAATTTTGACCAATAATAAATTGGAATCTCTCTTAAAGTCATTTTTCTTTCCCTTTCATTTATATTGGTGAATATGTCAAAAGTATAAAAAGGATTTCACTCTGATAAAATTATCAATAGCTTGGCATATCTATCACATCCAACTGCTTGACATCTAATCCTCGCAGATACGTCAAAGAGACCTGCAACGAGCTATGACCCATCACCTGTTGAAGCTTTGACAGGGAACCTGTTTTCCCAAAAACCTGAATAGCTCCCGAATGGCGGAAGGAATACAAGGTTTGATTGGGTTCCAATGTCTGTGATTGCGTCTTGAACTTTGTCCAAAGAGTTTTGAAATAGTCTCTGTTGTATGGCCTTTTGTTTCCTGAGAAGCCATTGTCATCACTTTCGTCATCAATACGCTTAAATGCCATAAGATGAGGTTGTATGTAGGCCCCTATGGGTACTATACGGTTCCGCTTACCTTTGTTCTGATTGCCTCCTAAGGACACTTGGTCAAGTTCTACAGAGATATCTCTTCAAGTAAGGAGCCTAATCTCCCTATGAGGTCGCAACAGGCAACCATAAGCCAATAAACAACAAAGATGTAAACGTGAATCAAAGGACTTAATTTCTTCCAGTACTGCAATGACATCTTTAAATGGTTTGTGCGCAGTTTCTCTTCGATTCGATGCTTTGGTAATAGGCTTCTAATGCTTCCTTGATAGCCGTGTTTAGTCATCTCCTTCTCAAAGGCCAATAGATGTCTTCGTATGATGTTTCGTGTGCTTGGAGTCCAATGGCTGTCAGTTACAAACGCTGCAATGAGCATCGGTGTTGGAGTCCTTCCATTGAGTTTTAGGCTTAGTTTATTGACCATCTATATGAGGCTACGCTTGTAAGAGACGGAAATGTTTTGATTGTGCTTTGATGCTAACGCCTCGTTTAGCAAATTCTTGGAAGTGGTTTTTTTTGAAGTAGTCGGTAAGACCAATCATCCTTTGGTAACCAACCCACATCAATTGCCCGTTGATATTCAAGACATAAGTCTTCAAATGCTCTTTGTCGTTTTGCCAATGGTAAGGATTGTGGTTTAGACCAAGAGCCGATTCGTGCTCCATTGTAAAAGCGATATCTATGACCTGCTCAAACGAGGGATATGCAGTATCTCCCTTTTGAAACCTTTCCACCCGAATTGATTGTAACTCTCCCATTGCGACTCATTCAGAGACTCAGCAAGAAGCGATTTATTATCCAAATCATTGAAAAACAACAAGCTACACTTAATAGAGCACTTGACTACGGATCAAGAGGTTTTAGGTTTGAATCCTAACAGGGTCACTAAGAGACCGAAGCCCGCTGCACTGCAGCGGGCTTTTTTTGTGCCATAGAGTTTAATCCGAGGTAATTATGTATCTCCCCAGATGCATCACTGGGAAAACCATTGAAATGCATAGGGCGAAGTTCCACAACGAAGAATACTGTCCCTAAACTGAGGTAGGCCCCACGGAGGATCGTAAAGACTTCTAAAGAACTGCAAAACGATTGTTGTTCATGGTGTCAAAAAAAACGAGCAACACTTGCTTACGCCCGAGTTGCTCGTTTCAATTGAAGGAATCGCGGTCTCGATTCTTATTTTTCTGTTTTGTCCACCGCTTTTTCCGAGGTTCTCGCCGGTTTGTTGGCTTTGCGCTCCGACTTCGGCTTGCGTTCAAAGAACACCAAATTCAACCCAACACTAAAATTAACTCGATCCAGTGTTGTCGGAATGAGCGGCGTTTGCGTTGCGGCATCGAACGAAGGCATCATGCCGAAAGCTGAACTGGCAATATACAACTGCAAAGGGGGAAGAATGCGCATTTGAAGGGCAACAGAGAACTGGTCAGACATGGGTTGACTGCCGCTCAAAAAGTGCGTGTACGCTCCTGAAATCTGCCATCCCTTCAACAAATTCGCGTGGTATTCAGCCGCTAAAGCCGTGTAGGACAACGAAGGACGAGCAATTTGTGAATACCGCAAACCAATGCTGTGCCACTTGGCCAAATCCCAATAAGCAGCTGCGTGAATTGCTTGAAAAGGTTTAACGGTTTGGTTTGTAGGCGACAAAAGGTCCATGTTGATCGCCAAAGAGTCACGAAACTCTTTTAAGAACGATTCCAAAGGATCAACCCCGGTATCCGAAGCATTCCATTGGAAACCGGAAGTGGTTAGAGAATTGTTTATGGATAACTGAAATCCTCGCGAAACACTTGCGCGCGCACCCAAACCCACGGCAGAACCGGTAATTCTTAGTCTTTTCTTTGGCCGGTACGTGGCGCCCAAATCAAAACTGGAATAAGAGGGAATCAAATTCACCAAATCCCGTATTCCTTCGGAAGAGAGATTAGATAAATAGTTCCCCAGCTCGTCCGCATTTTGGCCCATCGAACGATCCAAGACACCGTAGTACGCAAGGTTTCCTTGTGCCGCCAAAGACAGTTCATTTAAGCCATTCGGTAGTGCGGTTGAATTGAAATGCAAATCGTCAAAACGAACTCCCCCTTCGGCAAGTACAAAGGTTCTGTTGTAGGTTGCTCCAACGCGCCATTTTGGATTCAATTTAACTTGCACCCCAATATTTGTTGAAAGGCGTTCGGAGACCTCAAAAGCTAAATCGCTGAAGTTGCCTTGGTAATTGGGGTCGATGTTGCCGTTTAGGTCGCGCATTCCGTTCAGCGCAAATCGGGCCAAATCGTTGTCCAATGCAATTCGGGCATCCAAGTGATTTCGGATGCCGCCAAAGAGCAAAATATTCTTGCCCAATTTCGTTCCTACGTTCAGGATTTCAGCATCCACCTGCAACGTTATTTGTTCGGTTGGGGTGGTGAAGCCGGTGAAATTACCGTTTACATCGCCCAAATACTGAGACAACGGTCGGGTAAACTGCAAATTGGTAGTAACGTTGGGCAATCCCAGCCAGAAGGCAGTACGGATTTCTGCTCCCGGATTCATTTTTAACGTATTTGGATTGCCGCGCATTCCATACAGTAATGATTCTTGAGCGCCGGCGGGGGCCGTCAGAGCAACCGCCACGGAGAAAATAAGAAACTTTTTCATGGTTGATTGCTCAGTTTACGGTGTATTCCAAATACACTTCGATGCCCAACAGGATGCGCAGGGCAGAGGTGGTCAACAACTTAACCGGCACCGTGCCGTTGTTGGAAGTTGCCATCACTGCTTGAATCTCGCAAACCGTGCTGCCCAAAACTTTTTCTGCTGCAGCAGCATCTAAATCCAAGGTAGCCGTGTTTTGAACCGGAGCCGTTACCAGACCGGTTGCCGGATCCACCGTGCCGCTTTGCAGCAAAGTCAGGTTCTCGTTGTGGGTCAAAACGCCTGTTGAATCGAAGAAATTTAACACCAAGGTTACGCCCAAGGGCAAACTGTTGACCGAACCCAAATGCAACTTCGCCCCGTTCACTACCACCGGCAAATCACCCAAATTCATGTCGGCCAGATCAATGGAATCCGTAAAGCCGATGCCGCTTGCGCGGAAATAGAAGGGCAATTCCAAGAGCAGATCACCAGAAATTCCGCTGGTGCTGGTGACGAAATTGGAGGTCCCATTCGCTACCGTGTCCGCATTGATTAGAACGCGTCCACCGTACGAAAACGTTTCCTTTGGAAGCGTTAATAGGTTGACAATATTGGAATTGTTCTTGTCAATGGTCAGTGTTCCGGACACTGTTTGTCCCATTTGGGCAACAGTAGGGAAGGGCAAGGTCAACGCCGGCGCGTTCAAAGGCGACGCTTGGTTGTTCGCGGTATAGGAGGTCATTTCCAACTCCATCGTCAAGGGTAAGCCAATGCTGTTGTCAATGTTCATCGAAATAGAAGGCTCTGCAAAGGAGATGGAACCGCCCAATTTGTTGATGGCATCCACCGCCAATTGAATGGAGTCCGCAGCTATCTCGATGGTGTCCTGCCCAAAAAATCCTTTGAGGTGACCAAACTGAATCCCATTCATGGTGAAACTCATGGCCAAAGAACTGGAGGAGTCTAATTGGACTAAGTTGCCGGACGAAACAATGGATGCACTATACGAAATTGGCAATTGGTTGTAAGGCTGCGCCGGGTTAGACGCCAAGTTGAATACCGCGTTGCTCAAGGGAATGCTGCCCGCGGTTGTTTGCCCCGGCGGTACCGTAATGGTCTGAGATACCGTTTGGCCATTGATCGTTGCGCTGCTGAATTCCAGCAACATTTGCAAGGTTTCTGGAAGTGCGGAGTTGAAACTGTAATCGAACGAACCGGCATTCAGTTTGAGTTCTTTCAATTTAACGCCCTGCGCGGCACCAAAATCCACCGTCAATGTTTCGTCCACCACCTGTTGCGACTGCACCTGAGCGGTGGCACTCCAAATCTGCAATCCGGTGCCTGAAACGTTCACTTTAAGAAGGGCGTTGGTGTCAATGGGAACATAGGTGGACGGAATTCCTAATGTTCCGGCACCGGGCGACGAGAAATTCTTCAATTTAAACCGGACATTGCCGGGCAAGGTTTTTCCGGCCAAGTTTGCAACAGAAACTGAGGAATCTTGGCTGGCAAGACCGGTGAAGACAAACGTCAGCAACTCGTTTCCCTGCACGTCGGTGATCGCCATGGTGGAGGAAATGGGTACGGGGTACTTATTGACCAATTTCATGCTCAATTGGCCGCCGGAAAAAGAAGCCGTCGAGAACGTAGTGATGTTCGCGCCCGTCAAATCTCCTGGATTTTGCACCGGAAGGTTGGGAACGTAGCTGTTGCCGCCGTGTGCAGATTTAATCAAATTGGCCGTACCGGGTGGGTTCGTTATGTTTCGCACCAACTTTCCAAATCGAACCGAAGATCCAAAATTGACGTTGGGGATGTTCACCACGCCCATGGAAAAGGACTCGTTGGTAGGGGTTTGATTCGGAATTTCCACGATATCGCCAACCTGCAGATCAAACAAATCCGGTTGGCTGTAAACCAGTCGGTACAATCCGTTGGGATCGGTGCTGATCATGGAGGAGTCTGGTTTAAAAACATCTCCAATGGTCAAATCGGCTTGGCCCAATGGGAAAACAAACCCTGGGCGAAGGGTAATGTCCAAGTCGTCTGGGTTCAGGTATTCGCGCTGGCAAGCTCCGAAGAGCAGGCCGACGGCCCCCAGGACCAAAACAGTCCTTTTTTTGGTGTGTAGCATGCCTAATTGAGGTTTAATTTTGGCGGTGTATACAAAGGTACATGAATCCATTGGCGTCTTCTTCCATTTAATTTCTCATTGCTTATGATTGTTGAAGTTATTGCCATTGGAGATGAATTGCTTTTGGGGCAAACCATCAATACCAATGCTGCTTGGTTGGGTTTGGAATTGGCTAAAGTTGGCGGTACTGTAGTTCGGTCAACGGTTTTAGCGGATTCCCCAGACGCCATTGTTTCGGCACTTGAAAACGTTCTACCGGAAACGGAGTTGGTGGTTTTGACGGGGGGACTGGGGCCCACGAAGGACGATTTAACCAAAAAAGTACTAACCGATTATTTTGGCGGGGAACTGGTGTATCAACCGTCGGTTTTTTCGCACATAGAAGACTTGTTCAAAACTTTGGGACGCATACCGTCCGAACTCAATAGAGGGCAGGCTTTTCTCCCCAGCAACGCCACCCTGCTGCACAATCCTGTGGGCACGGCCATGGGCATGGCCTGGGACCTGGACGGAAAGCGGTACGTCAGTTTGCCCGGGGTTCCTTTCGAAATGAAGCACTTGGCCGAAGCGTTCATTTTGCCTTGGGTTCAAGAGAAAAGTAAATTTTGGATCCAAAACCGCACCGTTCGAACGCAAGGAGTGCCTGAATCCGAGTTGGCCGATCGAATCAGCGCTTGGGAAGACGCCTTGCCCTCGTTTGTGAAATTAGCGTATTTGCCAGCACCCGGTTTGGTTAAACTCCGACTGTCCGTTCGCGTGCCCAAAGAGGATGAAGAGACGGCAAAACAGGAGGTAGAGATGCAAGTGCAAGCACTGGTGCAACTGCTTGGAGCCGCTTATTTTGGCGAAGGAGATCGTGCCTTGGAAGAGGTTGTGGGCGATGCCCTGGTGGGTATTGGCCAAACCGTGGCAACCGCTGAAAGCTGCACGGGAGGAGCCGTGGGTGCAGCGTTGACGTCTGTTCCGGGATCCAGCCGGTACTTTGTTGGCGGAATACAGGCCTATTCCAACCGCATAAAAACCCAATTACTTGGGGTAGAAGAGGCTGCGCTGGTGGTGCACGGCGCCGTTTCCGAGGTGGTCGCGAAAGCTATGGCCAGCGGGGCGCGGAAGCGTTTGGGCACGGATTGGGCCGTCGCAACCACGGGTGTGGCGGGTCCCGACGGTGGGTCAATAGAAAAACCGGTGGGAACCGTTTGGATTGCAGTGGCCGGGCCCGACGGTTGTCGTGCGGAGCGTTTCCAAATGGGGAAAGATCGCGGCAGAAACATCCAGAAAACAGTTCAAGCGGCCATGAATATGCTCCGACAACGGGTTGTTGGAGCGTCGCAACAGGGCGTTGCGTCCGAAGTATGAACCCCCAAATGCATCAATTGCAGGAAGAGTTGAAGATTTCGTTGGTTTTTTCGATTTTTATTGTAAATTTGCGACCCTAATAAAGCGCGACCATGTCACGAGTGTGTGAATTGACGGGAAAGAAGGCCATGACTGGCAATTACGTGTCTTTCTCGAACAAGAAGAATAAGCGCAAGTTCAGCGTGAACTTGCTCCGCAAGCGTTTTTACGTTGCGGCAGAAGATAAGTGGGTTGTCCTGCGAATCTCTGCAGCTGCTTTGAAAACGGTGAACAAGAAGGGGATCGATGCCGTTTTGGCCGATGCTCGTTCGAATGGATTTACGACCAAATAACAGCATTGAGCCATGGCTAAGAGAGGCAATCGCGTCCAAGTAATCTTGGAGTGCACCGAGCACAAGGAATCTGGCAAACCCGGAACTTCTCGTTACATCACTACGAAGAACAAGAAGAATACCCCGGATCGCATGGAGATCAAGAAGTTCAACCCCATCCTTCGCCGCATGACGGTGCACAAGGAAATCAAATAAGGTGAATCATGGCAAAGAAAGTAGTTGCTACCCTGAAGAAAGAAGGATCCGTGATGTACACACGTGTTATTAAGATGACGCGCAGTGACAAATCCGGTGCATACACCTTTGAAGAAAAAATCATCAACAAAGACCAGTCAGCTGACTTTTTCAAAGGTTGATCTTTGTTCGGTTGAATGAAAACCAAAACCGCTCCTAGGGGCGGTTTTTTTGTACCTTTTCGCATGGGATTTTTTGGTTTAGACAAAACAAAAGCCGGCTTTTTTGGCAAATTGGTGCACGCCGTTGCGGGAAAATCAACCGTTGACGACGAGGTTCTGGATGCCGTGGAGACCGCCTTGGTTACCTCCGATGTGGGTATTGAGACTACGTTGGAAATCGTTAAACGCCTCGAAGCGCGTGTTGCGCGCGATAAGTATGTTGGCACCGACCAGCTGCTCCAGCTTTTGGAAGAAGAAACCGAAGCATTGTTGGTTGAGGCGTCCCAAAAACGCATGGGAAATCCCGGATTCAACCTCCCCAATCGCCCGCACGTGGTGTTGGTGGTGGGTGTAAACGGGGTAGGCAAAACCACCAGCATCGGGAAGTTGGCCGCGCGTTGGAAGGCGGACGGAAAAAAAGTTTTGGTGGGCGCTGCGGACACTTTTCGCGCGGCGGCGGTGGACCAATTGGTTCGCTGGTGCGAGCGTTCCGGTGTAGAATGCGTGAACCTGGGAATGAATGCAGACCCCGCTGCTGTGGCTTTCACCACGGTCCAGAAGGCCGTGGAGCAGCAAGCAGACGTCGTTTTAGTAGATACGGCTGGACGTTTACACAACAAGGTCAACTTGATGAACGAGTTGGCAAAGATTAAACGCGCGGTGGAGAAAGCCTTGCCCGGGGCTCCGCACGAGGTGTTGCTGGTTTTGGATGCATCCACCGGCCAAAATGCGTTGGAACAAGCAAAGCAATTTGCAGCGGTCACGGACGTAACAGGATTGGTATTGACCAAGTTGGACGGTACCGCACGGGGTGGCGTGGCCTTGGCTTTAGCGCACCAAATGGCGATGCCGGTTCGTTTTTCGGGGACTGGTGAACGCGCAGAAGACTTGCACGTATTTGAGCCGCGAGCCTTTGTTCGGTCGTTGTTTGAACCCCTTCAAGAACACTGAATCAAGCGTTCAGCCTCATGAAAACCAAAGAAGAAATCACCCAAAATTGGCTGCCGCGGTACACCGGATTGCAGCTGGAAGAGGTTCCGGAATATTTGCTTTTGACCAATTTCGACGACTACGTTCATCGATTTGCGGCGAATAACTCGGTCCCGGTTCGGGGTGAAAATCGACCGTTCCGGTCCGCCATTGCCGGTGAATTGGGCATCATCAATTTTGGTATGGGCAGTCCCAATGCTGCCACGGTCATGGATTTATTGAGCGCCATTCAACCCAAAGCGGTCTTGTTTTTGGGCAAATGTGGCGGGTTGAAAAAGCGCACAGAAGTTGGAGATTTCATTCTTCCCATTGGAGCCATTCGGGGAGAAGGTACCTCGGATGCCTATTTCCCAAAGGAAGTTCCAGCCCTCCCGGCCTTCAGTGTTCAACGTGCTGCGAGCCACGTGATTCGCATGCGGAACCTGGATTACTGGACCGGTACGGTATACACCACCAACCGTCGTGTTTGGGAACACGATGAAGCTTTTAAAAATTACTTAAACGAGATCCGTGCCATGGCCATTGACATGGAAACGGCAACGTTGTTCAGTGCGGGATTTAAAAATCGGATTCCCTTGGGGGCTCTGTTGTTGGTTTCGGACCAACCGATGGTTCCTGAAGGCGTAAAAACCGAGGCATCGGATGCCAAAGTTTCCGGCCAATTCGTGGATTCCCACATCGAAATTGGCATTGCGGCATTAAACGAAATTAAAGACCACGGCCAGTCCGTCCGGCACCTAAAGTTTTAACGATACCATGCGTACGAAGAGTTACAAAAAGAACCGGATCAACGTTGTTACCCTGGGTTGTTCCAAGAATACCTACGATTCCGAAGTGTTGATGGGGCAACTGAAAGCGGCTGGAAAGGACGTGGTTCACGAGGCCTCCGGCGCGGAAGAAGGCGAGGTAGTGGTCATCAATACGTGCGGTTTTATCGACAATGCCAAACAGGAGTCCATTGATACGATCCTGACCTACGTGGAGAAAAAGCAGCGCGGTGAGGTAGAAAAGGTCTTTGTGACCGGTTGTTTGTCCGAGCGGTACAAGCCGGATTTGGAGCGGGAGATTCCCGATGTAAATCAGTATTTTGGAACCCGTGACTTGCCGCTTTTGTTGAAGGCGTTGGGAGCGGATTACCGGCAGCAACTGGTGGGAGAACGCCTGTTGGCCACCCCGCGGCACTACGCTTATTTGAAAATCTCCGAAGGCTGCGATCGTCCTTGTTCATTTTGTGCCATTCCCCTCATGCGCGGTGGACACAAGTCCAAACCCATGGAGGAGTTGGTGGAGGAAGCGCGGAAGTTGGCCGCCAAAGGGGTGGTAGAGTTGATCCTCATTGCCCAAGACCTGACGTACTACGGACTGGATTTATACAAGGAACGGAAGTTGGCGGCTCTCCTTCGCGAACTGGTTCAAGTAGAAGGTATAGAGTGGATTCGCTTGCACTATTTGTTTCCAACCGGATTCCCCGAAGATGTGTTGGACGTCATCCGCGAAGAGCCCAAGGTGTGCACGTACGTAGACATCCCCTTGCAACACGCCGTGGACAGCGTTTTGAAGAGCATGAAGCGCGGCACCACCAAAGAGAAAACCACCCGATTGCTGGACAAAATGCGTTCAGCTGTTCCGGGAATGGCCATACGAACCACCTTGATCGTGGGGTATCCGGGCGAAACCGAATCGGATTTCAACGAGCTTCTGGCGTGGGTGAAGGAAATGCGTTTTGATCGATTGGGCGTTTTCCCCTATTCCCACGAAGAAAACACCACGGCTCATGCCTTGGTGGACGACGTTCCCGCGGAAGAGAAACAACGTCGGGCCGATGCCATCATGGAAGCACAAATGGAAATTTCCGCCGAGATGAACGCCTTGCGCGTGGGACAAACCCTCCGTATTTTGGTGGACCGCGTGGAAGGGGAGCACTACGTGGGCCGCACGGAATTCGACAGCCCGGACGTTGATAACGAAGTTTGGATTCCTTTTGGAGCCTATTCCTTGACCCCGGGCCGGTTTGCAACGGTAAAAATTGTAGACGCAACGGAGTACGATTTGCACGCGGAGTTGGTACCTTAGAGGAACTCCATGTACCTCGTATTTGATACCGAAACTACAGGCCTAATTGGCAATAAATCAGCCCCGTATACGGATGAGGCTGCTTGGCCGCGCGTGGTTCAACTGGCGTGGCAACTGCACGATCTGCAGGGCGTGTTGGTGCAGCAGGCGGATTTCCTCATTCGTCCGGACGGCTTCAACATTCCGTTTAAGGCGGAATCCATCCACGGAATCTCCACGGCCTTAGCGCAAGCTGAAGGGGTTGCCTTGAGCGAGGCGTTGCTCGCGTTCAATCGAGCTGTTGCGCAAGCCACGCGATTGGTGGGCCACAACTTGGAGTACGATCAGCTCGTTTTGGGCGGGGAGTATTTCCGGGCCGGTCTGGAAAATCCGCTTCCCAACGTACCCGTCATTGATACTTGCTGGGAAGACACGGCCATACTGTGTCAGCTACCCGGTGGGCGCGGAGGAAAGTTCAAGTTTCCCAAGCTGGAGGAGTTGTACCACCAGGTATTTGGCACCGGTTTTGACCTGGCCCACAATGCAACGGCAGACGTTGAAGCGAGTTCGCGGGTCTTTTTGGAATTGGCGGCTCGTGGATTTTATCCGAACGAGCGTTTGGGTGCGGCGGCGGCAGGCATTCGCGCTTCTTATCCGGAGGGCGTTGGGACTTGGGGAATAGCACACCGGGATCTCAAGGCAGCTAGTGCCCGGATGAAGTTGTCCGCTCCTGCGGTGACTCCCGTTGCCGAATTGGAGGCCGCAGTACCCCAGCTGCCTACGCGATCCGCAGAATCCACGGTCGAATCGGGTACATTTTTCCACGTCCATTTGCATTCCCAGTTTTCCGTTTTGCAGGCCACCGCTCGGGTGGAGGGCCTAGTTAAGCGCGCGGTGTCCGAAGGTCAGCCGGCAATTGCCCTGACGGACACCGGAAACATGATGGGCGCCTTTCAGTTCGTGAAAGCCGTGGATTCCGTCAACAAAAACCGCGCGGAAGGAACGCCTGAACTCAAGGCCTTGGTGGGGTATGAGGCATTCATTTGCCGCAACCATCGGGACAAAAGCGTCAAAGACGATGGCTTTTTGGTGCCTTTATTGGCGTTGAACAAAAAGGGGTACCAGAACTTGGCCAAACTGAGTTCCGCTGGGTTTATCGACGGGTTTTACTACGTCCCCCGCATCGACAAAGACCTTTTGAAGCAGCACACCGAGGGTGTGGTGGCCCTGACCGGAGGGCTGTCGGGCGAAATTCCGCATCTCATTGCGAATGTGGGCTTCAAGCAGGCCGAAGAGGCGTTTCTGTGGTACAAGGAAGTGTTTGGCGATCGGTTTTACGCGGAATTGAACCGCCACGGCTTGCCGGAGGAGGACGCCATCAACGACGCGCTGTTGGAATTGTGCCGCAAACACGACGTCCCGTTTGTGCCGGCCAATAATGCGTTCTATTTGGACCGATCCGAGGCCGAAGCGCACGATATTTTGTTGTGCGTCAAGGATTCTGAAAAGAAATCAACGCCCATTGGGCGCGGACGTGGATTCCGGTACGGCATGCCCAACGACCGGTTCCACATGACCACTACGGCTGAAATGCGGGCCACCTTTTCCGACGTACCGGAAGGTTTTCTGCATTTGGCTGCCTTGTTGGAGCGCGTAGAAACCTATTCTTTGGCGCGCGAAGTTCTGCTCCCCAAGTTTGACATTCCTGCGGAGTTTGAGTCTGAGGAAGATGCGGTGGACGGCGGAAAACGCGGAGAGAATGCCTACTTGCGTCATTTGACCTACGAAGGAGCCAAACGTCGTTACGGTGAATCCTTGTCCGACGAGGTACGCGAGCGTCTGGATTTTGAGTTGGCCACCATCGAAAAGACCGGCTATCCGGGCTACTTCTTGATCGTACAAGACTTCTGCGCTGCGGCGCGGGGCATGGGCGTCAGCGTGGGTCCGGGCCGGGGAAGTGCGGCTGGTTCGGCCGTGGCCTACTGCATTGGCATCACCAACGTGGACCCCATTCGGTACGACCTCCTGTTCGAACGTTTTTTGAATCCGGATCGTGTATCCTTGCCGGATATCGATATTGATTTCGACGACCGGGGCCGCGATCGGGTCATTCAGTACGTTATTGACAAGTACGGTTCCAGTCAGGTGGCGCAAATCATTACCTACGGATCCATGGCTGCGAAGAGTTCCATCAAGGACACCGCGCGCGTTTTGGATTTGTCTTTTGCCGACGCGGATAAGTTGACCAAAAGCATGCCGGACGGCAAGAGTTTGCTCGAGGTATTGACCGTAGACGACAAAAAGCTGCGTGAATCCTTGCGTCAAGAGGATTATGCCAAGGCCTTGGAATTGCGCCGAATGGCGGAAGAGCCGGGCACCATGGAAGCCGAAGCGCTGCGCCAAGCCCAGGTTTTGGAGGGGTCCCTCCGGAACACCGGCATCCACGCGTGCGGCGTCATCATCACGCCCACAGACATTCGCGAGTTGATCCCGGTGGCCACGGCCAAGGACAGCGCCATGTGGTGCACCCAGTTCGACAACGCGGTGGTGGAGAGTGCGGGGCTGCTGAAGATGGACTTTTTGGGCCTGAAAACCCTGACGCTCCTCAAGGACGCCGTGGAGTTGATTCAAAAAAGGCACGGAATCGAGCTGGATTTAGAAACCATTCCCATCGACGACGCCGCTACCTACGCCTTGTTTCAACGGGGAGACACCGTCGGTATCTTTCAGTACGAATCCGCCGGAATGCAGAAGCACTTGCGGGACCTCAAGCCTACGGTTTTTGAGGACTTGATTGCCATGAACGCCCTGTACCGACCGGGCCCCTTGGAATACATTCCCGCTTTTATTCGACGCAAGCACGGTACCGAGCCCATCTCGTACGACTTGCCGGACATGCAGGAATTCCTGGAGGAAACCTACGGAATTACGGTCTATCAGGAGCAGGTCATGCGTCTGTCCCAAAAGTTGGCGGGATTTTCCAAGGGCGAGGCCGACGTCCTGCGCAAGGCCATGGGCAAGAAAGATGCGGCGCTGCTGGCAAAACTGAAGCCCAAGTTCTTGGAGGGCGGCAAGGAGCGCAACCACCCGGAGCTGATTTTGGATAAAGTGTGGAAGGACTGGGAAGCGTTTGCTTCTTATGCCTTCAACAAATCGCACTCCACCTGTTATGCTTGGGTGGCGTACCAAACCGCTTACCTCAAGGCCAATTATCCGGCCGAATACATGGCCGCCGTGTTGACCAACAACATGGACGACATCAAGCAGGTGACGTTCTTCATGGACGAGTCGCGCCGCATGAAAATTCCCGTACTGGGCCCAGACGTCAACGAGTCCATTCTGCCGTTTACGGTCAACGCCCAAGGAGCCATTCGTTTTGGATTGGGCGGAATGCGCGGCGTGGGCGAGGGAGCCGTAGATCACTTGGTGCGTGTTCGTACGGAGACGGGACCTTTTACTTCTTTGTTCGATTTGGTCAAGCGGGTAGATCTTCGGGCCATCAACAAAGGAACCATGGAGGCCTTGGCCGCCGGTGGTGCCTTGGATTCCTTGCCCGGAACCCACCGCGGTCATTTCTTCTACGAGGAGTCGGACGGAAAGCCTTATTTGGAGAAAGTTAGGCGCTACGGCCAGATGTTTCAAGACGACGCCGGAAGCAGCCAGGTCTCTCTTTTTGGAGAGGCGAGTGAAGTGGTCTTGGAAGAGCCAACTGTCCCGGACGTTCCCATCCCCAATCCCTTACTCGTTTTGAAGAAGGAGAAGGAAATTAATGGCGTATACATTTCCGCCCACCCGTTGGATCAGTTCAAGTACGAAATGGGCCATTTTGTGCGGAACCGCGCGGCGGAGTTGAATCCCCACGAGGCTTTTGTGAATGGCGCCGGTTTCCGGGATTTCACCGTTGCAGGAATGGTGAGTCAAGCTGCCTCACGCACCACCAAAACGGGCCGACAAATGGGTTCGTTTGTATTGGAAGACAAGGAAGGCTCGGTAGAAATTGTGCTTTTTGGGGAAGATTACCTCAAATTCAGCCATTTTTTGGTGGACGATCAGCTGTTGTTTGTTCGGGGCCGCGTCCAGAAACCCAACTGGGGTCCCAAGGACGGTCCGGCGCGATACGTGATCCAAGTGATCGAAATGAAATTGCTGGCGGACGTCTTGAGCACGGCCCAAAAAATGGAAATTTCGTTGGATTTGCATCAATTGACGCCGGCCAAGATGAGCGAAATGCACCGGATATTTTCCGCCCATTCGGGAGACAAGCGAGTTACTTTCCGCATTCAGGAAGGAGAGCAGGGTGTGCGAATTTTGGGCAAGAGCCGCACCCTCCGGGTTCGGTTGGAACGTCCTTTGCTGGAAGCCTTGGAGTCCGTAGTGGGCGAGCAGGCCATTAAACTATTAGCATAATGAAGAAAAGTCGGACCCATCAACGGGTACAGTCTCCAGCGTTGTTGGTGGTCATTTTTTGGGCCATGGGTTGGTGCGGTTTTGTGAGTGAAGTGAAGGCACAAGCGAGCAACTCCGTTGACGATCAAGGCAAGAAACACGGGACGTGGGTGAAATACCACGAAGGAGGCAAGGTCATGCGTTATCAAGGCCAGTTCCAGCACGGAATTCCGGTGGGAAATTGGACGTATTTACACCCCAACGGACAAAAAATGGCCGAAATGCGTTACCGCGGAGCTACCGGAGCGTGCAAAGCAACCGAATACACGGAAGAGGGTAAAAAAGCGGCCGTTGGTGTTTACACGGGTCCCAATCAAAAAGACAGCACCTGGACCTACTACCGTCCGGACGGCTCGGTTTTATCGCGTGAAAACTACGCCAAAGGACAGCCGTCCGGTTTGTGGTTAACGTACCACCCCAACGGCAAAACCGCAGACGAAACTCGCTACGCGGGTGGCATCCGCAACGGTTCCTTCGCGTCGTTTTCCGAAGACGCAAAGCCACGCGTTCGGTGCACCTACCTCAAAGGCACGCTGGATGGGCTCTACGAGTCCTTTGACTCCAATGGGAAGCTTAAGTTCAAAGGAACATACGCAAAAGGCTTAAAAACCGGCGTTTGGGTTTATTTTGAAGACGGAAGGACGGTCCGATTGGAAACGTACAAAGGCGGACGTTTGATCAAAACCGAAAACCGCTGATGGCGCGCGTGGTGGTAGGCCTCTCTGGGGGGGTAGACAGCTCTTTGGCGGCAGCGTTGCTTCTGGAGCAAGGCCACGAGGTGATTGGTTTGTTCATGCGCAACTGGAACGACGCCTCCGTCACCTTAGAGGCGGAGTGTCCGTGGATTGAAGATTCCAACGACGCCCTCTTGGTCGCCGAACACCTGGGGATTCCCTTTCAGGTGATGGACCTCAGCGGGCCCTACAAGGAGCGTATTGTGGACACCATGTTTGCGGAGTACCAGGCCGGGAGAACGCCCAATCCGGACG
>CAZDDX010000009.1:0-68222 GCA_964504345.1 uncultured Owenweeksia sp. | reverse complement strand
GCCCCGTTGCTTCCGCCGTTGCACGCAACGTTGGTTTGCGCCGAAGCCGTTGCAGACAGGGCGGCTGCAGGCTGGGTAATGGTGAACGAGCGCGTTGCTGTACAGCTGTTGGCGTCGGTCACGGTTACGGTGTAGGTGCCGGCTGTGAGGCCGGTGGCCGTAGCAGCTGTTCCACCTGAAGGAGACCAGGAATAGGTGTAGGGTGAAGTACCACCGCTGGCAGATACGGTTGCCGCCCCGTTGCTACCACCGTTGCACGCAACGTTGGTTTGCGTAGAAGAGGTTGCAGCCAAGGCGGCTGCAGGTTGGGTAATGGTGAACGAGCGCGTTGCCGTGCAGCTGTTGGCATCGGTCACGGTTACGGTGTAGGTACCGGCGGCCAGGCCAGAGGCCGTAGCAGCTGTTCCGCCCGAAGGAGACCACGAATAGGTGTAGGGTGAAGTTCCGCCGCTGGCAGATACGGTTGCCGCCCCGTTGCTACCGCCGTTGCACGCAACGTTGGTTTGCGAAGAAGCCGTTGCTGCCAAGGCAGCTGCAGGTTGGGTAATGGTGAACGAGCGCGTTGCCGTGCAGCTGTTGGCATCGGTCACGGTTACGGTGTAGGTGCCGGCCGCGAGGCCAGTTGCCGTAGCAGCTGTTCCGCCCGAAGGAGACCAAGAATAGGCGTAGGGTGAAGTTCCGCCGCTGGCAGATACGGTTGCCGCCCCGTTGCTTCCGCCGTTGCACGCAACGTTGGTTTGCGCCGAAGCCGTTGCAGCCAAGGCGGCTGCAGGCTGGGTGATGGTTACAGTTACCGTGGCAGTATTGCTGGCATTATCGGTGATGGTCACGGTATAGGTTCCTGCGGCGAGGCCCGTTGCCGTTGCAGACGTTCCGCCCGAAGGAGACCAGGAATAGGTGTAGGGAGAAGTGCCTCCGCTACCGGCTACGGTTGCTGCACCGTTGCTTCCACCGTTGCAAGAGACATTGGTTTGGGAGGAAATAGATCCGGACAATGAATTAACAGTGTTACTCACCACGGCTGTTTTCGTGGTAGTGCACCCGTTTGCGTCCGTAATCGTAACGGTATAAGTACCCGCAGAAAGATTTGAGGCTGTTGAGCCTGTCCCTCCGCTGGGGGACCAGCTGTATGTGTAAGATGGAGTACCTCCTGTGGCCGTCACGGTAGCCGATCCGTTGGAGCCACCTCCTGTCGCGTTCGTTACCGACGTCGAACCACCGAGAGCTGTTGGTTCGGTGACGGTTGCGCTGTTAGTAGCACTACAACCGTTGGCATCCAAAATTTGTACGTTGTACGAACCCGCCGCCAAACTTGTTAAATCTTGGGTGGAAGCAGTAAAACTATTGGAACCGGTCCAAGAGTAGGTATACGGGCTTGTGCCGCCTGTAACCGTCAGGTCAACCGCGCCTGTACTGGCTCCGTTACACGCAACGTTCGTGGTAACTTTTGAGGAACTCAGCGCTTGTGATGGTGTGTGTAAGGTAACCGTGATGTAGTCTGAATAAGCCACGTTATTATTGGCGTCGGTTACCTTTCTGCGGTAATAAGTAGTGGCACCCGGTGCGGAGTTTAAATCGAGTGATGCGCTAGACGCTCCAGAAATGGTCGTAGGACTGGTAAACGCAGTGGTTGTAGAAGATTCCCAACTGTAGGTGTAGGGACTTGTTCCGCCACTGGCTGTGCTCACAGAGGTAAACGCCGACGGATTACCCGTGGTGCACACCGTTTGAGTTCCGGAAATGTCACCCGGCAACAACGGAGCAGTCAGAACCCCTGTTGGGGTAGAAACGGTAAAATCGAAAGTACAATACCCCAGCACCGTGTTGGTTTGCGGGTCTACGTATTCAAACGTAAGAAGTTTGGCGTTTTGAAGGTTATAGTTCGTCGGGTTGTAAAAACAGTAGTAAACGTCCCCACTCTGGGTAGGCAAACCCGCAGGACCTACTTGGAGGGTGGTCAACACGGTCTGCCCATTATCAGTTTCGTAAATTCGTTTGATCACAGGAGGGTACAACGTACCAGAAACCGTCCACCGAATGCGGATATCGCCCGTTTTGGTGCCGGAAGGAACGGTTGCGTACGAGGTGCCAACAAAATTGGTTGCAACCGCGGTATTATTTGCTCCCGGGCACGAGTTCGCGCCGCCATTACCGTTGTTTCGAGCGTTGATGGAACCGCAATTGCTCCCAATGTTGACGTTGGTTTGAGCTTGAAGCGTGTGAAATCCGGACAGAAAGATCAACAACGCCGCAATCATGCGGAATGGGGAATGGCTCATAGGATAGGAAATGGAAAATGTGTGAAACCTGCAAAGTTATGCTTTTTCAATGATTACTCTGGCCGTTTCGTAAGCCAATTGATCAAGATAGTGAAGCGTTTGGGGTTAACTCAAACACGCAAAATCCACCATTTGGCTCGTGCAAATTGGCCAGCCCGTGGCGGTTTCAAGTCAATTTAGTCCACAAAAAGTGTGTCGAATTGAAATCTGAATCCTGTTTATTCGTGTGTCCGCGAACCCCTTCTGAAAGCCGTACCTTTGCACCCATGCGATTTGACGACTTTGACCTGAACGACACCTTATTGGACGCGGTGTACTACATGAACTACACCGAAGCCACCGAGATTCAGGCCAAAGCCATTCCGCTCATCTTGGAAGGCAACGACCTCATCGGGTGCGCCCAAACCGGCACCGGTAAAACTGCGGCCTTCCTGCTGCCGCTCCTCAACCACCTTTCGGAGACCGACGGAGCAGGGGTGAAGGCCCTGGTTTTGTGCCCCACGAGGGAGCTGGCCATCCAAATTGCCCAGCAAGCCGAAGGCTTGTCCTACTTTACCCACGCCAGCGTCAAAGCAGTCTACGGCGGCGGCGACGGCGTCGCCTGGGACCAGGAAAAGGCCGCTCTCACCGGCAAGGCGGACCTCATCATCGCCACCCCCGGGCGGCTGATGGCCCACATGGAACAAGGCTACGTCAAGTTTGATCGTGTAGACTTTCTTGTATTGGACGAGGCAGACCGCATGCTGGACATCGGCTTCTACGACGACATCCTCAAAATCATCGACAAGCTGCCCAAAAAGCGCCAAAGCCTCATGTTCAGTGCCACCATGGCGCCGCGCATTCGCCAGCTGGCCGTGCAGATCCTCCAAGACCCCCAAGAAGTCAGCGTGGCCATTGCCAAGCCGGCGGAGGGCGTCACCCAGAAAGTATACCTCGCCTTCGACGAGCAAAAAGTGGCCCTGGCGCGCCACCTTCTCGCAGACAAGGACGAATACAAACAAATCATCGTCTTCTGTTCCACCAAGAAAAAAGTGGAGCAGTTGTACCGCAAACTTCGGGACCGCAACTTCGCCTGCGCCCCCATTTCATCCGACTACACCCAAGAGGAACGCGAGCAAGCACTGTCGGACTTCAAAAACGGCCGCACCCGCATTTTGGTGGCCACGGACGTTATGAGTCGCGGCATCGACGTCAAGGGCATCGACCTGGTCATGAATTTCGACGTCCCCCACGACGCCGAGGACTACGTGCACCGCATTGGGCGTACGGCCCGTGCCAAAACCACCGGCATGGCCATCACCTTGGTCAGCCCGGAGGACATGTACCGTTTTTCCAAGATTGAACGCCTCATTGAGCGCGAGTTGGAGAAACTTCAGCCGCCCACCGAAATTGGGGAGGGGCCGCAGTGGGAGGCGCGCTCCAAGGGTTCCGGCCGCCCCGGCGGCGGTCGTCAGGGAGGCGGACGTCCCGGCGGCAACGGCGGAGGAAAAAAACGCTTTGGAAAACCCAAAGGACCGCGCCCGCAGGGCGGGGGTACGGCGGCTTAAACCTCCAAAGAGCAAAACGCGTCCGCGCCTGGGTCGAAAAATAATTCCCAAGCGCGCCTAAATCGCCGTGGAACACGAAAAAGGCAAATTTGTTTACCTTTCGGTACATAAATCCCTCATTGTGGCCAATTTTCCCGCTTCCCTTTGGGCTCGTTTGAACCCCGTCAACCTGTTGCGCCAGGCACAAGGCGTTGTGAAAACCTTCCCGGGAACGGTGGGGGTGGCCGGCCTTCTGGCGCTGCACCTCACCGGCATGATCTACGAGTGGGAATGGCTCCAGAATTTTTGGGCCAAACCTGAATTGGACGAGAACACGGATGCTTGGTTGGGCGAGGCCATACGGTGGAGCCTTTATCTGGCCTTGGGACTGCCGCTTTACGTCGCCGCTGAATTCGGCGCCAAACGTTTGCCTTGGGGCAAACTCAACCGCAGCGCTGCGCACGAAATTGCCCTGGGCATCCACGCCGCACTCGTCATCGTGGCACCCGGCCGGGACGAAATCTTCACCGGAACGTTCCTGTTGTGGTTCTTTCCAACCGTCCTCTTCACCCACTTGTTGGTGGCTCTGGTGCCGTTTGTCTTCCGCAAAGACCGCCCGCAGGCCTTTTGGTTCACCAACCAAGCCCTCTTTTTGGGTTTTGCCCAAAGTGCGGTCTTTTCCTTCATTCTCTACGCCGGTATTTCGGGCATTTTGGGCGCTTTAGTAGCGCTGTTCGACGTCTCCCTGGACGAGAAGGTGTTTTTGACCGTCTTGGCCTGGGTGGCTCTACCCGTCCAGACCTTCATCTTCTTGGCCAACGCCCCGGACCCCTTCCAGTCGGAGGAAAGCTGGCCGGAGCCGCCCCGCGTCTTGTGGAACTTGTTGCGCTTCATTGTGTGGCCCCTGATGGCGATTTACGCCGCCATCCTCTTGGCCTACGGCGTCAAAATCATCCTGGAGGGTACCCTGCCGCGCGGCGTGGTCACGGGATTGGTCGGTGCCTTCGGCAGCGTCGGGTATTTGATGGTTTCCCTTTCGCGAGCCTACGAGCCTGCGCGCTCCTGGTCCAAATGGTTCCAGCGCATTTTGGCGGTGCTGTTGATCCTTTTGTGGGTTGCTTTGGGCCAGCGCATTGCGGACTACGGCTACACCCAACTGCGCGTTCTGGGCTTCTACCTCGGTCTCTTCCTTACCGTGGTGACGGTCTATTTTCTGGTGCGCCCCAACGCCGGCATCCGGGTGGTTCCGGCAGTCTTGGCCCTGCTGGCCCTGTCCATCACGGTTGGCCCGTTCAAGGCCTCGTCCTGGGCGTTCCGCTCCCAGTACGCCCGGTTTGAGCGCATTGCCGCCGCCAACGGATTTGTGAAAGACGGAAAGATTGTGGCCGTGCCCGTAGGTGCCGACACCACCGCCGTGAACGAGTTCCTGGAAACGGCCGTTTACTTGGCGCAGTACCACACCCCGGCACTGAAGGGCACCCCCTTGGAAATCATCGACGTGCAAGACCAAGCGGTGCGGGAATGGAAAGCGCGTTCGGAAATGGAACTGGCCTTGGAAGAATATGGGTACGAGCAAAGCACTGATTCGGACATCAGGATTGTGGAAGCCGAAATGACGCCGCAATTTCAATGGGAATCCCAGCAAAAGTCCATCGACCCATCCACCTACATCCGTGTGCAGTACTTCGAGGCGGATGACCTTTGGGAGCAGAACCGCGCGTATGAAGAAACCGGGGCCTTGTGGCGGACGGATTTCTCCATGGCAGGCCCCAAGGGCAACCAAACCGTCAACGTTCAATTTCCGGTGCCGGCTTGGGTGAAGAACCAAGGATGGAAATTGATCCGCGGCTATAAAGTGCGCACCGGCAAGGTCCCCGTCGTTTTGCCTACTTCGCGTCCGGACGTGTTTTTTGTTTTGACCCGCATCGGAGTATCCTGCTCGAGCACCGAGCCAGATTCTAAGGAACCTATTGAGTTGGATCGATTGGAAGGATACTTGGTTCAGAAAAAGTAAAGTAACTCCCGGGAATCCGCACCTAGCGAGGAGGTTCCAAGGAGTCTATCCCGTTTTTAAAGCTCAAATTCAAACACAAAGACCCATGAAAAACTCCCTACTCTTCGCCCTCTTGGGTGGCACCCTGCTCTTCTTTTGGCAATTTCTATCGTTTGCGGGCGCCAATCTGCACGACTCCGCCCAGGCCTACACGCCCCAGCAAGATACCGTATTGGCGTTTTTGGAGTCCGTCGGTATGGAGGAAGGCCAGTACATGATGCCCCGCGCGGCCAACGGCTCCTCTGCGGAGGAATACCAGGCGATGTGGGAACAGACCTTGGGCAAGCCGTGGGTCAAATTGACCTACTACGGAGAGCGGTCGGACAACATGATGCGCAACATGCTCCGCGGTTGGCTGGTGGACCTTGTGATTGCCTGGATTTTGTACACCCTGCTCAAGGGCTTGAAAGACCGGTCCTTCCAACGCGCATTGTTGGTTTCCTTGGCCGTGGGCTGGATGGGCTTTGCGGCCACCCAGTACACCAACCACATTTGGTACCCCACGCAAGACCTCATCGCTTCTTTGATCGACGGCGTGGTGCCGTGGATTTTGTTGGGTGCCTTAGCGTCGCTGTTCCTCAAGAAAGAGCCGGCCTGAGTCCGGCGGCAGCGCACTATCCATGCTTACCGCGGACGCAGGCCGTTGGTTGGGGGGCGGAAATACTCCGGATTGGGGTATTTCTGCCTTTTTGTTGCCCGTAATTTTGCGGCATGAAATTTACTTTTTACGGGTATTTCCGCGCAATCGTTGTTGCAACTGCAATCTGCACAACACTTAGTGCTCAAGCGCAAGCGTCCTTTGAGGGCCGCATCCAAGGAACCGTGGTGGATGCCGTCTCCGGCAAGCCCATTTCCAAAGCGGAGGTATTCGTGTTGCCGGGTACGGAGGAACTCAGAACCAACCAATCGGGGTATTTTGAAGCCAAAGGACTGAAGCCCGGTGCCTACAACATCCGCGTGGAAGCCGTGGACCACCGCACCACCTTGCTGTTCGACGTCGCCGTTACCCAACACAAGCCGGCCGTCGTGCGCATCTCCCTCACCCCGGAGAAGTCTGTAGTGATGGAAGAAGCCCAGGTCACCTCCGACGCCTTCATCCGCACCACAGAATCGCCCTTGTGCGTCAAAAACATGGGCTGGGCGGAAATGGCCCGCATGCCGGGCGCCACCCTGGACATCACCAAGGCCCTGCAGGCCTACCCCGGCATCCTTCCCAAAAGTTCCTTTGGCTACAGCCTTTCCATGCGCGGCGGCGCCAGCTCGGAAAACCTATATACGTTGGACGGCATTGAACTGCCCACCCTCAACCACTTCTCCATTCAAGGCGCCAGCGGCGGTCCCAACCCGCTCATCAACATGGACTTCGTCCGCGGGGTAGACGTCTACACCGGGGCCTTTCCCGCCGCCCGCGGCAACGCCCTCAGTGGCATCATTGAGCTGCACCAAAAAGAAGCCCGCACGGACCGCTGGGGCGCACGCATCACCGCCATGCCCACAGACTACGGCGTCACCGTGGAAGGTCCGCTGAGCAAAAAAGCAGGAATGATGCTTTCCGTGCGCAACTCCCTCACCCAGCACTACTTCAAGTTGTTCAACATCCCCATTCTGCCTACTTATCAGGACGCCCAGTTTCGTGTGCGCATCCAGACCGGGGATCGGTCGGAGCTCATCCTGACCGGCGTGGGCGGCAACGATAAGTACCGACTCTTCACCGAGGGACGCGGTTCGGACGCCCTGCTGTACAACATCGGCTACATCCCGCAAGGGGAGCAGCAAGTGGGTGCCTTGGGCGCCGTGTACAAGAAGTATTTGGACAACGGTCATTGGACCTATGTAGCCAGTGCCGACGGCTTCATCAACAACGCCGATAAGTTTCTGGGCAACACCAGTGTGGAGGCAGACCGCACCTTGCGCTACCGTTCGATGGAGCGTGCGCAGCGCCTGCGGGTGGAACGCCTGTGGGCCGGACGCACCTACGAAATCAAAGCGGGCGGTGGCTTGGCCTTCCGCCAGGTGCGCGTCAACAATTGGAACATCGTTCCCACCAAGTACGGCACGGACACCGTTTCCGGCGATGCTCAATTCGGTTTTGTGAATGCGTCGGCTTTTTTCAACGCCAGCCGTCGCTTTTTGGACGGCAAGTTGTCTGTTTCCCCCGGCATCCGGGTAGATGCCTATACCTACGGTGGAACCAACGTCCGCCTTTCTCCGCGCCTGGCGGCCTCCTACAAACTCGGAACGCACTGGACCCTCAATGCCTCAGCAGGGCAGTACAACCAGGCGGCTCCTTCGGTGGTTTTGGCCTACACCAAAATGGCGGACCTGCAAAACGGCCTGAAACCCCTTCAAAACCGACAAGTTGCACTCGGTACCGAATACCGTGCAGGGTCCTCCTACCGGGTGGGGGCGGAGGTTTTTGCCAAGCAGTACTTTGACTACCCCTTCCTGTTGGGCGATTCCGTTTCCTACGCCAATGCCCTTGCGGCCTACGTGGCCGTGGGCAATCAACCGGCCAACAGCACCAGCACCGGCCAAGCAGTGGGCTTTGAGTTCTTCGTGCAGCGCAAATTTGAACGCGGCTACTTTTGGATGACCTCCTACACCTACAGCGAGTCCCGCTTTGGCGGTCCGGACGGTGAGCTTCAGCCCTCCGTGTGGGATTCCCGCCACTACTTCTCCCTTAACGTGGGCCGCACCTGGGGCAAAGGCTGGCAGTGGGGCCTCCGCTGGCGCTACAGTTCCGGCACTCCCTATACTCCGTACGACACGGTTTTGTCTGCCCAGCGTGCGTATTGGGACGTGGCCCAGCGCGGACAGTTTGACTACACCCGCCTGAACGCCGCTCGTTTGGCACCCTTCTCCCAAGTGGATCTCCGTTTGGATAAAACGTCCCACTTTAAAAAATGGAGCCTCAACTGGTTCGTAGATATCGCCAACGTGCTGGAAAACTCCATACCCTTGATGCCGTACCTCACCGTGGTGCGCGATGCCTCTGGAGCTCCTGTGGTGGACCCCAACAACACCAACGCCTACCTCATCCAAACCATCCAGTCGGATACGGGCCGACGACTCCCCACCATTGGCGTTATTGTTGATTTTTAAAGAGCAAAACCAAAAGCACGCCGGAGTAGTTGTACCTTCGATTTGAATGACACCAGTGCGCTCCATCAAGTCCACGTGTACCGCACTCGCGGTAGCGATTGCCTTGTTGTGGACCAGCGCACAGGCAACGCTGCATTCCGCCTACCACGCTTTTGAGGAGCACGCCCACGACTTCTGTCATGAAACAGGCGTACACCTCCACAGCGGCGACGAAGCCCCGTGCTGGCTGGATCTGGACGCGGTGGCCACCCCGGCTCTGCAGCCGGAACGCCCGTCGCTTTCCTTCCTCCACCGTGCCGTTTATCCCATTGGGCAGCACCTCCCGCGCTATGCGGCTCCCCATTCCCAGGACCACCGAACCGCAGCTCCCCTGCGCGGCCCGCCTGCGTGCGCAAAAGCTTGACCTCGCTTTTGTCCCACGCAAACTTTTATTCATGAAACAATTTTTTAAATCCACGGCCGTTGCAGCCGTCGGAGCCCTGCTGCTTCCCGCATCCCTGTGGGCCGCACCCCAAAACCCAGACACCGCCGTCGTCCGCCTCGTGGACGTTTGGGTGGCATCCCCCGTACAGACCGCCAGCCGAGTGGACGCCAAAGAGTTGAAATCCTTAAGCCCCATGGCGCTCACGCAGTTGGCCACCGTGCAGCCAGGTTTCCAAATCCAAAGCATCGCCAACCACACCGTTAAACCCGTTTTTCGCGGGATGTCGGGCAACCGCATGCTCACGGTGTACCAGGGCATGCGCTACGACAACCAACAAGGCGGCGGAGACCACGGTCTGGACCTCCCGATGTTGGGGGTAGAACAAGTCCGCGCCACCACCTCGCTCAACTGGGGCACCGAAGGGGCGGCTGGAACCCTGATTCTTCAAGACCTTCCCTTGTTTGCTGGGTTGGACCGCAGGCAGGAGACCCGCCTGCAACTGGCCGGCCTCAACCAACCTTGGGGTTTGGAAGTGGGAGCAGAACACCAGGTCACGGGCGCAGAGGTGCGCAACCCTTTCTACCTCGGCGGCCTGTTCACCCAACAAGGGGACTACCGAGACGCCCGTGGCGACACCGTGCACGGCACCCACGCGCGTACCGCCTCGCTGCGCTATTTGCAGGGTTTTTCTGGCAAGCGCTGGCTGACCACCGTCGGACTCACCCACACGGACCGCTTCTTTGGCATTCCCACCACCGAAGAGAGCGCCTTGCCGGGCCACGAGCACCACGAACACGAGCAGAACGTGCAGAACACCCTTGCCACCGTGCAGTGGCAGCAACGCTGGCTAACGCCTAACGCACAACGGCGCACGCGGTGGGGCCTTCCCGTAGTCCAGCACCAACTGGGCTACCTCCGCGCCAACCGCCTGGAATTGGGTGAAGAAGGGCGCGATCACCCCGAGTTGGCCTTCGCCATCCACTCCCTCCAGCACCAATCGCAGTGGGAGTGGTCGGCCACCGGAACGCAGTTGATCGTGCACAACCAATTTCGGGCCCTTCAAAACAACCCGGAGGCCCACGAACAAACCTATCCCAACGCCTCCGTATGGAGTACCGCTCTGGTAGTCAATCAGCGCATCGTAAATAACAACCGCTGGCTGTTGGATGCCGCAACCCGCTTGGAAACAGGAACCTTCACCTTGTTTGGGTCCCAGATACGCGCGGAATACCAGATTACGGAGCGTTGGGCCGTGTCCTTGGAGCTTCAGGAAGCTTCCCGAGCCCCTCAAATCGAAGAGCGTTTTGCCGACGGTCTGCACGTTGGGGTCGGTCGGTACGAGGTAGGAAACCCCAATCTGAAGGAGGAGAACGGATTGCACGCCACCGCGGGCATTCGCCAAACATTTGCCTACGCCCCAAAATTCAACGGGGGTTTCCAAGCCTACACCTACGCCAAGTCCTTCCGCGGCTACATCCTCACCACGCCGTCGGACACCTCCGGGATGTTGAAATTCTACTACGGTCAAGACGACGCCCTCCTTTTGGGCGCAGATCTCCAGTTGTATTTCAACGTAACGCAAACCCGAACCCAATCCCGAACCTTGGACCACCGGTTCCAATTCAACGCCAGTGCCCTCCAGGGTTCCCGCGGCAGCGCCTGGTCCCCCACCAGCAGCCCGTTGCCCGGCATGCCGCCCTACCGCCTCACCGGTACTTACTCCGGCACGCACCACCGCCACCGGGCCGCGTACGGAGCCTACTGGAACGTAGAAGCCCAGGCTCATTCCGCCCAAAACCGCCTGAGTGCGGACGAAAAGCAGGTCTGGGACGCCACGCAAACCCCCGGCTTTTTGCTCGTGAACGCCGGGGCGGGTTGGAATTTTGCCAACAATCGGATGTCCTTGGAATTCCGCGTGTTGAACGCCACCAATGCCCTCTACGCACACCATCTGTCCTACGTACGTGCCCTGGGCCTGCACGAACCCGGCAGACAATACCGTTTGCGCCTTACTTTTGCACTCTAATCCCTTGGGCGTCCCCGGACGTCCAAGGCCTTCGGGCAATTAGCTCAGTTGGTTCAGAGCGCCGCCTTGACAGGGCGGAGGTCACTGGTTCGAGCCCAGTATTGCTCACAAAAAAGGCGCCGCAAGGCGCCTTTTGCATTTTTCCGTAAACCGGCAAGGTCCTTCCAGGAGTTGGGTAGTCCCACTACCCAACTGGATTCCCACTACAAAATTGTATCCTCCGCTTCCACTACCAACCGACGGATGGCGTCCACCTGCTTGCGCAACTTGCCCACGTATTTATCCCGCTGGGCTTGGCCGGAGCCGGTGGCCAACGTGGACTTAGTCAGCAGCTCGTCCATCCATTTTTTGGTTTGCTGCGTGAAATAGGGGTGCGTGGTCTCCAGAAAATTGAAGGAATTGTAGCTAAGAAACGTTTGATCGCCCGACGGTTTCTCCATGTAGGCCACGTTTTGGCCCACCTGCAAATCCGTGATGTACCAAGCAAAAGAGCCGCCCACCGGTTGTCCCGTGGCGGGGTTGATCTTCCGGCCGCATTCGGACTGTGCCACCAAGTAGTCCAACAACCGATCCAGGTCGTTCAGCACGGACAAGGCCTCGTCGGCATGCGTAAAAACGCCCGTTTCCCAATAAAGTTGAACTTGTTTCAGCGTGCTCAAGTAGCAGGTGCTGCTCCACAATTCCGCCGAGTTTAAGCCGATGTACGCCTTGACAATTTCTTCCGCCAACGCCCGGCGTTCCTCCGGAATCAGGAACTGTTGGTACGTAATGGCCTTGAATTCCGGCAGCCCCAAGATGGAGCGTCCCCAATAGTAGGACTTCAGTCGGGCCACGTTGGGAAACAAAAAAATGTAGAAGAGCGGAAAATCCAGGGCCGCGTAGGTCATGTGCATTTCCTCCCGACTCTGCTGAAAAGCCAGCATTTGGTGCAAAATGCGCGTCGTGTACTTCTGGTAATCGTCCGCGGAAGCAATCACCGGGCCGGCGTCAAAGTCCACCCGCTGGGCGTCCATGTCCCGCAGGGTGTCCAGCGAAATGTGAAATTTATTGGCCAGTTGAATGGCTTCTTCCAAGGTGAGGGCCGTGTCCCCGCGCATGCGTCGGTACACGGAGTCGGATCCGATGCCCAAAAGATCGCCGATTTCGTCGACCATGTTCAGGTGTTGAGCAATGCGCATTTTGATGCGCTCAAAGAATTGGCGTTGGAGGTCCGGTTGCATGAGTGCAAAATGAGAAATCTATCGGTACGACGAGTTGCGATTTTCCGTAAAAGTAGTTTTTCAAACCGCACCGTGCCGTATTGCAACCTTAAAGTAAAACGACACCTTTGCATTAGAACTTGCCTTCTGGCGTAAAATCAACACCATGAAAAAACTGATCCTCCTCGCGGCCGTGGCCCTTGCAAGCTTCGCCACCCAAGCCCAAGCCCCCAAAGAATCGGTGGCCATTTTGGATTTTGACACCCGTTCCTATCCCGTAGACGTTCAGCAAGTCATTCAAAAGGCCACCATTGAAATGATGCGCATCAACGCGTACGAAGTAATCGACAAGTACGACATCGAGTACATCGCCAAGCGGGACAACGTGGCTCTTAAGGGCTGCTTCTCCAAAATTTGCCTGGAAGACATTGGCAAGCGCCTGCAGTGCGACTATATCCTGACCGGCTCCTACGATCTGCTGGCAGATAAAGTTGCGTTGACCATCCGCATGTTCGAGGTGAAGTCCGGATCCTTCGTGAATTCCACCAGCCGCATCTACCTGAACATTCCGGAGCAAACCTTGGCCATGATGGAGGTTTCCCTTAATGACCTATTCAAACTTCCGTCCGACGAGCAGTTGGTGCGTAAGTTGACGGTTTCTGAAGATTACGAGAGTGCCCTGAACAACCCCAACGCAGCCGTCATCAACAACAACGGTCCGCGCATTGGTTTGACGGCCATTGCGGGCCCCAGCGCCAGCATCTTGACCTTGGACCGCAAGTACGGTGGTTTTGACTACGCTGTGCCCCTACTTTCTTCCTTTGGTTACCAGTTTGAGCAAGTATTTGTCAACTCCGGAAATTTCCAGGCGTTGGTGGAGTTCATTCCCTTGGTGGCCGGTTTGGAATACGGACGCATCATCCCCAGTGCTTCCGTATTGTTGGGCATGAGGAACTCACGCACCGGTTGGGAGTTCGCGATTGGACCCAACATCACGTCCACGGTGACGGGTACGGGTTATTATACCCAGCCAAATAAGGAACTGGAGGGACACTACGAAAGCTGGATGCTGCGCGGAGAGAATGCTGGATACAACGCGAACGGTTGGGAGGAAATTACTCGATTGGATTCGCGCGGCGACTTCGCTTTTGCAACCGGTTTGATCATTGGCGGTGGTAAAACGCTCAAGTCCGGTCGCATGAATTTCCCCATCAACCTCTTTTTTGTGACGCCGGGCCGCGGTGATTCGTGGCGCATCGGCGCGTCGGTGGGCTTCAATATTGTGCGCAAAAAGACCCCGCGTCCCATGCGAACCTTTGGTTCGGATTTACTGCCGGTGGAAGGCGGATTTTAAGGCGAGCCCATGCGGCTAACTGCATCCATAAATCCCCGAGAACACCAGACCAACCCCCACTCGGGGATCAACCGCCCGGAAACGGGCGGTTTTTTTATGCCTTTTTGGGCGTGGCTGTGGGATTGACCTTGCCTTGCGCCTGCGCGTTTTCGTAGAGGGTGAGGGAAGGCATTTCCCATGCGGCGCGAAGCAATTCTTCCAACACTGCCGGGTCTGCGTCCGCGAGCTTTTTGAGGTAGAGGCAGCCCATGCCGGTGGTGTGCTTGCCCAGTCGGTCTAAATAGGAGGAAAAGCGCTCCATGCCACCGTTGCAGAGGTAGACGGTCAGCGCGGATTTGCGGGCCGCGTAGCCCAAGCGCATCCAGGAGCCGGTGCGGCCGCTGGCGTAAGCGTAATCGTAGGTGCCGAAGCCCACCATGGAGGCGCCCCACATGCGGCCGGGTTCGCCGGAAATGGACTCCATCAGCGCGTGCAGGGCGCGGGCGTCGGCTTGGCGTTGGGCGGGCTCGACGGTGTCCAAGTAGCTGGAAACGGGGACGTCGGTGGGTTGGGTGGTGTTGGCGGCCATGGGTACCTAAGGGAATGAATGGAATTAGGCAGATGCAATCATGCCCGCGGCCACGGTAGCTCCGGAGGCTTCGTCTACCAGAATGAAAGCGCCTGTGACGCGGTTGTTTGCGTACGAATCAAATGCGAGGGGCTTGGCCAGGCGCAGCCGGATGCGGCCGAGGTCGTTGGGGCGCAAGGGGGTGGCGCTGGGCGCGTAGGCCAGGGTTTGGAGGTCCAAAATACCGTCGACGGAGTCGATCAGGCCGCGTACTTCGGCGGTGGCGCAGCGCACGCCGTACTTGGCGCCGGGCACTTGGGGAGAGCGGTCCAGCCAGCATAAGGTGGCTTCCAGGCTTTGCGCTGCAACGGGCTGGGGAGCGTTGGAGTGGGCCATGAGGGAGCCGCGCGCCACGTCCAAATCGTCCTCCAGTTCGATGGTAACAGACTGTCCGCGGCGGGCGCTAGTCAGCGGTTGGCTGCCCAACCAGAGGGCCGATACGCGGGAGGTGAGGCCGCCGGGGTAGGCGGTGATGGGATCGCCCACGGCGATGGAGCCGGAGGCGATGCGGCCGGCGTAGCCGCGGAAGTCGTGGTGCTCGGTGGTGTGGGGGCGCAGGACGGTTTGTACGGCCATGCGGAAAGGGCCGTCGTTTTCCGGACGGGGGACTTCCAAGGATTCCAAGGTGCTCAAGAGGGGAGCGCCGGTGTACCACGGCATGTGGGTGCTGGCGTCCACCACGTTGTCGCCCAGAAGGGCAGACAGGGGAAGGAAGTGCACGGAACGCACGCCCGCCTCGCGCGCAACGCGCTCGGCGTCCGCACAAATGGCGCTGTAAACGGATTCGGACCAGTCCACCAAGTCCATTTTGTTGATGCACAGGACCGCCGTGGGCAAGCCCAGGAGGCCGGCCAGGAAGAGGTGCCGTCGGGTCTGTTCCACCACGCCGTTGCGGGCGTCCACCAAAACAAGGGCAACGTCTGCCGTGGAGGCCCCGGTGACCATGTTGCGCGTGTACTGCACGTGGCCGGGGGTGTCTGCAATGATGAAGGTGCGCTTTGGGGTGGAAAAGTAGCGGTAGGCCACGTCGATGGTGATGCCCTGTTCGCGTTCGTCCTTGAGGCCGTCGGTCAGCAAACTGAGGTCTACGTGGCTCAAGCCCTTGCGCTGGCTGGTGCGCTCCATGGCTTCCCACTGGTCAATCAAAACGCTTTTGGCGTCGTAGAGGAGGCGGCCAATGAGGGTGGACTTGCCGTCGTCTACGGAGCCGGCGGTGGTGAAGCGCAGAAGGTCTGCCGGTGCACCGGACGCGGAGGAAGGCGTTTGGGAGGTCACTTGGGAGGGGGTTGGGGTGGTCATCGGTTAAAAGTAGCCTTCGCGTTTGCGTTCTTCCATGCTGTTTTCGCTGCGTTTGTCGTCCTCGCGGTTGCCGCGCTCTGTTTGGCGCGACGACTCAATCTCGCGGATGACGTCGTCCAGGGTGCTGGCCTCGGAGGCAATGCCGCCGGTGATGGTTATGTCTCCTAGGGTGCGGAAGCGGATGGAGCGGGTTTCCGGTTGGTCCGTGGGCTTAAGGGTGATGAATTCCGACACCGGAAGCCAGGCGTTGTTGCGCCAGATGACGTTGCGGGGTCGGGCAAAATAGAGTTCCGGCAGTTCAATGCCTTCGCGCCGGATGTAGTGCCACACGTCCAATTCCGTCCAGTTGGAGATGGGGAACACGCGGAAATGCTCGCCCGGGCGCTTTTTCCCGTTGAAGAGGTTCCACAATTCCGGGCGCTGGTTTTTGGGGTCCCATTGGCCAAAATCGTCGCGGTGGCTGAAAAAACGCTCCTTTGCGCGGGCCTTTTCTTCGTCCCGACGGGCGCCGCCCATCAAGCAGTCGAAGCGTTCGCGTTCAATGGTTTCCAGCAACGTAACCGTTTGAATGCGGTTGCGGTTGGCCTGGTTTCCGGTTTCTTCCTGCGCGGAGCCGCGGTTGATGGACTCCTGCACGCTGCCCACCACCAGCCGAGCGCCCAAGCGCTCCACCAGGGTGTCGCGGTACGCCAGGGTTTCTGGGAAGTTGTGGCCGGTGTCTATGTGCACCAAGGGAAAGGGCAGTTTGGCGGGCGCAAAGGCCTTGGCGGCCAAATGCGTCACCACAATGGAGTCTTTTCCGCCGGAAAAAAGAATTCCGGGGTGTTCAAATTGGGCAAAGGCCTCGCGAATGACGTAGATCGCTTCGGCTTCCAGTTCGTCCAGGTGGGCGTAGGTCAAGGGCATAGTTCAGAGGGGCAAGGAGCCCAGGATTTGGTCGACGCATTCCGCAACGCTGCGCTGTGCGGTCAGAAGGTGGATGTTGGGGGCTGCCGGTGCTTCAAAGGGCGCGCTGATGCCCGTAAAATCCGGAATTTGACCGGCGCGTGCCTTGGCGTACAAGCCTTTGGGGTCCCGACGTTCGCATTCCTCCAGCGGGGTGTCTACAAAGATTTCCACCAGGCGGTCTTCGCCCACCACCGCGCGCGCAGCGGCGCGGTCCGCCGCATACGGAGAAACAAAGGCGGTGAGGACCACCAAACCCGCGTCCGCCATCAGTTTGGCCACTTCGGCAATCCGACGGATGTTTTCCGTGCGGTCTTGTGCGGAAAATCCCAAATCGCGGTTCAAGCCCAGGCGCACGTTGTCTCCGTCCAGCAGGAAGGTGGCGCGGCCGGCCGCGTGCAACGCGGCCTCCGTGGCGTTGGCCAGGGTGCTCTTGCCGCTGCCGCTGAGCCCGGTGAACCACAAAACGCGGCCGGTTTGGCCCAGCAAGCGTTCGCGGTCTGCCGACGAGACGGTGGGTGCGTGGAAGGTGAGGTGGGTGGCGGGGTTCATGAGTGGTAAAGTACGGTGGGGTTTAGAGCAGGAAAAAGGCGGCATAGGCCAAGAAGGCGGCGCTGTACACGGTGGTGGTTGCCAATCCCATCCGGACGTAGTCCCGTCCTGTGTAGCCGCCGGGGCCCATCACCATGAGGTTGGTTTGGTAGCCAATGGGGGTAACAAAGGCGTTGCTGGCACCAAAGGCAATGGCCAAAAAGGCAGGGACTGGCGGAATCAATCCGGCCACCACCACAGCGGCGGCCAAGGGAAACATGAGCGCCACGGCGGCGTTGTTGGTGACGGCGTTGGTTAGGGCGGTGGCTACCGCGAACAGGACCACCAGAAGGCCAAACGGCCCCAGTGCGTGCAAGGGTTCGTGCAGTGCCTCCACGGCGCGAGCGGGCCACGGAGAGGCCACCAGCGCCTGACCCAAGGCCAAGGAACTGCTCAAAACCAACAAAAGTTCTAAGTCCAAATGTTTGCGCGCTCCGGAAAGGGTTACAAACCCCAGTAGGGCGCCCACAAAAAGAAGGCCTACGGCCACGCCCAGAAGGTCCGTCCAGCCGAGGTTAGCGGCCAAGATCAACAGGCCTAGGCTGGCCAAGAACAGGCGGATTTTTACCGGATCGCCCGGAGCGCTTTCCGCAGCCCGTTCGCCAATGGGGTAGAGGTCCGTTGGGTTTTCCAGCCGTTCGTCCAGTCGTTCAGAACCCACCAAAACCAGCAAGTCCCCGGCTTGCAGCAGTTGATCGCCAATGCGTCCGCCCAAGCGCTGTCCGCGGCGGTGAATGGCTACAATGGCCGCGCCAAAGCGTTCCCGGAAATTGCTATCCTTGACGGATTGGCCCACCAAGGAAGAGCCGCTGGGCACCAATACCTCCAACACCGGCGCGTGGGCGGCGCGGTCCGTCAGGTCTGCCTGGGGCAATGCTAAACCTGGGCGTTCGGCGGTCAATTGGCGAATTTGATCCAAATCCCCTGCGAAGAAGAGTCGGTCTCCCGCCACCAGCACTTCGTCCGGCCCCACGGGCGCAATGGTTTGCCCGCTCCGCATAATTTCCACCAGAAAGAGTCCGTGCAGATTCCTAAAACCGGCTTGCGCAACGGTTTTGCCCACGGCTTGGGCGTTGTCCAGCAGCCGTGTTTCCACGGTGTAGGAGCGTGCCGCCGGGTTTTCGGCGGTGGAACCGTCCGTTCTTCCGCGGAGCAGTCTGGGTGCAAAGAAGATCAACGCCAGGCCGGTCAGAACCACGACGGCCAGCCCCGGGCCCCAGTACTGTGCCGTTTGGAGGGTGTCTGGCATCGCCGCGCCCAGCAAGCCGGGGGATTCTTCCAGCAAACCGTTCAAAACCAAGTTGGTGGAGGTTCCGAATACGGTCAACATGCCGCCCGCGGTAGCCGCAAAGGCCATGGGCATTAAGAGCGGTTGAATGGGTTTTTTGTGGACTTCGGCCCATTTGCGTACAAAGGGGATGAGCAGTGCCACCAAGGGGGTGTTGTTGATGAATCCGCTCAGGCCGGAGGTGGCGCCCACCAAAGCGCCCAAAAAACGGCGGGGTTTGTTTCCGCTGGGCAAAAGTCGCAGAAGCGCCGCGGTTAGTCCCAGCCGCTGCTGCACGGTGCCCGCCAAAATGGTCAGGGCAAAGATGGTCAGCAAACTTCGGTTGCCCAGGGTTGCGGCCCAGTCGTCCAGGTCCAGGGCGCCAAATGCCCAGGCGGCAACGGCAGCGCCGGCAAAGAGCACGCCCGGACGCACCCCGCGGACAAAGACCCCGAGTACCACGGCACCGTAAATGAGGAGTAAAACAGAATCCGCCATCGTCGGGGGCAAAGATACTAATTCCTACTTAAATGGTGGGCAAATAGGAAAATCTGTAGTCCCCGCCGCACTCAGGTCGCCTGCAAAACCTTAAATTCGCACCGAACACAAACCCCGGGAGTTTGGCTTCCACACCCCATCAATCATGAAGAATAACCTTCCCATCTTCCTCCTTACCGGCCTGTTTTTGCTCGTTTACACGGCCGTCTTCGATTCCAAAATTGACTTGGGCGGGGACAACGCCGGATACTACATTCTGGGAAAGGCCCTGAACACGGGCGCTGGCTACACGGACATCCACCTTCCGGAGCAGACCCCGGCCAACCATTTCCCGCCGGGCTACCCCGCCTTAATGGCCCTGTTTATGTTCGTGAGCGACTCCTTTGTGTTCCTAAAACTCATGAATGGAGCGCTCTTCTTAGCTACCGTTCTGTTGCTGTACAAGCTCTTTGAACGGACCGTCGGCAACACCACCGTGGCCTTCCTAGCGGCGGCCTTTGCCCTCCTCAACGGCCACCTGCTGCGCAGCGCCACCATCATGATGAGCGAGGTGCCGTTTCTTTTCTTCTCCGTGCTTGTGCTCCACGCCTTGGTGCGCTGGGAGCGGGAGGAAAAGCCCTTTTGGAAATCGCCTGTGTTTTGGTCCTTGGTGCTGCTGAGTGCCGTGAGTTACCACATCCGGACGGCCGGCATTGCACTGGTAGGGGCCGTGGGCCTGTACCTCTTGTTCCAAAAGCGGTGGGTGCCTGCGGCGGCCTACGGCGCCGGCTTTTTGGCCCTTTGCCTGCCTTGGTACCTGCGCGGCAAAGCGTTGGGCGGGAACGGCTACCTGCAGCAGCTCGTACGCGTCAATCCCTACCGTCCGGAAGAGGGATTGTTGGACGCCAGCGGTTGGGTGGATCGCATTGTGGCCAACGCCTCCCGCTACCTGACCCAGGAGCTACCCAACGGATTTTTTCCCGCCTACGAAGTTTCCTACCAAGAAGAGCAACTGGTTTCCTATCCCCTGTTGGGCTTGTTGTTGCTTGGCCTAACCGTGTGGGGCTCCGTCCGCATGCCCAAACTCCGTGCGCTCTACGCCGGTTATCTCGCCTCCAGTGCGGTGATTTTCCTCCTGTGGCCCGACGTCTGGTTTGGAGTCCGCTTTTTGCAACCGCTGCTTCCCCTGGTGGGCTTCGCCTCCCTTGTGGGGGCGTGGGACCTTTTGCAGCGCGCCGCACAAAAATCCTCCATTGGGCTGCTGGCCCATCCGGCCTTACTGGCGCTGTTTCTCCTGCCTGCCTTTGGCAAAGCCACTACGGCAGAGGATCCCGTGAGCAACCATCCGTGCATTTTGGCGCAGGTGAAGTCCTCCAAAGAGCCGCACATCAGCAACTTCAACAACTACTTCAACCTGGGCAAGTACGTTCAGGATAACACTCCCGCCGACGCCGTTATCTGCACCTACAAACCAGCACTTTTTTACCTCTACGCCAACCGCACGTGTACCAAATTTGACTCCAGCACGGATCCAGATACGGTTCTGGCCGGCATGGAACGCTCCGGCGTTACCCACGTGGTCATTGATCAAATGGGGTACGCCAGCGTGGGCCGCTATTTAGTCCCGACGGTTCAGCAGCGCCCCGAACGTTTCCGCTTGGTGCTCACCCTGCCCAATCCGGACACCTACTTGCTGGAGCTTTTGCCTAAGGGCGCTGTACCTGCGGCCGCACCGGGCGCGGACGGACCGGTGGCGGGGGGGAGGTAGTTAGTTGTTCATGTAAATCAGTTCAGCGCGAACTGTACGAGTGGACGGTAGTCACCGAGGTCTGCTTCACGCAAAGACGTTATGTAATTGGTTCGGGTTGCGTACTCGTCCAATTTGGCTTGTGCACCCCAAGTGAAATAAGGCAAGTTGCCGAAATTGTTAATCAACAAGTCGGCAAATAATCGACTGTGTCGTCCATTTCCATTTGGGAAGAAATGGATGGAGACTAGACGGTGTTTGATTCGAATGGCCCATTCTTCTCTAGGATAGGTGTTGTGTTCAAGCCAGAATTGTGCGTCGTCCATTAAAACTTTTAGTTCAGATGGAATTTTCCACCATTCAACTCCAATATTTGTATCAACCCGTCGAAAGTTACCTGCCCAATTCCACACGTCACCAAACATTCGTTTGTGAAGTGATTTGATGAACTTCTCTGCGAGTAACGAATCGTGTTTTGGGGGATTGCTAATCAACCAGGTCATGGCAGACTGTATATTCAGATGTTCCAATTCATCCAATTGGAGCTTCGTAGTAACTCCAACCAATCGCAAGCCACTCAAGTATTCGGGATCGAGTGGTGTTTGACCTTGCTCAGGGAGGTAACTCAGTCCCATAATTGTTTGGGCATTGCTTTCATCAACTCCTCCACCAAAGCCTCCACATCCGCTTGCTGACGTTCGTAGCCGGTGGATTGCTCCTCCAAGACCATGGTTTGGTGCGTACGTTGGACTACGGTAATGGCCCAAGCACGCGCGCGCTCCCGAACGAAGGATTCCAGAGAACCATTGTTTGGAACCAGCGCATAAACCAAGTGCAAGTTCATGGCCTGGGCAACCTCCCGCAGTTTCTGCAGTTGGATGGTTCCTTCCGCCTCGCGGCGTTCCAGTTCCGAGACACTTTGCTTCGAAATGTTCAACTTTCTGCCCAGCTGCAGTAAGGACATTCCTAAAGTTTTACGCACGGTACGAATCCATCCCTCCTGAGGCACAGAAAGGGTATGCACAGGAAGGTAATTTTCCAATTGACGATCCAATTGTCGGATTCGAAGGGATTTGGTTTTTTGATCCATGACGTTCACTATTCAAGTCAAAAGTAAGGATAAAGATTGACATTAAACAACGTTAAGTCAATCTTTAAGATGACAAATGAATTTAAACGTTTGGCGAAAATATCCGTAAAGAGATAATCCTCCAAAGCAAGCATCGCTTGCTTTGGAGGGTTATTTTGATCGTCGCCTGGATTCTCAGGCTTGTCGATGCATCATTCCTTAACCCAACGAACCGCAGCATCCCCGCGTCGGAAGATGTAGAGACCGGCCGGCCAATCGAAGGTGGCCACGTCCATAAATTCTTCGCGACCTGCGGGTGCCGTCCATACCGTGCGTCCGGTCCAGTCCGTGGCCGTCCAATCCTGGGTGCCGTCCATTGCGGGGGAGGCGCTCAGCCGAACTCGGTCGGAGCCGGGGTTGGGGAAGGCGCGCAGCGCTTGAGTTTCGCCGGCTTCATCCAACCCAACTTTGTAAGACAAACGGATGTCGTCCAGATAGAGGTTGTTGCCGCCGCCGTTGATGCTTTCAAAGCGCACCATGATTTCCGGGGCGCTGGCCGCGGTTGCGGACAACAAAACGGACATTTCCTTCCAGTCCGACGCCTGCGGAACGTAACCTACGGTTGGGAATAGATTGGCGGTGGAGTTCAGTTGGAAGGTGGTGATCAGGCGTTCCAAAGTCCAGGTTTTACCGCAGTCGCGGCTGGTGAAAATGCGCAATTGGTCCGTATTGTTGGCCAGTTTTTTGGCGAAGGCCACCCAGAACTTCAGGGTAAGCGTGCCGGTGCCGCCCGTGGCTACGGGTGCCGAGGTCAGGAAATCGCCGCCGCCGGGCGCTTTTACATCAAAGTGCCGGATGCGGACGGATTTGGAGCCGGTGTGTGCTGCGGCTGAGGTGCTTTCCCAGCCGATGTTGTCGCCGCTTTCGTCTACGGTCCACTGCATGTTGGGCAGGGAGTTTTCCAGCGTCCAACTGGGGGAGGCCACCGCGGGAGGAGTGGCGGGGTGCACCGTCAGGTAGGCATCGCGGGTCACGGTGGAGGAACCGTCGGGGTTGCTGACGTTCAACTCCACTTTGTAACGGCCCGGTTGCGTGAATTTGATTTTTGGGTTGGGGGTCAGGAGGTGGAACTGGTTGTTCTGGTAGGCGTCCATGATGGTCCAGTGGTAGAACAGGGGCTTGTAGCCAATGGCCAGTTGCGTGAACTGTACGGAGTCGCCCGCACATACAGTGCGCGTGTTGGAGGTCCATTCAGAAACCGGTATGCAGGTGGGCAGGGGGACGGTGGCGCCGGTGGCCACCAAGTTGGACGGAGACGTGAGGGATCCGCGCAGGTTGAAGGAGTTCAATACGGCCCAGGCGCGCGAACGCTGGTCCAACGTGAACGTATTCATGCAGTTGTCGTCCGAATAGTCCATGTAGTTTTCCAGCATGTCCGGGAGGTCCGGAACGTCGTTGGTGCAGGTGTTTTGGTTTTTGTTGCAGCCGTCGGAGGCGCTGATGACCGGGGGGGTGTCTGCGCACTGGTCTCCTTGGCCGCAACCGCCTTGAAACGTGTGGTACAAATTAAAGTAGTGCCCGGCCTCGTGGGTGAGCGTGCGCCCGTTGCTCACGGCGGTGCCGATTCCGCCCACTTGGTCGTGCCGAATGACGATGCCGTCTTGCGTACCGGGAAGGCCGTTGTACGGGAACGCTGCGTAGCCCAGTACAATTACGTTCGGTTGGGTACCGGCGAGGTCAATGTCCCGCACCACCCAAATGTTGAGGTACTTTTTATTGTCCCAGCCAATAACACTCTTCACGTTGTTGTTCGCTGCCAGGGTGAGGGGCGTTTGTGTGCGCGTGATGCCGTTGGTGCACTTGCCGGTGGGGTCCACCTTGGCCCGAACGAATTCAATGTTCAAGTCTGCGGCGCGGGCGGTAAAGATGGAGCGCAACTGGCCTGCGTCGCTGTTCAGGCGTCGGAAATCCTTGTTCAAACGAATCAGGGCATCGTTGATTTGCGCCTCGGAAATATTGTCCGTCTGGTCGTAGTACATCACGTGGAACACCACCGGAATGGTGTAGGTGGCCTCCGGAGTGTACTGGTCAAGCCCCGGATTGTTCTGAATCCACTGCGCTAGTGCGGCGTCGGTGCGTGCCCGACGGTCCTCAAAACCCGCCAAAGCGGCATGGTACTCGTCCGTGCCGCAGCGGTGGACGGTTTGCGCCTGCAGGTGCAAGGATGCCGTGCAGATCAATACAATCGGAGCCATCCGACGGACGGACGCTATAAAGAAGGAGTAGTATGGAACCATTATAGAAGATAATCGAGCAGGAGCGATCAAAGACAATAGAATGGGGATTTCGCTTCACTAAAAGAGGAGACCGAAGGTAGGTATCAAAAGGCATACCGACGTCAGATGCGCGCGATGAGATGCGCTTTTTACCCCCAAAAAGGCCCGTAAAACCGCGATAAACGCAAAAGACGAACCGTCGACCCACACCCTTTTGCATTTTTTGCACCATGAGGTGTTGGTAAATCCCAAAAAATCTCCGTATCTTCGCAGCCCCATAAAAAGACCCATAACACAGTGGACGCGTTAAGCTATAAGACTCTATCCGCCAATAAGGCGACGGTCACGAAAAATTGGCTCGTGGTGGATGCCGAAGGTCAAACCTTGGGACGCATGTCGTCGCAAGTGGCCAAACTCATCCGCGGCAAGCACAAGCCCTCCTACACTCCGCACGTAAATTGCGGCGATCACGTCATCATCATCAACGCAGACAAGATTGCTTTGTCCGGCGAAAAGATGGACGACAAGAAATACGTTCGCTACACGGGCTACCCCGGTGGTCAGCGTTTTTCTACGCCAGCAAGCGAAATGAAGCGCAAGCCCACGCGTGTTGTAGAGGAAGCGGTTCGCGGCATGTTGCCGAAGAATCGTTTGGGACGTGCTATGTTCAACTGCTTGCATGTATTTGCAGGTGCTGAGCACACCCACCAAGCACAAACGCCTACTGTTGTCAACCTGAACGAAATTTTCTAAGCGATGTCTCAAACGCACGCCATCGGTCGCCGCAAGACCTCTGTTGCTCGAGTTTACATTAAGCCCGGCACCGGAACAGTTACCATCAACCACCGCGACCTGAAGAACTACTTCGGAACTGCAGCTCTGCAGTACAAAGTATTGCAGCCTTTCGCTTTGACCAATTCGGTGGACCAATACGACGTAAAGGTGAACGTTGAGGGCGGTGGCATCACCGGCCAAGCCGAAGCCATCCGCATGGCCATCAGCCGTTGCTTGGTTTCCATCAACAGCGAGAATCGCCCGATGCTCAAGCCAGAAGGCTTGCTCACTCGCGACCCCCGCATGGTGGAACGCAAGAAGTTCGGTCAGAAGAAGGCCCGCAAGCGCTTCCAGTTCTCCAAGCGTTAATCGACCTCTTTTTTTATCGGTTTGTTTAGTATCCAAACCGGTGCGACTCGGAGCTTGCTCCGGCTACCCATCGGTTGTTTTTTGTGAATGTAAACCCAATACCCATGGCCCAAACGCCAGACATCCAAACGCTGCTTGACGCAGGCGTACACTTTGGTCACTTGACCCGCAAGTGGAATCCGCACATGGCTCCCTACATCTTCATGGAGCGCAACGGAATCCACATCCTGGATTTGAACAAGACGCAGCGCAAATTGGCGGAAGCCACGGACGCCATGGCGAAAATCGCCGGCAGCGGTCGCAAAATTTTGTTTGTTGCCACCAAGAAGCAAGCCAAAGAAACCGTTTCCGAAACGGCAAAGGCTTTGAACATGCCCTACATCACCGAGCGCTGGCCCGGAGGTATGTTGACCAACTTCGTAACCATCCGCAAGGCCATCAAGAAGATGACCAACATCGACAAGATGAAAGCAGACGGTACGTTCAACACCCTGTCCAAGCGCGAGCGCTTGCAAGTGGATCGTCAACGCGCCAAACTGGAGAAGAACTTGGGTTCCATCGCGGACATGAGCCGTCTTCCCGCTGCTTTGTTCATTGTTGACGTAATGCGCGAGCACATCGCCGTTGCTGAAGCACGCAACTTGGGCATCCCCGTGTTTGCGATGGTGGACACCAACAGCAACCCGCACTTGGTTGATTTTGTAATCCCGTCCAACGACGACGCTACCAAGTCCATCTCCTTGATCATGGATACGGTAAGCGCCGGCATTCGTGAGGCCCTTTCCAACCGCAAGGAAGAAAAGGAAAAGTCTGGCAACGACAAGTTGGCCAAGAAGACCGCCCAATCTGCGGAATAACGCAAACTTAATGGCGCGGCCCCAGGGCCGCGCCTATTTTTACCGCCTGTACCAACGGACTTCCGAAATCGGTACGGCACGCCACAAAAGTCAAATCCGAATTAAATTCAAAACGCCATGGCCATTACCGCTGCCGACGTAAACAAGCTGCGCCAAATCACGGGTGCAGGCATGATGGACTGCAAAAACGCTTTGGTCGAAGCCAACGGAGACTTCGAACAAGCCATTGACAACTTGCGCAAAAAGGGTCAGAAGATCGCTGCCAAGCGCGCCGATCGCGACGCCACCGAAGGTGTTGTGATCGCCAAAGCCAACGGTGATTCAACGCGCGGTGTTGTTATTTCTTTGAACTGCGAGACCGACTTCGTTGCCAAGAACGACACCTTCGTTGCTTTGGCCAACCAATTAGCCGATACGGTCTTGGCTGGTTTCCCCGCTACAAAAGAAGATTTGTTGGCCCTTTCGTTTGAAAACGGAACCATCGCCGATAAGTTGACCGAGCAGACCGGTGTCATCGGTGAGAAGATTGAGATTGCTTTCTACGAGCGCTTGGAAGGAGCCTTCGTTGCTACCTACATCCACTCCAACAACAAATTGGCCACGGCCGTTGTGTTGACTGCTGCTGCCCCTGAGGCCGGCCGTGACGTAGCCATGCAAGCTGCCGCCATGAATCCTGTATCCTTGAACAAGGACAGTGTTCCTGCTGAGGTTTTGGAGCGCGAATTGGAAATCGCTCGCGAGCAAATCCGTCAAGAGGGCAAGCCCGAGGAGATGGTGGAGAAAATTGCTCAAGGCAAATTGAACAAGTTCTTCAAGGAGAGCACTTTGGTGGAGCAAGAATTCATCAAGGACAGCAAAATGACCGTTGCCCAGTACTTGGACAGCGTGCAGAAAGGCTTGGCCGTGGTGGATTTCCGCCGCGTAGGTTTGGGTATGTAATCCCATACGGAACCGAGAATGAATCAAAGGGGCCCCAGCGGGGCCCCTTTTTTTGTGCTCGTTTGTTTTTGTTTCTTTTCGTGATCCTACTCCATTCAGAAGCCGTTGGGTCAACGTATCTTTGATCTTTGATGAAGTACAAGAGAATTCTCCTCAAGCTCAGCGGCGAAGCGCTGATGGGCACCCAGTCCTACGGCATTGAGCCGGCACAACTGCAAACGTATGCCCGCGAAATCAAGGCGGTAGTGGAATTGGGAGTACAAGTAGGCATCGTCATTGGCGGTGGCAATATTTTCCGCGGTATGGAAGGTGCCGGAAAGGGCATGGACCGCGTGCAAGCAGACTACATGGGCATGTTGGCCACCATGATCAATGGTTTGGCGCTGCAAGGCGCCCTGGAAGCAGAAGGCGTGTTCACACGACTGCAGTCTGCCATTGAGATGGATAAAATTGCGGAGCCTTTTATTCGACGCAAAGCCATCCGTCATTTGGAGAAAGGTCGTGTGGTCATTTTTGGAGGTGGAACGGGCAACCCGTACTTCACCACGGACACGGCAGCCACCTTGCGTGCTATTGAGATTGAAGCAGACGTCATTTTGAAAGGCACCCGGGTGGACGGCATCTATACGGCAGATCCTGAGAAGGACCTCACCGCCACCAAGTACGACACGCTGACCTTCTCCGAAGTGTACGAGAAGGGATTGAACGTGATGGACTTGACGGCCTTTACCTTGTCCAAAGAAAACGAATTGCCCATTGTGGTGTTTGACATGAATGCTCCCGGAAACCTGACGCGCGTGGTGCGCGGCGAAGTGGTGGGCACCCTGGTGGATCCCCGCGGTTGAGGATTTGCCCGGCATCCTATGCCAAACCTAGGGCATAGGTTTGTCTAAATAATTGAATGACAAAGAGCTGGAATGAACAATTCCGGCTTTTTTGTTTTTTGGAGCCTGTAAGGCGTGGCGCTAATGCGCCAAAAAACGGGATAATTGGCGATTATAATCGCTAAAAAACCGGATAATTGGGGATTAGAAAGAAATATTCCTAACTTTGTTCTGTGAAACTGAGCTACATCCCCCGAATTTTAGAAGATCGCTTGCGGACGCGGTTGAACGAGAAACCGGCCAAGGTGCAGGTGATTCTTGGTCCGCGCCAAGTGGGCAAGACCACCTTGCTTCGCAAGGTGTTGGAGGGGCGCTCCTTTGCCTATTGGGACGCTGACGATCGTGCTACACGGGAGGTACTGAACGCCGTAGAGTACGAGCGTTTCCGGGTTTTGTTGGACGGTGTAGACCTTGTTTTTCTGGACGAGGCGCAGCGCGTGGATCAATTAGGTTTGGCCCTGAAAATGTTGGCAGACCGATTTCCTCAGGTACGTGTTTTGGTGAGCGGTTCGTCCGCGTTGGAAATCAACCAACGAATGGGTGAGTTTTTGACTGGCCGAAAGCGGGTGGAGTTGTTGTTGGGGATTTCCTGGCAGGAATGGAGCCGTGCAGCCGGTGTTTTGGCCGCAGAGTCCTCCTTGGAAGATCGCTTGGTGTACGGCATGTATCCGGAAGTCCTGGTTTATCCCGGACAAGCGGAAGAGCAATTGAACGAATTGGCTTCCGGTGCCCTGTACCACGACTTGCTTGCGCTGACAGGTATTCGCAGGGCGGACCAATTGGAGCGCTTGGTGCGCGCTCTGGCCCTCCAGGTGGGCAGTGAAGTGAACTACAACGAATTGTCTCGTCTTTTGGGAATAGACAAAGGGACGGTGGCGCGGTACTTGGATTTGTTGGAGAAGACTTTTGTGGTTTTTACGGTTCCCAGTTATAGTAAAAACGAGCGCAAAGAGCTGAAGAACAGTCGGAAAGTATTTTTTTTCGACAACGGCATCCGGAATGCGGTGCTGGGCAATTTTTTACCCTTGGAGCAGCGGGCGGACGTGGGTGCGCTGTGGGAAAATTTCTTGTTTTCGGAGCGCAGAAAGGCGTTGCATTACGCAGGAAAGACCGTCAAACAATTCTTTTGGCGTACCACGGACCAGCAGGAAGTAGATTATCTAGAACTGCAGGATGGAGACCTGGCGGCCTTTGAATTTAAGTGGCGTCCGGGCAAGGCCATGAAGACTCCGCCGCAGTTTGAAAAAAACTACAACAAGTCCGTGGAACGCATTGATCGAACCAATTACGAGCGATTTTTAACGGTATAATCCCGTAAATTTGCACAAAGTCATACCCCATGGAAGAGGATATTCAGCTCATCAAAGATTCGGTTAAGGAGGACATGAACAAGGCCATTGCGCACTTGGAGAAGGCCTTGTTGAAGATTCGGGCGGGGCGCGCCAATCCGGCCATGCTGGAAGGCGTTCGGGTGGACTACTACGGAGCCATGACGCCCTTGGCGCAGGTGGCTAACATCAACACGCCGGATGCGCGTACCTTGTTGGTGCAGCCTTGGGAGAAGAAGTTGATTCCGGACATCGAGCGCGCCATCATCAACGGCAACTTGGGCTTCAACCCCATGAACAACGGGGAGGCCATCATCATCAACATCCCGCCGTTGACGGAGGAGCGTCGGAAGTCGCTGGTGAAAATGGCGCGCGAAGAAGGCGAGGAGGCCAAAGTGAGCATTCGGTCGGGCCGCAAGGAGGGCATGGACGAGACCAAGCGCTTGGAGAAGGACGGACTTCCGGAGGACACGGCCAAGGACTTGGAAAAGCAGATTCAGGACCTGACCAACGCCTACGTGGCCAAGGTGGAGAACCTCATTACGGAGAAGGAAGCGGAAATCATGACCGTCTAAATTGGTGAAGACGTCGGTTCCCGTCAAAAGCCTCGCAGAGGAGATCAAGCAGTCCAGCTTTGAGAGCGATCACCAGCGCGTGGTCCTCAACATTCTGTTTACCAACGGGTGGCTCAAGGAGCAACTGGCGCAGTGGCTGAAACCGTACGGCTTGACGGGCCAACAATTCAACGTTTTACGCATATTACGCGGCCAACACCCGCAGCCCGTAACCACCTGGGAGATTCGGGACCGGATGCTGGACAAAATGAGCGACGCGTCCCGTTTGGTGGACCGGTTGGCCAAGATGAAGTATGTGGAAAAGTGCGTCAGTCTCGGGGATCGTCGGCTGGTGGACGTCCGCATCAGTGACGCCGGCTTGGCCCTTTTGGAGCAGATCGACGTACGCACGAACGCGCCCCAAGACCGCATGAAGGACGCCCTGACGCCGGAAGAAGCGCAGTTGTTGAGCAGCTTGCTGGACAAGTTGCGGGCGTGTTGAGGAGGGAGATTTGGCGAGATATAGAGTCGGTAATCCTCGATTATATATTCATAAAGTTCCTGATTAAGAGAATTTTATGTTTTTTACGTCCATCCTTCGGGAGCGGAAATCACGTGTTTTGAGGGGAGAATGATTCGGTCCGGGAATTGCGCATCTTGAATCTTTTTCCGACCCAAGCTCAACGAGGCATGGGCTGTTTCTTTCAGGGCCTTGCTGCTGCGATCCGGAGGGAAGACGGCAACTACCCTTTTGCTGCTGAAATAGCGACGAATTGCTCTTATTGGGGGAACAAGATCGCTGTCGCCGGAGATTAATAAGGCAACGTCAAATTTATTTTGAAAGGCATCGGTGATCATCTCGGTTGCGATATTCACATCGGTCATTTTCTCCTTGGTTTCGTTCCATTGGTGCAAACAGGCCGAGCACGTGGCACTACTTGTTTGAAAATGTCCTTTAATAATCTCTATGCCCGAATTTTCGAGGGCAGACAAATAGGTTGACTGCTTTAAGTGTTTATCCGGGTTGTTTTTTACAGGACTGGTGAAGTACTTCACCGCTACCAAAACTTGATGCCCTTTGAGCATGCCCGCAATGAGTTTACGCAAATCCAACCATTTGCACTGGGTCATGTTCGATGACTTTAGGCCGTAGAATAAATTAAAACCGTCGATGTAGGCAATTACCCGATTTTGCGAGTTGGAATTTTGCATTGTAGAAATTTTATATACCTTTGCACTACCACCCCTAGGGTAGCTCCCTAGGCCCGACGCCTCCCCCTGTGGGAGGCGTTTATTTTTTAGCACGGTTTGATGTGCTTGAGGGGGTACGGTGAGGTCCATAGAATAGTAGTCCCGAGCTCCTGAAGGGAGCACGGTTCCAAAATTCACCGAAAAAATCGGGTTAAATGGGTAAAATACCCATTATTTAGGGATTCGGAAGGTGGCGCGGGATTTGTCAGGACCGATTAGCCCCTAAAACCAATCATTCAACCCAGCCGTCCCATCCAGTAGTGCATGGGGCGCCTACCTCCGAACTACTGCTGCTGCAAGTTTCGCACGTGCGCAATGAGCGCCGCGGTGGAGGCGTCGTGTGCGCCAATGGGGCCGTCGCCTTCCAATTCCGGGAGGACAATGTTGGCCATTTCCTTGCCCAATTCCACGCCCCACTGGTCGTAGGGGTAGATGTTCCACACGTGGCCCTGGAAGAAGATTTTGTGCTCGTAGAGGGCGATGAGTGCGCCCAGGGCGTAAGGGGTGAGGGCGTCAAAGAGGAAGGTGGAGGTGGGTTTGTTGCCCTCGAATACTTTGTAGGGGGTGGGGGCGGTGGGCCGGCCCAATGCGAGGGCCTCGGTTTGTGCCAAGAAATTGCTCAAGAGTTTGGCGTGGTGCGCGTGTAGTGGATGCTGCGGATGCACGCTGGCAATGAAATCCGACGGTATTAATTCGGTGCCTTGGTGGATCAATTGGTAAAACGCGTGTTGGCCGTTCGTGCCGGGTTCACCCCAAACCACGGGTCCGGTGGCGTAGGTAACGCGGTTGCCGTCGCGGTCTACGGATTTGCCGTTGGACTCCATGTCTGCCTGCTGCAAGTAGGCCGCAAAGCGGTGCAGGTACTGGTCGTACGGCAATACGGCGTGGCTGCTGGCACCCCAAAAGTTTCGGTACCAGATGCCCAGTGCCGCCATGATTTGCGGGATGTTCTGGCGAAAAGGGGCCTCTGCGGCGTGGCGGTCGATGCGGTGCGCACCGTCCAAAAAGGATTGGAATTGCTCCGATCCAATTGCGATGCACAAGGGCATGCCGATGGCGCTCCAAACGGAGTAGCGTCCGCCCACCCAGTCCCAAAAACCGAAGGTGTGTTCCGGGTTGATGCCGAAGGCCGCTACTTTTTCCGCGTTCGTGCTCAGGGCCACAAAGTGCTTTTCGGTGCAGGAGGGGTCGCCCAGTTGCTGAATGAGCCAGGTGCGGGCGGCCTCTGCGTTGGCCATGGTTTCCTGCGTGGTGAAGGTCTTGGAGGCCACCAGGAAGAGGGTGCGCTCGGGGTCCAGCTGCCGCAGGCATTCGTGGAGGTCTGCGCCGTCCACGTTGGAGACAAAATGGAGCTGGAGGTCACGGTCCGTGAAGGGTTTGAGGGCTTCGTAGGCCATGCGGGGGCCCAAATCGGATCCGCCAATGCCGATGTTGACGATGTGGTTGAAGCGCAGTCCGGTGTGGCCTCGTTTACGACCGGCGCGGACGGCGTCGGCGAAGGCGTACATGCGGTGGCGCTCGCCGGAGGCGAGCGCGCGAACGTCCACGCCGTCCACCAGAAGGGGTTCGGTGCGGGGGTCGCGGAGCGCCGTGTGCAACACGGCGCGACCTTCGGTGGCGTTGATTTTGTCGCCGCGGAGCATGGACTGGAAGGCGTCGGCGGCGCCGGTTTCTGCGAAGAGGGATTCCAGAAGTCCCAGGGTTTCTTCGGTGACGCGGTGCTTGGAGTAGTCGAAGAGGAGGAGGTCGTCCAGGCGTATGGTTTGCGCCGAAACGCGGGCGGGATCCGTGAGGAGGTCGCGCAGGTGGTGGTTGAATGAGGAGGAATGGGCCTCAAGGGCCTGCCAGGCGCGGGTTTTCGTCGGATTCATGTGTTCTTTAAAAGTAGGACCGTAGGTTAGGCCGCGACGACGTCGTCGATCAGGGTGGGGAGCATGCGCTGGAGGATGTTTTTGATGCCGGACTGCAGCGTGAGGGTGCTGGAGGGGCAGCCGGAGCAGGCGCCTTGGAGCTGAACGGTGACGATCTTGTTAGCGTAGCCAACGAAAGCGATGTTGCCGCCGTCTTGCGCCACGGCGGGTCGGACGAATTCGTCCAGGACTTCGACGATGCGTTGCTCGATCTCGCCCAGGTCGGTGGGGAGGGAGTCCATGGTGATGGCCTGAATGCCGGTTTCCTCGTCTTTTCGGGGGGCAACGGGGCCGGTGAGGATGGGTTGGCCGGAGGTGATCCAGTCGGTGAGGAATTGGCGGATTTCCTGGGCAACGTCGTCCCATTCGACGACGTTAAACTTGTGGAGGGCGACGAAGTTGCTGGAAATGAAGACTTCTTTGACGAAGGGGAAGTGAAACAATTGGACAGCCAGGGGGCTGGGTTGCGCTTCTTCGATGTTGCGGAATTCGACGTGGTCTTGGTCGATGAGCATTTTGTTGGCGACGAATTTCATGACCGCGGGATTGGGGGTCGATTCGGCGTAGATGCTGACGGGGACGCGTTTGATTTCCATACCCCAAAATTAGCGTATTCGGAGGATTGGCGACCGTGTCTTTTTTGGTGCTTTAGTGCAAACGTTTAGTAAAGCACAGTAGACTGATATTCAGTAAAGTACCTTGGTAGTCGTTTTTATACGCTTCTATCCGTTTAAAACCGATTGTCGGGCCAAAAAAGGGCCAACTTGCACCCCGTTAGGGATGGATAGGGTCGTCGAACCAGGAACTGTACATCAGGTAGTTTTGGGCAATGCGCTCAATTTCACCTTTTTGAAGCTCTGGACTGATGGCTTTGATTTTGCGAGCGGGGATGCCGCCCCAGATTTCGCCCGCGGGGATGTGGGTGTGCTGGGTGACGACGGAGCCGGCCGCAACGATGGAGTTGGACTCGACGGTGCAGCCGTCCATCACGATGGCGCCCATGCCGATGAGGACGTTGTCGTGGAGGGTGCAGCCGTGGACGATGGCGTTGTGGCCTACGGAGACGTTGTTTCCGAGGGTGGTGGCGAATTTTTGGTAGGTGCAGTGGATGACGGCGTTGTCTTGGATGTTGACGCGGTTTCCGATGCGGATTTGGTTGACGTCGCCTCGGACAACGGCGTTGAACCAGACGGAGCATTCTTCGCCGAAGACGACGTCGCCCACTACGGTGGCCGTGGGGAGGAGTTTGCAGGACGCGGGGATGGTGGGGGCGATTCCGTTGACGGGAAGTACGAGGGCCATGGTCAGTGTGCTAATTCCAGGGTGACGACGTCGCCGAAGAACTGTTGGGCGATTCGCTCGAAGGTGGGGGTGTAGTCGCTGACAAAAAAGCGGTGCGGCGCGTGTGGGGTGGCGGTGGGTGCTGGACTGTCGGGTTCGACGGCGCGGGCTACCGCGTCGGCTACTACGGTGGGGGCGTCGATCAGGGTGATGGGGGTGTTGTGCTCGGCGAAAAAAGCGCGGATTTCGTCGGTGAGTAGGGGGTAGTGGGTGCAGCCGGGGATGAGGGTGTCGATTCCTTGGAGTTCCGGTTGCGCGAGGTAGTGGTGGAGGGTGGCGCGGAGGATTTCCGAGTGCGCCAGGCCTTCTTCGATGATGGGCACCAGGAGGGGCGTGGCCAGGGCGTGGACGGTTCCGGGTACGCCGGCGGCGTTGATGCGTGCGGGGTAGATGCCGCTGCCAATGGTCCCGCGGGTACCGATGACGCCGACGTTGGGGGGTGTTGTTTGGGAGCGGTAGGTTTGGGCCACGGCGGCAACGACGGGGTCGATGACGTTGATGATGGGGATGTGCGCGGGTACGTGCGCGCGAAGGGCGTCCCAGGCCACCGCCGATGCGGTGTTGCAGGCTACTACGATGGCTACGGCACCACGGGCCAGGAGGTAATCCGCAATAGCGATGGAGTAGGATTGTATGGCTTCGGGCGATTTGTCGCCGTAGGGAAGGTGTGCCGTGTCTCCAAAGTAGAGGAGTTGGCGGTGCGGAAGGCGCTGAGCAACCGCTCGGGCTACGGTGAGGCCGCCGACGCCGGAGTCGAAAAGTCCAATGGGGCCGTCGGGGGTTGCTTGCATTCGGCGAGGGATGGGGCGATCGGAAAGGCGATCGGAGGGAGTGGGGGTGTTTCCCCCAACGGCGCTGGCGCGCCGTTGGGGGATCCCCGCGGCACTATTGCCGCGGTTTACTTAATGGCGAGCTTGGCTTTGACGGCCTTCATGAGGTTGTCTCCGCCTTTTTGGTACACCAAAACGCCCTTGGAGCGGGAGGAGTCAATGACGTAGGCGAGCTTTTGGGCGGTGGCTACGTCGTCGATGGCTTTTTGCATTTTTTCCAAGACGGGGGTCAACATTTCCACTTCCTTGGTTTGCAGGGTCTCTTGGGCATTCTGCATGTAGGATTGGATGTTGGCGTAGGCGTCTTGCAAGCTCTTGGTTTCCTGTTGCTTGCGCAATTCGCTCCAGTTGACCGATGCGGCTTGCATGGCAGCGGCGCTCTTTTCCAATTCGGCTTGCATTTCGCGGGCTTCGTTCTCAAATTTGGCTTGCTCGGCTTCCAAGTCGGCCATGGCGGTTTTGTATTCCGGCATCAATACCAGCAAGGAGTCGATGTTGATGTGACCCACTTTTTGGGCGAGTGCGGGAGCAGCAGAGAAGAGTGCGATAGCGGCGGCGAAGAGGACTTTTTTCATGATTGTGGGGTTGAGACCGCTTCGGTGCGGCTGTCGTTTGATCGGTTTGAGGTTCTTTGGAATTCGTTAGTCGGCAAAGATAGGAGTTGGGTTTTAATCAGAACGTTAAACGATTAGCGGCCCAGTTTGTCCAGGACTTCGTCGGAGATGTCGTTGGTTTCTGCGGCGTAGAGCACGCCCACGGCGGAGCCTTGGTCAAAGACGAAGTCGAGTTTTTTGCGTTTGGCCACATCGCGAACGGCATTGTAGACTTGGTCTTGCAAAGGCCGTACCAATTCCATTTGTTTGGTGAACAGCTCGCCTTCGGGGCCGAAGTACTTCATTTGGAGGGCACGCGCTTGCGCGCGCTTGTCTTCAACGGCTTTTTTTCGTTCGGCAAGGAGGGCGTTGGTGAGGAGCACTTTTTCCGCCTCAAGGGCTTGTTCCAGGGCCTGGGCTTCGTCCAGGGCAGCCAAAACTTCGCCTTCCCATTCTTTGGTGACGCGTTCGATTTCCTTTTTGGCTTGGGCGTATTCGGGCATTTTGTTCAGCACGTACTGGGTGTTGCAGTAGGCCAAACGTTGGGCGGAGGCGCTGTAGGTGAGGGCCAAAAGGAGAACGACGGCCGCAAGGAGTTTGGTGGGAAATGCGGGGCGGGGCGACAGGCGGTTGTGACCGCGGGATGGGGCTGTGCTGTTGACGGGCATGCGCAAGGTATATTTTTTGGAGGGTCTTCGGTAACGTTGGCGCCGATTAGAACTGCTGACCCATCACGAAGTGGGTGCGCCAGCCGCTGGGGGTGAGGGCGCCGGGTTGGGGGTCAAATCCGTGGGCCAGGTCCACGCCCAGGAGGCCGAACATAGGCATGAAGATGCGCAAGCCCACACCGGCGGAGCGCTTGAGGTAGAAGGGGTTGTAGTCCCGGAATCGGTCCACGTTGTTGCCGGCTTCGGCAAAGGCCAGGATGAAGATTTGGGCGCTGGGGTTGGGGGTGACGAGGTAGCGCAGTTCTGCGGTGAGCTTGTTGTAGAGGGCGCCGCCGCCGTTGGGCGTGAGGGAGTAGTTTTGGTAGCCGCGGAGGCCTACGATTTCTCGGCCGTCGAGCACGAAGTTTTGGAGACCGTCGCCGCCCAGGTAGTAGCGTTCCAAGGGGGGCAGGCCGTAGTTGGCGTTGTACATGCCCAGCATCCCAAATTCCATGTAGCCGCGGAAGACGGTGTTTTTGGCCAGTAGAGCGTAGGAGTCAAAAGTCATCTTCCACTTGTGGTACTCCACCCAACGGTACTTTTCGGTGGCGGTGAGCTTGGAGTAGTCTCGGCCGTCCAGCAGGGAGAGGGGCGGGGTGGCTTCTAGGGTGAAGTTGAAGGAGGTTCCGCGGGTGGGGAAGATGGGGTAGTCCCGGTTGTCCCGACGCAGCACAAAGGAGTAGGCCAAGGCGTGCATGATGCCTTGCTTGAAGTCGCCGCCAATGAACGGGTAGTTGTTGACGTCGAACCGACGGAATTCCATCTGTTGGAAAAGGGTGAAGTAGTCGTCTGGCCATTTGAGGCGTCGGCCCAAGCCCACGGAGACGCCGGTGATGGAGATTTTTTGGGCCAACGAGTCCGTGCGACCGTTGGAGTTCATGATGTTGTGGTACGCGCTGACGCTCAGTGCATTGGGCTTTTTGCCGCCCAGCCACGGCTCCGTGAAGCTGAAGGAATAGGAGGAGAAGAAGGTGCCGTTGGTTTGCGCGCGCAGGTTGATGGTTTGGCCGTCGCCGGTGGGGAGGGGCTTCCACGCCTTTTTGTTGCCGATGTTGCGGGCGGAGAAGTTGTTGAAATTCAGGCCCAAGGTGCCCACCACGGTGTTGGCGCCCCAACCGCCTTGGAGTTCCAATTGGCTGGTGGACTGCTCCACCACGGTGTATTCCAGATCGACGGTTCCGGTTTCGGCGTTCGGTTTTGGGGTGACGTTGACGTTGCGGGCGTCGAAATAACCCAGCTGGCCCAGTTCGCGGATGGTACGTTGGATGTCTGCACGGCTGAAGAGGTCGCCTGGGCGGGTCCGGACCTCGCGGTAAATGACGTGGTCGTTGGTGCGGTCGTTGCCGGTCACGGTGACCTTGTTGATGGTGGCGGGGCGGCCTTCGCGGATGCGGATTTCCAGGTCGATGGAGTCGTTTTCCACGCGCGTCTCCACGGGCATGACGCTGGAGAAGAGGTAGCCGTTGTTCAGGTAGAGGGACGCGATGTCGTTGGAGTTGGGGTCGCCGTTGACGCGTTCGTAGAGGCGTTTGGCATCGTAGCGCTCGCCTTTTTGGATGCGGAGGATGGATTCCAGTACGTCCGTGGGGTATTCGGCGTTGCCCACAAAGGAAATGTTGCGGAAGAAGTAGGGTTTGCCTTCTTCAAGGAAGATTTTCAGGTGCAGGCCCTCGTCGGTGCGGTACGAGGAGTCGCGCACCACGCGGGCGTCGCGGAAGCCTTTGGTGTTGTAGAAGGCGATCAGTTTCCGTTGGTCGTCGGCGTATTTGTCTGCCAAGAGCTTGGAAGACTGGAAGATGTTCCAGGCGGCGTGCTGGTGGGTTTCCTTGAATTTGCTGCGCAATTTGGCGTCTGGGAAGGAGGGATTGCCCTCAAAATCAATGCTCGCGATGCGCAGGCGCACGCCCAGGTTTACGTCAAATCCCAGGATGACGCGGTCTGTGGCGGTGGAGTCTACCGTTTGCACCACGTTCACGCGGCAGTCCGGGTAGCCTTTTTCCACGTAGCGCTTGGTGATTTTGTTGGCGGCCGTCACTTTGAGGTTTTCGGACACCACGGCGCCGCGTTGCAGTTGGATCAACTCCCGAACGGCGTCTTGCTGGGCCTTGGTGAGGCCCGTGAAGTAGAATTTGGAGAGTTTGGGCAGGGGCTGCAGGGCGATGGTGAGGAACACGATGTCTCCTTGGCGCTCGTGCACGTAAATCTGGACGTTGTCGAACAATTTTTGGTTCCATAGCGTCTTGACGGCGTTGGTGACTTTCTCGCCGGGGAGGGTGAGGCGGTCGCCCACGGTGAGGCCGCTCAGGAGCTGGATGACACTGGGGTCCAGGTGGTCTGCGCCCGTTACGAGGATGCCGCCAATTTCGTACTCCATGCCGGGCACGTAGTTCGCGGTGGAGGGCCCTACCAGGCCTTGGGCGCGGGCCGCGGGGGTTCCGAAGAGGTTGAAGACGGCCAGGAGCAAGGCGCTCAACAGTGGAAACCAAGTGAACCGACGGGAGGTGGCGGCTTTTGAGGACGGTAGGGTCACGGAGAAAGTCATTTAGGCCACGTTTGGGGCTACTTGTTCGCTGGTGAGGCCTTTGCGGCGTTCGCGGCCGGCGTATGCGGCCAGGGCCTCTTCCAGGTGCAGTCGGTCAAAATCCGGCCACAAGACCGGGGTGAAGAAGAGCTCGGCGTAGGAAATTTGCCAAAGCAGAAAGTTGGAAATGCGTTGCTCGCCGGAGGTTCGAATCACGAGGTCCGGGTCCGGCATGCCTGCAGTGTACAAAAAGCGTTCCACGGTTTTGGCGTCCAAGTCCTCCGGTCGCAACCGGCCGGCGGCGGCCTCGCGCGCCACGTGCTGGAAGGCGTCCACCAGTTCCTCGCGGCTGCCGTAGCTCAAGGCCAAGGTGAGGGTCATGCGGTTGTTGGTGGCGGTGGCTTCCATCACCTCGTTCAGCTGGCGTTGGCAAGCGGCCGGGAGGTCTTGCAGGCGGCCAATGGCGTGCAGTTTGATGCGGTTCTCTTGAAGGGTGGGCAGCTCCTTGTGCAGGGCATTCACCAAAATGCTCATCAAGGCGTCTACTTCCATTTTGGGGCGGGCCCAATTTTCCGACGAAAACGCATAAACCGTCAGGTAGCGGATTCCGATTTCTGCCGCTGCTGTAGCGGTGCGTCGGAGGGCCTCTACGCCGGATTCGTGGCCGCGAACGCGCGTGAGCAACCCCTGTTTTTTGGCCCATCGGCCGTTGCCGTCCATGATGATGGCAACGTGTTGGGGAAGGGAGTTGTTGGGGGTAGACACCGGAAAGAAGCTGTCGAAATTATTGGTACAAGAAAGACGCGCACCGTTCCAAAAACGTCTCCAAGTGGATTCCCACAAAGATTCCCGCCGTGGCGTAGGTGTCTAAGGTTTCAGCGGTTCCACGAGGCAATCCGGCGCGGTTTTGCACCACCAGGGAGGGATCAGAAAGAGCCGCTGCGGCGGCACCGTTGTAGGTGGCCAAGGCCTTGGAATCCACGTACAGGCCGGAGACGTCGTCCAAATAGTCCGTGGAGGTGATGCGCCATCCGGCTTCCGCGCCCACCGTGAGCAATTCACCCAAGCGGTAGCGAACGCCCATGCCTACGGGCAAAATAGCGGCTGTTCGCGCGTACGTGGCGGCATTGGACAGGGGTGTGCCTTGTCCTTCCGTGCCCAGGGGCTGAAGGTCTGTCCAGACGCCGTGGTACTGAGCTTGCGGGTTGAAGCCCATGATGCCCGCACCGCCAAAGAGGTACAGCGTGGTCTGGCCCTTGCTGCTGCGCAGTCGTTGGGGCACGTAGTCAATTTCCACTTGGGCCGACGCCTCCCAGAACGGGCTGCGGAAGTGGCTGTTTCGGTTGATGCGTTCGCTCAGACCGCTTTGGGCGTCGTCCGCAAACAACTGGCCTTGTTGGTACACCGCGCGAAAGGCGTAGTGCCGATGTCCTTGAATGCGGTAGTAGGCGCCAAAAGCAGCGCGCTGGGGCACGGTCAATCCATACGCACCTACATCACCGGTGAAGGTGGTTCCGGCGGTACTCAACCCAAATTCGTGGGTGGCTTGCGCCCAGGCGGGGGCCGTGCTCAGCAGCAAGCCCAGAGCCCATGACCACAGGCGGTTTGTTGGTTTTTCGTTCATCCTGAACATAACGCGCAAAGGTAGCATTTTTGTATGGGAAGACAGGGATTGAGGGGGTGGATTTTACGTGGGCACATTCGGCGGCACCGGCATGAGGTTTTGGGCCCTTCGGGTGGTTAAATCGATGGGCCGACTTTGGTTGGTGAACCGTTTTTAAGACTCCCTGTGGGTGGTGGCGCGGCGAATTTGTAAATGACTAAAAAACAAGCTGTTATAGTTACAATTTGTGCACTTTTGGGGTATTTCGTCATCCAAATGGAGTATGAACCAGCCCCCACCCGCTTGCGCCATTGCCCCAGTTTGGGCAAAGTGCAACCCGCCCTTTTTTAATTCCGTCGGCCCAGGCCCCAGAGGAGTTTGTTCGTTTTTTGTTCCACCTGAATAGAGCCTGCAAGGGGTAGCCTGTTGGTGTGTAGCACCGGCCTTAATGGATCAGCTTTTGTACCAATTGATGAACGTGTGTGCCAACGCCGGTGGGGTATTTTTCGCCCAATACCTCCAAGCGTTTGGCTCTTTCAATTGCTCGGCGGGTGTATTGGAGTACATCGCGAGGAGGAATTTTGTTGTAGCCTCTACCGATCAATTCTCCTAAGATGCTTTGGGTGCACGATTTCGAATCAATGCGTTGATTCAATTCGATTTTCCTAATTTGGCTTTGGGGCAGGGTGGAAATATCCAAGTAATGCAGGATTAGCCACAATTCAAAACAGGGATTGCTCAAGGCTAGGAAAAAATTCCCTTCTCGTTCAAAATCACGCACTAAAATGTCAAAGCTGATTTTGTGGATTTCTTCCCAGTGATCCCGATCCACCACCAACCAAAACTCATCGGTTTTCTTGAATCTGTAGTCCTTTTTTACTTTTTTGAGCAGGTTTTTCAATGCAACAGGATCGTTGCCGTGGTTCTTGGGTTTCTTGAGGACGATGGTTTCAACCAGTCCTGAGTGATTGAACCATTCCGAATGACGGAGACGTTCAAAGTACTTGGGTTCGGTGACGGTGCCTTCGCAGGCTAGAATGAATAGTTTTTCCGCCTGCAAGAAGCCTTCTTTGCGAATCAGCGGGATGAAAATGCGCGGCACAATCAACCTGCATGAAGGTGCTCTAGAAGGGAGCGATTTCCCAATTTTGGGGTTCCGCGGTAGCGCCCGAGGAGGTAGTCCTTGAGGATGTCTTTGTCGAAGCGCACGGCGTATTCGTCCAGGGCGTGCAATTCCGTGCCGCCGAGCGCGTTTTTTGTGGTGAACCACACCTCGTCTTTTCGGATGATTTCTTGATTCAGAAGGGTGGCTTCGTGGCTGGTGGCAATCAATTGACTGTTGACGGAGGCGCACTGGTCCAGGAGAAAGTCCAGTACCTCGCACACCAAGTTGGGATGGAGACTGCGTTCGATTTCATCGACCAAGTACACGTTTCCGCCTTGCAGGAAGTCCACCACCATCGGGATTAAGTCCAGGATTCGACGCGTTCCGTCCGATTCGTCCTTGAGGTCAAAAAGACGGTACCCGCCGCCGGCCAGGCGGTGTTTGGTGCGCAAAACGCGGTACGTGAGGTTGCCGGAGGGCTCCCGTTCCACCAAGTAGTAGTTGTTTTGCTGCGGATTCGCTACGAAAGCGGTTGTTTTTTCGCTTTTTTGGTTGCGAAGTTCCGCTTGGATTTCCAGCAAAAGGTTTTGGTCTACGTCCAGTTTAGCGGGGTCAATCTGCTCAAATTCAACGCCGTCGATGCCCGTGTCGGAGTAGGTTAAGAAGTCGTCGAATACGGATTTGAGGTTGCGGTTTGCGAAAATTTCAAAGGTTTTTCCAAGGTTTTTGGAGCTTGGATACACTACGTTCAGCGTGTTTTGGAACCAATCCAAGACGGAGTAGAGGGGGTCGATGTTGGTGGTGTTGTCCGGGACGTTGGTGTTGCGCACGTGGGTGAGCAGGAGTTGGTTGCGGGGCGTGCTGCGCGCGGTGAATTCCAGGAATTGTTGCTCCACTTTGGCGGGGTTTTTCCTCAGGAGGTAGTCCAGCTCGTAGTGGGTGGTGTTGGTCCGTTCAAAAATGCGTTTCATTCCGCGTCGGGTGAGCTCAAAGAGCCATTCTTCCAGAATCTCGCGCTCGTTGCATTGGAATCCGTAGGCGAAGTTTTTGCCCTGGTGCTGGATTTCAAAATCAAAATAGGCGGGTTGGTTTTCGCGTGCGGGGTCCAGTTTAAAGAAATTCTGGGTGATGGGTTGGTCCGGTTTGGTGCCGTTGAGGATAAGGTTTCGCGCGAAAGCAGCTGCTTTGATGAGGTTTGATTTACCGGATGCGTTGGCGCCGAAAACCAAGGCGGTTTTGAGCACGGAAATACCGTTCACGGGTGTGGACTTGTGGTGTGCCTTCAACGTGCCTTTTCCCGGCAGGAGGGAAAGGGTTTGGCGGTCTCGGAACGACAAAAAATTCTCGACGGTGAACCGGATTAACACGATACTTTTAATTTTGAATCAAATTTAGTGATAAAATCACGAAATTAGAATCAAAATATACGTTTAAATACGTTTTCGCTGCCCTATTTGTGGTTTTTGGCCCTACTTGGGTTGCAAGAAGCCCTTGCCGCCCCCACCCGCCGTACGCGAAGTTCTGCATTGGGGACGAGTCCAACCCGCCCTCTTTCTCTTTTAAACGTTTGATAGCGCTGTGCCGCGCTTTGGGGTGTGCGCTTAATTCCTCCGGTCCAAACCCCACAGAAGTTTGTTGCGCAGGGTGGTGGCAAAGTCTGTGTTGAGCATGCGCACCAAACGCAGTTTGAAATCTGCCTTGCGCAGTACCAGTTCGGTGCTGCCGTCTAGGGAGTAGACGCGGGAGTCCAGGGAGGCCAGGTAGGCGTCTTCGCGGGCCTCGATGCGCAGGGTGATGGTGTCTGTGTTGGGGATGACGAGCGGACGCACGGTGAGGTTGTGCGGCGCAATGGGGGTGATGATGAAGTTGTCGGACCCGGGGATGAGGATGGGGCCGCCGCAAGAGAGGTTGTAGCCGGTGGAGCCGGTGGGGGTGGAGATGACCAAGCCGTCCGCCCAGTAGGTGTTGAGGAAGGAGTCGTTGAGGTGGACGTGGACGGAGATCATGCTGGTGGTGCCCTTGCGGGAGACGGCTACTTCGTTGAGGGCGAAGTTGGGGTCTAGGGTGACGCCGCCGCCGCGGGCTTCCGCTTGAAGCATGTTGCGTTCCTCCACGGTGTATTCGCCGCGGAGCACCGCTTCCGCGGTGGCCGCGGCTTCCGTGCGGGGGACGGAGGCCAGGAAGCCCAGTCGTCCGGTGTTGATTCCCAGAAGGGGGATGCCGCTTCGGGCCACCAAGGTGCTGGCGTCCAGGATGGTGCCGTCGCCGCCCAAGCAAATGACCAGGGTGGGGTGCAGGGCTTGGAGTTCTTCGGGGGTTTTGAAGGTGGGGTAGTCCCAGCCGGCGTTCCAGTGGGTGTTGGCCCGGTCTTGCAGGCCGCGGTAGAGGTGTACGGGCTCGCCTGCGCGCGCAAAGACGTCGAGCATTTCTGCTACGTAGGGAAGGGATTCTTCCGGGAGCCGACGACCGTAGAGGGCGAACATGGTGCGAAGGTACGGAGGTTAATTGGACTCCCGGCCAAAGCCCGCGGGTGGTGAATGGGCTACAGGTTGAGGTAGTGGTGGAGGTTGTCCAAGGCGTCTTGGGCCTCGCGGTCCGCTTGCGTGGGGGGAATGGTGCGGATAACATTAAAACCGTAGCGCTCCGCTGCTAGGGCGCATTCCGTGGGATCCGGAACGTCCATCCGAACCCGGAACTGAAATCCATTGGGCACCGGTTCCCGGTAGGCCACCAAGGCTTTGCTTCCGGTAGATTCCAATGCCTTAAGTACAGCTTGCAGGCCACTGGATTCGTCCGGAACCACTCCTTCCAGAACAATCCAAGAACCTGGGCCGTTCAGGCACCACACGTCGGCCAAGGCTGCCGGTAAGGGTTGGGGATGTTCCTCCATGGATCAAAGATAGTTTGATTATTGCCCCAAATGGGTTGAATCAGCAGTCCTCAGCGTCCAAAATCGTCTTGTAGCCGAACAATGTCCTCTTCGTCTGAGGGGTGTTGGGGGTCCAGATGGCGCCACAATTCGGCTACCACGCCGCGCCGGTCCAAGCCCACCAATCGGTGGCGTTCTCCGGCCGCAAATACAATGCGTTCGCCTGCCGCGCAGGATTCCACCGGAGTTTCTGCGTCCGTTAAACTGCGCGCAATGCCCACGGGTCCGTCCACCACGGTCCATATTTCTGCCCGACGGTGGTGGTACTGCCAGGAAAGGCGTTTTCCGGGCTCCACAAACAGGAGTTTGGGGCTCAGGGTGCTTTGAACCTCCAACAGCGATGCGGCTTCTTCCGGGAAGTACCGAGCAATGAATTCCGCCGTTTGGGATTCGTGAATCCGCACGTAACCGCCCCACGGACGGGAGAAATTCTCTTCGCGGGTGCGGAACGGCAGGTTGAGGGCTTCGTACGGATTCATGAAACGTGATAATTCGGTTTTAACAACATCTGGAACTTATGGATCCTCCGGAGCCGGCTCGTCTGCGGCAGTAATTTGCGTTTGGCGGAGGTCCACCTGCACTTCCAAGTCCAAGCTCTCCAAAAACAGCACCAAACGGTTGCCCCGACGCTCCACCACAGCACCGTCGCGCCCCATGAGGGCTCCGCTTTCAATGCGGGCCCGCCCGCCGGGTTCCAGCCCCACCACCTCCAAGGCCTCCGCGGAGTAGTCGTTCAGCCACCGCTGCAGGGTTTCCATTTCCGAATCCCGCACCACCGCCGGCTGCTTCAACCAGTACACAAAACGAACCACGGCGGGAACGCGCAGCACCTCCTGGCGTTCGGCTTCGGTGGTGCGCACAAAAACGTAGCTGGTGAACAACGGGGTTTCCACCCACTTCCAGCGGTCGGACCACTTGCGTTTCTCCCGTTTGAGCGGGCAGTACACGCCAATGCCTCTTTTTTCCAATTCCGCGGCGGCCTTTTTCTCTTGGCGCGGCTTGGTGTACACCACCAGCCAACGCGCGGCGGCCACAGGATCGGATCCGTTCACGTTCAGCAGATTTACAATCGACCGTCCACCTGCGCTGCCGGCAAAAACGCCTTGGTGTCGTACACCGCATAAGGACGGTTGGGGGTGTTGGGTGCCAGCGGCAAATCCTTAAACTCTCGGTGCGCTACGGCCAAAACCACCGCTTGGTAGTCCTCCAGACGGAACTCCGGCACCAGGGAAATGCCCAATTCGTGCTCGGCCTCCTCCGGTTGGGCCCAGGGATCGTGCACCGCAACCTGCAAACCAAACTGTTCCAATTCGTGAACAATGTCCACCACGCGGGTATTGCGCAGATCCGGGCAATTTTCCTTGAACGTAAGGCCCAACACCAACACGCGGGCGCCCTTGATGGCTATGCCCTTTTGGATCATCAACTTCACCACCTTGCTGGCCACAAAAATGCCCATGGAGTCATTGACTCGGCGGCCGGACAATATCACCTGCGGGTAGTACCCCACGGCTTGTGCCTTGTGCGCCAAGTAGTAAGGATCTACGCCGATGCAGTGGCCGCCCACCAAACCCGGTTGGAACGGCAAAAAGTTCCACTTGGTGCCGGCGGCGCGCAAAACCTCTTGCGTGTCAATGCCCAGACGGTCAAAAATCAGCGCCAGCTCGTTCACAAAGGAAATGTTCACATCCCGCTGCGCGTTTTCAATGGCCTTGGACGCCTCTGCCACCCGCATGCTGCTGGCGCAAAACGTTCCGGCGGTGATGATTTTTTGGTACAGGGTGTCTACCCAGGCAGCGGCTTCCGGCGTGGAACCGCTGGTAACCTTGCGGATGGTGGCCAAGGTATTCACCTTGTCTCCGGGGTTGATGCGCTCTGGGGAATAACCGCAGTAGAAGTCCCGGTTGAACACCAAGCCGCTGGTTTTTTCCAGCACCGGCACGCAATCTTCTTCCGTGCAACCGGGGTACGTGGTGCTTTCGTAGATCACCACGTCGCCGGCCTTCAGCACGGAACCGATGGTTTTGCTGGCGGCCAAGAGCGGCCCCAGGTCCGGTGTTTTAAAATCGTCGATGGGCGTAGGAACCGTTACGATGTACGTATTGCAGTCTGCCAAGTCCGACTGTTGGGCACTGAAACGCGCCCCGCCCGCCAGCGCCTCCTGCAGTTCCGCCGGGGTTACCTCCAACGTGCGGTCTTCTCCGCCGTTGAGTTCCGCCACGCGCGCCGCGTTGATGTCAAAGCCCAGCACCGGAAGGTGCCGGCTGAACGCCACCGCCAACGGCAGCCCCACGTAGCCCAAACCGATCACCGCCACCTTGGGCTGGGACGGGAGCGAACGAACCGAATGATTGGATTCCATACCCTCCAAAGGTACGGAAAGTTCCGGCCCATCGCTTCCGTGCCTACCTTTGCGCCATGTCTGCTGCTGCCCCCAAACTCTCCGTCAACATCAACAAAATAGCCACCCTGCGCAACGCGCGCGGCGGCAACGTCCCCAACGTGTTGGAGGCCGCAGAGCGCATTCAGGCGTTTGGCGCGGACGGCATCACCGTACACCCGCGTCCGGACGAACGCCACATTCGGTACGCAGACGTAGCGGCCCTGCGCCCGGTGGTCACCACGGAATTCAACGTGGAGGGCTACCCAGACCCCGCCTTCATGGAACTGGTGCTCCGCGTGCGCCCCAACCAAGTTACCCTGGTGCCGGACCCTCCCCACGTCCTCACCTCCAACGCCGGTTGGGACCCCTGGGCCCACGAAGAACTCTTGCAGCGGGTACTGCAGCAGCTCAAAGCCGCCGGCATCCGCACTTCCCTCTTTGTGGAATGCAACGAAGAACACCTGCGCGGCGCGGCCCACGTGGGGGCAGACCGCATTGAACTCTATACGGAAGAATACGCCGTGGGGTACCCCAAAGACCCGGAAAACGCCGTAGCGCCCTACGCGTACTGCGCCGAGGTGGCCCATTCCCTGGGCCTGGGCGTCAACGCCGGGCATGATCTTAACGCCCAGAACCTGGCCTTTTTTGCCCAAAACGTTCCCCATCTCACGGAAGTCAGCATTGGCCACGCACTTATTGCAGACGCCCTCTACTGGGGCCTGGAAAACACCGTACAACTCTACAAACGCGCCCTCCGTGGTTGAGTTGCACGCCGCCGTCTACGGGGCAGATCCCCTGCACCCCCACAAGCCCCACCTCCTGGTGCTCCACGGGCTCTTTGGCATGGGCGATAATTGGGCCACGTTGGCCCGACGGTGGTCCGACGATTGGGTGGTTCACACCTTGGACCTCCGAAACCACGGGCAAAGCCCGTGGGACGCGGAACACACCTACGCCGCACTGGCCGCCGACGTATTGGCGTACCAAGACCGCGCAAACCTACCAGCGGCCGTTTGGTTGGGCCACTCCATGGGCGGAAAAGTGGCGCAATGGGGGGCTTGTGCCTACCCGGAGCGCGTTCGGGCGTTGGTGTCTGTGGACATGGCCCCCAAGGCCTACCCGCCGCACCACCAAGAGATTTTTGACGCTTTGGGCGCGGTGGACTTTGCGCAGTGCCGCTCCCGCAACGACGTGGATGCCGTACTGGCCGCCCGCATTGCCCACCCCGGCGTGCGGCAGTTTTTACTCAAGAACGTGGGCCGCCCCACTCCAGAAACCCTGGCTTGGAAGTTCAACTTGGATGCATTGATCCGCAGCTACGCGGAAATCACCCGCGCCCTGCCCCCCGAATTCACCTATGCCGGCCCCGTGCTGTTTGTGCGCGGCGGGCTCAGCGGATATTTGGACGAGCATGAATTGCCGCTGCTGCGCGCCCATTTTCCCCAAGCACAGCTGGAAACCGTTCCCCAAGCCGGCCATTGGGTGCACGCGGAACAACCGGAGACCTTCTCCCGTACCGTACAGGATTTTTTGCACAAACTACCCGCCCCAACGGAGCTCGGGATCTCCTAACGCAGGAGCAGTACCGGCAACTTGCCGGGGTGCACAAAACGCTGCTCCTCAAGGTTTGGAGCGGAAAAAGGCGCGCGGGCGTTGTTGCTGAACGCATAGGGTTCCAGCGGTTGCCCCACCATTCCTTTGTCCAGCTTGTTGTTGCGGTTTTGGTCCAAGTACACGGCCAGCGTGTACGTGCCGGGTTCCAGCGGACCCCAATTCAGTTCTGCGGATTTTGCCGTCCCTTTCACCGGAAAAACGCGCTCTTGCAGGGGTTTTCCTTGAGCATCCCGCAAAGACACCATCCACTGGCCGCGGGCCGGCTCTTCAACCGCCACGCGCAGCACCAAAGGCGGATGGGCAGCATGCACCGCACCCCACAGGTTCAGAGCCCAAAGCAAAAGAAACACAGCGGAAAAATCAGCGGAGCAGCACCACGGAACCGGTGCGGTCCAAAGACAGCGTCTTCTCCCCGGAAGGGATGACCACCTTGCCCAACAGGTGCCACAGGTACAAACCGTCCTGCACCTCGCGGCCGTTGTAGCGTCCGTCCCAGCCCTTGGAGGCGTCAATGGATTCAAACACCAAACGTCCGTAGCGGTCGTACACGTACAAGTGGTAATCCTGAACGGCACAGTACTCGGAGATCACCACATTGAACACGTCGTTGGTTTGATCCCGGTTGGGCGTAAAGGCCGTGGGCGCAAATACCCCGCAATCCGTGAGTGCGTTCAATCCCGGGTTGGACTGGCCCCACGCGGCGGCGGTCAGTACCAAAGAAAGGATGAAGAGGGCTTTTCGCATGGAGCTAATTTAGTGCGCTTCCTTGAATTGAACCAACGGAATTAGGAAAAGTGGGGTTGGGCGTTTCAGCGGTGCGGCGGGTTGAGTTTACGGAATGCGGGTTGAATCACCGGATTCCTCCTCCCATTCAAAGATATACTTTTGGGCCGGAACGGGCTTGGGTTCCGACGGTTTCAGCAATTGGCGCAGCTCTGCTCCTTGTTTTTTGAAGTCAGACCGCACCGTTTGGGCGCTGCTTTGGGCCGCTTTTTGGGTGTTCAGGGTGATTTTGGGCGCGTCCGTAGTTCCGGTAATGCGCACGGGAATCCACACTTTGCCGGGGTCCGACGTTTCCGCCAAGTAGGCGTCCAGTTCCCGCGGCCGTTTGGCGCCTTTCTTTTGGGCCGACAGCGCTTCTTTGAGGCGGAATTCCACGGTGTAGTCTACGGCTCCGGTAAAAGCGTGGGTGCCGCTCAACCGCAAAGAAAGCGCGTTGTTGTCCACGGCCATGGGCGGCACCGTAATCGTTTGGTTCGCAATGGTGAGGGTGTTGCTAAGGGTTCCAAACTGCAAATTTTCCAAGGCCTTGGCGTCTGCGTACCGGGCCAGGGCCTGCAGCGGGGCGTAGCCCTTCAGTTGGCCGTTGGTGAGGGTGAAGTCCACCACGGCTTGCAGGGAAGCGGGGTCCAGGGATCCTTCTTCGTTGAACCGGGCGGCGCACACCACGGACAGGTTGGCCTTGCCGTCCAGTTGGTCTGCCGTGAGGTCCGACTGCCCAAAGTTTTCAAATTCCCGCAACAGGGTGCTGAGCCGCACGCGCTGGGTTTGGGCGTCCAGGTTCAGTTCCGTAAAGGCCCCTTGGGGCACCCAGGAGAAGGCGCCGGACACGGTACCCTCTGCGGTGGCAAAAGAAATTTGGTCGGCGTCCAAGCGGTCCCCCGTGGACCAAACCCGTCCGCGGGCGCGGAGGGCCTTGACGCTCCGGTAGGTGATTTGGTTGGCCCCCAGTTGCACGCGGTAGTCCCACGGAGTGGCGGGTTCGGTGGACGCCCCTTCCGGTTCTTGTGCCTCCCATACTTTCCACGCCAGCACGTCTTCCATCCGCAAGTTGCGGGAACTGAGGTTCAGGTCCAAAAAGAGGGGGTCCGTGCCGCCCCAATCCACCGTGCGGTAGGCCGGGCCGGTGAGGGAAAAATCGGATCCGCCCACGCGGAACCGGCATTCGTCCAGGTGTGCGTCCGGGCTGCGGAGGGTGAGGCGCGCCGTGAGGTTTTCCAGAGCTGCGCCGGTGCCGTGCAGTTGGGCTTTCCCGCGGCTCAGGGCCAAGGTGCCCGTAACGTTGGCGCCGTCCAGACCGGTGGCGGAGAGTTGGGGCCACCCGGTGTATTTTTTGGCCACCCGAACGTTTCCGGTGACTTGTCCGTCTGCGGATGCCACAATGCGGAAGCCCCCCCAGGCCAAGGCCGTGGCCAGCGGCAGGTGCACCTTCAATTGGGCCTCCAGTTCCGGGGCGGTAAAGTTGCGCAGCACCACCGTGCCGTCCGCGGGATCCGCGGTGAAACGCACGCGGAGTTCCGCGTCTTCCAGCCGTCCGCGGGGACCGTTGTCCCAGGTGAGTTGCCCTTGCGCACCGGTGATTTCCCATCCGTTGCTGGGCAGCCGCACGGCGGTTTCCCGCAGGTGTACGGCGGCTTGCACCCGGGTACCGGCGGGCACGGTTCTTCCTTTGATTTGCACGTTGGCCGTTCCGGTGGCGTTTACGGTTTGGGGATCCGGCAGCCAGGCCGACGGCAGGTTTTGGGCCAGCGCCGCCAAATCCAAGTCCTCTGCTGCGGCCGTCCAGCGCCAATCGTTGGGCGCAAAGGCCCCGGTGAGGCGCAGTACCCACTCCTCCCAGCGCAATTCCCCGTTCTGCAGTTCCGTACGCTCCCCTTCCTGCACCAGCCGAACGGAACCGCTCACCGCCCAGTCCGCACGGCCGGGGGTGGGGTTGGGGCGCGGCAGGCGCATTTTCCAGGCCAGTTGGGCGCGAAAACGATCTTCCCGAATGCTGCCTTTTAAGGTGAGGGTTTCCACGCGGCTCTCCAGGGCGTGGGCGGGGTGTTCCACCCGCAACCGCACGTTTTCCAAGCGAACACCGGCCAAATCCACCCGCGGGTTGGGCCCTTCGGACTCTTTCCAAAATTGGTAGTTACCGGTGCCGTTGGCGTACTGACGAATTTCCACCCGTCCGCCGCGCAGCGTGAGGCGCTTTACGGTGGTTTGCCCGCGCACCAGATCCCAAGCTGCAAATTGCACGTACACCTGGGGCAGGTAGAAGAGGGTGTCCGCAGATCCCGGCGGGAGCACGTCCTGGCAGAAAACGTCGTTCAGGCTCAGGGAGACGTCCGGGAAGCGGCTCCACACGTCCAGTTCTGCGCTGCGCACCGTCAACGGAGCGGCCAACTCATTGTTCACCAACGCCAGCGCTTCTTGCTGCACGCGATCCCGATTGAACCAAAGGTAGCCCCACAGCACCGCCACCACCAAGGCAACGCCCGCCACCGCAAGACCCAGCACCGTCCCGGCGCGGCGCAGCAACAGACGGTACTTGGATTTGGGAGCAGGTATTGAATTCACAAAGCCAAATTTACGCGCATTCGCGGTGGTTTTGCGGCAGCTTCGCACGAGCAAAAAAAGCCGCTGACATTAACTTGTTGATAATTTGATTCATTTGCGACGAAGCCGATAACCTCCAACCCACAAAATAGTCCTATTTTCGGTGTGCTAAAAAGTTACTCACTAAAGCACCCCGCGGTGCTTTCCTGTGGGTGACCGGGCGAAGCCGTGCGCCGCCGCAACCTCAAATACTCCGTACCATCCTTACTTCCCTCATCACCAGCAAGACTCGCCTGAAGCTCTTGCTCAAGTTTTTCAGCCGCCCGGACGCCGTAGGGCATTTGCGCGGCTTGGCCGAAGAATTTGGCGACTCCACCAATTCCGTGCGCGTGGAATTGCAAAAACTGGAAGAAGCCGGTTTGCTGTGCAGCGAACCTAACGGACAGAAGGTTCAGTACCGCGTGAATCAGAACAATCCGTTTTACGCCGATTTGGTGGCCCTTGTTTCCAAATACTTAGGGTTTGACGAATTAATAGAAAACCTATTGGACCGCGTTGGGGACCTTCAAGAAGCCTACGTAGTTGGCGACTACGCTGCCGGGGTGGACTCCGGCACCATAGAATTGGTGTTGGTGGGCCAACCCCGCACCGATGTGGTGGATGATTTAATCCCTAAGGTGGAACAACGCATTGGTCGAAAAATCACTTACACGCTGTACACTACAGAATCGGTGGAGTTTTCGGGCGCTTATTTAAAGATCTTTTAATTAGTGTGGTCCAGACCGACGAGGGGTATTTGTTGATCAACTTAAATATTTAAAGTATTGATAATCAGCACTTTTTTTGAGTTCTAGTTGCTCAAAATCTTCAAAAATCAATCAAAATTAAGGTAGTTGGTGCTCAGTTTGGTGCTCAGACTTTATTTTGAAAAAGTTCTAATTTAATATATCCAAGACAGTTTCTAAATTTTGTAAGAAATTTAAATTGACTATTTCTTTATAAAGGAGAAAGGAATGTTAGTATCAAGACCTTTAATTTAATATTTGAATATACTCCTAATTAAATGGATATGTGGATTGACATTTGGCAAAAATAGTTAATAGAAACCGTACTTAATCAAAATTATTTAAATCCACCTGTAAACCTACCATATGATCAGTAAACGGATTATACAGGATTACCTGAATGAGTTTTTTTGCAAGCTTAACAGAAGAACTTTCGAAAAAAGCTCTTTGACAGCTTCATCATTGCTGCTATTTATCCATCCTGGCATGATGCGTATTGTATTAACTCCCTAAATAGCTGGACATAATTGTTTAATCAATTAAGTCAAGAAAATTGTTATGAAATACGTTTTTATTATTCTAGAAAATAACCCAATAAAAATTATTAAATAAGTTCAATGCACAAAATGAAAACTAAAAATCTTGATCTAGGATGTGGAGCAAATCCAAGAAATCCATATAATTATGATGAATTATATGGAGTTGATATTGTTGAAAGGCATGAAAGTATAATACAAGATTTTCATTATAAATCTACTAATGTAATTCTGGAAAATATACCATTTGAGGATAATTTTTTTGATAGTGTTTCTGCTTTTGATTTCATTGAACATGTCCCAAGATTGATCTTTAGTAACGGAAATATTGTTTTTCCATTTATTGAGTTAATGAATGAAATATACCGTGTATTGAAGCCTGGGGGAAAATTTTATGCAATTACTCCTGTATATCCAAAAGAATCGGTTTTTGTTGACCCGACGCATGTAAATTTTGTGACAAGAAACTCATTTAAATATTTCACAAAACCGCATTGTTGGGCCTCTATGTATGGATTTATTGGGGAATTTGAGAATATAAGAAATCAGGTTGTAAATTTTGATCTTGAAGTTAATAGTGAAAGTAAATTATTTACTAGGACAATAAAGCATTTGTTTGTCACTCTATACCCCAAAGCCAAACAACATGTTGTTTGGGAATGGCAAGTCATAAAGTTGTGAGTTTAAAAGTTATGTGGGTTAAATTAATAAATCTTTTAAAATTCTTATTGTTTGATATTTTCGAATTTAAAATAAATCACCCACCCAAGCCAAGAATTTTCGCTGCTCGTGATAGAAGTACTAAAAATATTGGAGACAATATTAATTATGAATTATTTTCAAAAATTATTAAGCGAAATGTCCACAAATCTACCTATTTGGAATTGTATTTTTTTAAAAACTATTTTTTTATTGGATCTATACTTCGATATGCAAAAAAGAATACAGTTGTTCTTGGTTCGGGATTTAACAATAAATGTGATGTTGATTCATTGAAATGTTTACCTCAAATTAAGTTTCTAAGAGGTTATTTAAGTGCGCGGCTTTTGGCTGATAAATTTGGATTGGATTTAAATAGCATTAAGGTTATTAGTGATCCTGGATTGTTAGTTTCAGATTATTATCCAAAATCTAGTTTAGTTAGAAATAGAGTTCTGTTGATTTTACATCATGATGACAAATTAAATGAAGATCAAAACAAATTTTGTAATAATAATGATATTGATATTTTTAATATGGGTCAAGATATTTTATTTTCAGATTTTTTTCTATTATTGACTTCCTATGAGTTAATAATCACTTCCGCCCTTCATGGTGTTATTTTTTGTGATTCATTTAGTATAAAATGTATTCCTGTTAGAATTCAAAATGCAAAAGTTAGTGATTTTAAATTTTATGATTATTTTTCAACCGCATCTAATCGGACCGATTGCATATTATATCCGATTGATGAGATTTTAGAATTAAGTAAAATAAATCTATTAGAAAATTTCACCTTGCCTTCTTTAATTAATTTAGAGCAAATCAAAATTCAATTACACAAATCTATTTCGTCATCTATTCAATAGATGGAAAATTGATTTTTGAGCATTTAATATTATTTTTCAAACCTGTTTAAATTGAGAATTAAAGAAAGTCATATCCCATTTATTCAACAGTTTGTTTTACAAATATTTGCGTTAATAGTATCATTATCAATGACAAGATTGCTAACTGTACAAGAGTACGGATATTTAGCAATAATTGGTTTAATTTTTACAGTGCCTAATTTATTGATTAATATAAGTATTGAGAAATCTATATTAGCTAAGCATTTTATTACGCCTATAGTGTACTCAACCTACCTGGTATTTAATACAATTCTCGCTTCTGTTTTGTATTTAATCATTGTATTGTGTTCGAATTTCTTCGAGAGATACTTTAATGTGCATGATTTACGTCGAATGTTAATTGTGATGGGCTTGAGTTTATTATTTGATGCTATAGCACAAATATTTTCAGTAAAATTACTGCATGAGAATAATGTTTTGTTGAGGGGTAAAATATTTATTGCATCATCAATTTTTGGATCGATTTCTGCACTATTAAGTTTGTACTCTGGTTTCGGGTTATGGTCTTACATAATCATGGTTCTATCGATTTCCGTAAGTCAATTTTTCCTTCTTTTAATTTTTGTGAGATTGAGGTTGCAATGGAAATTTAAATTGGCTGTGTTATATTTTCATTTACGGAGAAACTCAACTACCTTTGTGAGTTTTTTTTTCGACGGATTTCTGAATACTTTATTTACCTACTTGTTAGCTATTTTTAGTTCAACAAATTTAGCTTTTTATTCGCGAGGTGATTCTTTGTCAAAGACATTTGCATTAAATATCTCTAACGTATTAGAAAAAAATTATGTTAAAACTTTCAAAAATTCTGAAAGAATTCGTGAGACGTTAAATCAATTTTCAACAATAAGGTTGAATTTATTTTTATTAATGATTTTGGCTTCATCCTTCATGTATTGTTCATCATTTTACATGTTTTCTTTGATATTTGGTGAGAATTGGATTAACGCTAGTTTTACTTTCCAATATCTTGTGCTTGCATCTTTTTTTCTTCCAATCGAAAAACTATTTACAAACCTGTGTTTTTCTAGATTAGGAGTTAAGACTAATTTCAATATTAATGTGATCAAGTTTATTTTGATGCTTTTGCCTTGTTTTTTTGTTTACTATGATTTCAATTTTTTTCTTGTTTTAATAATTATTTCAAGATTAGCCATAGTCTTCTTGAACAATTATTTATTAAGAAAGTATTTCAATTTTATTAGTATTTTGGATATCTATGCTGTAATCCTTCTGTTTTTAAATATTATCATGATTAAATATTTAGGAACTTTAGCATTTAGTTTTCTACACATTAGTAGCAATATTTTTAACATATTTTTTTATTTGGTATTGTCAGGAATATTTTACCTCTTGAATAAATATTTGTTTTTCAAGTTTCCCTTTATCAATGACAAGTACAAAACATAAAATTTTATATTTTTAAATTGAAACACTATTTATTTGTGATGTTCTCTGCTGTAATTTTAGTATGAATATAGTGCGTCATTTATTGAAAAATCTCTGCATAGGTTTCCTTAAATATATTTATTTGTTAGTCAAAAACAGAAACTATTTATCAGCTTGTTTCCATTTTTTTGGTTGTCCATATTATGCCTGTAGACATTAGAAAATTAGATATTATTTTGTGTTTGTATGCACAAGTAGTCTGAGATGAAATTGCTGTTTGTATTCTTGGCACATGTAGCAACTTCTTTAGTTAATGGGAAAATCATCGTTTTGAATAGTTAAATGAGATTATCAATTATTACTGTTTCGCTTAATAATATAAAAGGTCTAAGATCAACTTTAGATTCATTTGCTCAGATTCCTTTAATTTATAGACAGAATTTTGAGCATATTATTATTGACGGAATGTCTAATGACGGGACAATTGAATATTGTAGAAGTTATGAAAAATCACCTCATGTAAGAACCGTTTTTATCGCCGAACAGGACAACGGTATCTATAATGCAATGAATAAGGGACTTCGATTTGCCTCTGGTGAATTCTGTGTGTTTATTAATTGTGGAGACCTGTTAGCAGAGAATATAGATTTTATAATGCTTTTTAAAGTGCTAGGGTCTAGTTTTCAGCTTACTAGATCTGCTGGTATTGCTTTTAATGTTCAGTTGCAGAGTTCTAGTTTTAATTATAAGGTTAAGTCACGCGTTTTAAATAAATGGAGATTACGAATGCCAACAGTTCATCAAGGAATCATTTATAAAACAAAGTTTTTATTAAAGAATAACTACGATGAAACTTTAAGAATATGCTCTGATTTTAAAAGCATTGTCACAGCTGTTGAGAATAATTTTTATTTTGAAGTGATTAATAAAGATTTGGCGGTGCTAAGTTTAGGTGGTATATCGACGGAGAGGCCGTTTCTTCTTTTAAAAGAATCCATAGGTTTGATCTTTAAAAGTAGAGTGTCGCTTGTTATTAAACTGATTTCATCATTTTTAATTATTCTAAGTGTTTTTGTGTTCCAATTGTTTTACAATACCACAAAAATGATCAAAAGATTTTAATGCGGATACTTTTTGTAAATTTCAGGAGCAACACAAGTTCAGCACTTCTAAGAACCGCTAGTGCGTTGTCGGAAGTTGGCGTTGCAGTCCATAGTTTAACTTTTCGGTCTTTAGTTAAGGAAGGTTTGCCGTTGAAAATTTCAATTTTCAATCGGTGGTTATTTTCCTTGAATTTTTTGATTGATCTCTTCATTACAAGATGTCTATATCAAAAAAGTGATAAGTTCTTTTCAAGAAATTTAAATCTTGGATCTAGATTTCTAGCTAATCAACATAAAGGTATCATCAATAACTTCGATTTAGTTCATCTTCATTGGGTTGGTCATGGTTTTATTTCCACTGATTTTCTGATGAAATTGAAGTTGGATAAACTTGTTATTACCTTTCATGATTATTATTTTTTAACTGGTGGTTGTCATGTACCTATCGAGTGTGACAAGTACATTACAGAATGTAGAAATTGTCCAGCAAGAAGTATTTTTTATGATTTCCAGTTAAAAAACTTTAATGAAAAGAAGAAGCTCTTCCAAAGAGTAAAGATATTTGCAATAGCTCCTTCTCAAGCGATGGCTGCAAAAATTAGAAATTCCGAATTGGGAAGATACATCTATCAAATAGCAGTGGTCCCAAATCCGATTGACATTAATGTTTACAAGCAAAAGGACTATTCCATCGACGATAGGGAATGGCACCGGAGATTACCTGAAAATAAGAAAGTTGTCCTAATAGTGGCAAATGATTTAAGTGACAGAAATAAAGGTCTGGATTTACTTGTTAAAGCCTTGACTAAAGTTAAAAAACACAGTAATTTTTGTTTAGTTACAGTTGGTGGTAATATGCCCTATTATCAAGAGGAATTGGGTTTTGAAATCATACATTTGGGTTCGTTAAATGAGGCAACGGATCTAATAAAAATTTACAATATCGCATATATGACGGTCGTCCCATCACGTTTTGAATCATTTAGTCAAGTGACTCTAGAGTCATTGTCTTGCGGTACCCCGGTAGTTGCTTTCGATTCTAGTGGACCCTCTGAAATTATTAGTAATGACATTAATGGTTTGTTAGCACAGAGTTTTTCTGAAGTTGATCTGGGTAAAAAAATTGAGAGTTTGTTAGTTAGTTCCTCTTTACGTGGCTTTTACTCTGAAAATGCAAGGAAAATGGTTGAGGAAAAATATAGTTTAATGGCTGTAGGAGAATTACTAAAAAACGAATATAATAGAATAATAAACTGTTAAATGTTAATTAGTGTTTCCTACTCATTGTATGGTAAGAATAGTATTTATTATTTACCGATACGAGAACAACTGCAAGTTTTCAATAACTGGAGGAGTGAAGGGCTCTGTGAAGAACTCGATTTCGAAATTGTTGTGTTTGTTGACAAATCCGTGGACATATCTTTTTTTAAAGATCTTCCATTAAAGATTCAATCTATTGATGATTATCCGGAGTTATTAGAAGTGCCACCAAAAATGTGGAGGTATCATAATGTGTTTAAAAATAGTGCAGATGTTTATCTTTTTCGTGATGCGGATTCTTTAATAACCCTTCGTGAAATTGATTTTGTCAAAATTTGGTTGGAAACAGATTATTGCGCTAACGTAATTCGGGATTCTCGATTACATCTTTTTCCAATAATGGCTGGCACATTTGGTGTAAGAAAAGAGGGTGCTTTATTGTTGCGTGAGATTTTAAACTCTGCAGATAATATGTATTCAAGAAATAGTCACTTTTATGATCAAATTTATTTAGCGGAATTTGTGTATCCGAGATTTCAGAGAGAACTATTAGTTTTTACCAACTTTTTGTGTTTTAAAGGAGAAAATTATATTAAAACAGATTACAGGCATAAAAATTTTATTGGGGGTTACAGCAAAAGCAATTTCTTAGAAGCCCATTGGCATGACAATCAATTTGTAACTTTATCATCTCCAAAAATTTTGAAATTATTCAAATACAGTACAAGATTAATGTTATTTTTTATTAGTTGTCTTATTATTTTAAATTCAATAAAGAAGTTTCTAAGTGGAAATAAATGAACTTTGCATTTTAATTTTGTCCACAAAGTCTTCAAAATACCAGGGATTTAAAGACGCGATAGAAAATGGATGGTACAAAGAGGCGGTTCGGAACGATATAAGAGTTTTTTTTTATAGTGGTGGACACAGTGAAAATGTTATTTGGAGTGATAGAGAGATTCGGGTTATTGAAGACGATTCAATAAAGAATTCATACAAGAAATTTTTTTCAGCTCAGAAGTTAGTCAGGGAAAAATATCCAGATATCAAACTTTTTTACAGAACAAATTTATCGTCTTATATTGACATTAAAAAATTTATTGATTACATATCAGGCTGTGATTTTACAAGCCAATCATATCATGGATATGCAGGGAAAGCAAATTTAATAAGTGAGTTATTTTATGGAAATAAATTACTGCATGTTTTTTTTAAAAAAATAAATTTTGGGCCTGAGATAGATTTTTTTAGTGGATCGGGGTTCTTTATTGGAGTTGATTTGTGTAGACATTTGAAGTATTCGAAGCGTTCTAATTATCTTATTGATGATGTTGAAATTGGTCGGCAACTAATGGAGATCCCATTTAGGACGTCATCAATTATATACCCAAGATTACTGATAACTGATTCTTTTAAAAAAATTACTTTGAATGACTTTGAAAAATTGATTTGTGATTTTAACTTGTTTCATTACAAATTCAAGCATAAAAATCGTCTTGTTGATATCAAGTTCATGGAAAATTTTGGAATGCAAGAGTTTCGATTTAAAGTGTTAACTGTTATTAAGTAACTTTCCCTTTCATATTTCTTGTGTTATCAAGAGTTTACGCCTTTTGAAAGATCCTTTTGCTTGAGTGAATTTAATATTTATGATAACCATATCCGTAATAACAGTTTGTTTTAATTCTGAAGTTTCAATAGAGGCCACGATCCAGTCAGTCATTAGCCAGGATTATAAGAAGATTGAGTATATAATCATTGATGGCATGTCTTCAGATTTAACTATGAAAATAGTTAACAAATATCGGGCTAATATTGACATAGTTGTATCGGAGAGAGATAGGGGAATTTACGACGCAATCAATAAGGGTATTGCACTCGCAAATGGTGATTATATAGTTTTATTGAATTCAAATGACGTTTTTTATTCAACTTCCACGATTACAAACATTGTTGAGGTCCATCAGAATATTGATTGTCCAATAAGTATTTCTGATGTCCTTTATAAAGATACCAGGGGTCAATTAGTGAGATATTATTCTGCGAAATTTTGGAAACCTTTTCATTTGCGCTTGGGATTTATGCCACCACATCAAGGGGTTGTGATACGAAAAGATATATTTAATTCTTATGGGGGTTATTCACTAGATTACAAAATTGCAGCAGATTATGAGTATTTAGTTAGGATACTGTTGAGGAATCGCTTAGAATATAAATATTCGTCTGAGGTGCGAACCATCATGTCATATGGTGGGGTAAGTAGTCAAGGTTTGGCATCCTACAAGAAGATTTCGGGAGAAATCATAGATATTTTGGGATATAGTAGAAATATTTTTTTGATAGGACTTGTATATTTTAGATTTTTACCAAAATTATTTTCTTCTAATTATTATAAAATGAAATTGCGTGTTAAGTCATAGATTTCTTAATATTTGTCGAGATACATTCTTGCTTTGTTTAACGTTATTGTCACTCAGTTTATTCATTTTTAAAATTGGGGGCTTTGCGGTATCTTTGGCGTTTATATTTAACTTATATTTTCTTGTTTCGAAACCCCTATTAAGATCACATCTTTATATTTACTTTTTATTTTTTTCATTTTTCTTATTTAACTTATTATATCAGATTTGGGCTTTAGATATTGTAGAGTTTATTAAAACTTTCGCGCTTTTTTCATTCGCCATCTTTACCTTCTTGAATATTAAGAGAGTTAGTACAACAAATTGGAGTGAAACATCACTAGAGTATACGGTGAAGTTTTGTGCTTTTATATCAGTAGGTTTTGCTTTATTGCAAGTTTTAGAGTTTTTGTTTTTGAATTCAACGAACTATTATAAAATTTTTGATAGCATTTCAATTAGTACAGCGGAATCAGCTGATCGATTTCAAGCAGTAAATCTACTTTCATACATTCGGCCTATTTCCGTATATCATGAGCCTTCGTATTATGGATCAGTCCTGTTATTGTTGTTTATGTGTAGTAATGCACTTAGAATGCATATTATTTGGAAATTTCTAACCTTTTTCGGTATTGTACTAAGTCTTTCGATGACTGTTTATTTTTTTACAATTTTATACATTGGTTATATGTTAAGGGATTATAAATATTTCATAATCATTTCGCTCATTATTGGATTTGTTTTTTTTGAAGGTCCCGAAATATTGACTATCCTAAGAATAGATGAAATATCTAACGAGGGTACAAGTGGAAACGAAAGACTTGTAGCACCAATTTATTCAATTGTTGATGAATTTACTAAAGTGTATACAATTTTTGGTAGGGCGTTGGGTCAAACGGAAAAACAATTAGATAATTCATTTTTTGTACTTTTTGGCTATTTCGGAGTTTTCTTTCCGTTATTGTTGTATTTAATCTGGCGTTACATAAAGATCGCCTTAAATAAACTATCATTTCAAATAGTATTCATAATTTTCTTTCTGAATATTCTATTTTTAAATGGAGCAATAATTACCCCGGAAAGTCAATTCATGTTATTTTTTCTTTTTTTAGTTTTGCATAATGTTTCATCTAGAGACATTTCTGTTAAAACTTAATGGGAACTTTAAATCGACTTAGGCAAAATTAGTCTTGGAATATTAAATGCAATTATTTTTGTAATCGAACGTATCGTTTTAATTAAACGGATGTTATAAGAAACAATTGTTGTTTTAATGAGGTAAAATTAAAATAAATGTGATTTTTGATATGACAGATAAGTTATTATTTCAGGAGTATCGTTATAAAAGTCAAAGTGATCAGTATATTAAAAACATTAATTAGAAAAAGGTATTTTAAAATAATTTATTTATGAAAGTTGCTCTTATTTCAGGAATTACCGGTCAAGATGGATCCTATTTGGCAGAGTTATTGTTGGAAAAAGGATATATCGTCCATGGCATAAAGAGAAGGGCATCTTCTTTTAATACTCAACGAATAGATCATATTTATCAGGATTTACACGAGTACAATGTCAATTTCAAATTGCACTATGGTGATTTGACAGATTCTACCAACATTATTCGTATCATCCAAGAAGTTCAACCTGATGAAATTTATAATTTAGGAGCAATGAGCCATGTTAAGGTTTCCTTTGATTCACCAGAGTATGTTGCTAATGTTGATGGTTTAGGTACATTACGCATACTAGAAGCTATCCGTATTCTAGGGCTAGAAAACAAAACACGAATTTACCAAGCTTCAACTTCTGAATTGTATGGTGGTTTGGCGGAGAATAAGAATGAAAAAGGACTGTATGATGAGAAATCTACATTTTACCCCCGTTCGCCCTATGGAGCTGCAAAAATTTACGGTTTTTGGATTACCAAAAATTACAGGGAGGCTTATAATATGTTTGCTTGTAATGGAATCTTATTTAATCATGAATCTCCAAGAAGAGGGGAAACCTTTGTAACTAGAAAAATAACCATGGCCACGGCTAATATTGCTTTAGGACTTCAAGACTGCTTGTATTTAGGTAATCTAAATGCTCAAAGAGACTGGGGGCATGCAAAAGATTATGTGGAAGCAATGTGGCGAATTTTACAGCAAGAAACTCCTGAAGATTATGTAATTGCAATGGGTGAAACAACCTATGTCCGAGACTTTGTGCAAATGGCCTTCCAAGAATTAGGCATTAAAATCGATTTCAAAGGAGAGGGAGTCAATGAAAAGGGTTTTGTTGTAGAATGTTCTAATCCTGAATTTCAAATTGAAATTGGGAAACAAGTTGTAGCAGTAGATCCTAAGTATTTTAGACCAACAGAGGTTGATGTATTAATTGGAGATCCAACGAAATCTAAGACCATACTTGGCTGGAAGCCAAAGTATACTTTAAAGACGTTAGTTCAAGAAATGATTTTATCAGATGTTGAACATGCCAAAAGAGGGAAATTACTTACTGACGCGGGTTATCATTTGTAATTATGAACTTAGACTCAAAAATATATATTGCCGGTCATAGAGGAATGGTAGGTTCTGCGATTGTCAGGGCTCTAGAGCATCAAGGATTCAAAAATTTAATATATCGAAGATCTAAAGAATTAGACTTGACTGATCAACAGCAAGTTCAGACATTCTTTGAAAATGAAAAACCGGAATACGTTTTTTTGGCAGCAGCAAAGGTTGGAGGTATAGTAGCAAACAATACTTACAGAGCAGATTTTATTTATCAGAATTTAATGATTCAGAATAATGTAATTCATGCCGCATACAAAAATGGGGTAAAGAAACTAATGTTTTTGGGTTCTTCATGTATTTATCCAAAAAATGCACCTCAACCACTAAAAGAGGAATACCTGTTAACTGGTTTGCTCGAGCCAACGAATGAGCCTTATGCTATTGCAAAAATTGCTGGTATTAAAATGTGCGAAGCTTATAGGGATCAATACGGGTGCAATTTCATATCTGTAATGCCAACAAACTTGTATGGTCCAAATGATAATTATGATCTAAGCAATTCACATGTATTGCCGGCTCTTCTGAGAAAGTTCATAACCGCTCAGCGTAATGGTGAATCATCAGTAACAATTTGGGGTACTGGTGCTCCGCGAAGAGAGTTTTTGCATGCAGATGATCTTGCTTCAGCATGTTTGTATTTAATGGAGAATTATAATGAGAGCGGCTTGGTCAATATTGGTGTAGGTGAAGATATTTCAATATTTGATTTAGCACGTTTAGTTAAGAAGATTACAGGATTTGAGGGTGAAATTTTGACCGATACTAGTAAGCCTGATGGGACTCCACGGAAGTTAATGGATGTCTCTAAGTTAGCTGACCTAGGTTGGCGTTCTAGTATTACGTTGGAAGAAGGTATAGGGAAAGTATACAATGAAGTGAAAGACTATAATTGGTCTTAATTTATGATATTTAGCTTAGTTCAAAACGAGTTGGAAGATCAACATTTTAGGATTGTTGATAAAGACCATAACCGTCCTTGGGGTGGTTTTTTTGTAATTGCAGAAGAACAAGCTCAACGTTTTGCGGATGTATATTTTGATGGTTTGGATATTTCAAGTTTGAAAATATCAGGCAAGTTGAGTCCCAAAATACTGATAGTAGCACCCAATAAGAGGTTATCGTGGCAATACCATCACAGGAGGGCAGAAATTTGGAGGGTCATTCAAGGTCAGGCAGGCGTAGTTAGAAGTAATACCGATTATGAAAGTGAATTAGACATATTAAGTGTTGGTGCAACTGTCACATTGCTTCAAGGTGAGCGTCACCGTCTAGTCGGTTTAGAGGATTATGCGGTAGTGGCTGAGATTTGGCAGCATACGGATGTTACTAATCCTTCAGATGAAGAAGATATTGTTCGATTACAAGATGATTTTGGAAGATGATTTATCTTACGGGTTCATCGGGTTTTGTTGGTAAATCCTTTTTAAATTATTTTAAACAAGATAATATTCGTGTTTCTTCAAGAGGAAAAGAATCGAATATTGATGGTGCTGAGGTCGTAATCCACCTCGCCGGCAAGGCCCACGACCTTAAAAATACATCAAATCCAGACGAATACTACCAAGTCAATACTGAATTAACTAAAAGAATATTTGATTCCTTTTTGATTTCAGATGCGAGTGTATTTATTACCTTAAGTTCAGTTAAGGCGGTTGCTGACGAAGTACAAGGACTGTTAACCGAAGATCACATTCCGAATCCAATTACCCATTATGGAAAAAGCAAACTATTAGCTGAAAACTACATTTTATCAAAAGAAATTCCTGAAGATAAGCGTGTTTATATTTTGCGACCATGCATGATTCATGGACCTGGAAACAAGGGGAATTTGAATTTACTCTATAAATTAGTCTCCAATGGTATTCCCTGGCCTCTGGGAGCATTTGAAAACAAACGGTCTTTCTGTAGTGTAGATAATTTGATGTTTGTAATTAATGAATTAATGCGACGTGATGATATTCCTTCTGGGGTATACAATGTTGCAGATAATGACCCTTTGGGTACTAACATGATAATTTCATTGATTGCCAAATCTAAAAATCTAAATCCAAAAATTTGGAATATATCAAAAAAATTTATCATTTTATTTGCAAAATTTGGAGACCTGACTAAGTTACCTTTAACTTCAGAACGTCTTAAGAAATTAACACAAAATTATATTGTATCAAATCAGAAGTTGTTAAATGCTATTGGTAAAGAATTACCAATAAACACAATTGATGGCATGAGAAAAACGATTGACTCTTTTAATTAAACAATATGATATATTTATCAGTAACGGCTCACCCCGACGATGAAATACTTGGTTTTGGTGGAAGTGCTGCCGCATTAACAAATAAAGGGCACATAGTAGTGAATTTAATACTATCGGGTAATGTAGAAGCAAGAAGGCACAGACCAGATCACGAGGCACTTCTGCAGCATACAGCTACCGCACAGAAAATCGTTGGGGCGCAGTCACCAATATTAGGTACTTTCCCAAATATTAAATTTAATTCAGTGCCTCACCTTGAAATTGTTCAGTTTATTGAAAAATACATTGAAGAGATTCAACCTGATATTGTGATAACACATCACCCAAATGATTTAAATAATGATCATTATCATACAAGTAAAGCATGTCAAGCTGCAGTGCGTTTATTTCAAAGAAAACCTATCAAACCTTTAAAAGCTTTGTATTTTATGGAAATCCCATCCAGCACAGATTGGGCATTTCCGGTGGATGGGCAGCAATTTAGACCAGACACGTTTATAGAAATAGGTGAAGATGGGTTATCCCGAAAATTAGAGGCTTTATATGCATATGAAGGGGTTATGCGAAAATATCCTCACCCTAGGTCTAATGTAGCTATTAGAGCCTTAGCGGTTTTACGTGGAAGCCAAGTTGGGCGAAACTTGTGTGAAGGATTTCAAACAGCAATGAACATCATAGAACCATGATTAATTATTGTAGAATAAAACGTATATTAGACATTTTATTTTCCTTATTTTTACTGGTGTGCTTATTGCCAATTTTCCTAATGATTTCGGTTATAATTTTTATTCAAGATGGTGGACCTGCAATTTTTAGACAAGATAGAATTGGGAAAAATGGTTTGGTATTTAGATTTTACAAGTTTCGAAGTATGCCCTTGAATACTCCAAATGTAGAATCAAAGGATACACAAAAACTTCAAATTACACCTTTTGGGAAGTTTATCCGAAGAACAAATTTCGATGAGTTGCCACAGTTTTTCAATGTCTTAAAAGGTGACATGAGTTTTATTGGACCACGACCACCAATTCCTTCTCAAACTGAATTAATTGAATTGCGTCGCATAAATGGAGCACTTGAGTTAAGTCCGGGACTAACAGGATGGGCTCAGGTAAACTCTTTTGATGGGATGTCTGTTAGTGAGAAAGCAAAATTTGACGGCGAATACGCTTCTAAGATTTCTTTTGGAATGGATGTTTTAATATTCTTGAAAACAGTACTTTACTTTTCAAAGACCCCCCCAACCTATTAATGCTAAAATGGTGAAAATTGCATTTTGTACTTGCGTTCAAATAGGTAAGTCATGTATTGAGGCTGTTGTTTCTTCAGGCGGACGTTTTGATCTGCTTCTAACCTTACATGATCACAAATCGCAAAAAAAATCTGGACGGGTTTATCTCGATGATATCGCTAATGTCAACGGTATTCCATTGTACAAGTTGAATCACATAAATGATGCTGATGTAGCTGAAGTGATTAAAAATTATGAAATTGATTGGTTGTTTATTATTGGATGGTCACAGATTGCTTCAGTTGACATTTTAAAAGTGCCGCGCAAGGGGGTCATTGGAGCACATCCAACCCTTTTACCCAATGGTAGGGGAAGGGCTGCAGTACCTTGGGCCATTCTCAAAGGCCTTGATAAAACTGGTGTTACATTTTTTAAAATGGACGAAGGTGTTGATACTGGAGAAATCTTAGATCAGTTTGAAATTCCTTTACATCCTGACGAAACTGCAACAACACTTTACAACAAAGTTAATGAAGCACATGTTGAGCTTATACAGCAGATTTGGCCAAAATTGATTCAGGATTTGATTATTGGAGTTAAGCAAGATGAATCATTAGCCAGTAATTGGGAAGGTCGAACTCCTTCAGATGGGGAGTTATATCATTCCATGACTTTGAAAGAAGTTGATAGATTAGTAAGGGCTACTACGCACCCGTATCCTGGAGCATTTATAATGTTAGATAGTTCAACGAAGTTGATCATTTGGTCTGGTTCATGTAGTCCAGTTCATTCCACAAGAGTGCTTAATTTTGTTGACGGACTTTACTATGTTGTTGATTCTGAAGTAATAAAGTTGTGAACTTTAATGTATTTTTTAGAGCGAGATACAATATTTGTACGTTTTGACAAAATCAACAAGATTGACATGTCCACTCCTCAACTCTTGGCAGAAACCGATGCCAAGATGATTCAGGAGTTAAATACCCTTGGTTACTTCAAGTACATCTTCCTTACCGTCTTTGGTAAGGGGTTTGGGGATAGAA
>CAZDDX010000008.1:0-74169 GCA_964504345.1 uncultured Owenweeksia sp. | reverse complement strand
ACTTGGGCCCAAAAACTCTAGTTTAGAAACGTACTAAATCAAGGGAAGAGGTCAGTAGGTCTTCCAGATCATTCCGCGTTTGGAAAATTGTGTCACAAGGCCAATTCGTTCGCCATTGGAATAATTCTCACTGCATCCAACCAAAAGGATGGATAAAATAGAACAAAGGAGTAATTTGTGCTTGAGCATTGTGGTCTTTTGTTTAATTGTTCGATAGTTGTACTGTGAAAGTAATAATTTCATTTCAACGTATTTCGTTCACACAATTATTTGCACACCACGTGTTGCGCTAATTATGTTTGAGTTGCTGAATCTGGTCCGTTTTTAATAATTAGAATAGAAGTTTATCTCCCAGTTCTCCTCCTTGCCTTACCCGCGTTTTTGGGATTGCGGACGTAGTAGACAATTAGATCTGCGGTTGCGGTTGATTTAACGCGATGCAGGAGGATGGCCTTATCGCGGTAGAGGAAGGGGTCGTCGACGATGTACCACACCCCTTCTTTCAAGGCTTCCGTCGGGCTGGTTGCCCGGTAGACGTAGTAGGTGGCTAGGGAACTGTCCGAAGTTTCGAATACATAATATTCTGCTTTTTGTGCGTTATGTATGTAACGGACAATTTGACCGTGGGCTTCAGATAAAGTGAGTATTTGCACACAAAAAAGTAACAGGAACGAAATGAAGATTCGATTTACCAATGGCGTAATGCTTCTAGGAGGAGTGTTATTCACTTTTCTGGGATTTGTTTGGGACTCTTTACTGCCCCATTTTTTGTTTGGATGGTGCTTTGGACAAGTGCTGTTAAATTACTTCGAACAGCTGAAACAACGCGTTCAAAAGTAAGGGTGGTTTGTTGAATTGTCTATCTTTAGAAGCATTCACTAGTGAATAAAGGATCAAAAAAAGCCCATGGAACTTATTCCACTCCTTCGAGCCCACTTGGGCGAGGTGCCCTTTTTGGAATTGATTCCGGATTACTTGTTTCGGGAATCCAGGGTATATCATTTGTCTTTTTACCGGAATGCGGTTGACGCGGATTTGGTTCCAATGTCGGAGCACGAACACGTGGATAAAAAGGCAAAACGGTTGGACGATTTTGTGAAGTCCTTGGAGAAAGACCTCAAAGATTTGAAGCACTTTATGGCTCAACACCAAGAGTTGGGTGGTTTGGAGAACAATTTACGGTTGGCCAAAGGCATTCACGGCAGATTCCAAAAGGCGCAAAGCATTTATGCGCAGCGCATGGGGATTCAAGTTGCGGATTGGAAGTTGTTGGCGAAGTCCAAGGCCTTGAAGAAAGAGGTGCTGGCAACGTTTGACGTTGCGGGTGATCGGTCGGTTCATGCAAGATCAACGGCTTCGATGCCGACGCGCCCCATTGCATATGGAGTCGAACATATTGCCATTCAGGTACAACCGCGACAGTGCGATTTTCACTATTGTTCCAGTTTTCAGGCCATGCCAAAAATTGGATCGGGATCCGCATACGAGGTGAATTTCGTCAACGGAAAATTTAAAAAAGTTCGCACGCACCCCACCTACATCAGTTAATCCGGCGGTTCACTTCCGCCCTTCACACCTCCCATCATGGCACTGACAAAATCCGATTTCATCTTGGCCGACGATTGCCTGGCCAAGCTTTATTTTAAGAAGAATAAGTACCCCAGCAATGCCGACAATTCCTACCGGGACTACCTTGCGCGCATTGGGCACATCACGGGCTACCTCGCTCAATTGACCCTGGGGCCGGGTACGGAAATTGGGCTGGAAGAGGGGTTGGAACATGCGGTTCAAAAAACCAAGGAATGGCTGAAGTCGAACCAACGCGGGGTTCTTTTTGAGGCCACGTTTGAAGTTGAGGGCCGTCTGGTTCGGGTGGACGTATTGCGGAAAGAAGGCAAGAACATTGAGCTCATTGAGGTGAAAAGTTCTGGGTTTGACTCGTTGCAGTGGTATGGGGACGAGCGCAAGAAATTACTGAAGTCTTTGGAGGGAAAAATCAAGGATTTGGCCTTCCAAACGGCGGTGGTGGAGCGCGCGCTGCCCGATTGCAGCATAACGCCGTACTTGTCTTTGATCGACAAGAACACCAGTAACGAAGTGGAAGGGCTGTACGGCAACTTTGTGGTGACCACAAGTACCGGCCCCAGCAAGGGGAGCGTTGGCGTTGCGTACACCGGGGATGTGGACGAGTTGATTGCCCAGTGTTTGTTGTTTCCGCCGGTTTCCATGCAGAAGGAGGTTGACGCCCTCAAGGAAGAAGTTTGGCGGAGGTCAGAGGTAATGGTTCAGGCACTGCAAAATCCCAGCGATTTTGCACCTTTCAAAAGCCCCCGCAAAATGGCGTGCGGCACGTGCGAGTTCCGGTTGAAGGGCAGCAATTCGGAACGCAGTGGGTTTGCTCAATGCTGGGGAGCGGATGCCGACGTTGAGCCGCATATCCTCAACATCCGGAGAGACGCGGCCTTCGCCAAGGTGCTGAATCCGCACGTGGCCAATGGGTTGTCCGATCTCACCAAGATTCCGGCCGATTTGCTCCAAAGCAAAGAAGGGCCGCGCGTTTACGGAATCCCTGCGCTGCAAATGAATGGGGTTCGCGAGCATTTTGACGACGCGGGGCGCAATAAACTCAAAAAGGCGGAGTACCCCATGTACTTCGTTGATTTTGAAGCGGTGCAGCCGGCCATTCCGTTCCACCAAGGCATGATGCCCTACCGGTCCGTTGTGCTTTTTCAGTGGTCTTGCCACAAAGTAGCGCACGAGGGAGCTCCGGTGGAGCACTTTGAATTCCTCAACACGGAAAAGGGATCTCCCAACACGCGCTTCCTCGCGGCCCTCAAGGAGGTGCTGGGAGACGTCGGCACGGTGATCACTTGGAGTTCCTACGAAAACACGCAACTGCGCAAGCAGCTGATTGAGCAACTGGAGTTCGACAACCTGGACGATTCGGAGCTGGTGGACTGGCTTCGGGGGGTGCTTAAAGAAAAAGATGGCGGCTGGCGTCAATTGGACCTCCACGACGACGTGGTCAAGCGGTATTACTACCACCACCGCATGGGAAACCGAACCTCCATCAAGGCCGTGCTGCCCGCTGTGCTCTCGGAGCAGCAACCCCAAGTGAACCGTGCGCTTTTGCAAGCAATTGGCTTGCACCAACCCACCGAAAATGGCGGACTGACGGATCCCTACTCGTTGCTTTCCGGGGTGAAGGACGGCACGCAAGCCATGACCACCTACGAACAACTGCAGTTTGGCATTCCCGGCGACGCCACCGAAGAACGGGAGGCCTTGGCCCGCCAATTACTCGATTACTGCCGGTTGGATACGTTGAGTATGGTGTTGATTTTCAACTATTTGAAAGAGAAAGAAATTCGGGCGTGACGATTCAAGAGTATAATGGCTTTTCGCCTGAATTGAAGCTTCAATGGGCTTGGAGTTTTTGGAATCAATACATTGACATCAATGCTCCTCAATTCAGTTGGGCACATTATCGAAAATTCTATGGGACCCGCCGTTTCTTGATCAATGAAATGCCAATACACAGAAGAGATGAGTTAAAGTTCTATAATGCAATGTCCATGGAAATCGTTCTTGCTAGTCAGGACTCCGATATTCCGGCCGCATTCCCGTTACCCCACCAACGGAGCTTCTTTGACGGTTATAAGTACATTGTTTTAAAGAGAACCCTCTTGCGAGATGAATTTCATTGGATCGAAGATTCAATAGAGGAGGGAACAATTTTGGAGCTTACCACAACTAATCCCTACGGGGTTTGCAGTGCCTGGGGGATTCCTTGTAAATCACCAACGACTAAAGGTGTTGTTGAAATACCAATGCACTGTGGGGAGCCTGTTGGATTAAATGGACTAATCAGTGGGTAAATTAGAAAAGAGCCTGCACTTTTGCTTGGAACTTCTCCTCCGTCATGTTCCCGGCAGCTACCTTTTCTGCCCATGCACGGACATCATCGCGATCGTCTGGATCCGATACTTCATCAATCCATGAATCTACGTTGTTCCAGGATTTTTCCGGATTTTGAACTTTTGGAAACTTTTGACAAATATCCAGTAACCACTGAATATTCAGTGAGCGATTTAGGCGCGATACGACGTCTGATGTAGGTTTTCCAAAGAACATTTGGTTCTGGGTATATTTCTGAAGCAAATCCTCTATGCTATCTGTGTCATTTATTAAATATGGAAGAGATTGCTGGAGCGTTTCTGTCGCCACATCGATTAGGCTTATACTGTTGGCCCAACCTTTGAGGTAAAAGAACCGAGCTTCGTCGCTTTGAAAATGGTGAATTGCTTGTAATGCGGCTAGCCAACCATAATTTTCACAGTACGTTGAAGCAATTTTTTTCCACAAATTGTGACGTTCTGCAATTTGAGAAATTTCCAAGCCAATAGACTCGCTAGCTGCTAGTTGACCCTGTTTGGCATGCTCATCGGCGATATATAATAGCGCTCTACTCTTTACTTGCTCATCACTTATGTCGCGGGCGGTTTCTAGGGCTTCCCGGATTACAGATGAAGCTACTTCGAGCTGACCCTGCTTTGCAAGTTCATTAGAGATAGCTGATAAGGCTAAACTCTTCTTCCATCTATTATTGATGTCGCGGGCAGTTTCAAGGGCGGCCTGAATTGCAAATGCAGCTGCTGCAAGCTGACCATTTTTGGCAAGGTCATTAGAGATAGCTCTTAAGGCACTACTCTTTTCCTGCTCATCATTTATGACGCGGGCGGTTTCAAGGGCATCCTGCATCACTGATGCAGTTGTTTCTAACTGACCCTGGTTGGCAAGTTTACAAGAGATAGCACTTAAGGCATTACTCTTACTCGCCTCATCACTAATGCTGCGGGCGGTTTCAAGGGCATCCTGCATCACTGATGCAGCTGTTTCTAACTGACCCTGGTTGGCAAGTTCACAAGAGATAGCACTTAAGGCATTACTCTTACTCGCCTCATCACTAATGCTGCGGGCGGTTTCAAGCGCCGAGTCTAGCTGACCTTGTTTGGCCAGTTCACAAGAGATAGCTCTTAAGGCATTACTCTTACTCGTCTCATCACTAATGCTGCGGGCGGCTTCCAGGGCATCCTGCATTACAGATGCGGCTTCTTCTAATTGATCTTTTTTGGCAAGTTCAGTAGAAATAGATGATAAGGCAACACACTTTTCCCATCTAAAAATGATGCTGCGGGCGGTTTCAATCGCTAATTCTAGCTGACCTTGTTTGGCAAGTTCACTAGAGATAGCTCTTATGGCATTATTCTTATCCCAATCTCTACTGATGCTTCGTGCGGTTTCAAGCGCCAATTCTAGCTGACCATTTTTGGCAAGTTCACAAGAGATATCTGTTAAGGCATTTCTCTTTACCCTATCATCACTGTTACCGCGAATGGTTTCCAAGGCAGCACCCAATATAGAAGCGGTGGCTATCATCTGACCCTGTTTAGCAACTTCACCAGAGATAGCTATTAAAGCTCTACTCTTTACCCGCTCATCACTAATGCCTCGGGCAGTTTCTATAGCCGATTGTACAAGACCTTGTTCGGCAAGTTCACGAGAGATAGCTCTTATTACTCTATTCTTTCCCCTCACATCACTAATACTGCGGGCGGTTTCAAGCGCCGATTCTAGTTGACCTTGTTTGACAAGTTCACGAGAGATAGCACTTAAGTCCCTATCCTTCGCCCACTTGCTTCTATTGCCGCGGGCAGTTTCCAATGCGGCGTGCATTGCAGATGCAGCTGCTTCAAACTGACCATGTTTGGCAAGTTCATTAGAGATAGCTCTTAAGGCATTACTCTTTTCCTGCTCATCATTTATGCCTCGGGCGGTTTCAAGGGTATCCTGCATCACTGATGCAGCTGTTTCTAACTGACCCTGGTTGGCAAGTTCACCAAAGATAGCACTTAAGGCATTACTCTTTTTCCACTCATCACTAATACTGCGGGCGGTTTCAAGCGCCGAGTCTAGCTGACCTTGTTTGGCGAGTTCATAAGAGATAGCACTTAAGGCACTATTCTTACTCGCCTCATCACTAATGCTGCGGGCGGTTTCAAGCGCCGAGTCTAGCTGACCTTGTTTGGCAAGTTCACCAGAGATAGCACTTAAGGCATTACTCTTACCCCCCCCTCCAACTGGCATGCCTCGGACAGTTTCCACGGCGGCTTGCATAGCGGATGCAGCTGCCTCAAGCTGACCTTGCTTGGCAAGTTCACCAGAGATAGCACTTAAGGCATTACTCTTACTCGCCTCATCACTAATGCTGCGGGCGGTTTCAAGGGCATCCTGCATCATTGATGCAGCTGTTTCTAACTGACCCTGGTTGGCAAGTTCACCAGAGATAGCACTTAAGGCATTACTCTTACTCGCCTCATCACTAATGCTGCGGGCGGTTTCAAGCGCCGAGTCTAGCTGACCTTGTTTGGCAAGTTCACCAGAAATTGCTGATAAGGCAACACATTTTTCCCACCTATTACTGATGGCTTGGGAGGCTTCCCGTAGAACCAACATCTGAAATTTGGTATACGGTCCTTTTTTGAGAATATCATCCATACTAAACGAACTAGTTCGTCTATAAACCACCATATAATCCAACCCAAGTTCGGACCATTCACAGGCCATTAAAAAGACCAAATAACTCGAGAAGAAATTATGCCAATCCAAGATTGAGTGATCGGTTGGCAGTTGTTCGTCTAAATGGACTAGGAGCTTTTCGATCAGTCTTTTTCTGTTGGGATTATTGCGGCATTCCAACAGTGTCAACTCAATCAGACACAGCATATACAAGGTGAACTTGCGTTCTATTCCAACTTCATCAGCTCCGCTAAATTGCTCAATACGTTTAAGCGCCAGTTCAATGTCTCCTATGAATCCGGAGGACGCCAATACTATAACCTGCGGAGCGTCATTAGATTCTACATATTTGAGATCAACCAATTGCAAAGCTGACTCCAAAGCAAGATCTTCCTTTTGAAGTTCAATGGACTTCAACAACGCGAGCTGGAAAAGCCTTTTGGACGCTTCAAAGTTCTTCAAAACCTTCTTTTGAGCTGCAGTAAAGAGCTGACTTGTAATGAGGTTCAGAAGCGTCTCGTGATGTTGCGCTTTACCGCTTGACGAGAGGTGGAATGCAAAATGCTCTAAAGCATATCGCTGCTCCCACGAACCTTCAAACTCATTCCACCGGCTGCAGAAATCAATGATTCTGTAGGCCGCATCTTGAATCTCTTTTGGGTATTCTCGAATGAGGTATTCGCGGAAGCTTTCGTGAAACAACTGATAATCGAGTACTTCTTCCGTAAGAGGATTCTCGTACAACACTTCTTTAAGCGTGGCACAAACACGCTGTGTTGCTGCTGGGCCAAGATTGTTAATGTGACCAATGTGCGAAATCGTCAGGTAATCTTGTGCGGCAGCAAAAGTGAACAATGAATATAGCAGAGCGTCTCCGTCGATGGTGTCTTGTGCGTATCGATTCAAAATAGCTTTGTAGTACTCATCAATCTTGTCGGGCAGCGCATGAACGTCGTTCACCGTTACTCCGCCGTGCTCTATGGAATCGCAGAGTAGCTTTAAATACAGTGGATTGCCCTGCGACTTGATTTGAACGGCATCGATCCATGGGCTCTCACGTTCAATGTCATATTTATTTGCCACTTCATAGATCAGGGCTCGAATATCTTCCTTGCCCAAGCCCTGCAGTTCCACTTTTGTATGGTGCTCCGTGGGCAACGTGGCCCAAAGGTCATCAATGGACTTGTGGCCACCGGGACGAGACCCGTAAATGAACAAGATGTTCTCAAAATTCTCCCGCGGTAGATACGTCAGGACATTATTCTCGGCACCTTCGTCCAAACCGTCAATCAAAAAGAGCAATTTCTGGCCTTTACTTTGCTCGCTCCACAATCTCCACTTTGCGAACAATTGACTCTGCACGTCGTAGGTTGTCTTGCCTTCGGCACGAATTTCTTTGCCCGCGGGAAAAAACTCGTCCGTTCGCCGAATCAAGTACGCCAGCATGAAATCAACCTGTGCTTGCTGGGTGCCACGACGGATAAAATACTCAACTGTTCGCAGCTCTTTACTGACCTCGTGGTGCTTTAAATCTTTGAAGAATTGGGCTATCAACGCGGACTTACCAATGCCCGGATTCCCTTGAATGGATAAGTACCCTTTGTTTTTGCTCGCTACAAACTGAAGAAGCTTATCGCGCTCCAGGGTTCTACCCTTAAAGGTCTCCGTCAACTCATCAATTCGTTGCTTAAACTCATTGTTGCCACTGGACTTCCATTCGTTTAAGGGCAGGATCTCCAAAAATTCAGAGTAAAACTCTCTTTCCTTGTAGTGCTTGCCCAAGGGATAATTCAATAGCCCAACCTTGTCGTTCTTTAAGTCGTTAAAGAAAGCATAGGATGCTTCACAAGCCTCATCTCGGTAGAGCAACAATGGGTGAAGGCACAACGACCCGCCGTTGGCATTGGTGAAGAAAACGAGTCCACCTTCAACCTGGAACGACGTGTCCATCAACCAATTGAGCCCCATTAACGTCAAAAGAAAGGGCTCAAACTTCTGAACGTCTGCTTCACATTGCTCATCACTTGGAGTTGCCCCGTGCGCATATCCATTGCGCATGGCGATGACATTGGTCTTTTCCGCATTCAGTGCCTTGTCTAGAGCCGAAAACTCCGAGGGGAAGTCCTCAAACGTCCAGCAATGATCATCCTTTTGCAGTTCTTCAAACAACACACGGCTAAACAGCTGCCAAGTGCCCAATGAAGGCGTCCTTAACCCTTGAGCAAGCAAGCCTTTAGCAGAATCACTAAGCTTGTTGTGACGCACATACTCGGAAAGAATCACCACTGTATGCGTCTTGATGATGCTCTCAAAGAGGTCAATCATTCGATGAACCTTTCTGAACGACTGCTTCTCTTTGGAGTACAGTTCAAACAAGACCAAAAGGTGCGGCAGTTTATTCATGGGGATAATTTACAATATGAATGGTCTAGCCCAAATTAAACTCCTTTCTATTCCCAGCATATACGGTTAAACATCAATTCTATTCACAGAACGGTGCGCCTGTCAACTGACCTGAGGAAATTCTGTAATATAATGTTGTTGCTATGAGTGATTAGTGCTCCTCCAAATTACCTCTATTAGCACTCTGATATCCACCGCGGTAATTCATCTTCCCTATTTAATTTTTTTGCCAATCTTCGGGCATTAGCGATTGATTCTTGAGTTGCCTCATGTGAAATACCGACTTCTTCATCATTTTTTCTAATTTCTGCAGATTGAAGGAAATAATCAAATGCAGCGTTAAAATCTAATTGTAACTCGTAGCACTGCGCAATCCTAAATGGGAATCCACCCGCATTTTTTATTTCAAATCCCTTACTGTAATTGTTTATTGCTTGACTATAATTTAGCAATTCTTGAAAGCAATTTCCGATAGAAAAATAGTTTGTGGAAATAGTTTGTAAATCAATGTTGGAATAATTTAATCTAATTTTCATACACTTTTCATAATATTCCAATGCCCTTGAATATTTGCCTTTTACCTCCAAAACTGATGCTATAAGGTAATACGTTTGCGCCACTTCAATATGCTCTGTTCCCAGTGTCTTTAATTCAATCTCTAAACACTGCTGATAGAAGCTCAACGCTTTATCAGTTTCGCCTTGACTCTCCAAAATTGAACCAATAAGAAAACGGGCTGAAGTAACATCGGGATGCTCAACACCTAGGGTCTCTAGTCTAATTTCCAAGCATAACTGGAAAAACTCCAACGCCTTGTCAACCTCGCCTTTGTTTTTCCATACTAAACCAATGCCAAGGTACGAGGAGGCCACACTCGGATGCCCCGCCCCAAGAGTGTTTAATTCAATTTCCAAACCCTGCTGATGAAATCTAAGCGCTTTGTCGTATTCACCTTTGCTATCCCATGTTGCACCTATATTAAAGTACACGGTAGCAATATCTGGATGCTCAGCACCAAGGATCTTAAGTCGAATATCCAAACACTTTTGGTAAAACTCCAACGCCTTATCGTATTCACCTATGCTTTTCAATACTAAACCAATGTTACCATATGACAATGCCACATCTGAATTGTCTGCCCCATGGTTTTCAAATCTAATATTCAAACATTGCTGATAATAATCCAAGGCCTTATTATAATCACCCTTTTTAATCCAAATATCACCTAAACGGTCATATAAATTAGCCAATTTGGGATGTACTTCACCATAAGTATTTTTCCAAATATCCAAACACTTATGATATGACTCTAAACCTTTGTCAATTTCATCTTTGTCCACCCAAAAAGTTCCAATGTTGAGATATGAATGTCCGACATCTGGGTGCTCTCCGCCAAGGTACTTTAATTGAATATTCAGACACTGCTGATATAACTCCAATGCCTTGTCAAATTCGCCGTTAATTTCCCGAACTACACCAATATTATTGTATGAAACTGCTATTGTTGGATGCTGTGAACCAAGAATTTTTATCCAAATTTCTAAAGAATTGTGATAAAATTCTAAAGCCATTTCATATTCTTTTTTGGCATGCCAGCAAGTACCAATATTGTTATACGTATAAGCTATACTTGAATGATAAGCACCCAGTGTATTTAAACGAATTTCCAAACTATATTGATACGAAACTAATGCTCTATCATATTCCTTTTTACTATACCACAACTCTCCTATTTCATAGTATGAGCTAGCGACATCTTGGTGTTCCAAACCAAGATTTTTTATTCGTACATCCAAGCATTTCTGGTAGAACGATAGCGCCTTATCATAAACGGCCAAATGAAAAAATACTTTACCTAAACTGTTACTTATTTCAGCATCATCTTCATATTGAATTCCGTTTTGCTCTATGACATACAAGAACTCCTCTCCTTCCTTACGATCCACCAAGAGAATTCCCTTCAAGCCATATTGAACTGCTGCTTTTGAGGAAAAATCACTCCTGCTCAATGCATCCATCGCCATTTCTCTTCGGAGCGGATGTAAGGTCAATTCTTCTAGGACCTCATCGACCTTGACTAATACGAGCCAATCGTTTTCGGTTGGATTCTGAAGCAGAATATCCAAGGTTTCTTTGACTCCTGAAGTCTTTAGATGCAGTACAATTGGGGTGGTGCATACATCGATGAACTCCTCACCCAAATCAATCAGTTCGCAGACTAAACTTAAGTCACCTTGAAGGGCAAGCTGCTCTAAGTAGTTCCCCACTCCCGCTTTTTGAAGCTTGCTCCCTGATTGCAATAGACTTTTAACCGCAGTCAATTCAATGGTCGGCTGCTGATTGTTAAGTTTCTTGCCCAGTAGATACAGCAAAGCGCCTTCGACCGTTAGTCCAACGCATGCATTTAAGTCTTTTACGTAGCGACTTATCCAGCCCAAATTTCTCAGACGCGGATACGGTGCGTTCAACTGGTCCGTCGTAAAAAAACCTATTAGTCGGTCATCGTTGAGTACGTCGTCGAGCAAAAGTTCATTTTCTCCTTTTTCCCAAATGGCCTCAGCGAGGGTGCTAAAGAAATGTTGCTCTTGTTCAGAGAAGGACGCCAACCAATCGCCCCAAACGTCCAAATGCAGTGTACCTTTTTTCGGGAGTCCTTTGCCTTGATAGGTTTCCAGAAACAAGCGTAGGATCAAAGGGTTGGACAGTTGATTGTACAAGGAGCGGTCAAATGAGGCCAGGTCATCAAATGCAAACAGCGGCTTGAATTTGCTCTTGTCCTTCTTTACATAAAAGTCCCAGGCCTCCTTCATCTCTTCCATGGAGAGGGCCGTAAGCCAATGGACAAAGGCGCTTACCTGTTGTTCATTGTCCTTATTTTCTCCGTAGAGATGGTTTACTTGTTCCGTAGTGATAGAATAGCGATTGACCTCGGCAGAATTGTTGGCTCTGGTGCTCACCACAAATTTTAGACTGCCCGGAGTAAAGCACTGTGAGATTTCAAAGAGCTCCTGCCAAAGCGATTCGGCATTGTGCGCTTCGTTCAATCCGTCGATTAGCACCAAAGTTGGCGCCTCTTGTGTCCCTGCAATTGTGGTGTATTCGGCTAAGCCTAAGCTGGAATCAATGTTCAGCAGGTAGCACAACTGCTCCGCCAAGCTGGTCTTTTCCATCCGACCTGCTCGAATAAGCAAGGTGGGCAAATCGCGTGAAGCATACTGCTGCTGCATTTCAACAAGCAGATTCGTCTTACCACTCCCTGCCTCAGCGGCCAAAACAAAGATGTTCGCGCGAGCACCAATCCACTGACGCAGCTCGATCTCTATTTCCTTCCGATGAACATAAACTCCTGGTATGACCTTCTTTTCAGAAGTAAGAGTTTCATAGATCAAGGCGTTTTCTTCGCGCACGCGGGCAAGAAAAATCTCTTTGGTAAACGCTTCCGGCGAATAGGGTTGCTCCTTTTGCTTGTCGCGAAGGAGGATATTGAGTCGCTCAAGAATTTTCCCGGAGGTCTGTTTCTCCGTTCCTTCCGGACTGAAAAACTTGATTGTTCTACCTGTGTAGGACTCGTAGGTTAATATTTGCTCTTTACCCTCCTTGGCAATCGCAACTTCACCGGGAACGATGAAAAACGGAAGAATGTCCATGGATTGTCCGAGTGGGTTTTCCATCCAGACGTTTCCTGAAGCCGGAGTTTGCTTCTCACAACTTTGAATCTGATCCGATACCAAGCGATACGTCTCCCCGTGTTCTGTTTTGAACATGGGGTAATCGACGCTGTACGTCATCCGCAACAACAAATCCCTGAAAATTGGATAGTACTCATTCCAAAGATTCTGAGCCGTTGTAGGGTCCAATGTCAGACCGTGTCCTAAATACCGATTCCTGAAGTTAATGAGCATTCCAATGGCCGTGGCCTCTTGCTTCTTGTACTGAATGTCACCATTACCATCAATAAACTCAATCTCACCTTTAAAGAGCTTTCGCTTCTTACCCGTTTCAACTTCGTCATAGTACTTCGGTAATTCAGGGCAGAAAAACGAGTGGTTGCTTTGCTCTAGGTAAGCAATGGTCTCGCGTATGAAATGGTTCCAAGTACCGAAGGAAGGTTCCGCAATGCTGGACTGAAACAGCGCCACCATACGCTTATCCTTGAATGGGCTGTTAAAGAACTCCGATGCCGCTACCAACCCCATGTACTTGAGGTAGTTCAAAAAAGTATCTTTCAGTAAATTCACCCTATCGCCTGGGTGCTGTTCCGTTACCGCGCGCCTTAAAGGATAGGCGATAACATAGGGTAGGCTCGCGAAAAGACTTAATTCTTCTTCGCTGAATGTAAACACCTCGACAAGCGGCTCGTCACAGAAAGGACAATCCATCGCAGAAGGATATGCCTTACCCTTCTTATTCTCAGGCGCGCTGCACTCGGTATTTGAACAAACGAAACTCATCTCAATTGGATTTGTATTTCACTCCTTTGGTTTTGAACCAAGTTAAGGATACTAGTCCATTGAGGCACGCATCATTTATCTACTTGAACTAAACCAGAAACATAGTTAGACCTCCTCTCAATCACCTCTACTAACTCTTTACTTTAAATCACAACAAATGCAATTGCCTCGATTGAAAGCACATAGGCAATCATACACAAAACCCCAAACCAAATATCCTTGAACACAATCACTTGCTTGTTTATCTTGCTGAATATTAAGAAATTAACATAAGAATACAGAGACAAGTACCCAATTATGGTGAGTAGATTGGTTATAGGATCAAATTCAATCAAATGAGGTATTATGCTTTTTTGGAGCAAATTCGTGTATAGATAGAAGATTGCGAGTGAAATGGATATTTTCACAAGCGACCATTTTGGATTGAAGTATCCAAGAAAGTAGTTTTTCATCAGCAAAAAGAATAATAAATAATTGAGTCAGTATTATTGATTGTTTTTTAAATAATCGTTCAGTTCCTCCAAAGAATAATTCTCAAAAGTCACCTTCAACGAAGCCCGCTTTTGCTTGGAAAGTTCGCGGAGTGCGTGCCCTTCGCACCAACGTCGGAGTTCTTGTTCGCCTTCCACGTGGAGCTTCGGGACCTCTTTTAGAGTGCCGTCGGGGTTCTTGGCGGCCATGGTGAAGTAGCACGAATTGGTGTGCGTGTGAACCTGGGTAATGGGATCCAAGGTTTCGATGCGCATGCCTACGATCATGGATGTTGTTCCCACGAAGTTGACGGAGGCCTTGATGCTGACGATGGAGCCAATTTTGACGGGGTTGAGGAATTCAACTCCTTCCACGGCAACCGTGACGCAGTACGCCTCTGCGTGCTTGCTGGCGCACACGTACGCGGCTTTGTCCATGAGGGAGAGGAGGATGCCGCCGTGTACGTTGCCGCCAAAGTTGGCGTAGGAGGGAACCATCAATTCGCTGAGTTCCGTCTGCGATTCCGATACGCGTTTAGCCTTCATTTTTGGGTGTTTTTCCCGTGATGCGGTTGGCAAGGGAGAGGAAGTACTCCAAGAAATTGTCTTTGGTTGGGAGTTTTTGTTCCTTAAAGTCTTGGTAGACGTAAACCGCTGCTTGAACAATGGACACGTACGGATTGTAGCGTGCTTGGCTGAACGTACTGGAAAGGAGGTTCAGCCCCATCATCACGGGGTGGTTGCCGCCCAAGGTGGATTTCCATTCGTTTTGAAGGACTTTCTCCTGCTCTTGTACCTGTTGGCTGAGCAGCGCGCGTTGGGTTTGAAGTTCTTGGAAGGTCATGGCTTCTTGACGAATTTGCTGAGTCCGTTTTGGATGGAGTGCAGTATTGGTTTTTTGAGCAAAACAGCCAAAAAGAAGAGCAGTAAATTGCCTGCGGCCATCCACAAAAAGCCCAGACTCCATCGACCCGATTGCTCGCCCAAATAGAGGCCCAACGCCAATTCGGCCATCAGCACACTGGAAAGCAGAAACACGCCCAGAACCAATTGAACGGCGGTACTGGAGGCGGCTTTAATGACCGTTTCTGCTGCAGAAAGGCGAAACAACTCCAGCCGAAGTTCTGCATACTGTTTGAGTTGTTGAAGGAGGTCGTTCATGCGGATAGGGCTTTTTTTAGAGTTCCAACAGGGTAGGTGTTGAAAGGGGTTTTTAAGGGCAAGGAAGTGTCTTATGCGTTACTCAATAAAAGCATGCTGTTTCCAATATTCAATACTCTCTGCGCTGCCGGGGCCCGTATAAGTTGGTTTTGGAAGCGGTGGCGCTACGGTTCCCGGGTGTGCGGTAGCTACGTGCCACTGGTTTTCCGGTTGGATCACCTGAATGATTAATGCACAACTGGTTGTTTTTGCCGGTTCGACTCCTTTTAACACCCAAACCTTGGATCCACCGCGCATTTCCTCAAGGGGTTGGTGTTCAGGGCCAATGGGTACGACGTGGGTGGTTCCGATCGGTGCGGAGAACGACAGATTCAATTCAAGTTTTGAAACAACCTCCACTGCCGGCTGGACGTCGGTCTTTTGGGTGGTGAAAATTTTGACGCGATCAAGCTGTACGTCCTGATCGTTCACAGTGAGGGATTGTCCTTCTTTGAGCGGCATGGAGGATTTTAAGGCCTCCACCAACGTTTGCAAGAAGTCAAAATCAACCGGCTGCCCCCAGAAGAAGCGGGAACCTTTTTCCGTTTGAGCCGCCAGCAGCTCCGGCCCGGTGAGGAGCAATCCCTTCTTTTGGGTTGCGGGCATGGCGTCGTCAAAATGCTTGAGTGTATGGCGTTCGGAAATCAACCGACTGAGCTGGCGGAAGGAAGAGAAGTCCGCTGCGGAAGCGCAGGCCTCTGCCAACGTAGTCAACGGACGGTCCGCATACAACCTGTGGGTGTGTGCGTAGGCAACGCTTTGTTCGGCCCAATACAAGGCTTCTAGGTTGTTCCCTTGGGCCCCATGTGCCTTGGAAATGAACCCGGCGCAAAGCTGCTTTCCGTTGTGGTCGCCAATGAAACTATTGAGTGTAAAAGACAATTGTCCAATTTTGATGGACTCGTCGAATTGATTCAACTGGTAGGCGCAACGCTGCAGGAAGTTGTACGTAAAGCACAGACTGCGGTAGTCCGTGCTGGTGCCGCGTTGGATCCAACTGGGATCCAACCAATTGTCTCCGTCAATGGTGCGCTCCCACATAAATCGTTGCGTTTTCAGTTGTTGTACCCGTTCCCATGCCGTGGTTGCGTCCAATTGAATCCACGCTAAATGATCTTGGTACGGCAGTAAGAAATCTGCACAGTAGCCCAGGTGGTCGTTCAAGACTTCTTTTAGCAATGCAACGGCGGCGTGCCCGTTTTCATCCCAATTGTCCTTCCCTTGGAGCGGTGCTGTTTTTTCCGTGAGGGCCTGCAAGAGTGATTGGTAGGTGTGCAGCACGTGCTGCACGTTGGGCAGGTTTTCGGCGGTTTCCAAACTTTTTGTTCTGTTGAAAATCAGTTTCACGGTGTAAAACTGTGCGCGCAGTCGGTCCAATTCCGGTACGGCAGGGTCGGTCAGCAAAGTATCGTTGAGGTCCTTGCCGTGTGCGGCCAAGTCTGCGTGCATAATGTCCCCAAAACAGTACCGAACGCACACCAACCGTTCGGACGAGCTGAGGGTGTTTTGTTCCGCACGAGTACGGATGCCCGCTTCGTACAAGGCTCTTGCTTCCAAGTAGTTACCGGTTTCTACGTGCAGTACAAAGGCGTGCCAAGCCAAACTTTCAGACAACGCGAGCGAGGACTTCTTTTGGTTTGCTTGGTAGCGGAGTATCAGTTGCTGCGCTCCGTGGAAGTTAGCGGTGGCCCCTACGGCAATGATTTTGTGGAACACAAAGTCCAGAAAGTCCTCCGTAAAGCCAATACCCCCCACCCGGAGGACGCGCGCCGCCAGTAAGGTGAGTTCGCGTTCGCTGACCAACCCGGTGGCCAAACAGTGCTCGAGGTGCTTTTGGCTTTGGTCCCAAGCCTCGTGCGGCAGGAAGAACCGGATGTAAGAACGGTAGTACTCGCGCGTGCTTTGGTTGAGGTTGTGTTTTTCGTGTTCGTCCTCCTGTCGGAGCGTTTTCAGCGTGTCGATGTCTGCAAATCGGTACAAATCTACGTGGGCGTCGTCCTGCAGGTCAATGATCAAGTGGAGGGCTTGCAGCGTTTGAAGAGCCGCCAAAACTTCTTTGCGGGGGCGTTCTGCCAATGCAGTCACCAAGTCAAGATTGAAAACGCCCAATTCGTTGGAGGCCATGGCGGCGCTTTCTACTACTGCGCGCAAATCGCGATCCAGTTCCGCCAAACCGGCAAAATTCTCCGGCTCCGCATGGAATTCAAACAAGGGAGACTTGAGTTGAATCCGACCGTATTCGTTGGTAAACACTTGTCCGCTGGACAAAAGGTCGTCTACTGCCCGTTTGGCCAAGGCCGGCGATTGATCCAATTCGCTGGCAACCAATCGTTCCTCAATCAACACCCGGCTGGTGGGGTCTAGGTTTCGATTGGCTAAAACGGAGACGGCAAGGTTCTTGAATGCCAGAGGGAAGCGAACGGGCTCGTCTCCGGCGTTCGTACTGAATTTGTTCAGGGTTTGTTGAAAGCGTTGCTGCAAAGAATAAGCACTGCCCTCGCAAAACGCAAGGGGCGGCACCGATTCCTGAACCACGAGCAATTCTAAAATTGCTTCCATCAACTCCAAATCTTCCTCGGCGGCTCGCTCCGGGTGCTGAAAAATCAAGCCGTACGAAGTTGAAGACAGCGCTAGCGCAATCATGGCGGCGACCTCCTGTGGATTGCGGGGCTTGGGGTCGCTTTCGTCGATGAGGTAATCCCCAATGCTGGAGACTGTATTGATCAGCTTACCCAACAAGTTGCCAATGATGCGCGACTGTTCGGTGACGTCGTTGAAACGCTTGTAGGTAAACAAGTGCTCAAAGGCATGCGCAAAAGGAAAATAATGGACTTTTCCGTCGCCGCGCTGACTGAAATCCACGATGTGCCAGTCCCGTTTGTGGTGTTGGTCAACGGCCACCAAGTAATTGGCGGCATTCAGGGAATTGGACGATTGCACCAGAAGCAGGGAGGCGCTTTTGTTTCGGTAGTTCCACCGTCCTTGTTCCAAATGGAGGTGTTCTATATTGACGGGGCGAAACTCGTCCGGCACCACCGGCTCTAAACTGCGTGCGGGGATGCGGAGGTACAGTTTTTCCAATGCCAACGGTAAAAGAATCAATACCAACAGTTTCCATTCGTTCACCGATGCGGTACCGCCAACTACCAATTCAGCGGTTTCGGCGTACAGGCCATACACCAGCAAGGCAGTCACCGCGTAGGAGAGTACCCTTCTTCGCGGATCTACTTTTTGTGGGAAGTCCAAGATTTTATGCACCCACCTGCTGAGTGCAAAAGCATAGGCCGTGAACAGGATCAAAGAATACACCCCGATGACCCACGTATTGGATTCAATGCCAAAGCGCATGATGCGGTAGTTGGACCAGATCAAGGGAATCGAGGCAAGACTACCGCTGATTAAAATGAACAGCCCTTGGGGCTCGTCCAAACGGGATCGGTACTGGGAAATGTGTTTGTCCAATCGCCCGAGGACCACGTAATTGATGAACAAGGGAACCAATAACAGCGCGGCGGGAAGGCTGATTTGCCAAATTTCCCCCGCATCGGTAGCGTAGTAATCCGACGGAAGCGGGTTCAAAAAATCCAGGTACAGGTAGTCCACCAAGCCAATGATCGTTGCCACGGATACACCCAGTGCCAAAAGCACGGAAGGCCATGAAAATGAGGGCCATTTCATCAGCAAAAATCCCAGAGCAATCCAACACGCCAGCATTCCCAACAGGCCTGCAAAGTAGAGGAGCAGGGGGATTTTGAAGAGGGTCATTTGGTTGAAGTTCCGGTTGCGCAGGAAGTATTCCGTGTACACTCCGTCTTTGATGGTGTTGTCACCCCCCTGCCACACGTTGTACCGCATGCCGTAGTAGTGGATCCCGTCCACCTTGTCGTTGTTGATCAATTCAATCAGCGCAATGCTTTTTGCGCCAAAGAAATCGGCAACCCGCACCAAGGATGCGGAGTCCCGAAAAACGTTGGAGTAGGTGGCTCCTTCCCCAAGAATTTTGACCAACTCATGGTCCGAAACGGTGTAAAACTTAGATTCTGCGTTCAGCTTTTGGATGATGGATTCGTGAATAGCTTTTGATTCTCCACTGGCTTCCACAAGGGCAAACAACGGCCGATCTCCAATTTTGGCATTTTTTTCAGGCGCCGTGAGCTCCAAAAGAACATCGATGGCGCGGTTCGCTGCGCGGGTTTCCACTTCTTCAGCCTCGCAGTCCTGTTCCATAAAGGACTCGTCGTGCCCCATCATTTCCAGATAGAAAGGCACGTAGGAGGCAATGTTCAGTTGCGAAACGTCCGACTGTTCTCGGCAGTATTGGGCTAGGGTTTTGGCCTGTTGTTCCAGGGAATGGTAGGCGTCCGATTTAAGGGGTTGCGCACGAACGGAATCTGCGATTTCACGCACTATTTGTTCTGAAATGGCCAACGATTTTTGGAACTCGGGCTGTGCATTTTTTCGGTACCGAGCGTACCAGTAATAAGTGTTCGCGTGGTTCAACCTCCGGGACAGCGAGGAGTTCGGCTGAAATGCGTAAGACGTGTAACTTGAGTCAACTACTTGCTGTATCTTTTGCCGCATGTTTTGGCTCAACAAAAACAGCGCAATCGAAACAACCAATAAAAAAGCGGCGCGAACGCGCACGTCGCGAACAAAATTTGAATTCATCAACTAGAGAAATGTCGGTATGTTAGTAAAAATAAATATTAAGGTCCTACCAAAGCACTATCAGGGCACTTTTTACGTAAAACTTTTGGAAGTCGATTCCTACCGGGACGATTTGTTGGGGGTGAAAGTGGAATCGTTGCAAGGCAACGCCATGGGTTTTCTGAGGGATCGGAGCGTGCCAGAGGCCGTTGATTTTGAATTTTTTATCAGCGGGTTGCAATTGGCGGAGACCACGGCAGAACTGAAGGCTCAAGTTTATTCCGATTCCCACGACGTACTCGGAGAAACGGAAGTGACTGAATTCCCGATGCTTCAGGCCTTCCGCGATGGAGCGCAGTCTTTTACTTTGGATTTGGAACCGGTTGTGATTTAAGGGAATTATGAATAAACTATTAAAATTGCGCTTGGCCGTAGGGGCTTTCGCAGTGCTCGTTCTTTTTGGTGCGGACATCCTCAACAACGGTGTGGAAGGCTGGTTGGGAAATTTGCCTCTGTATGGACTTGTGGCAGCTGCTGTACTGGTTGTTTTGGGACTTCAATGGCTTTGGCGGTTGATTTTTTGTAGAGCAAAAACAACACCGGAAGGGGTGCGTTTTGAGCTTTCTGCCTTTGCTGAGCTTATTCTGCATGCATTGAATTTACTGTGGATTGGTTCCACGTGTTACGAGCTCTACACCCGAGATGTAAAGTGGTACGAAGGCATTCTTCCGGTCATGATGCTGCTTATTCCTTTGGGCTTGTCCATCAATTATCTATTGAACCGCAAGGATTTTCTTGAGATTCGCGGGGATCGGTTGTATTATTTTGACAACGGGACGGAAGCTACTCTTCCAATTTCTGCGTACAGGTTCTTCAAGGCAGAGTCACAAGCATTGAGTGCAAGTTATTCTCAAACGAATACGTGGCATTTTGAGGTTTTTTCGGACGGAAATGAGTCCAAGGTTTTCGATCTAAAGAATATGAGTTTAGCCGGTCATAAACATGCATTGGAAAAGTATTTGTCTGCTCGTTTTCCTCAGCGCGATTGAGGCTGCGGGCCAAGTCGTTAATGTGGAGCAAGCGCGCGTCAACGCAGACTCCATCGGATGGCAAACGTCGTTGGACGTAAGTTATTTTCGTCAGCAGTTTGACGACGATCTGACCACGCTTACCGGGCGTTTTGCGACCCAGCGCAAAACGGGACGAATTTACGTATTACTCCTTTTGGATGGGGGTTATTCTCGCAGTACCGCCGAGGTGTACACCAACTACAAGATGGCACACCTTCGGGGTTCCATCAAAGTAAACCCAGCGATACGTTGGGAAGGATTTTTGCAAGTTCAAGACAACCCTCCTTTGGGCATCGCCCTTCGCCAATTAGTGGGTACGGGGCCCCGGATACGCATGTTGATGCACGAAAAAAGCCGTTTGTACGGCGGTACAACAATCATGTTGGAGAACGAATGGGCAGTTGACGGGGTGGTGGATGCTGGCGTTTTTCGATCCAGCAATTACCTGAATTTCAACTGGAGCAACGAGGAAAAATGGGGAATAGCCAGCACGGTTTACTTTCAACCGAGACTGACGGCATTTAACGATTACCGTATTTCCGGACAGCACAGTTTGGTGTACTCCTTGTCCAAACGACTGCAGTTGAAAGCAGAATACACCCATTACTTCGACAGCAAACCTCCAAGCATGGGTCTGAATCGGAGTCGGGTTACCTCGCTTGGACTGTCGTATCTTTTTGAGTGATCGTTGTACCCCATCCGGAGTAATCCTTTCAATTACTGAAATCTCGGCGGTCATTCATCAGCTCCGGATTGACCTCCTCAACGTCTAAAAGGACCCCTTTTACCGTAACCAATTGCGGATTTGTGTCTTGATGGATCCAGAAGTAACCGGGTCGGCAGTTTTTAAAGCGAAATCGCAACGCTCGGAGACCGGCTTGAAATCCGTTTTTTCGTGTTTCGCGCTCAACATACACCGAACAAGACTCTCGGAATAAACACGTTGCCCTAAAAAAGGGACGCACCAATCGTCGGTACAAATGAATGAGGGCCAAGAGCAAGAACTTCATTGCGCAACTCAAAACAACCTCCTCGCCCCTACGTACCGCTTTTTGTAGTAAGGCATGGCGAGGAAGTTTTGAACGCAAACGCCGGGGCTGGTGCCGGAGTGGAGCATGTAGACGGCGCCGGGCTCAATGGCCACTACCAGGCCCACGTGTCCAATGCTGCGCCCGCCGCGGCCGCCAAACAAAACGAAGTCCCCTACCTCCCATTGGCCGTAGGGAACGGGAGAGCCTCGCCCGGCGTAGTCTCGGCTGCTGGACGGCATGAGTATGCCGTGGTGTCCAAAAATGTAGTGCATCAGGCCGGAACAGTCGAACCCATTGGGGCCCTTACTGCCGGAACGGTAAGGCCGGCCAATCAGCGTTTTGCCAAAGGCAATAACCTCTTCCAAGTCCACCGACTGCGGAATCTGCACCAGAAAGGCAGCGGAGTCCGACGGTCCCACCACGGAGTCTGCGGCGGCGCCAAACAAAGCGCGCAGGGCAGCGGCGTCGGGCAGAGGAGCGGGTGTGAGGGTGTCAATTGGGGAGAGGTGCCCCAGGACGGGCGTGCCTGCTGCGAGCGCACCTGCAAGAGTCGTTCCGAAGGCGGGCATTGCTGAAGCGGGCGTCACCAATGCGAATGCACTCAGGGCGACAACCGTCCGGAAATGAAAAATCCCCTGTTGGGCCCGGGATAACGCGGAGAACAACAGGGGATGAAGGGTCATGGGGGCAAGCGCTTAGTGCGGTAGCTGCAAACGCTTAGTGCTGAACCACCAAGCGGCCGCGGGCCGCGCCCACGCGAACGAGGTAGGTGCCGTTGGTCCAATTGGCCACGTTCAAGAAGTGCGCAGTGCTGCCGGCTTCCACGGTTGCGCGGTAGGTGCTTCGGCCTTGCAGATCCACCACTTCCAGTATTTGGGTTTCCGTGGTAGCTGGGAAGGTAAAGCGTGTGAAGTTCTGCGCAGGGTTGGGGCCAATGGCCACTTCCGGCGCGGTGTTCTCTTCCTGGCTCACGAAGCTTTGGGTGAAGGTAGCGCTGGAGGTGCGCGTGCGGTCTCCGCTGTCGCCGCCGTTGCCGTTGGCGAAGAGCATGGAAACGTACACGGTAGCTGAGCCGCTGGTGTTGCCGGAATTCCAAGTGAAGTTCCAAGACTTGGTGCCGTTGGCGGTGGAAATGCTGGTGGACTGGTGCGTGATGAAGTCGCTGATTTTTTGAGAGCCGGTCTGGGGCTGAACCGAGCCTACGTGCACACCGTTGGCCTCAACCGACGCACAGAATCCCATGCGCGGGGTGGTGGTCCCGTTGGCGTTGCCGGTGACCGTGATGGTGTAGTTGGTGTTTGGCTTAAAACCGTCGGCCGGAATGTTGGAGGTAATGACAATGGACTCCGCGCCGTTGCCCACGGGGTTGTGGCAGCTGGTGCAGGTCTGGTTGTTCGACGCCGGCGAACCGCTGCGGTTGATGGGCGCGCCGGAAGGGTAGGAGATCAGGGTCAGGGCCGGCACCAACAGCAGTCCGGTCATCAAGAAGGTAGATTTCACGTTCATGGCGCCAAAAGTACGGCTATCTTTGGGCATGCGCACGATGAAATGGGTTATTTTTTGGGCCGTTTGCGCGGTGTGGACGGCCGGTCACGCAGTGGGTCAAACAAGGGCAACGCCGCCTATGAAAACTTCCGGCGCGCCGGCCAAGGCAGTGCCTTCGCCACCCAAGGCGGGATTGCGCGGTCCGATAACGGCCAGTGGCCCCGCTTTTCAAGTCAGTGCACCTATGGCTGCGCCCCAGCCCAACTTGTTCATCGGTACGGGCGGCCACGGCCACACCCACCCCAGCGCGCAGCGCCCGTTTGGCATGGTGCAGTTGGGCCCGGACACCCGCTTGGAAGGGTGGGACGGCTGCAGCGGCTACCACCACACGGACACGGCCTTGTACGGCTTTTCCCACACGCATTTGAGCGGAACCGGCGTCAGCGACTACGGCGATTTGTTGGTGGTGCCCCAATCCGGTGCTTTGGACCTGCGCTACCAACCCCTGTCTTTTCAACACGCTTCGGCGGGAGATCCCTTGGCGGAAATCGCCGTTCCGGGGTATTATTCGGTGGGACTTCCCGGCGGGTTGCGTGCAGAATTAACGGCATCGGAGCGCGTGGGACGCCATCGGTATTGGGCGGATCCCAATCGCCCGTTTCGGGTATTGATCCGCATGCACCATCGAGACAAGGCGTACGATTTTGCGGTTCGTCCGTTGGCCGGCGCGGCGGTCAGCGCTGCCTCCAACGCCGCGGCCCCCAACGAAACCGGCGTTTTCCGGGCGGAGGGACATCGGTTTTCGCGGGCCTGGGCCACGCGCCAAAAGCTGTTTTTTGCGTTGAATTCGTCGGTGCCTTTTGTGCTGACAGAGCCCGAATCCGGCCTGTTTGTGCTGGAATTTGCGGCCGGAAGTTGGAGCAAGACGGGGCACATAGATCTGGACGTGGCGCTGTCCTCAACGGACACCGAGGGCGCATGGCGCAACTGGACGGCCGAAACCCGGCGCGAGCCCACGTTCGACGACACCCGCCAGGCGGCAGCCTTGGATTGGGAGCGCGAATTGGGAAAAATTGAAGTGCAGGGACCGTCGGACCAAGTGGTGGTGTTTCGAACCGCCCTCTACCACGCTTTCTCCGTTCCAAATCTGTGGAGCGACGTGGACGGCCGGTACCGCGGGATGGACGACGCGGTGCACCAAGACACCCTGCACCAGCGCTACACGGTCTTCAGCCTGTGGGACACCTACCGCACGGCGCATCCGTTGTACGCCCTGACGCAGCCGGAGCGCACGAACGATTTTGTAGCGACGATCCTGGACCATTACGCGTTGAGCGGACGACTCCCGGTTTGGGAATTGGCGGCGAACGAAACGAATTGCATGATTGGGTACCACGCGGTGTCCGTGTTGGCGGATGCTTATGCCAAAGGCTACCCGGTTCCGCTGGAGGCCGCGCTGCGCGCGGCCGACTCCACGGCCAAGGCCGCTGTTTTTGGCCTCCCCACCTACCGCAAGCAGGGCTACTTGAGCGTGGAGGACGCTCCGGAATCCGTGTCCAAAACCCTGGAGTACGCCTACGACGACTGGTGCATTGCCCGTTTGGCGGAAGCCGCCGGTAGTCGGGATTTGCGTGCGGAATACGACCGTCGGGCCACCGGATACCGCTCCGTATTGGACCCCGAAACCGGACTGGTGCGGCCGCGTACCAACGGCGGCTGGTTGACCCCCTTTGAGCCGCGCGAGGTCAACAACCACTTCACCGAAGCCAACGCCTGGCAGTACTCCTTTGCCCCGGTGCACGATTTAGCCGGATGGACTGCCCTGCTGGGCAATGGGGACCGTCGGGCCGGGTTGAACCGGTTGGAAACGCTGCTCGACGGCCTCTTTTCAGCGCCGTCGGCCACCGTGGGACGCGAACAAGCAGACATCACCGGGCTGGTGGGGCAGTACGCCCACGGCAACGAGCCCAGCCACCACATCGCCTACCTCTACAACGCCACGCCCAATCCCTGGAAGGGCCAACGCGTGGTGCGGCACGTACTGGACAGCTTGTACCGCAATGCCCCGGACGGGTTGAGCGGCAACGAGGACTGCGGTCAAATGTCTGCGTGGTACGTCATGGCCAGCTTGGGCCTCTACCCGCTGGTTCCGGGCGAATCCCGCTACGCCACGGGCGCCCTGTACTGGGACCGGGCGGTGCTCCATTTGCCGGATGCATTGCCGGGTGTGGTGCCCGACGGTCTCCCGATTAAGGGCGACTCTGGCGCCTTGGGAGTAGGTGCGCGCGCCGAAGGCGCGCGGGCTGACGGTGCTCAGGCGCAAGTTGCACGCGGTACCCGAACATTCTACACCTCCGGAAGGACGGTAGAGTTTAATCGCGCGGGAGACGGGCCCTACGTGGCCCGCATGCGCTTCAACGGCCGCCCGGTGGGCGGCTTTTTGGACCACCAAGCCCTGGTGCAAGGCGGTGTTTTGGAGTTTGAACAGCAGGAGCAGCCAACAGACCGGGAAGATTGGGAGCCGTACGCCAACGGCGTTGGGTCCGCCGCAGGCGCGGCACCCGCGCCCACCCTGCGGGTGGCGCGCTCCTTTGCGAATCAAACGGAGCTCCGTATGGATCCGCCTGCTGGGGTGGAGTCCGGCCTCCTGCGCGTGACCTTGCACGGCACCGAAAAGCAAACAATGGACGTTCCCTTCCGCGGCAAAGACGTGTTTTGGCCGCAGCAAAAGCTGCAGCAAAAAGGGTCCGGTACCGGCAACGCCCTGGTTTTGTCGCAGACCACCCGCGTGGAGGCGGCCGTGGTGCAGCCCAACGGTGCGCTGGGGCATACGTCGGTGGCCACGGTCACACGCTGGCCCAACACCTACCGCGTGGCGTATTCGTCGGCCCCCAACCGGCAGTACACCGGCGGCAACGACAACGCCCTGGTGGACGGCATTTCCGGCGACGTGGAGTGGCGCAAAGGGAATTGGGTAGGCCACCAAGGGGTGGACCTGGTGGTTCGGGTAGATTTGGGTAAAAAGCAGCGCGTGGATCGAGTGAGCGTCGGCCTGCTCAAGGACATTGGCGCGTGGATTGCCTTTCCACAGAGTGTGCAGGTGTGGGCGTCCAACACGGAGGATGAACCGTCGGGACTGGAGAACCTGTTTTCCGAAACCGTCACGTATTCACTGCGTTCGGCCTGGAGCAGGTCTGTGGATTTGCGAGCCACGGCCAAGACCGACGAGTCCCCGCGTACGAACACCGTCACCTTCGACGCTCCAAAACCCAAAAAGGTCCGATTTTTGTACCTGAAATTCACCAACGCCGGTCCGTTGCCGGAGTGGCATCCGGGCGCCGGAGGCCAAACGTTTTTCTTTGTGGACGAGGTGTCTGTGCGGGTTAAGTAAGTAATCGATTGAGCGATAAAAATGAATATACTGTTGGAAATCCAGCGCCGCGGAGCGGCGCTGGTGGGCATGGGAGCCCTTTTGCTTGGGGCGGCCGCCTGCGGCGGCCCCAAGAACCTGCAGCCGGAGGCTGCGCAAGCCGCTTTTGTGAGCCCCGCGCCTGAAATCCCCATTTCCACCGTCTCCCTGCCGGTGCAAATCTCCTTTGCCTCCTTGGAAAAGGAACTCAACGGTGCCTTCACCGGTGTTTTGTACGACGACCCCTCCTTCGAGAACGACAACGTGCAGGTGCGCGTCACCAAGGCCGGCGCCTTCAAACTCGCCGGATTTGGCGACAGCCTCTCCGTCACCGCGCCCCTCAGCGTCTACGTCAAAGGTCGCTACGCCCCCGGCGGCGTAGAAGCCCTGGCCGTGGAGAAAGACCTCAACCTCAAGCCCATCGTCACGCTGGTGACCCGCGTCAAGCTCACGCCGGACTGGAAAATGGAGACCCAAACCACCGCACGCGTGAAGTGGGCAGAAACCCCCGCCTTGGTGCTGGGGCCCGTCAAAATCCCCATTCAATCCCTGCTGGACGCCGTCTTGCGCAAACAAGGAGACCGCATCGGGAAGGAGATCGACGCCGCCATTGCGCAGCAGTTGAACATCCGGAAGGAGATGGAAAAGGCCTGGAGAACCGCATTCGCGCCCATCGAACTGGACAAATCCTACGGAGCTTACCTGATCCTCACCCCCATGGCGCTGGGCATTGAGCCGTTGCGGGCCGACGGTCGATCCGTGAACTCGGGAGCCACGCTGCAAGCCAAGGTTCAAGTCATCACGGGAGCCACCGAAGCGCCGAAGGCGCCCGCGGCAACGCCGTTGCCGCGGGCGTCCGCCAAGCTGTCCGCCGAAAAAGGATTCAGCACCACCTTGGCCGCGTCGGTCCCCTACACCCTCCTGGAAACCGAAATGCAGAAGGCCTTTGCCGAAGAACCCTTTGATTTCCCAGACGTGGGCCGTCGGCTTTTGATCGACGCCTGGTCTTTTGTGCCTCAGGGCGACCGCCTCCGCGTGGGGTTGGACTTTCGCGCCCTCAAGCTGGGCAAGGACGGCAAACCCCTGGAAAAGAAACCCCTCAAGGGACGCGTGTATCTGACGGCCGCGCCGGTAGTCAACCTGGAGAAAAGGGAAGTCGGCTTCGCCGACGTCCAGTTTGAGCTCAAGAGCAAGAACGCGCTTGTGGGCGCGGCCGCTTGGATGCTCAACGGCAAGATTGAGAAGGAGTTGGCGGCCCAAACCTTCTCCTTTGCGGACTACCTGGACGAATACAAGCGTGTGGCGGACGGCATGCTCAAGGGCTATCCCCTGGGCGCCGGCATGCAAATCCGCGGCTCCATGAAGAAGCTGGAAGTGGTGAAGGCCCTGCCCACACCCGACGCTTTGGTGGTTTACATCCTGGCTTCCGGACAGTTGGAGTTGCGGGACTGAGCCCACAAAAAGGCATTTTGTCGGACGTATTTAATAAAAACATTACCTTTACAGCATCGCTCAGGCGCTGCACCGCGATCAAAGTGTTTTAGGTGCGTCATTATTTTATTCCCATTTCCCATGTCAAAACGTGGAACGGTGAAGTTTTTCGATGCCACTAAAGGTTTCGGCTTCATCAAAGAAGAAGGCAGCAACGAAGAGTTTTTCGTACACGCCACCGGTCTTAACCAACCCATCGCTGACGGCGACGAGGTAGAATTCGAGGTGAAGGACGGCAAGCGCGGCTTGAACGCCGTGAACGTCAGCAAAATGTGATTTTTCCCCTTTTGGATCGACGGAAACCCGAGGCAACTCGGGTTTTTTTGTGCCCCATTGCGAACGAGCTCAAAATGAGCGCAGTACGGCCCTGGGTGGGGCCAAAAACCACCCGAAATGCCCAAAAAAGGCGTAAAATCGGTCGTTAAGTCATCCATTTGGCTTTATAAGTTGGCCATAACAGCCAATAAGTCCGACACAATAGTGCATAAGTCGCACACAACAGACCACAAAGGACGCACGTCGGACAACCTTCCGACCACCCAACCTCAATCATCCAAACCCGTCGTTTTGGGCCGGGAACGTGTGGGGCGTGTTTGAATAATTTTGATGGGCACCGACGAGTCGCGTTTGCCGGGATTGAATTGGGCGTTGTAAATGAAGCTCCCCCAAGCGGAGTGCATGCGTAGGGTTTGCGTGATTTTGAGAAAATTGCGCAGCGAAATGGTTGCTCCGCGCTCAAAACTCCCCAGGGTTGAGCGGCTTATGTTGGCCATTTGAGCCAATTCGTTTTGGGACCAATGCAGTCGGCACCGTTGATCAATCACTTCGAGCCGAAGCCGGTGGTAGAGGTCCGATGCGCTCAACGTGGAGACGTAGTTGGTGAGGCGTTGGTTTTGGTCGCAGGTGTCGCAGATTTTTTCAGGCATGTGCTTTAAGCGTTTGGGCCGTCCCAAAACGCCCAGCGCCCCGCGAAGCGGGGCGCTGGGGGAATGGGTTGTGCCTAATTATTAATCTTAAACGTTTGTTAATGACTTAGTTAATAAAAGTAAAGATAGAAGTTTTTTTCAATTCGGCAACGGCGTCAGGACGGCGGCGCAGCCGCCGCCTTTTTGCAGGGGAAGGTTGAGGACGGTGCCGCGCGTGACCACTTGGGTGGTGATGTGGATGGGCGGGTTGTGGGCCAGCGTCACCTTAATGGCGGCGGGCACACTCGGGTCCTCGTAGAGCGTCAACGTGTACCGTTTTGGCCCGTCCTGGGGCAGAAAGGAGAAGTCCAGCGCATAGGTGCGGGGGGTTTCGTCGTTCGCAATGCCCACAAACCAGCGAGCGGTGGCGTTTTGGTCGGCTGTTTGGGTGGTTTTGTTGTCTGTTGTGTTGGATTTGTTGGCTGTGGTGTTGGATTTGTTGGCTGTTGGGGTTGACATATGCGGCCCGACGGTCGATATATCGACCGATTTTTGGGCGTTTTGGGTGCTTTTTGGGCTGTTTTTGGGCTTTTGGGTGGTGCCATTGGCCTGTAAATCAACGCGTTCCTGTCTGGCCACCGCCACGTAGTCCCCCACGCGTGAAGGGAGCACGCGCGTCGTTTCCCAATCCACTCCGACCTCCTTGATGAACGCAAAAGCGGGGTGGATTTGCCCGTTCGGGGCGTAATGCTCCGGCAAATCCGCCGCCATCTGCAGCGGTGAGTACATAATCGTGTATAGCGCCAGTTGCTGCGCCAAGGTGGTTTGGAGGGGGTGGTTTTGCTTGTAGGGTTCCAGCGTTAGATTGAAAATGCCGGGCGTGAAGTCCATCGGGCCGCTCAACATGCGGGTGAAGGCCAGGTTGGGGATGTGGGACGGGGGGTTGCCGCCGTCGCTGCTCCAGGCATTGAATTCTTGGCCCCGTGCGCCCTCGCGGGACATGAGGTTGGGCCACGTGCGGCGCAGTCCCGTGCCCGTGACGGGTTCGTGGATGTCCAGTGCTATGGAGTATTTTGCGGCTGTTTCCACCGTCTTTTGGTAGTGGTTCACCATCCACTGCCCGTAGTGCCACTCGCCCTTGGGCAGGAGGGGGCCCACGTAGCCGGTTTTGACGGCGGGAATTTGAAGGGACTGCATGAGTTTGTAGGCGGTGTCCAGCTGCTTTTCGTAGGTTCTGGGGGCGGAAGAGGTTTCGTGGTGCATGATGAGGGTAAGGCCCTTACTTTGGGCGTAGCGTTGCACCTCCTGGAGGTTGTAGTCTGGGTAGGGGGTGACGAAATCAAAAACGCCCTCGCGGTCGTCGAACCCAATCCAATGCTCCCATCCGGTGTTCCAGCCCTCTACGAGCACGCCTTGGAAGCCGTGCTGCGCGGCGAAGTCAATGAGTTTTTTGGCGTTTTGGGTGGTGGCGCCGTGTTTGCCCGACGCCCGATCCCACGAGTTTTTGCCGAGGTGCATTTCCCACCAAATGCCCATGTACTTCATGGGTTTGGCGTAGGGGACGTCGCCCAGAACGTTGGGGGCGTTGAGGTCCAGGAGGAGGTGCGCTTCCAGGAGGGGGGCGGCTTCTGGCGCAACCAGGGCCATCCGCCATGGCGTGTGGAAGGCCCCCTGCAGGGTGGCCTTTGCGGAGTCGCGCGCGCGGCCCACCAACTCCGTTACAAATCCTTCCGCGCGCGGATTTTGGGCGACGTCGGACCGCAGACGAAGGGTTTGCGCCGGATAGTTAATTAGCGCGGCTTCGTGGAAGGCCACGTGGACGCCGGAGCGGACGGGGTCGTCGGATTCAAAACGGAAGGTGACGGGCGTGTTGACGGCGTTGTAGGGGATGTAGGTGTTGCTGAGCGACGCGGCCTGGCGTTTGGTGGTGGCGTCGATCTCGTTGAGGCGGCATTCGTTCACCAGGTGTTCGGTGATGTCCCAGTCGCCCGGGATCCAGAAGGCCGTGGGGTTGCCCACCAGGCGGTAGTCCGTGCGTTCGGAGAGTACGGTGACGCTGTCCACTCCGTCCCAGGCGGGCCAGCCGGTGCGCAGGGCCCAGCCTTCGTTGGTGGCGTGCAGATCCACGTACCACGGGAGGCCGTCGGTCTCAAATTCCAAGCGCCGACGCTTCCCTTGGTGGTGAATTTGGCGCACTTCGCCCCAAGGGAGGGAGTAGGTTTCGTCCACCGCGCTGTCCCGCGAGCCGCGCAGTTTCCCGGTGCCCAAATGCAGTTCTTGGTCCGGCTTTCCGGCGCGGTGCAGCAGCAGGTGCAGCTTGACGGCGGAGGGGTTGAGGAGGGTATCTCCCCGGTACAAAACGGTGTAGGTGAGGGAGTCGTTGGTGTTGACCGCCACTTGGATTTCTCCATTTGGGGAGGTCAGGGGTTGGGCGGGGCGGCCGCAAGCGGCCGCCAGCAGCAGGAGGGGAAGAAGAAAAATGCGCATGCGGAAAGGTACAAAATAGGGCGCGCCGCGTTGCCGCCGCGCGCGGGTCGCACGCCCACGCGCTCCGGATTAAAATGCCGAAGGCCGCGGCGCAGCCGCGGCCTTCGGCCCAAGAGTGTAAAATTCGGCGCGCCGCAGGCGCGCCTCAAACCAACGCCTCAGTGCCCTCCGGCAGAGGAACCGTCGAGCGATACGCCCCGACGACGCAACTCGTTGCCCACCTTCCACGCGTAAAACGCCAGATAGCCGAAGCACAGGACGCCCAAGAGGAACGAATACCGGATGCCGAGGTAGTCTTCGTGCGCCAGAGCACCTTGCGCCAAGCTCACCACACCGCCGCCCATAATCATCATGATCAACGCGTTGGAGGCTTGAGAGGTCTTGCTGCCCATGCCGGCGATGGCCAACGTAAAGATGCACGGCCACAGGGTGGAACAGAACAACCCAACAGACAAAAAGGCGTACACGGCCAAGGAACCGTTGGCCACCATGCCTACCGTCAGGGCGCCTGCGCCCAAGGCGCTGTAGAACAGCAACTGTTTGGCGGGGTTGCCGTTGGTGGCCCAGTCCACGAGGACCAGCAGGGCCACGGCGCCCAAGTACGGAACGAAGCGAGCGGGGTCGTGCCCACCCAAGTGGTTGACCAGGAAGAACAAGCCAAAGGCCAGCGCGGGCAGCGCCCATCGGGCCAACTGGCGTTTCAGTCCGTCCAAGCCCAAGGCTCCCGAAGATGAGGTCCACCGGCCGATCATCAAGCTGGCCCAGTAGAGCGAAATGTACGGGGCAATGCCGTCCAGCGATACGCCGTGGTACTGTTTGAGGTACTCCGGAAGGTTGTCTGCCGTCGCCACTTCAACGCCCACGTAGAGGAAAATGGCGATCATGCCCATCCACACTTGCGGGTAGGAAAATGCGCTCTTGCGGCCCTCTTCCGACGCCGATTCCGCGGCGCTTTCTGCGGTGGGCCGTCCCAAGTCCATGTTCCAAAAAACCAGGGCAAACAATACAAACAGAGCACCCAGTGCCAAATAGGGAATCTTGACGGCCGTGATGTCCAGCGCCGTTCCGGCGCTGGAGGCCGCGTTGCCAAAAATGGCGTAGCTCACCAACAGCGGCCCCACGGTGGTGCCCACGTTGTTCACGCCGCCGGCCAAGCTCAAGCGCATGGAGCCGGTTTCCGGCGTACCCAAGGCAATGGCCAGTGGGTTGGCCACGGTTTGCTGCAGGCTGAAGCCCAGGCCCACCACAATCAAGCCGCTGAGCAGCAGGGGGAAGGAGGCCGATTCCGCGGCTGGAATGAAGAGCAGGGTGCCCAAGGCACTGATGATCAGACCGTACGAAAGGGCGCGCGCGTAGCCCCATCGGCCAATGAGGTCCGTGCCGGCCAGTTTGGAAAGGCCCAAGTACCCCAACGATCCGACGGTGTACGCCACGTAAAAGGCGAAGGCAATCATCTGGCTTTGCCACTGTTCCAGGTTCAGTTTGGCCTTGAAGACCGGGATCAAAATGCCGTTGCTGGCCGCCACAAAGCCCCAGAAGAAGAAGACGGAGACCAGGGTGGCCAAGGAGGTTGCTGTTTTGTTCATGGGTGGAAATGTACGTTTTTCGGTCAAACTTTTAGCGCGTCGGTGGGTTAAAAGGACATGTGGCCATTCAAGAAAAAATCGCAATCGGATGTTTTGCGTGCGCGTTACGACGCGTTGATGAAGGAGAGCTTTGATTTGTCCACCCGCGATCGTGCGGCGTCGGATTTAAAACGGGCCGAGGCCGAGGGCGTGATGGACGAGTTGGTGCGTCTGGAGGGCAAGTAAGCGAGCCGGTTTTTCCGAAGATTTTACCTAGTGCTCGACGGTTCTCCGACGGGCGCTTTGCAAGCGCGTGGCAATTTCTGACGTGTGCTCAAGCTGCGCGTGAGGTTTTGCCCTTTGGCTTGAGCTACCTTTTGGATTTGCCTACCGCTTGCTGTTGCCTACCGCTAGCCTTCCCCCTAAGCGAAAAAGAAAACCCCTTGGCAGCGGGGAGGGGCGCATGGTGATTTCCCAAAAACAACCCAAAAAATTATTTTTGGGGGGGGGTCCCCGGGGTCCGTCCGCACCCGCGGGACTTCCCTAGTGCAATCGAATTAGTGGCGAACCGCCAGACGTGCAGCAGAGCTCTCGCGACCGTTGGTCCAGCGCACGGTGTAGATACCGTTGGCCAATACAGACGTTTCGATGCGGTTTTCACCAGCAGCTACTGCTTGACGGGCCACAACGGCACCGGCAACGTTAACCACTTCAACAGTACCGGCTTCGGTAGCGTTCAATACGGCAACGTCCGCGCTGGGGTTGGGAGTCAAGGTGAACAGAGCAGCAGTATTTTCTTCCGTACCCAATCCGCAAACGTTGCAAGAGGCCCAGCATACGGCGGGAAGGGTGGTGTCACCGGTTACGATCCACACGCGGTTGGTGTAGGTTGCGTTGCCGTTGGTGCAAGGAGCGTTGGGGTCGTTTTGTTCTTGAACGCCCCAGTTGTCTGCGCTGAATTTGTACTCAATGGTGTCGCCTACAGCCAAGTTCACGGTTTTCTCCCAAACCTCATCGCCGTCGGCATCCGTCATGGGCGTGCAATTGCCGCACCATCCGTTGAACGTACCGTTCACTTCAGGAGTGGTGAAGGTGCCGGTGAACTCGCTCATGTCCACGCGGAACGTGATGTTGGCTGTGGTAGCCGTTCCGGAGCATGGGTTGCAAGAACCCCAGCAAACGGCGGGCAAGGTGATGGCCGTTGCAGGAACGACCAAAACACGGTTGGTGTAGGTGGCGTTGCCGTTGGTGCAAGGAGCGGTGGGGTCGTTTTGTTCCTGACCGGCCCAAGCGTCGTGAGAGAATTTGTACTCAATGGAGGAACCGGTAGCCAAAGGCAAAGTGACGGTCCAAATGTCGTCTCCGTCCGGATCGGACATGGCGTTGCAGGCGCCGCACCAAGAGTTGAAGGTACCGTTGACTTCCGGCGTGGTGAAGGAACCGGTGTAGTCGTTCATGTCCACCTGGAAGGTGACGTTGGTGGTTTGAGCGGACAAAGCGACCGCAACAACCGCCAGAGCAGTGGTAAAGAGTTGTTTCATGGTTTTTTGGGTTATTTTAGAGATGGGTTGATAGAGGTTTTGGAAAAGAGCGTTTGGTTGATGTGTTTTTGAATAATGGTAAATTTTACAAAAACTCAGGACGAAACTAATAAGAAATTGTTAAAGTTACCATAACTTGCCCCAAGAATTTTGACGACGGTATGCAAAAAAGTCCTATTTACGGCACATTCAGCCGATTTGTCCACCGATTTATGCCGTTGAAAAGTAACGCGTTTCGGGTTGTTTTGTTCGCGGTGTGTGCGGCGAACGGACCGTTGTTGCAGGCTCAGCCCGTCCCTACAAGTGTGCAGAAGACACCCTCCGGCGGTTGGCAGTTGGTGCGCGGCGGGCAGCCCTACTACGTGAACGGTGCCGGCGGATCGGTTCACATGGACCAAATTGTGGCCTTGGGCGGCAATTCCTTGCGCACTTGGGGCTTAGAAGACGCCGAGCGGATTTTGGACGAAGCACAAAAGCACGGGCTCACGGTCATGATGGGCTTGTGGCTGCAGCACGAGCGCCACGGATTTGACTACAGCAACGCAGACCGCGTGGCTTCGCAGAAAGAGAACTTCCGGCAGGCCGTTTTGCGGTTGAAAGACCACCCCGCGCTCCTGTGTTGGGGCGTCGGGAACGAGGTGGATTTGTTTTACACCAATACCGACGTTTGGTACGCCGTGGAGGACATCGCCAAAATGATTCACGAATTGGACCCCAACCACCCCACCACCACGGTGACGGCCGGACTGGACAGCAACGAGGTGTATTTGATCAAAACGCGTTGCCCCAATATTGACTTCTACTCCGTGAACACCTATGCAGACATCGACCGTCTTCCCGGCATGCTGAAGAAGTACGGTTGGGACAAGGCCTACATGGTGACGGAGTGGGGCCCCAACGGGCACTGGGAAGTGGCGAAGGCCCCGTGGGGGGCGCCTTTGGAGCAGTCCAGCGCCCAAAAAGCGGAATCCTACGGGCGTCGGTTTGCGGAAAAGATTTTAAGCGAGCCCGCGTGTATGGGTTCGTATGTGTTTTTGTGGGGCCAGAAGCAAGAGACCACCTCGTCTTGGTACGGGTTGTTTTCCGAACGCGGGGAGCCCACCGAAGCCTTGGTGGCCGTGGGCAATGGTTGGCGCTTGGCCAACGCGCGCGCCCAAGCCTTTGCGGATGCTGCGGCGCCGTCGCCCTTGGACCAGCGCCCTCAAGGAGCGGATGGAACGACCGGCCGCACTTTTGAGGCACGTCAAGAGCGCCCCCAAGTTTCCATTGAAAGCCTGGATTCCTTGTTTTACCGAGCTGAGGCCGGGGCCCCTCGCGGCGTCCGGGTGCGCGGAACGTGGCCGGAAAACGCCAAATTTTGGCTGGAATTGGTCCCGGAAAGCACGGACATCAAGGCCGGTGGCGACGTGGAATCCAAGCCCGCTACCTTGTTGCGCAAACGCGTGCGCCTCACCACAGACCAGTCCGTGGTGAACTTCAAGGCACCCGCTGTTCCCGGCGCGTACCGCATCGTAGTTGTGGCCCAAGGTCCCAACGGCTACGTGGCCTACGCCAACGCCCCTCTTTGGATCAACCCGCGCCCACCCGGCGCCCGCCCGCGGACGTGGGTGGATTGGGAAACCATCAACCGCATAGACTGATGTTCCAGTATTTTAAACATTTAGCCACGCGAGCCGCGGGACTTGCCGTTGTCCTGGCCGCACCGGCCGCACTCTGGGGCCAGCAGGCGCCTGCACCCGCTTCCTCAGTGGTTCGGGAGACCGTTCGGAATGCGGACACGGCCGTCCTTCATGCCACCCGCAACGTCCTGGACGATGAAAAAAAACGCATCCTTTTTCTGGAGCCAGATCCCGTTGGGAATTTTCCAAAAATGGAACCGGCGCGGCTGCGAACCCTCAATGCCAATGGGTTTTTCCGCCAGTTCATGACCTACCGTCACCTGCCGGGGAACTACGCCTACCTGCCAACCGGGCAAATGCTTCCGCGGGAATTCTTTGTGGGCGACGACAGCCAGCTCCCCACCTTGATGGTGAACATCACTGGGAAAACCCGCCCGGGAGCCACCTTCGGCATGGACCTCTTTGCCTTTCAGTTCTTAGACAACCCCGGACGTCCGGCCTACGGCGTTCAGGGAGCGGTAGGCGGACACCTGCTGCTCAACTTGGGGATGAACGTGTACGCCACCCTGCCTACCGCTTTGGGACCCTTGAGCGTGAAGCTGGGCGGCATCCACTGGGAGGAAATGACGGACCTCACGATGGGCGCCTACACGGGCTACAACCGCTACATGCTCTTCGACCGCAATCCGTGGGACCCCATTGGAACGACGCCCTTTGCTCGATACCAGCGGTACATTGAGGCGGGAAGCGTCAACCAAGAAATGCGCTGGGGAAAACGGGCCTTCGTGGGCGGTGTAGTGGATTGGACCGGGCTCCCGCACGGTCAAAAGGTCAAGGTTTTGGTGGGCAAAAACGAACAAAACGGCGGCTTTGATCGACGTCCGAACGGAGCCTGGGGCGGGCAGTACCAACTGCCGCTGGGCAAGGTCCTGTTCACCGCGCAATCCATGCAGCAGCGGAGCTACCAAGATTCCATGCTGACCCAGCCCTTTGGTTCCGGCGCAGCAACCGGCAAGCTTTCCTACACCAGCGGCAGCTGGACCACCTCCGCAGAAGGCGGCTACGGCTACTACTACTCGGAAGACAACGGCCCCAGCGGCGGCCTGGTGGCTCAGCTGCGCGCCGCCAAACGTTTGGGCACCCGTTGGCAATTGTTGCTCCACGCCCACGCCGTGCACCCCGGAGCCGTGAACAACGCCAGCGCCGTGGTCAACGGATCCGTGCAGGAAGCGGCCGTCAACCAAATTCCCGCGGGTCAAGCCGGCAGCCAGGCGGTGTTGAACCCGGTGGGTCCTTCTTTGCTCGGCTTTGCTCAACTGGCCAACAACCGCTTTGGCGCAGACCTCAACGCCGTGTACAAAGCCAAGCACGTGTACCTCACCGGTGGCTATTCGGCCACCCGGCAATGGGAAGCGGGCGGCAGCACCTTCGCCTTTGGGCATCCGGTGAACGCCCTCACCCGCTCGCGCTTCTACCGCTGGGGATTCCCGCAAGCCGTGGGACCTTACGGACGCACCAACGTTTTGTACCGCAGCACCTACGAGTTGTTGGATTTCAAGGTTCCGGTAGACAAGCCCTTGCATTTTTCCCAGTGGGAAGCCCAAGCCCTGTACACCGTTCCCGTGGGGAACCACCAAATCGCCTTCAACCACCTGGTTCGCGCTCATTCGGTTCAACTTCAGCCGTCGCTTTTGTACGTTCGGCCCGACGCCGTGTTGCGCCAGTATTCGTCTGAAAACGAAATCTACTGGAAAACCGGAGACCGTTGGACGTGGGTAGGTTGCGCCAGCGCCGACGCCACTTTGGGCAGCCTCAAAACCAACTACAACGCCACCGGACGCCCCATTGACCAACGCGGATGGTCCCTGGGTCTGGGTTTTGATTGCTGGGCCGCAGACAACGCACAAATCTTTTTCCGCCACAAAGCCTTTGGATTTGCGGACCGGAGTTTTGAATTGGACGCCTTCCGGGGCACCGAAACCACTGTTGAATTGAAGTTATTCTTTTGATGATGAGCCCTATAAAAATCGGATTGGCCCTGGCTGCTGCCGGACTGCTGCCCGCCGTGTGGATGCCTGCAGCCGCCCAAACCGCGTCGGCGCCTTGGCGCCCCAAGTTCTCCCTCAACGGCCACACCCGTGCGGCCTACACCGCAGACGGCTTTCGTCTGGGCGGAGACACCACCACCTTGCCCCGCGAAAACAGCGGCCACGTGCTGGCAGACCTGGGCATGAACGTCCGTCCCAACGACCAAACCGAAGTGCAGGCCATGATCCGCGTGCGCAACGACTACGGCGGTTTTTGGGGATCTGGCGTTTCGTTTGACGTCCGCCAACTCACCGTCAAAGGCCTCATCAACAACCGGTTTCGGTACGCCGTAGGTGACCTAGACTACAAGCTTACGCCCTTTACGATGCAGCGCACGGCGCCCCTGCTGCAAGCGGGAGACGTGCTTCCGTCTTTGGAACTTTTCCAGCGCGCCCTGCCCGGCAACGACGTCTGGATGAACCCCGACGGCACCTGGCGCACCCAAGGAGCGTCGGTGGAGTGGGGGCTTCGCTACAAAAAAGGCCCCGAGTCGCACAAGACCAACCTTTTTGCGTTCCGACTGCGCCCTGCTTTGGGCGGAGCGCAAACCGAACAGTGGGCCACCGGCGGCCGCACCGCTTTGACCTGGAAGACCTTTTTTGTGGGGGCCAACGCCGTTTTGGTGCAGGACGTGCCGGGAACCAGCGCCGCCACGCACTTTTACCGCAACGCCGTGGCCACCTTGGACGCCGGCTGGGCGCTCAACAACCGGGGCCTAAAATTGAAAGGTGAAGGCGGAATTTCCCGCACCGAGTGGGCCCTAGCCAACGCTCCCGCCAAGGGCGATTATTTCTACCACGTGACGCTGTCCGGCGCACGTCGCCGGTGGACCGTCGGCTACCGAGACATCGGGCCCGACTTCTTCAGTCCGTCGGCCCAAACCACGGCCTACAACCTCACCAGCGTACCGGGGTCGTTTTCCCGCACCGGCAACGACCGCCTGCTGCGCACCGCCAATTTGCTGGACCTGCATCGGGAAACCAGTCTGTACCGCACCGCATGGAACCCCACCTTGGGCGCGGAACCGTCGGTATACCTCACCATGGATCCCTTTGGCGTAGCCACCCCCAACCGACGCGGCCTTTCCGCGGAGTGGAATCCCACCCCCCACTCGCTGGCCGGCAAACCCATGGGACCCTGGAACCTCGTGTTGAAAGCGGACTGGGCCAGCGAGATTCGCGGCCAAGGCACCGCCGCGCTCACGCAGTTCGCGCGCCTGGACGCCCTGGGCGGTTGGTCCAACAAAAACTGGAGCGTGCGCGCCCTGCTCCGCTGGCAGCGCACCTGGCGTACCGACGCCGGCGAGAACGTCCCCAACTACGCACTGAGTCAGCCCTGGCTCAAGGCCAACGTGGGCTACCGCTTGCGCAATGATTTGCGCCTGGACGCCGGGCTGTGGACCGTGCAAAGCACCGGCTACGCCTTCCAATCCGTACGCGACGCCCAAAACCAGGTGGTGGACTTCGTCGGGGGCGAGGTAAACTACCGCGAGTGGCTCCCCGTCGCCTCCCTGACCTACCAACCGTTCGACAAGACCCAGCTGGTGGCCGGGTGGATGGCCAACCGCACGTCTTCCGAGGCAGTGGCCGGTCCAAGCCTTTCGTCCGCCTTTGTGGCCTACATCCAGTCGTTTTAACTGAAATTCAGCCTTCTGAACGCATTGATCATGAAAAAGACACAAACCGCCGCCCGTCGCCTCAACCGCGGACTCGCCGGAGCCCTTCTGGCGGCCGCAGGCCTTGTTTTCGCTTCTTGCGAACGCAATCTGACCCCCGACGGCCCCAACTTGGAAGATTTGTACGGCAATTTTGCCGTGCGCGAAGGACTGCAAGTGTCCGCCGCAACGGTGGACTTTGGGGCCGGCCAAACGGTGCACTTCACCGCTAAAACGTCCATCACGGCGGATTGGGCCTTGGAAGTGCGCGGCACCGCCAGCGGTTCCCGCTGGCGCCTGGAGGGCAAGTCCAAGGAGTTGAATGCCGCAAACGCCACGTGGGAGGGTCAAACCACCCAGTTTCCCACGTTTGCGGCGGAGCCGTGCAACGTCAAGCTGTGGTGGCCTGGACAGACGGACACGCTGAAAACTACCGTCCAAGTGACCGGAACGCGCGCGCTGGAAGGCGTCGTGCTGGACGCGTTTGACGCGCCGGCCATCCAATCGCACTGGACCCCCTTTTTGCAAACCGGCGCCAACATGAAATTCACCACGGTGAACGAAGCGCCCCGCGCCCAAGGCAGCTCCTACTACCGCATGGGCGGCGCAGTCGCCTGGGATTGGCTGATTGGCATGCTGGATCTTTTTGCCGACGACTTCAACGCAACGGACGGCTTTGGCCTCCCCTCGGACGCCACCAAGGTCTATTTCAATGGCATTTTCAAGCAGAAAGCCGGCCTCAGCAACGGCATCGTACTCCTGCAGTTCCGGGAGGACGACAACGGCGATGGCGTCTACCAGTCCAGCAACGAAGACCTGTGGGCGGTGGAAATCCGGCCCGGTGCCAATTGGAAATTGGAGTCTTTGAAGTACAGCGATTTGGTCACCCTGATCAACGGAGCGCCGGCATCGTCGGTTGGTAATGGCATTCACGAGCCGCACAAATTGCATCAGGTGTCGGTGTTGTTTTTGGCGAATCCCTCTAGCGGTTACGCCGAGTGCGACGCAGACGCGCTTTTGTTTTCGTTGAACTCCCCCGCCAAATTGTGATGCGCGCGCCTGTGTTTTGCGGCCTACTGGCCTTAATTTGCGGCACCTACAGCACCTCTGCCCGCAGTTTGGGGACCGTCGGTAAATGGGATGTAGCGGCTGAAAAACCGGCCGAAATATTGTCCATTCGGCTTGATAAGTTGACCGATGGGTGTGAGATATCGGCTGACGGGTTTGCTTCCTCGCGCACTACGGTCAACTTATCCGACCCAATAGTCAATATAAAAACAGGGTTTTTGGCAGATACGGGCCGCACGCGCAACCGCGGCGAGGAGACTGCCTTGCGTACCGTGGTGCTGGATCCCGCGCCAGTGCAGGGTTTGCGCGGATTATACGACGCCGTAAATCCGGACAACCAGTACGACAACATCAACGGCTTTGCCTCATTGACGGTATTGGAAGGTCCCGCCGGCGATGCTTTTTGGACGGCCGGAACCGCCGCGTGTTTGAAGGCTAAATTGACCGCGCAAAACACCTACCTCATCAACTGGAACAAGCCCGGAGGCGGTTGCCCTTGGGTGGGCCTGGGTGTGGGCTGGGATCAGTGGAGCGGCAAGAATTTAGGCCCCATTGTAGACGTGGCCGCCATTGAATTGGTCGTGCGCCTGCCCCAAGGACAGCCGGTCAAATCCTTTCCGTGGGCCTTTGGACTGGAGGATTACAGCGGCCGCCAGGCCTGGATGGGCATGAGCGCAGACCGCATCCTCAACGGACCCGTCGGTCCAGACTACCGGGCCATTCGGTTGCCATTGACCGCCTTTAACTGGCGCGAAATGAAGACGGATCCGTCGAACATCAAGCAGTTTTTGCTGCAGTTTGAGGCCGACGGCGTCGTAGAAATCCACAGCATCCGCATCGTACGCCTCACCGACCCCTTTGACGCACCTGAAGCCCCCTAAATCATGACCGTTCGTCGATTCTTTCTCGCGGGATGCGCCGCCCTCTCCGCGCTGCTGCTCCCCAGTTGTGCCCTGGAAACCCTGGCTCCTCCGTTGGGCCGAAGTGGAGACCAATTGGTTTTTTCCGGCCGAACCTGGACGGTGAAGGGCGGGCAGGAGCTGTTTGGCCCAGGCCCCAACTACTTCAGCAAGGATTTGTACAGCGCGTACACGGATTCCTTGGGCTATCTGCACCTCAACATCCGTCAGCTCGACGGCCGCTGGTACTGCAGCGAGGTCATTTCCAACGAAAATTTGGGCTACGGCACCTACACCTGGGAAGTCGAACCGAACCAAGTGGACATCCCCACCAATACCGTTTTGGGCTTGTTCACCTGGGACAACAATACGTTGCAGTCACAGGCCAATTCCGAGGTGGATATTGAGTTCAGCAGATGGGGCAACCCCAACCAAAACAACACCTTGCACACCAGCGTGCAGCCCGTGTGGTTTGGCAATTTCAATCCCGAACGCACGCGCGGCCACGCGCTGCCGGAGGCAGCGCGTACGCAACCCACCACCCACGAATTCCGCTGGGCACCGGAGGAAATCACGTGGACCAGCTACCTGGGGCCAAAGTCGGCCAACAACGTCATTGCCACCTGGAAATTTGATTTGAACAATCCGGCCCGCGTGAAGCAGGAAGGCGGCATCACCAGCGCTCCCATCATCATTCCCGCACCGGGTGCCACCACCAACGCGCGCATGAACCTCTGGCTGATGCAGGACCAAAACCAGGGCCCCACCGGCGGCCAAACCTACGAGGTAGTCATCCGCTCCTTCACTTACCAGCCGCTTTAATTTTTTTTGCCCGACGACTCCATGACACGCTCCAAAATTCAAGATTGTCGCGTATTTTTTGGTGGAGTGCTGTTTTTCAGCACCTTAGCTGTTTCCTATCCCGCATTTTCCCAGATTAAACCGGTCGACGCGCGCATTGATTCGGTTTTGGCGATGATGACCCTCGAAGAGAAAGTGGGCCAAATGAATCAGTACAACGGTTTTTGGGACGCCACCGGCCCGCAGCCCACCGCCACGGACGCCGCCGCCAAGGTGCGCCTCCTGCGCGCCGGAGGCTTGGGTTCCGTCCTCAACGTCCAAGGCCCCAGCCAAGTGCGGGCCCTACAAACCGTCGCCGTTGCGGAAACGCGCCTGGGCATTCCCCTCCTTTTTGGCTCCGACGTCGTGCACGGCTACCGCACGCAGTTCCCCATTCCGTTGGGGGAGGCCGCCAGTTGGGATTTGAATTTGATGCGCCGCACGGCGCGCGCGGCGGCCCTGGAAGCCACGGCCGACGGCTTGAATTGGACCTTTGCCCCGATGGTGGACGTCTCGCGCGATCCTCGGTGGGGCCGCGTCATGGAAGGCGCCGGTGAGGATCCCTGGCTGGGTGCGCGCGCGGCGGAAGCGCGCGTTCAAGGGTTCCAGGGGGCAAACTTGCCGCGCGGCCTGAAGAGCCCGGGGGCCCTTGCTGCCTGCGCCAAGCACTTTGCGGGCTACGGATTTGTGGAAGGCGGTCGGGACTACAACACGGTGGACTTTTCGGACTACACCTTGTGGAACACCGTTTTGCCGCCCTTCCAGGCGGCGGCAGACGCCGGCGTTGCCACCTTCATGAACGCCTTCACCACCGTCAACGGAACGCCCGCCACCGCCCATCCGGAACTGGTTCCGCGCATTTTGAACGACGCCTGGAAGTTTCCGGGTTTTGTGGTGTCGGACTGGGGATCCATCGTGGAAATGGTGGCCCACGGACACGCGGTGGACCTTCGGCATGCCTCCGAGTTGGCCGCGAAAGCGGGATGCTCCATGGACATGGAGTCGTCGGGCTACACCCAGTTTCTGGTGGATCTGGTGCGCTCCGGCAAGGTCTCGGAGTCCGTGGTGAACGACGCGGTTCGACGCATTTTGCGCGTGAAATTTTCGTTGGGCTTGATGGACGCCCACTACCTGCAGCAGTTCCGCGGCAAGGGTGTTAACGTTGCCCAGGGCGGCAGCAAGGGTGCCAAGGGCCGCAGCACGAGCAGCAAGCGCTCGGCGCCTGCCGGCGCCTCGCCAGCGCCCGAAAACGCTACGGCGCTGGCCCTGGAAGCGGCCATTAAATCCTTCGTTTTGTTGGAAAACCGTTCCTTGTTGCCCCTTTCCACCCAAACGCGGGTGGCGTTGGTGGGCCCCATGGCGCAAGAGAAAAACGGTCCGTTGGGCAATTGGCGCGCGCAGGCAACCCCGAATTCGGCCGTTTCCCTGGAAGAAGGCCTGCGCCCCCTCTGGCAAGACCGCTTGGTGACCCGTCGGGGACCGGTCGGCTGGACGGGGACGGAGGCGTTTCACGCCGAATTGGCCATCAATTCCACCGATACCTCCGGTTGGGCCGCCGCCCTGCGGGCGGCCGCCCAAGCCGAGGTAGCCGTGGTCGCCGTAGGCGAACACGGCTTGCTCTCCGGCGAAGGGCGCAGCCGGGCGTTGCCCAATTTGCCCGGATTGCAGGAGGAATTTTTGCGCGCCGTTCTGCGCGTGCAGCCCAAGACGGTGGCGGTGGTTTTCGCCGGACGTCCCTTGCTGCTGCCGGACGATTTGCGGGCGCAGTTGGGCGCGCTTCTTTGGGTTTGGCAGCCGGGGTCGCAGTCCGGAAATGCCGTAGCGCAGGTGTTGAGCGGAAAGGCGCAGCCGCAGGGGCGGTTGCCCATGACGTTTCCGCGGTCGGTGGGGCAGATTCCCACCTACGCGGGGCAGTACACCACGGGCCGTCCCGGTCCTCAAGCGGAAGTTTTTTGGTCCCACTGGACCGATCTTCCCAACGCACCGGCCTATCCGTTTGGTTACGGTTTGGGCTACAGCGCGGTTGAATACGGCGTTCCCTCTGCCGAGGTCGTGTCCGACGCCACCTCGAAGGAGCGGGAAGTTGTTTTTCGGGTGGAATTGAAGAATTCTGGGAGCGTTCGAACCGTCGAGACGGCACAGGTGTATGCGGCCATGGCGCCCAACGGCCAAGGGGTGAGCCCGGGCCGACGCCTGGTGGGTTTTGCGCAGGTGGCGTTGGAACCGGGTGCCGTGCAGACGGCCGAAATCCGGGTTTCCGCGCGGGATTTGGCGCGCTACAGTGCAGAAGGCCAGGTGCTTCCTCTGACCGGAACGCATCGGGCCTGGGTAATTCCGCATGCCGCCGCTTCGGGAGAATCGGTTACCTTTAAGTTGCCCTAATTTGCCATGAGCGCCTTCCACGACCCCCAACAAGCCCTGACGCTGGCCGCCGAGCGCGAGCGGTTGGACTCTTTTTTTCACTTTGGCATCTCTGTGGACTGCGTCGTTTTTGGATTCGACGGATCGGACTTGCAGATTTTGGTGATTGAGCGTGGCGCTAATCCCTACCAAGGTTTCCAAGCCTTGCCCGGAGATTTGGTGCACCCCAACGAAGACACCGACGCCGCCTCTTTGCGCGTTCTGCACGACCTCACCGGCCTTCCGGACATCTACCTGGAGCAGCTCCACACCTTCGGTCGGGTGGACCGCCACCCCATGGGCCGGGTGGTCACCGTCGCCTATTATTCCCTGATCGACATCCGCCAATACGCTCCCAAACCGGGCGGTTGGGCCAGCCAAGCGCAGTGGGTTCCCATCGAGAAGATTTCCACCATGGCCTTTGACCACGCCCGCATTGTGGAGGTGGCCCTGAGCCATTTGCAGCACCGCATACGGCACCAACCCATTGGATTTGAGCTCCTCACGGAGGAGTTTACCTTGGCCCAGCTCCAGCTCCTTTACGAGGCCATTTTGGGCACCCAGTTCGACAAAGCCAACTTCCGCAAGAAGATTTTGGCCATGAACCTACTCCAACCGCTGGAGAAAACCCAGCACGCCGTTCGCCACCGTCCGGCACGACTCTACCGCTTTGATCCGCAGCGCTACTCGCTCCTGATGGAACGCGGCTTTGCATTTGAGCTATAACCGTTCTGCGTCCCTTTTGACCTATCTCGGCCCACCGCGCGGGGCTCGCCCGTAGGGAAGGTTGGCCGCGCACCTCACACCGCCCAGTCTGCGGGTTCCAGGCGGAGGAAGTCTTGCCAGGGAATTACTCAATCCATTGAGTTAAATTACTCAGTCCATTGAGTAATTTTCCAATTAATTAAAAATCAGTATTTTACAGAAATATTTTAGGCGACGCCCCGCGTCGGCGGCGCACAAAAAAGCCCGGCCGAAGGCCGGGCTGGGGAACCAGATGGGCCTAGTGGTCAGTTGCGCAGCACCAAGACAATGCCTTCCACGGAGTCGATGCGCGGAGTGCTCCCGGGTACAAACGCTTGCTCCGGTTCTGCTGCACGTGCTTGCCACGACGACCCGCGGTACTTCACCGTTCCAGTGCTGCCGCTCGCCGCGTGTGTGATGGTGGATTCCACCACCACCGTCTGGCCGGCGTGCTCGTTGTAGGAATCGGGAGCGTGCTGCAGCCAGCGCTTGAGGAGGGGACGCAGCAGCCACAAGGCCAGCACGGAGAACACCCCAAAAAGTCCCAACTGCACGCTGAGGTTGATGGGAACACCCGCCCACACCAAGACTCCGGTGGTCGCCGCACCCAGCCCAATGGGCAGAAGCACAAAGGCACCGGAGGCCATTTCCAAGGCCATCAGCAAGAGGCCGGCAGCCAGCCAAAGGATGTAGGGTTCCATTTACTTCGCGGATTTGCCAGGGGTTGTGGGCATGGAGGTCCCGGCATTCGACGCACCGTTTCCGCTGGATTTCACCACGGACATCGCGGCCGCAATCATGGAGCCCATGTCGGCGAAATTGGCGGGCAGAATCATGGTGTTGGTGGTCTTGGCCAGTTTGCCGTATTGCTCCACCAAGTTCTCCGCAACGCGCAGCTGAACGGCTTCCATACCGCCGGGAGACTGAATGGCGTCGGCAATCTTTTTGATGCCTTCGGCGGTGGCGTCGGCTACGGAAATGATGGCCGCGGCTTGACCTTCCGCTTGGTTGATGGCTTGCTGGCGCAAGGCCTCCGATTCCAAAACAACCTTTTCCTTTTGGCCTTCAGCAACGTTGACGGCACTTTGCTTTTCGCCTTCGGAGTACAGAATGGTGGCGCGCTTTTCGCGCTCCGCCTGCATCTGCTTTTCCATCGCCATCAAAACGGTTTGCGGCGGCGTGATGTTCTTGATTTCGTAGCGGAGCACCTTCACGCCCCAGCCGGCGGCGGCTTCGTCGATGGCGGCAACTACGGCGACGTTGATGTTTCCGCGCTCCTCAAAGCACTTGTCCAACACGATTTTACCGATTTCCGAACGCATGGTGGTTTGGGCCAACTGCGCCACGGCAAACATGAAGTTGCTGATGCCGTAGGAAGCCAACTTGGGATCCATAACTTGGTAGAAAACAACGCCGTCCACTGCCACTTGGACGTTGTCCTTGGTGATGCAGACTTGCTCCGGAATGTCCGCAGCCACCTCTTTCAAGGTGTGTTTGTAGGCAATCCGGTCCACAAACGGAATGATGATGTTCAAACCGGGGCTCATGGTGCTGTGGTACTTGCCCAGGCGTTCCACGATGTACGCGGTTTGCTGCGGCACCACCTTGGCGCCCATGAGGACCACCAGAATGAGGACGACGACGAGGGAAATGGAGAGTAAAGGCATGGTGTTGGGTTTTGTTTTAAAGATAACTCAAATTACGGATTTTGGTGGGACGATTTCTGTCGGTTGTAGGTTCAGTTGTGCCGCAAACATTTGAACCGTTGTTGTGGGCAGGAACATCCGGTGGGTATTCTTGAGCGGAGCAAAACCGTACTTGGCGTAAAACTGTTGTGCACGGTCGTCGATGGGGTCTACAACCACTGCGAAAGCTGCGATTTGCGTTTGCGCAACCTGAGCAATGCGCGCGAGGGCGTCGATCAAAAGTAGGTTGCCAATTCCGATACGGGCAAAGCTGTGATCGCGCGCCAGCCGGCCCAAAAGCACCACCGGATAGGCCGGGTAGTTGGGCAGCTTTTTGTGCAGTTCGTCCGGTAGCTCGTGGGCGGGAATACTTGCCATGGACAGCGTGTAGTAACCGGCCACTTGGTTTTCTTCTGCAGCCAAGACAAAACACTGGGCTACGTTGCGTGCGACGTCTTGCCGCGCCTGTTGGTGCAGGTAGCGGCTCAAGCTCTCGTGCTCGCAGGAAAACGCAGCTTTTTTATGTCCGCTGTGGAGCAACTCAATGATCACGGTCTTTGAAGTAATCTTGGTACACTTTCCCCATGGCCAGCAAATGCGCATTCGGCTCCGGCGGATTGGCCAGGGTTTCGCAGAAGTGGAGGAAGTCGGCCTCGCTCAAGTGGATGACGGTGTGTTCGGCCACCACCTTGCGGGCTTGCTCGCGCAGGATGCGGCTGGCGAACCCGGAGAGGGTTTTGTCGCCGGCAATCTCTTGGGCGCGGGCCAGCAGTTGCTTGTCTGCGGGGCTGAGGCGCAGTTCAAAGCGTTCTTCTTTTTTGGCGCCTGGGGCTTTGCCGGTACGGGGAGATGCGGCGGGCAGAGTGGCGTCGGTTTGGGGCAGGTCGGAGCCCAATTCGCCGTTGAGTTCGGCGTCTGGAGCAAGGGAGTCGGGCGTTTCCATGGTATAAATGTACGGCAAAATGCCGTACAAAAACGGATCGAAATTCGGGATGGATGGGAAGTTGGGATCGGCATGGGAACGGGGCATGGGGCAAAGGTGCGGACCTTTTCTGCCGACAGTCGGTTGTAAACGTATAAATACGGTTGTCGGCGCTCCCCGCTCCAAAGAACGCTGAAGAGCCCCATGGAGCCGGTGGGCGCGAGGAATTAACCGCGCACCGCGCGCGCGAGCACCCGATTGAAAACGGGCGGCACGAGGGCGAGGAGCATCATACCCGGATAGCCGGTGGGCATTTGCGGGGCGTCGGGCAAATGGCGCAGAACGGGGTACGGCCGGTGCGGGTGCGCGTGGTGGTCCGAATGGCGGGAGAGGTTGAAGAGCATGGCGCGGCCCACCCAGTGGTTGGAGTTCCAGGAATGGTGGGCGCTGGGGTCTTCGTAGCGGTGATCGCTGACTTTTTGCCGTTCCAGGCCGTAGTGCTCAATGTAGTTGACGGTTTCCAGCAGGACGGCGCCGAAGGCGGCGGCGCCCAGGAAGGCCAGGAGGGCGTCGGGACCAGCAATCAACGCCACCACCAGCACCAGCAGGGCTTGGGCGGCCCAAAAGCGCAAAGTGAGGTTGTGCGTCCAGCGGCCTTTGGCGCGCTGTTGGCCAATGCGGTAAGCGCTGACGGCGCTCTGAAACAGGGTGCGCGGCAGGAATCGGTACAGGGATTCTCCCGGGCGGGCGGTGGAGGGGTCCTCCGGGGTGGCCACGTTGCGGTGGTGCCCGTAGTTGTGCTCCACAAAAAAGTGCAGGTAGAGGGAGGTGGCCAGCAAGATCCAAGCACGGATTTGGTCCGACGTCTCGTTGCGGTGCCCCAGTTCGTGGGCTACGTTGATGCCCAATACGCCGCAGCACAGGCCCATGCCCAATACAAGGCCCACGCGATCGGAGAGGGCGTCGGGCCGATGCCATCCAAACACGTACAGGAACGCCACCATGCAGGCGACTTGGACGGGCACGACGGCGCGCAGTGCGGCGTTGAACCACGCGTTGTTCAGCGCCTCTAACTCTTCTTCAGGCTCCAAGTTGCGGGGGTCCGGCTTCCAGAACAATTCCATCAGCGGGATGGCGCCAAAGGCGTACAGCAACGGCGACCACGCCCAAACACCGCCCCAGATCAATCCGGCGGCCAGAAATACGGGCAAGACGAAGACGAGTAGGAAAGGTGCCATGCGTTTCGATGCGCTAGTTCATCCGAAATTAATGTTTTTTGTGCAAATTGCGGGATGCATCCACTTGTTTGTAGTATTTACCGTTCCCTAACGGCGGTGGTAATTCGCGCCGGGATTTTTGGAAGGATCATCTTGTTGTCCTTTCTCCTCACTCCCCAACTCCACGCCCAAACCTCGCCCTTAGACTCCTTGCTCACGAGCGCGCAGTGGGATGCGTTGTTTCCGCGTCGGGCCGGGACCTACGGGGCGCATCCGCAGGGGTACACGAGTGATTTTTACTCCTACGCCAACCTCAAATTGGCGGTGGAACAAATGGAGGACTATCGGGTGCGGATCCGTCGGAAAGCGGGGGTGTGGGGCGCCCTGATCACGGTGGAGCGGAAGGCGTCGGGTCTGGTGTACAACTACGCGAAGGTGGACACGTCTTGGCACGCGAATCCAACGCCGGAAAGCTTGGTGGTGGTGGACTTTGCGGACTTTGCAGCCCGCAGCAACGACACCAACAACCGTCGGGAATTGGCGGCGTTTTTGGCCAATATTTCCAAGGAAACCACGGGCGGATGGCAGCTCCCCGTGGGCGGCGGGTCTTTTGGCGACTACGCCTTGTGGGGCCTCTATTTTGTGCACGAAGTGGGGTACACCGCGGCCAACAGCGCCGGTGCCTACAGCCAAGCGCACGCGGAATACCCGCCCAACCCCGCCAAGGGCTACTACGGCCGCGGCCCCATCCAGCTTTCATGGAACTACAACTACGGGCAGCTCAGCAAATTCCTGTACAACAACAAAAACGTTTTGCTGTACGACCCCGATTCCGTCCAGCGCAACGGCGTGCTGGCCTTCCAGTCCGCGCTCTGGTTCTGGATGATGCCCCAATGCCCCAAACCGTCGTGCCACCAAGTCATGCACAACCTCTGGACGCCAGACTCCACGGAGTACACCGCGCCCAAAATGTACCAAAAGGGCTTTGCGCACACCAACAACATCATCAACGGAGGCCTGGAGTGCCGGTCTACCTCCAGCCAAGCCTTCACGGACAAAGTTTTTCTGCGGTCGGAACTCTACCTCCACAACCTCAACGGCCTGGGATTCAGCGCCGCAGACCGCGCCCTGGAAAACGCCAACGGCTTCACCACCCTCTGCTTTGACGCCGGAAACGCCATGGAGAACTACCTGAATTGCAGCGTGGTACAACCCGCCCCCATCGGCCTCAGCGAACCCAGCCGGAAATCCCCCCGCGTCCTGCCCAACCCCGCGCGCGGCACCCTCCTCGTGGGCCACCCCAGCGGCATTCGCTCCATCCATTGGCATCGGCCCGACGGTTCCCTTGTTCGGGTGGATGCGGGCTTTGACGATGGCTTTACCGGTGGAACGGCCTTAGGCGGCACAGCCGCCAGCCAGCACGCCCCAAAAACCGTCCTATTAGATCTCACCTCCCTGCCCCCCGGACTCTACCTCCTCCGGATTGAAACTCCCGACGGTTCCTTTGCCGAGCGGGTGGTGGTGGAGTAGGGGATTCAAAAAACTTGTTGCTATCTATGAAGCGGCTTGATAAATTTAATTTTTCTCAAATCGGTAGATAATCGTACCGACTTGGGTTTGTAGAGCATTAGGATCGGGTGTCCAGATGGTGCGCATCGCAGCTTCCTGAGCTCGCTCAAAAAGGCATGTTGACGCCGTGGTACTTCCGGCAGCGCCCGGCTCAGCCGAAATCGCTTTACCGTATCTGTCCACATACACTTTTACCACAACTCTTCCCTCGTCTTCGCAACTGTAAACAGGCTTTGGTCGACTGACTGCACTACGGTTTCCTAAACGGTAATCACCACTCCCACTCCCACTTCCCGAGCCGGACAGAGGAGAAGTACAATTTTTTTTAATAAAGGCATTAATCCCTTCTGGAAGTGGGGTTGTGGGTGCTTGATATGTGCCTTTTAACTCGCTGATTCTTAGCGATAGGGAAGCTGACGGTTGTGGTTTTACGGGCTCGACCACTTTAGATGAAGCGCTGTTTATTGGAAATGCTTTCCCTCCCTTTAACATGAACTCTTGCCAAGTTTCGTTGCAATCAAAAAAGTGTTCAGTTGCCTTCAAACTATTTCTGTAACGGATGGATAAGGCAAACTTGTTTATTCCGAAGAATTTGGTCAGCTCAAAAGTTGGATTCATATGTATCAAGACTCCGCAATCGACGCGACTGCAATCCGCCGTGATATCGGTTGGAGAACTCCATTTGTCTGTAAGGAATGCAATTCGAACTTGTTCCAAATGAGCCGTACTGTCTCCTAAAACAACGAAACTTAATTGGTTCTCCTTTCCCCAAAAAGCTACAGTTTTTATTGTAGCATCTGGCTTTTTGTATTCTAGAATTTCCATTTTTTCAAATGGGCTCTCAGGTCCGTATATGGAAGATTGCCATATTTGACCGGACATGGGAGATATTATTAGACCGCAAGCCAAGGAGAATATGGCTTTGTATGACCGTTGCAGAAAGCGATTGTTGGATATGAAGGTGCTAATCATCAGGCAAATATGATAAAATCCATCAAACTCCCCACTTTTTGTACCTTCCCCCCATGAAGGCACCCCGTTTCCACCGCACGTTCCAGAAGCCATTTCTCTTTGGCATTTTGGCCTTTTTTGGAGCAACCTTAGCAGTTGGCATGGGCTCCGCCTGCACCCCGTCTGAGGCGCATCCAACGGTGTCGCAAGACACGTCCATCCAAGTGCTGCGGGAACCGGTAATGGGCCCCATCCACTACGACGAAACCGTTTATCCGCCCGCCACAACCCCAGAAGACGCCCGCCTGGGCGGGGTGGTGGACGCCCGCGAATTGCCTTCCCTGCGCGGAACATGGACCGGTCTTTTCCTCAACGGCCGCACCTACTCCATACGATCTGCCCCCCTGAAAATCACCCGCGTACCTCCGGGAAGAATCCGAGCAACCCCGGACCCCACTACGGGAAAAACGCCCCAATACTGGGAAGTAAAAGCGCGAAGCAAGGACTCCACCGTTCTTTTGATCCGCAACAAGCGACCGTGGAAGTCGGGCCCGGTTTATTCGCCGCAGGTGGCTGGGATGAAACTGTATCCGGGCGATTCTGCCTACTGGGACCTTGGGAACCACACCTACCTCGTGTACGCAGAAGGAGGCATTCGCCGGGACCGGAAAGGCGTGCCGCAGGAAGTTTGGAACTACAAATTGTGGATAACCTCCACCGTATCTGGGGTGGCCAAAAAGTCCTTGTTGGTGGCCACACCGCGCGTGCCCGACGGTCCTCCCGTGTTTCGTTTTGCGGGGGACGTAGACAACGACGGGCTTTTGGATTGGATTTTAACGACGTCGGATAGCACCTTCCCCACCACGTGGGTGTGGTACCTCTCCAAAGAAGCGACCGGCCGCGAATTGGTGGTTCCTGCCGCCCAGTACCGCTCCGTGGGTTGTTGAGGCGACGCCAGCAACTTCCTTCCACTTTATCCGAAATCAAGGTTGGCCCTTGCAATTCCGTTTGACCACTCGGGGTATCCCCCCCCAACTATGGCAGTCAATTCCACCTTATGCCGCAACTTCCGGACACTAAATTGAGCGTTTTATTTTGCACGAATTGAGCTCCATGAACGGGGGACCAATCTTGCAACCAGATTATATATCTTTCAGGTCATGAAGTGGAGTGAGTTGGATACGAATTTGATTGTTCAAGCGGCTTGTATTGCTGTAGAACGACGGGTTGTTTGGACCGCGTTGCTGGCGTCGGATTTGAAAATTGACTATGAGGTGGCGGATCGCCTTATTAATCAAATGGTGGAACTGAAGGTTATTTCCCAATGCAATTCCTATTCAGATGATTTTGAGCATAGGGTATTTTTTTCCACTAGAGACTCCGTTCAAACTTATCTGCATACTCTTAGCAAACTAGGCGAGTTTACACAAGCCGATATTGACCGTTACGATTTCATGCGATCGATTCATCATTGGAAATATTGGGACGGTGATTTACGGGCATTTTGGAAGGACACTGGAGACAATCCAACAGCGCATGCCGATAAATTCTATACCAGTAGAGGTCAATCTAAATCGATAAAACACATTCACCCCCAATTAGCATTTAAACGCTCTGCTTTTCAACGAGTCCTTTATTCGACGTGGTTGGTAGGAGCAATATTGGTGTCGTTGCCTTTGATGTTAGTCGTCTTAATGATCGAAATCGGCGCTGAATCGGCGCAGGCGGAATATTTGATCGATGACCCATTGGTACAAATCGGTTTATTGATAGTCGCCAGCATATTTTGGCAACCCTCATGGAAGAAGCACCTTAAGTCGCCTATAGAGCTGTATTGGGTTGGGGATCACTTTGAAGCGGTTTTTCCGGATGGAACGTTGGAACGCAAGCCAGATTTATCCAAAGTCCTTTTTTATAACAAAAAAACACAGGAGAACGGTTGGGTTTCTTTAAGACCGACCAGCAAGTACATTGGGGCTAATTGGAAGGATCTAAATGAATGCCATCAAGCATGGATGGATGCCCAAAAAGAGGAGTGATCCTTAATTTGGTTCCTGGCAATAGATTTTCGGTCATTTAACGCGCACGAGGCGCACGGCGTAGCCGTCTCCCAAAAGGGGTGCTACCGGCGGTTCGGCTTCCCAAAAATGATTGTCTTCATACCCGTCGATGCCAAATAGGGTTAGTTTTTGGCTGTTATCGGAGGTGAGACTACACCAGAATACAGCTCGTTCAAAGCCATCGTGGAACACACCTTCGTCATCGTAAATGTCTCGGCGTTCGCGGTAACCGCTGCCCTTGGCGTTGAAGCCGGATTGGTTGTTGCCGGCCAACGAGTATCCGTTGCATTGGCACCCTGCGTAAAAGACTTCGAGAGTAGCCCAACCGGTGGTGGATTTGAGCACGGTCGAGCCAAGCGGAATGAGCGTATTGTATTCGGAATCGGTTGGAAGTCGGAACCCGGGAAGGCCGAAGCCGCGTGGGTCAAGCAAGGCATGTCCGTTGTACAGCACGCCAAAAGAGCCGGGCTCGGCAGCGCCGGTGTATCCGTACTTTGGGCCAAAGGAGTTGGATGCGTCGTTCTCGTAGTAGCACCAGCAGCCGCGGCCTTGATCTGCGCAGTCAATCCATTCTTCAACGGAAACTGCTTGCGGAATGGGATCCCCGTTCAGGTAGGTGGTACCCGCAAAATTGTTGGCCAACCACGTAAGGCCGTTGATTTCCACCACCGGATGCGAGGTGTCTAGTGTTTCTTGGCCAAAAGCGTGAATGGCGGGTGTTAGTCCGACGATGCCTGCTAGGAGAAAACGAAAGGGATTCATTCGATGCGCGTTATTAGCTTGTTTACAGATTTATAACGCCCGGGTTCCTAAATCATTGCCTGAAACATGAGTGGACCAAGAATGGATGCTACCCTATTCGTTCATTTTGACCGATAATGCCCACTTATTATACCCGAAGAGGGGGTTTAATGCAGGCGAAATTTGTATGGAAAATCGTAACTTAGAGAAGCTCCAACCAAAGATTTTCCGGACAAATGACGGTCATTAATATTCCCCACATCAATAAAGCAATTCGCGAACACGGATTGAAAGTAGAGCGCAAACGAGTTCATTTGGAGTTGATAAATAAAATATTTAAAAAGTTTTCAAGCTCACTATTTTATCCGGCCGGAGGTACTGATTTGCAAGTTTTACTTCGGTTTTCAAGCTTGGTTGATGTTGTGGTATCGCCAACGTTTTCCGAAAACCTATCGGTGGACACTTACCACGAGGTATTTCAACGCAAATGCGCGCACTTGAATGCGTTTTACAATCGTGTTGAACTGGAGTACTTGGGTTATGATTTGCACCCATCGGATCTCATCGATTATGAGTTGTTCAACACCCCTCCTAAAGACATATTGAGTCAAGGCGAATTGGAGTATTATGAAAGTCAAGTGTTTAACATTCAATTTCAAGAACGATACATTGCTGAATTCAAATTCAAACGCAAATTAGGTAACGCTTACAAAGAAGTCAGTTGGATTGCCATGAATACGGAAGGTATGGCAACCCTTGCCGGCATAGTACAGGTTACGAGATCACATCCGGCCCTATTATGCACCATTCAACAAGGGGAATTTGAATATCCAAACAGTTCCTTTGCGCGATTGATCAACCATCTCCAATTAAGAACCAAAATTTGGATCCGCGGCAGTTGGAAAACAACCAGCAGCTGGATAACAACTAGATTTCATCAGAACATTCGGCCAACCTCGAGTTTTCCACCGTACTCCTATATCGCTCAGGGTTATGTTGATTGGTACAGCCCAATGGGAGAGCAGGGGCAGGAGGGCGAAGAAAATAACCAGCCACCCTTTGTTTCCAGAGTGTGTGCATTCGCCAAAGAAGAGATTCAGGTACCGAGCGTACGAAACCTGCGAGGTAAGGAAAATCAAATAATCCGATTGATCAATGTCCGATTGGGTGAGGCGAAAATTCGAAAGTACGATGTGTTTTTTTCCCCCATCCATTTAAAAATAAGGAGTAAAAATTCTAGGTATTGGGAACAGTACACGGAGCGAACGGGCCCTCCGTATCCGCGACTTACCTTGACGGAAGCACTGGACGTTGTTCAAAAGCAATTTATCAGCGGCAGGGCCAAGAAAATCGGCATGATACCCATTGGTTTTGAGGATGAGGCCAACAGTGTATTGGGAGATTTCCTGAAATGCATGCCCACCGGCTGCGAACTAAACATTCACTACGTTCGACCGTTGGACTTTATCCAATACACCAATTCGGACTACCTGTAGGTGAATGGGCACAATGGCAGTCTATCGTTGAACCCAGGATGTTGCGTTCAGGCTGCTTTGTGTGCTTGAAATTGAACACCAAATTCCAACAAAAGGGACAGCGTAGACGCTGCAGGGCCATTCAGAAAAACATGGCGATGGTACTGGGCAATAATGTTTTGAATCCACCCGGGTTCCATCGGGCCGAGATGCTCAAAGAGGTATCCTGCTTCACCCTTGGAAAGTTCCGGGAATGCATTTTGCCACAAGGCAATTTGTTCAATGGAAGTCAAGCCGTTGAACTCAATTCGATCGGTGAACCGGCGGTAGAATGCCTCGTCAAGATGGCTCATGGTATTGGTGGTGGCCAATACGAGACCACCCCGCATCAGTATTCCTTCGAGCTCTTCCAAAATGGATGCAGTGATTGCATTGTATTCGGTGTCTGCACTGCTGCTGATCTCGATGCGTTTCCCCAATATTTGATCGGCTTCGTTCAAGACGATGATGGGATACGTCTGGTGTTGCCGAACGTGCGCGTGGTATTTATCGAATATCTTTCGAATCTGCGTAGAAGACTCTCCCACCCATTTAGAAATGACCTTACTGGCCTGAATTGCAAGCATCGGACGTTTGGTTGCGGCCAACATGTTCTCGCACCAGGCGGTCTTTCCGGTGCCCGGTTTGCCGTGAAGTAAAACCAAAAGGCCTTTGTGGTGCGCGGATGATTGCGCTACGTATTGCTCGTAAACTCCCGGCGACAATAGTTGCTCAATGGGGGAAAGTTGACGCCGTAGCGAATCTGGAAAACTAAGGTTTTTCAATTCTCCTTTGTACGGATGAAAGGGAGATGCAAGACCCAACTCTCCTTCTGATACCCCAAAGTCCAAATCCGGAAACCAGGTTTGAATGCCCAATTCCGTTAGCTTCAGCCCGGGTGCACTGAACAGAAACGCACCCTCATGAACTTCAACCAGTCCTTCGCGAATGGGCTTCCATTCCGAGCGAAGGATTTCAACCGACAGTTCCCGCAAATCGCTATCCGAGTAGCGCACCACCTCCTTCAAGTCCCGAATGCTTGTGGCGGTGTCAAAATAAAAGTGGTTCTTGGCAATCATCAGGAGTAAGGTGCCGTGCAATGTTTCGAAATACTCCAGATCGTCCATGTACTTGAGGAATACATGTTCCTGATCCTGTCCCTCAAACAGTCGATCCAAGAAAATTTCCCATTCGTCCTGTTCGTACGGCCCCATGTGCGCAATGCGGGCGGCGTAGGAAAGTAGACCGTTGCTCCCTGAGGGGCGGAGCCGAAGGACCCTATTGAGGTCACCCGACTCGAAGGCTTGACGGAATTCAAAGTACAACTGAACCATTGTACCGTGCTTGATGTGCGAATTTGGGCGAATGTAAAGCATTCCACGCAGCCGGTCCAAAGACGCTTCAAGTTCATCCTTGGTCCTAAAATTGCGGGTGAGCTCAACCAACTTTGACCGCTCTATTTTGCCGCGTTCGTACAAAATTAGAACGAGCACCGCAGCATCGATGGCCTGTATTCCCAGTTTCCGGCCGAACAAGGCCACGGAGGGAATCTTATTGAACGGAGCATTGGGGAGCAGCAAGTGGCTGCAAATGTCCAAATAGGCTTTCTGCATCAATGTTTTGAGCTTGTTCCCCTTTCCTCCAGTTGGTCGACGTAGTTTGCGTTTCATGGGCTTGGTATTTAATGGGTTTGGTATTGCGATGCCGCAGATAATTACTTGAAGAGGTAGTCCATCATGGCTTTTTCACGGTATCGGCGGACTTTAGCCTTCAGTATGTCCCTGGCCTCCTCTACGAGCCTTGGATCCTCTGGTCCAATGAAATCGGAAATTGGCCCGATCACGAAAAACAGCCCAAAGTCCTCTTTTGCGGACTCGCTCATGAGTAAATCAGCACGGGGTAAATCCACGCGTCCAAAGAAATGCGGACGGCCTTTGTAGTTCTTGTAGCGGACAATCCGCAAGGCATAGTCCTCCGGCTTCGTTCGTTCGTTAAGGTCGTCGATACTCCCTTTAAGATCAAATAACTTCAGCTTGATTTTGTCAAGCATTGCCTGTTGTGAATGGCGAGCGAGCGCGGTGGCACCCAAGAAAGGGAAGAGGGCGGATAGCATGCCCCAAATTTAATGTAAAGATGTATTATTACAATAGCATATTTGAAATTATCTCACATAAGGCAATAAATTAGCAATCGTCTATTAAAGATTAAATAAACTTTATTCCGTGATGGGTATAGGGAAGAGTGACGTCTGAGAGACTTTCAAGAACGTCCTCTCGCTTCATTCTAGCCCGTCGGAAATGAAGACTCAGAAGACGCTTCTCACCGCCGATGTGGTGGCACAAGAATGGATCGCTTGTACTGTACCATCGTCGTACTTAGGTCGAATGGATGAGGATCCGGTTCACTTGCTATTTGATACTCCGGCCATTCGCGGGTAAAATCAAAAATTATCCTATTGGTTGTTTCCGATTTAAGGGGAATACAAAAAAAGAAGCTTTATGAGGTGGAAGTAAGAAGGGCCACGCCCTTTAAGTTGTAATCAGCCGGATTATACTTACCTTTGCCCCATGATTTTAGCCTTTTTCTTTTTCTTTGGAGCTCCGGATTTTGCTAAACTTGGTCGATATCCTTTACTCGATAAGATCAAGCTTAAACTTTACGATCTAAAGGGCAGTATTGACGAACTTAACGAGCAAACAAGGCCAGATGACTTTGCTTTGCGAATCGTGCGACACAAAAATTACAAAGGGAGTCCGCATTATTTTGGCCGTGTGGACATTCCACGTGCAGATTTATTGATGAGCGAATCATCGAAAGAGGACTTCGAGCTTTTTTTTGTGGTAGGGCCAATCAGTGAATTTACGGGCCTGGACGATCCCAGATTGAAGGAACAGGCCATCAGCATCCTTATGTCCAAAGTCCGTGGTTACAGAGAGAAAGCCATTAAGGACTTTCTGTTCTAATTGGGCGGGAATTTGAGTTATTCGCATTCATAAGCACACATTCAATCACGCGGCGATCTAAGCAATTTAACTCCGGATCCTTACCTACTTTGACTCCATCGATTCCGAGTTCTGAACGCACGCATCAAGTGCGTTTTTACCAGTTGATTCAGCTGCTTTTAACCCATGGGCCATTTCCAACAATTGAATTTAACGCGGATGGACTAAGAAGTGCGCAACCTGGTTTTTTAGAGACCTTTGATTTCAACGGCGTAGATATCGATTGGCTCTTTGACTTTAGTAGTGTTGAATCTCGTGATTCCAACCGGATCAGTCTGTACTCCGAGTATTGCTACCAAAAGCAGTTCGTTACCTTCGAGGGCGAGCGGTTTTCAGAGGAACTACCATTGGAAAATTGCCCAATATTGTTTGATAGCGTTGAAGTTTACGATACTCTGGGGTGGGTTGTTACGAGTCGGTTTGGAATCAAGGAATTGTGGTTTTCTAATCTCAAACCCACCGGTCTAAGGGCAGCGCCTGACTATGCGGATTTAGGGAAAGTTGATTACCACCCCATATCCAGTGAATGGGTGTTGTTTGAGGAATTCGACCGAACGAACGGTGCATTTCAAGTCCTTTACGAACGTTGCGCTGGGAAGGTGGAAAGAGTACCCATAGATACCCACGAAAAATTGGACTTCATTATGTCATTGGGCCACCACGTAGGGATCGAAAGCGTTACGGAAGAGTTGGCTCAGGATTCCAATGCCATTTTTAAGATTTTACATTCAAACGGTATGGAGTTTATTAACCTAAGCCAAGACGCTAAACGGAACATCGATTACATTGAAGTTGCCGTTTGTGATTGTCCGGGTGCCTTTCAGTCTGTACCCAACGACCTGCGGGCAGACCGGAGTTTGGTGTTGCGCCTTTTAGAGATCAACGGCGAGGTGCTGAAATACGCCGCGCCAGCGTTGATCCATGACCGGGCTTTAGCACTGGCTGCTGTACGGCAGAGCTACACCGTCTACAATCATTTAAATCCGGACCTCCAAAACGATCCTGAGTTTTTATTGCTTTACCGCGATGCCAAGAAGGCAAATTATGAAAAATGGGATGAAGATTTCCCATTATAGAATCCTACTCAGATGAACGGCCGTCAAAAAGTTCAACGCGCCATTGAGCCGTTGTGTAGAATGTTGGTCTAGTGCATTATGATTTGGTGTGTAGGGCACACGGCCTCAATCAGAAAGTAGGAAATTTCCGTTTACTGACATCCTCTTCACTGACAACTAGACCGTTTACTACCTTCAATCGAGTCGTATGTTCATAAACGGATTCGTAACCAAGGTGCACATACTTAATTTGGTTCCCACTTTGAAGGACAAGGGGTCCGGTGTACCAGTCGGCGAAAACGGGTTGATTTGAATGAAAGACGGCCTCAAGCGTTAAAACTACCTCTACAAAACAATCCTCCTTTGCCAATTTCAGCGATTTCTGTAGCTCTACAGGCGTGATCTCCTTGGCTCGGTGTTGGGCGCGTAATTCTCGACGCTTCTCCTTGTACTTAAAGTGATCAAATGCGGTGGTTTGTCCTTCCAAATCAATCAGAAAAAGTTTGTTGTCCGATTGAACCTCCCAAGATCCTAGGAAACCTCGCCAAAGAGCGGTGTTTCCCGGACAAAAGTAAAGTTCAAGCCCTTTTTGGCTGAAGTACACATTCAACAGGTAGTCGGTTATCAACCTATGTTGTTTCCCCTTGTAGAGAAGGGACTCTGGAATTTGTGCGGTCATGGTTATTGATTCGTTTTCTTTGATTCTGAATGTGTACGTTCCACAAAGTCAAGAAACGATTTTAAATCTTCTGCGTTCTTTTTTTTCATACCAAGATGCCAATTTTGCAATTGAGGATTCGGTGGGTCTTGAATTATTGGCGTTGGCCATTCCTCCTTTGGTAGGACAACAAGTTGCCCATCAGCCCTATGCAAGGTTTTGCACCCATTGCGCGAGGCAACAAACAACTCCGCATCTTGCGTTGGGATGATAGAGTCGTACAAAACGGTAAATGCATTAAGTGGCCTATTTGAATTCGTAATCCCCACATCTTGACTACCGAAGTAGTAATTGCGTTCTTGGTTCAGGCTATCCTTGTTCAGTGGATTTGGGTAGTCTACATCCTCACAGATATTGTAAACGTATTCAAAATACCGAAGTGCAGATTGGGTGCCGTTGACGGGAAAGGGGTCATTGGATTTTATGGACTCCAAAAGTCCTGGAAATTCAATTTCAAACGCTTCCCAATCACCGTCGATGCAGCGATCGTGATTCTCCTTTTCACATTGTTGCAAGAGCTGGAAGAATCGTATCTGTAAGATGTGATCAGTCACTAAAACGCTATTCACGGTCACGGTTATTTAAAAGGGCAAATCATCGTCGGTTTTGAGCCATTTTTGGAATGCGATCCAAGCAGCATTCAATTCCTCGTGGTCCGTAGCAATATCCTCAAAGTACAAGATGGCATTGGGATGTTTGCTAACGATGCTCCGTGCGAACTCGATGTTCGTCCTCAGTGCTTTTGGTGCATCCGATAAACTGTCAAGATAGGTATTCGCAGCTATTTTGTACATCCCCTCGGTCTTAAAGCGTTCCGGCAGCAGATTAATGAATCGCCCATTTAATCCGACTAATTTGATCCATTGGTCCTCCGAGCAATTCATGAAGAGATGCTCAATCTTAGCATTTAAGTACGCGCCGGATGCTGCGAACGCTTCGAGAACATCGAATTCAAGGGCATAAGGGAATGTGTCCGGTTCAAGTTGTTTTTTTTGAACCAAGTCGATTAATTGACTCCGGTCGAAATGGTCTTGCAATCGTATTGTGGAGTAAACACGAATCCACGGCGACAGGGATTCTCGGCGTGCAATTAAGCCGTTCAGAAGTGATTGTTGAATCAAGGGATTGCTCTTTGATTCGGGGCTAAGTTGACTAAACGCCCAAGGCCAAGTGTGTACGACTTCAATGGCCTTTTCGGAATCATGCCGGTACGCTAAACTGTTTTGACAGCTCAAGGGGTTGAAGACGTTCTCAACTACCCGGCCACCGTCAATACACACCAGTTGGTCTCGAGGTCCTACGGAGGGTAAGTCGTAGAGATCGTTGTCAAAACCTGCCCGGTCCGTTTCCTGGACGAGTGGCAACTGCAAACGGTAGCGCGTGTACCACCCTTTATCAACATCATTTGGGCGTACCGTGACGGATCCGTCCAGGTGGAATGCCACATCGTGCATCAGATCGTCAAAAAGCGGATCGCCCAAAAAAGTACAAACGCGGTAGGCTTGAGAACAGCTGTGCTCCAGGGCCAATATACCCCCGTGGTCAAAGGAAACGCATTGGATGTTGGTATAAAATTGCGGAAGATTGGCCCTGTCCTCCTCGGTTAACTCCTGGTGACCGAAGTAATAGACTACCCCGGATGTATCCATGTGGTGGGTTATGTAGGAAAATGCGTCGTACAAACCGACTTCTTCGGCTTGTTCGCGTAGCGCGTGTAACACATGCTCCTGAAAATCAGGCGAATAGTTTCTAACGTCAACCCAGCGCAAATGGCATATTGGGGATCCTTCCTGCGGTATGAGGTTAAGCATTTTCTTAATTTCTTCTTTTTCTTTCATTTCTGGGGTTAGGCACTTCCACGTGCCGTCAAAATCTTTGGCAAGAGCACGAACCGCGATGGCCGTTTGGGCCTTGAGCTCAGGACGGAGAGACTCGTACAGCTTAGGCACATTCAACGCTGGAAGGGTTGAGATTAGGTGTTCGATGAAAACCGGATCATCCTTGATGCGATCGCTGGCAAAAGCAATGGCATCGTCGCAAAATGCGGTTGCTAATTCAATGAGATTTTCATCGTCCCGCAATCGTTTACTGAAGTATTCAAGCAGCAGGGGGTTCACCTCTTCGATCAGGTATTGCGCCGCCTCCAAATCATCTAAATCGAGAATTAGGTCCATTTCTGGATCTTCCGAAAAGTTCCCTCCCGCACGTACGTAAGCTCCGAGCTTTTCTAAGGTGTCCAGCTTGGTTTCCACCAATTGATTGTTGATGAGCTGATGTACGATTATCCGGTTATTTCCGTTTCGGCCATTGTGTCGTTCCAACAATAAATCGGCTTCTAAGATCGTGAATTGGTGTTCGGAACGGTACCAGTGGTTGTTCCCAAAGTCGATCAATACGGTATGGTTTTCGCAATGGATTACCTGATCTTCTCGGTAGAAGCGATTGGTAATGGCCAAGTTGTTTCCGTAACGGGAGTATTCGATACGGTCGTAGAGTATCGGGTAGTCGAGCCACGGTTTACCCGGTTCAAAGTCTTTAGCAGTAAATGGATGAAGGCAGAACAGCTCGTCTCCAAGGTGATGGTAGTTGTCTTCGGTATACCAGGAATAATATTGATCCTGGTACTCAATAAACCGATACAGGCCGTCTGTGTCATCGACCGACGAAAAATCATAGTCTGGCAAGAATTGGGGATGTGCCTTATTCAGCTTATCGTAGTTGATCCGCACACCAAACGGTTCTTGGCTTTCTTTCTCAAAGCGCCGTACTGTCTCAAAAAGTTGGACGAGTTTCAATTTTTGAATGTGTTCGGTTATCGGGATCATAACGTGCTCTTGGAAGATTAGGAGATCCTAGTTGCTTTGGTGGGTCGACGGTTCCTTAATCGGACACGATTCAAGTTCGCTTACGAGAAGTTGGTCCAATTTGGGATACCAATCCAGATGGGGCGATAAACGCCCACAACCTACCCAGCTGTGGCATTGCGTCACCTCCCATTGATGGGAACACGTCGGACATCGTCCAGCTGTTTCAAATGTATTCCAGCGGGTACCGCAGAAGCAGAGCCAAACATCGTCGCTCTTGGGTTCCCAAGAGCATTTTGGGCAGCAGATCGTGTTCATTTTGTAAGTAGCAATTTCTGGTTGAGTTTCTTATGGATTACCAATCGTTCCTTGAGGTTGCGTGACGCCCATGCGGTAATTTATTTTAGCGTACGGCGGTACGTACTCATCCGTGGAATTCGAGGAGACCTTGTACCAAAAGGTTTTGTTAGTTCCCCACATCTTTATGTCCATCAGGTCCAACTGTGCATGGGGATGACTAGGTATGTACCTAAAATACTGAACGGCAAAATCGTCGGCTTCGCTCCAATTTATGGGTTCCGTATACCAAGCGGCGTTTTTGTCCGATATTAAAAATTCCGTACGCAAGGCTTCCGTGGCGTTCATGAACCAAACACCCGATGCGGCACTACCGCCAAACGAGTCACCATAACGAACGCGAATGAGGTGACTCACGCGCATGCGATGCTGGATCAAATAATTAGCGAGGGCTGTGTTTTCGCAAAATGCATAATACACGGTTGCGGTTGATGGTCTTAATTTCGTGCTCTCAATCTGCACGTTGATCTTGTACACGTGATTTCTACGCGGGTGGGGATTGCTGAAGTGAACCAACTCCGGCCGTACGGATAAATTCAAGACCCCAATGAGTTCAACGGAAAGGGCAGTTAGCCTGGTTCTCGAATCTTCAAAGAGCACCCCGTTATTCAATAATTTCTCACTCGCATCGTCAGAGCAATCTGAAAATAGGTACACATCCGGATTCGGGACGTTGCACTGACTTTGAAAGTCTGGGTGTAGGTAGAGCAACGGACGGAAATCAGTCCCTGCAGATGGGTACCACGCGACCCGATTGCGATGGAGGTTGGAGGCTAGTAGCATTGGTTTACGTTGTTTGGAGTGCAAAGATAGACCAAAGTTGTAAAACATATCATGTATCATTTCAAAAATACGTAAAAACTTATACAGAGGATCTTTTTTGTACACTTTGACGCATTATAATTATGCGATATAGATTCCATTCGAGGTGCGAACTGTGTATAACGTTCCACAAGGCGTCACCTGAAGTCCGTGACAACACTCCCCGAATTTGAAACCATAGGTTTTGTTAAATATAGAACTTCTCGTCCTTGCTGTTATGAGCACAAATCAAACCCAACAACTTCTAAGTCACGAATTCCGACTCCCTAATCAAAGCATCTAAACCACTGAATTATTAACGTATTAACACACAATCCCTGGTTCAGAGATGGGTAGCATTACATGTACTGTAGCGGATTTGTTACATTTGGTTCAATGAGTCGTTTTGTTCAAATCGAAAGTTCATAACCTTTAAATTTCAATCTATGCCTTGGGGATTGTATTATGTCAGATATATTATTGAATACGGGGACGGTCAAAGAACGGAGTCGGGGTCCAATCTGAATTTGGAAAGTGCTTCGGAGAGCATGGCAATAAGCACATTAAAGCGGCAAAACAACGTCCCACTAAATGCGAATATCATTATTCTGAGTTTTGATAAAGTTGGTTAGTTTAAGGAAAATTCAATAATTGAAGTTGATTACCGTTCGTTTCGTTGAATATTCAGTTTTGAAATATGCGCTATACTAAGCCCAGCTGCGAAAGCAAAATACGAGGAACTATGGAGTTGCTGACAAGCGATAATCCTCAATCTTTAGTTTTCTGTCGGCATGTCAGTTTATTTTGGATGTCAAACTTAGATGTTATTACATGTTTGATTAAGATACACATCAATGAGATTTGGGGTGCGGAAGTGATTACTCAAATAGAGAAAGAGGTGGTTGAGTTTGCTCATAAACTGAAGTTGTTTGAGATTTGCTCAATAGTCACTTCCACAAAAGTGGATGATGACTTTTCCCCTTCCACGGCGGCTTTTGACGTGAGCATAAATTGTAAATCAATCAATTACATCATTGATACACAGACTTCCCCATCTTTCAACTTTGGAGAGAAAATAAATGAGGAGCGAACTATTTGTGAATTATTGGAGGATGAAAATGGTTTCAGAGCTTTTAAACGACCGGATAATGTTTGGGTATTTGAAAAATATTTAGGACTGGTTCAAAAGTTCTTTCGAAGGCAAGATGTAGAAATTTGTAATCCAAATTTTGAAATTGACTGGATTAAATTTGGCAGTATTACCTTTTTCATTATTACGATAAATATTTCTGACGAAGGTCCTCATCCTTGTGTCAGTTCGGAATATGATAAAGTTAAAATGTCGGCTAATTCGTTTTATGAATTTCGGCCCTTTTTCAGTGTTCCATCTTTCGTGGTTTTTGTAGAAACCTTCAGCCCGCGGCCATTCTGTAATTATATTGTTCCGATTCCCGAATTCGCGAATAACATTAAATTTTCCAGAGGTATTACCTATGTGGATGGTTTTGGGGTCAAATGTGATGAAATTTTAATCCAACGGCCTTTAGACCCATAAAAGCATTAGACAACTTGGAATCAAGCAATTGAGGTACTAATGACTACTTCCCAACAATTACGTGGAGTATAGATGAAGCCCAGTCCGACTTCAAAAGCTCGGACATTCTTGAGTTCAGTACAACACCATAGTATTCTGTAGAAGTTTGAAATTGCATAATAAAACGCCAGCTAATTCATAAAGCAAATGAGTTTCATAATTGGAGATAAAGTCATTTATGTGACCTCTCAAGAAAAGGGTGTGGTTGTTAAAGTGCATACGCCAGCACGAGGAAGACAGCTCTACGATGTTGTGATAAACGGCTCTATTGGCCAGTTCTCATCAAGTAACCTCATAGCGGATTTTGAATTAACCGATCCATTTGAGCGGGTTGCACAGGGTCTATTTGGCGTGAGGTCGGATTTCTCACAAATAAACACAAGTCATAAAATTGAGAATACGAGCAATAGTGCGATTTCCACATTAAAAGCTTCAAATACCATTTTCAAGGCTTATCAATTTAAGCCACTTCTAAAGTTTTTGAATTCCGATAACCGTAGAATCCTTATCGCGGATGAAGTTGGCTTGGGTAAAACAATTGAGGCGGGTCACATTATGCTCGAGCTTAGGGCGCGGCGTGAGTTACAGCGGAATTCGCTCATTGTGTGTCCAAATTCATTACAGTTAAAATGGCATGAAGAGCTCAAGAAAAAGTTCAACTTGCATTATAAAATTTACGAGAATAAGCAAGAATTAATCAATGACTTAGAGCATCGAAATGGCTCAGTCATGGGGATAATTAACTACGAAAAAGTTCAGAAGAAAAAAACCGAAGGAGTGAAGAAATCACTCTTGAAAGTAATTGAAGATAGACGAGTTGATTTTGATTTTTTATTATTTGATGAGGCGCACAGGCTGAGAAATTCCAATACACAGTTATTTAAGGGTGTTCAGCAATTGGTTAACTCAGCCAAGTCTGTAGTAATGCTAACTGCCACCCCAATTATGATAAGTGAAGAGAATCTCTTTAATCTTCTTCACCTTCTTGACCCATTAGCGTATGATAATAAGCTTACATTCAAAAATCAGATCAACGTTAATAGGCCGTTGATTTCAGCATTGTCAAAGCTGAATAATAATCGCCCTTTTAAGTTGATAGCTAAAGAGTTAAAATCAGAAGTGATTGAGTTAACCTATATCACTGGAGAAGAGGGCGAGGCGCATTTTTCAACGATGACAGTTCATGATGCATTCAAGGGTGTTGAATTATACGAGCGCGTAATTAGGGATTTGGAAGAGTTGAATGATAGTCCTGAAAATCGCGTTCAAATTCAATTCAACCTGACAAACATGAGTGAGTTGAATAGTATATTCTCAAGAACACGAAAGCGAGAGGTAACAACAGATTTAGACCAAGCTCGTCGCGAGCCTCATGTGGTTTCAGTGAGGCTTTATGATGATGAACGGCAGCATTTTGAAGAAATCTTGGAGCGTTATTTTCAAGAAAACTCGTTTATGGATCCATTTGGCAACCAAAGGTTGCCGCAGGGTAAAGTTCTCGGCCTTGTTCAAAAGAAACGAAGACTTGCGAGTAGCGTCTATGGATATTTATCGGATGATGACCAGTTAGCAAGGGGTTTCGATCGATATTCCAATTTACCCGACGCTAAGTTTGAAAGGCTTCTAGAGGTAATACAACACGTCTGCATTAGTGGCGGGCGCAAATTGATTGTATTCGCAATCTTCCGCAAGTCTCTAGAGTACCTTAGGATTCGTTTACGTTCAAAAGGTATAGGCGCATCAGTGATTCATGGTAAAATTGATGATCGCGATTCGGTTATTTCAAGGTTTAAAGAGGATTCTGAAGTTCAGGTGTTGTTGTCTTCTGAGGTTGGAGCTGAAGGACTGGATCTGCAATTTTGCGACGCCATCGTGAACTATGATCTACCATGGAATCCCATGGTGGTGGAGCAACGTATTGGTAGAATTGACCGTTTTGGTCAAAAATCAAATGTTTTAAATATTTACAATTTTGTCGTTGAGGATTCTATTCAAGAGATTATCTATGATCGACTTTTGTCACGAATTGGGATTTTCGAACGGAGTATTGGGGACCTTGAGGCTATACTGAGTAAAGAAGTTGAAATTGATGGCACCACAAGATCAATAAGGGATTTCCTTAATGAATTGGATCAGATAGAATACAAGCAAGAGTTGACACCGGCTCAGCGAATTGAGCAAATTGAACTGGTCCAAAAGGCAATTGTAACTGAACAAAAGCATCTTAAGGAGATTAGCGAAGGTCTTACGGATGCTATGACTAACGACGTGTACTTCCGAAATGAAATTGAGCAAATAAAGCGGGCCTATAAGTATGTAACTGAGGAAGAGTTGCTCCTTTATTTAAAGGAGTTGCGCCGAGTTCATTTGACTACAGTAGACATTAGGACTCTGGATGAAGAAAATATGTGCTACGAATTACGGTGGCCAACTGCTGAGCCGAGACTCATTAAACAATTTTTGGAGCAAAACATGCCACCTGATGAAGACCATGTTTTTAACTTCAAACAGTTCATTCGAAAGATTGATGGTACAACGACTATCAAATTCACACTTTCTCAAGATTTTGGTTTTGGCAATCCTGACTGGATTAGAGTAACAGCTTACCATCCGATCATAGTTGCGGCCTTGAATTTCTTCAAACGGTCAAGCGACGACTCTAATTCAACGTTTGCATTAATGTTGAACAAGGGTAAGTCAGAAAGGCTATCTTACTTAAATAGTGGAACATATTATTTGGCGACATATTCACTATTGACCAAAAGATCGAAATACGGCGTTACAAATGAGTTTAACCAGTTAATTCCAGTCGTTTATCAGGTGGCGGATGGTGAGGTAATCACAGATCTTGATTTAACAGAAACTTTCCTCGGTGAGTGCCAGCTCCACGGCGAGGACCACCTTGACTCTCGTTCTATTGACCAATCGGTTGTTTCAGAATTGAGAATCAGCTTGAATGAAGCGATTTCGGCTATAGAACGCGACATACTATATGCCGAGCGGTCACGCCTGAACACACACATGGATCAAAAGCGAAAGCGTATAAATGAACTTTATGATATCAAAACACAACGCCAGGAGGCTGTCGTAGAACAAACACGCAATAATGCACAATACCATCCTCTAAAAGAAGAAAGGGAAAAGGCAAGGCGCATTCTGCCCCTTCAAGAGTCAAATCTTGAGAAACTTGAACGGGAGCGTACTGAAGCGCTCTCACGTATTCAATCGGCCTCGATCACTTCGGAGTTTCCGAAATTACTCAGTTTAAATAAAGTAGAAGTTTATTAGATATGTCACTTACCGTTGGTCTAGACTTTGGCACGCACCAAACAAAGGTGTGTGTTGAAGATTCTCGAAATCCGCTCTTAAAGCGTTACACTTTTTTTCCTTTTGAAGATCGGAAGGGACAGAGCTCATACGTATTGCCATCAGTCGTTCAAATTAATAATGACGATACGCTCTCGTATGGTTTTGTGGACGAGGCAAATGCAAAAGTCCTTGAACGAGAGGTAGAGGTCATAGCACCTTTTTTATTCCCCAAATATGAACCAGCCCCCCAACCCACAAAACCAGCATTGAAGCCATACCCTGCTGTTCCACCAAAGGCGAGGCGTAGTTTTAGCCTATCTGATTTGGCTAGTTTGTTGGGACGAGACGAAAAAAGTAGAGATCATCGGATTGAATGTCAGCGTGTTGATCAAGAAAATCGCCAAATAGAGTCAAGTTATAAAGCACAACTTAGTACATACCTCAAAGAGGAAGAGAAGAGGAAGTTGGAATGGGAGTCCCGTCATGAGGAAGAGCTGAATAGGTACTGCCAGAAAGTAGAAGAGGTAGAATCTCATCGATTCATGCCGCTTCGCTATAGATACTTTAAAACAGCTGCGCTTGGTGATAACCGGTATTGGGAGTTTGATACTCAAGAGTATAACCCTAGATTATTATCAGTGTTGTATTTAGCTTACGTACTCTATCAGGTTGAGAGTGATTTTGGTGCGGACACTTATGTCCAAATGGGAGTTCCACAATCATTGGGCACGCGGGAAGGTGATCGTATTGAGGGATTAGGTTACCAAATGTTGATTCTAGCGCGAAAATTAACAAGTGAGCGGAGTAAATCTGATTTTACATCACTTAAGTATTCAGAGTTCATACAATTAGTTGACTTTGATTTTGTTATTGATGACGACGTTAAGAATGAGTACGGTGTCAATATCCTTCCGGAGGCCTATGCTGGACTAATAGCGTTGACTGCACAAAGGAGAATCCCGAATGGCTTCAGTCTGTTAGTAGATATTGGTGGGGGTACAACTGACATTGCCCTATTTACGTTAGCCAACGATCAACGTGCGCCAGACATTGCCAAGGTTGTTTCTTTAAAAGGCGGGTTGAATAGTATGATCCAAAGACTTTCTGAAGTGTCGGGTACATCAATGACTGATGTGCAGAAGTCTTTTGCTAACATGATAAATACACCGTCGAGTTTGGGTGCACGAGAATTGCTACGTAAGTCTTTATTAGATTCAGTTGGACTTATTGTGAAGGAGTTGTTTGCCGGGTTGCAAGCGTTAGGCAATGCAAATGGCCCAACTCGTGAGGCTTTAGCTACAGCATTGAATTCAAGGCCAATATATTACTGCGGTGGAGGCGGAGTTTATGACAAGTTGAGAACACCACTTTCGGATTATTTTTCAGATGTACGGCAAGTGTCATTACATGAAATGGGAATTCAAAATCTCACGAGTAGTGTTCCGGCGCCATTTGATACAATATTAGCTGTTTCTTATGGTTTATCTATTTTAAGTGATACGAAACTAGAGTCGACGCCCATAAGTCAAATTTTCAAGCACCTACGGAATGATGGTAACGATCCGAACTTCGTTAGGGACTATAATGACTAGTGTATTCCCTGAGATCCTCCCCTTATTAGTAACACTCTTAACTAGAGAATTCGGGGTTATGAGATCCTCCCCTTATTAGTAACACTCTTAACTAGAGAATTCAGGGTTATGAGATCCTCCCCTTATTAGTAACACTCTTAACTAGAGAATTCAGGGTTAGTTTGATGTAAATATATGAATTCCTCAGGTGGCAAATCGTAGATAGAAGAATGCGGTCTCACAGTGTTGTAGTCGACACGAAATTCCTCGATCTTCTCTCGTGCATCATCCAGATCCATAAACCAATTCATCGACAAGCATTCGTCCCTGAATTTCCCATTAAAGGACTCGACATACGGATTATCCGTGGGTGTGTCTGGTCTGGAGAAATCCAGTGTGACGTTATTTTCATAGGCCCATCGGTCCACTGTAATGCTCCCCAATTATGAACCAGGGATTGTGTGTTGCTGAGTTAAGTTAATAATTCAGTGTTTAGGATGCTTTGTTCAAAGAGATTGAATTCGTGACGTAGAAGTTGTTGGGTTTGTTTTTGATTCCTTAATGGTACCGGTTGTTGTAGTAGGTGATGAAGTACTCAACTTGCTGGTAGAGTTTCGTGCCGGTTTCAGCGGGATTTAAGTACAAATAATCCTTCTTGATGGTGCGCCAAAAGCGTTCAATCCAGGCGTTGTCTGTTGCTCTTCCTTTTCCATCCATAGATATTTTAATGCCCTGTTTTTCCATGAAATTGCTCCACGCGAACGAAGTGTATTGAGCTCCTTGGTCCGAATTGATGATCTCCGGAGCTCCATAAAGGTCAATAGCTTCTTCCACCACCTTGATGCACCAAGCTGCTTCCAACGTGTTGCTGATGCCCCAGGCAAGTATTTTGCGGCTGTAAACGTCCATCACTGCCGTCAAGTACAGAAAACCCCTGCGCATCGGGATGTAGGTGATGTCGGTGCACCAGACCTGATTGGGGCGCGTAATCTTCATTCCACGAAGCAAATACGGCTTGATGTATTGGGCCAGTCCCAACTTGGAAAGATTCCGACACGCTTAAATGGCACGGTACCCCATCACACCGAACAAGCGACGTATGCGCTTGGGATTAACGTTAAAGTGATGATCTTTCAGCAGCTGCACCATGCTCCGTACGCCCTCCGTAGGGTGGGTCAACAGGTGCTCGTCCATGATGCGCATTATTTGCAAATTTTCCGGACATTCCTCCTTGGGTGTATAGTAAAGTTGGCCACGCGGCACCGACAGAAGCTCGCATTGCTTGCGCACCGAAAGGGTCCAAGCGGGTCTCACGAAACGGGCGCGGGCTTTCATTTCCCCAGCTTCGCGTAAACTTTTTTTAGGAAATCAATCTCTACCTTTTGACGTCCAATTTCCGTGAACAACCGCTCATTAGTTGCCTCAAGTGCCTTTGTATCATCGCTTTTGCCCTTTTGAAATACTACAGGGGCGGCTTCAAGGAATTCGCTCTTCAAACGCGAGATCATGACCTGGCTAACCTCATACTCGTGGCTCAACTCAGCCAGGGTGGAACGCTCTTTAACGCCTCAAGGACCACCTTGACCTTGAATTCAGCATTGAAGCGACGACGGGTTTGTTTTGTGCTCTTAACAACAAGGATTTGAAGTTTTAAATTTAACTAAACCCTTGGTTTCAAATTCGGGGAGCATTACACTCTTGTCTGTGTCATGCCATTGTGTCGTTTTTTAAACTTGCCCATAACGTTTTGCGGCTTTGCGAAGGTGGCGATTTTCACCACGAAACTTCAATCGAAACACTAAATTTTGATTAACCACTGCACTGTCATACGAAGCACTGAACCGCCACTTTTGCAAAACCGCTGTTGGCAGCTGGTGTTCAGTCGTCCGTCCTTGTAAACCATTGTCAGTGTTGGGTTTGAGTATCATTGTCTGTTTGCTTTTTTTGTCTGTCTGTGTAGGGTTGTGCGTTGCATTTTTTATTTTTTAAAGCGTTGGAAATTTTTTAAAAACAATTTTGTATAGGGTTGGCTTTGCAAGCTCTATTAAAAACTTTGGTGGTGTGTTGGCTTGGGCGGTTATTAATTGTGCTTACAAACTGCGCTGGCTATTTTACTTTCACATTCATTAATTCTGTTAACGTTACTGCAAAAGGAATTCCTGCTGCTGTCACATGATTATTTTTAGATTCGATTTCCTTATATTTTTCTAAATCTTTAAAATTAAAACTTGCTCCTTTAAAGTCATTGCTTTC
>CAZDDX010000007.1:0-87826 GCA_964504345.1 uncultured Owenweeksia sp. | reverse complement strand
CTCAATAAAAACCAAAAAAGCCAGTCAAATTTGACTGGCTTTTCCTTGTAGCGGGGGCAGGACTCGAACCTACGACCTTCGGGTTATGAGCCCGACGAGCTACCAACTGCTCCACCCCGCGATATTGTGGTGCAAAGATACGTAATTGTTGGTTACCGCAAAATATTATTTAGGATCGACGGTATCGTACGTCCTTTGTGAATAAAATCGGGCCAGCCCGCGAAAAATCCCGACCTTTGCAGGATGCATCGTTCAGGTTTTGTCAATTTAATTGGTCACCCCAACGTAGGGAAGAGCACGCTTGCGAATGCCCTGCTGGGCGAACGTTTGAGCATCATATCGCCCAAAGCGCAGACCACGCGGCACCGCATCTTTGGCATCCTGAACGGGGTTCTGGCTGCGGATGAGGGGATCCACGCCCGCGAAGAGCAAGCCGAAGCGGTTCCGGGTACGGCTGCGGCGGGAACGCCCTACCAGTTGGTGCTGTCGGACACTCCCGGAGTTTTGAAGCCCCAGTACGCCCTGCAGGAATCCATGCTGGAGGCCGTTCAGGGGGTTTTTGAAGACGCCGACGTGCTGTTGTACGTGGTGGAATTGGGCGAAGGCCCGCTCCGCGACGAACGTTTGTACCGCAAAATTGCGGACAGCGACGTGCCCTTGGTGTTGGTATTGAACAAAATAGACCTGCACGATCAAGCCCTCCTGGAGTCTGAGTTGGCTCTGTGGCAGGAACGCTTGCCTCGCGCGGAAATCATCCCCATCAGTGCCCTAACCGGTTTCCATACGGATTACTTGCTGCAGCGCTTGGTGGCCTTGGTCCCCGAGTGCCCGCCTTATTTTGAGGGCGACGCCCTCACGGACCGCAGCGAACGCTTCGTGACGTCGGAAATGATTCGCGAGCAGGTGCTGCACTACTACGACAAGGAAATCCCATACGCCGTGGAGGTGGGCATTGACTCCTTTGTGGAGGAGGAGAACCTCATCCGCATTCGGGCGCTGCTTTACGTGGCGCGCGACTCGCAAAAAGGCATTTTGATTGGGCACAAAGGCGCCATGCTCAAGAAAGTGGGCACCGGCGCGCGCAAGCAAATGGAGGCCTTTTTTGCCAAAAAAGTTTATTTGGAATTGTTTGTGAAGGTTGCTGCCGACTGGCGCAACGACCGCAAGCAGTTGAAACGATTCGGATACGAATGAGTGCATTAGTTGCTATAGTAGGACGCCCCAATGTGGGCAAGTCCACGTTGTTCAACCGCCTGGTTCAGCGTCGCGACGCCATTGTGGATCCCGTTGCGGGCGTAACCCGGGACCGGCACTACGGCCACGTGGACTGGAACGGGCATGTTTTCAGTGTGGTAGACACCGGCGGTTACGTGGAAGGTTCCGACGACGTCTTTGAAGGCCAGATCCGTCGGCAAGTATTGGCCGCCTTGAGCGAGGCCAGCATGGCGGTGTTCCTGGTGGACGTGGAAGACGGCATTGCGGACGACGACAAGGAAATTGCGCACATTTTGCGCAAGTCCAAATTGCCCGTTTTGTTGGTGGTCAACAAGGTGGACAACCACCAGCGCGCGGCCATGGCGGCGGAATTCTACGGCCTGGGCTTTGGCGATCCCTTTACGGTTTCCGCCATGAACGGCTCCGGCACCGGCGAATTGTTGGACGCCATTTTGGCCAAACTCCCGGAGGAGGACACCCGTCCGGAAACGGAGAACACGGAAGATCCCTTGGGCCATTTGCCCAAGCTGGCGATTGTGGGACGCCCAAACGTGGGCAAATCCAGCTTGACCAACGCCCTCTTTGAAGAAGAGCGCAGCATCGTTACGGAAATAGCGGGAACCACCCGGGATACCGTCAACGCTCGCTTCAATAAATTTGGATTTGACTTCGTCCTCCTGGACACGGCCGGTCTCCGGAAGCGGACTAAGGTGAACGAAGACCTGGAGTTTTACTCCAACATGCGCACCATCCGCACCATTGAACACTCCGACGTGTGTTTGCTGGTACTCGACGCCACGCAGGGCTTGGAAGCGCAGGACTTGTCCATTTTCAGCGTCATCGTGAAGAACCACCGCGGCGTACTTCTTTTGGTGAACAAGTGGGATTTGGTGGAAAAAGACACCATGACCATGGAGATCTACAAGAAGAATTTGCTGGAACGTTTGCAGCCCTTCAAAGACGTACCCGTTCTGTTCACGTCTGCCCTCACCAAACAACGCGTCTTGAAGGCCATTGAAGAGGCCATGACCGTAGTGGAGCGACGCAGCCAGCGCATTCCCACCCACGAGTTGAACGATACGTTGTTGCCCATCCTGAAGCAGCAAGCGCCGCCCATCTACAAGGGCAAGGAAATCAAGTTGAAGTACATCACGCAGTTGCCCACGCGCTACCCGCAGTTTGTGGTATTTTGCAACTTGCCGCAGTACGTCAAGGAACCTTACAAACGTTTTGCGGAGAACCAAATACGCAAACTGTACGATTTGACGGGCGTGCCCATTGACGTGTACTTCCGGAAGTCTTAATTTTTTATTGCGGATGCGCAGTTGCTTTAGTGCAACAGCGGCGTTCTGTGAATTTGAAATTTTTCACCCCATGCTGATCACCACCACCCCCAACATCGAAGGAAAAGTCATACGAGAATACCTGGGCATCGTTACGGGCGAGACCATTGTGGGCGCCAATTTGTTCCGAGACTTCTTCGCCAGCGTGCGCGATGTGGTAGGCGGTCGGGCTAAATCCTACGAGGAAATCCTGAAGGAGGCCCGCGAAACGGCTTTGAAAGAGATGGAGGCAGAAGCCGCTTCACGCGGCGCAGACGCCGTGGTTGGCGTGGACATTGACTACGAGGTAGTGGGCAGCGGCGGTTCCATGCTGATGGTGACCGTGAGCGGTACGGCGGTTAAGCTGGGTTTTTAACTCGGGCGAGCTCCCGGGCTGCGCAGCACACCGGCTGCAGAATTACGAAAAATTGGTCCCATGCAAAAGGCCCGCCTCACTTCGCGAGGCGGGCCTTTTTGTAGGTTCCCGTTGGGGGGGGGGAGCGCGATTAACGCTTCACCACGCGCAGGGTGGTACGACCCAAGTCCGTGCGCACCTCCATCAGGTAGATACCAGCAGGCAAGTTGCCCAAATCCAGGGCGGCGCGGTTGGCGTCGGTAGCTGCAGCCAAAACTTCCTGGCCCAAGGTATTGTTCAGGCGCAGCGACTTGGTTCCTGCCATCGGCAAGGAAACTTCCACGCGGTCCGACGCCGGGTTGGGGTACACGCGCACACCGGCCAAACCGTTTTCGTTCAAGCCGATGGTGTTGCGGTTGCCGGGGCTGCCCACGTCGTTGCCCAGAGAAGCCCAGGCGCCGCGTACGCCAACGGCAGCATTGCCCAAAAGAACGGCATTGGCGGTGTCAAACTCAACCGATTTTCCTGCCAGCGTAGAGTTGTAGATGGCGTTGCAGATTTCAACAGCCGTGGCGCTGGTGTCGTACAGAACGACGGCGTCCGCGCTGGAGCTGAGGTTTTGGAAGGCACCGGTCAGTTGGCTGGCCAGGACGATCTGGGTGGAAGGATGCAGGATCCAACGGGTGCGGAAGGCCGCTTCGTTTGCAGCGGTTCCGGCCCAAACCACAATGGCTTCACCGGGAGCAACGTTGATGCTTGGGAATACAGAGGTTCCGGCCACGTTGGTGTTGTCGTCCCAAGAGAAACCGGCGAGGTTGATGGCGGTGGTTCCGTAGTTGGTGATTTCAAACCAGTCGGGGCTGATGGCGGCGTCCGCGTCGTTGGAATTGGCCATGATCTCGGTTACTGCAAGGTCGTAGGTAGGGGGTACGGCCACCACGATGTCTTGGATGTAGCGGGGAAGCAGCTGGTAGCCCGCCGTGAAAGGAGAGCTGTTGTCAAACTGTCCGCCAATACCGATGACGTCAAAGGTTCCTGTTGGAGCGGGTTGGCTGAACAGATTCACGTCCGCGTCGATGCGCAATTGGATGGTGTTGGTGCCGTCCGTGATGTCTACGTTGAAACCGCTGCCCGTGTTGGTCCACTGGGCGGGGTTGACGAGCGTTACGTTGTTCATGCGCACCAAGTCCGATTCCGTTACCTCGCCAATGGCGGTGATGATTTTGGGAGCGGGCAGGGTTGCGTTGGTGCTGATGATCTTGATGGAGTCCGCGCGCAATTGGCCCAAGCCGTTGAATTGGTCCACTTTACCGATGACGCGAACGACGTCGCCCTCGTTGACGGTGTAGCCGTGGTTGGAGGTTGCGGCGCTGAAGACGCCAAAGCCAACGCTGCCGTCGTGGATGGTGAAGGCCACGTTGCCGCTGGTTGCGGTTTGGGTGTTGACGCCCAATACGGTTCCAACCAATTTAACTTGCTTGTTCAAGGAGTCCAGAACACCGGCCGTATTCATGCCGCGCACTTGAGGAATCGTACGTGTGGGGATGAAGACGTCGTTGTCGATCACCGTGAACGCGTGGTTGGTGATGCTGCCTACGGTCAAACCGGTGGCGCTCATGATGGTCAAATTGACGGACTCGTTGGCTTCCGTGATGAGGTCTTCCAGAATGTTCACGCTGAATTGAACGGTGTCTTCGTTGGCAGGAACGTTAACGGTAAACATACCGGCTGAAGCCGCTGGTGTGGTGGTGTAGTCCGTGCCGTAGGTCAGGGCGTTGGTGGTTGGTGCCATGGCGTGAATCATCACGCTGCTTGCGTTGGGACTGGTTGGGTTGATGTACAACTTCACCGCAGTAGTAGTGTTGCCTTCTACCTTTTGGCTCGCAGCCGTTACGTATCGAACGGTTGGAACGGTTGCTACAACGGGAATAATGTCTGATGTAGAGCGCGGGAATAACTGGTAGCCGCCGGTGAAGGGACTGGAGTTGTCAAACTGACTGCCTACGCCGATCACGTCAAACAGGCCGGTTGGTGCGGTACTGCCGTAAACGTTAACGTCGGCGTCCACACGCATCAGGAAGGTCTGTACGCCGTTGGTGATGTCCACATTGAAGCCACTGCCCGTGTTGGTCCACTGTGCGGCGTTCACCAAGGTCATGTTGTTCAAACGGATCAGAACAGACTCCGTGCTTTCGCCCAAGGATGTTACGACGTTAGGCGTGGGTAGTGTTTGGCCGGTGGCCAAAAGGATGATCGTATCCGGTATGATTTGAGTCAATCCGTTGAATTGATCCACGGTTCCGCGGATTTCCAACTGGTGTCCCGGAGTGGGGAGTGTGTAGTTGGGCTTGTCTGCGGTGCGGAATACGTTGATGCCGCCGGTGGCGTCCTGGAGGTAAAAGGAGTAGCCAGTGTTGCCGTCAAAATCCGGAGAAGTTACCACACCGCGAACCACGTGAATTTGTCCGTCCCGCAGGGTAACGCCGGTGGTGGGGTTCACTTCCGTAGCTACGTTCAAAGGCGTAAGGATCCCCAAGTTGCCCATGGGAACGATGTCAGCCCGTTTGCTGGGCAGAAGTTGGTAGCCCGCATCAAACGGGGAGGTGTTGTCGAACTGGGTGATGGTTCCGTACACGGCAAACATTCCGGTAGGAGCTGGGGAACCGTCGATGTCCGTATCGTTATCCACACGGAGAACTACGGTTTGCGTGCCGCGCAACAGGTTGACGTTGGCGCTGGAACCGGTGGCGGGCCAGGTGGAGGTGGCGGGAAGGGTCAAGGAATCCATGACCACATAACGACTCTCACGGGCTTCGGTCAAGGAAGTAATCCGAATGGGACTTCCAAAATTGCGTGCAGTTTGGATCACGCGGATGGAGTCCGGAATGATCTCGGTAAGGCCGTTGAACTGGTCAACGATGCCGTATACCTTGAGAGAGTCGCCCACGGCGGGGGACGTGTAGTTGGTCAAATCCGCCGTGCGGAAAATGTTCATGCCGGCGGTGCCGTCTTCGATGTAAAAGGAGTACCCAGTGTTGCCGTCGAAGTCAAAACTGTGGACGGTTCCGGTGGCATAAACCGTATCGCCGTCTGCCAAGGCAACGCCGCTGGCATCTGTGGTGCGTAGGGTAGACAAGGCCACACGTACCGGTCCGGAAGGAGGAGGCGAAGTATTGCAGGCACTGCTGGTGTGTGCGCCAATGTAGGTAGAGGTATTCTGCGGATAGATGTCCCATTCGGTGACGCCTAAAGCCCAATCCAATTGGCCTTTGTTAACAGTTGCTTTACGCACCAGGGTAAATTCAGAAGTTGCGCCGGTTCCCACAGTCCAGTTGGTGCCTGGGTCAACCCCTACGATTCCAATTATGTCTAAGGTATCCGTGTTCTTGAACAGAACTACCGCGTCGTCACCGTTGTAGAAAGTGATTGTGCTGGTGGTGTCTGCAACGGCCAAAAATGCGGCAGCGGCTTGGCTGTTCGCAATGGTGTAAACTCCACCCGCAGGTATGGTAACGTTGGCGGGGAAGGTGAAGCTGTTGGAAACGGTAAGACCACCATTGTTATAAGCTTTCAAGGAATACCCAGCCATGTTCAACGGGGTGGAACGCGGGTTGAAAATTTCTAGAGCTTTGTTGTTGCCGGAACCTTCCACATACTCGGAGATAAACGGCTCCGTACACGGCTGGGCAGCTGCCGGCTGCACCGTAATCGTGCCGGTCATACCCGCATGCGGATCGCACTGGTAGCTGTAGGTTCCGGGTACGGTAAACGTAAAGCTGTAGGTCCAGTTGCCACCGGCCACGGCACCGCTGCTGAAGCTTGCCGGGTTGCTGGGGAAGGTGCCTTGCGAACCGTTGACGTTGTGTGCGCCACTGACTTGCGTCCAAATGACTTGGTCGCCAACTTGAATGGTCAAGGCGCTGGGTTGGAAGAAGTTGCTGTTAACGGAAACGTTGTGAACGGCAGCGTTTGCGGCGATGGCTCCGCCCAAAAAGGCGAGTGCAGTGGCCACTAATGAATAGATGCGGTATTTCATAGTTGCAAAGGTACGGGTTGCGTTGTTAAAGGTGCGTTAATGCTTTTTGTGTTAAGTAATTAAGATCAGTCGAAGTCCAAGGTTAGTTTGTAGCGAACAATGCGTCCGTTGCCGGCATCCGCAACGTACAGGATTTTCTTGTAGTAGGCTGCTGCGCGCGGTTCGTTGAATTGCCCAACACCGGATCCGGTGCCGCCGAAGGAGGTGACCGCGTAGCGCCGCTCGCCGCTGGCGGGCGGCGGAGGAACCCCTTCCAATCCGTTGGAAGTGAATTGATAAATGCTGTCTTTTTCCGAATCCACTACCCAAACATAACGGGTGTTGTCTCCGGCCATGCACAGTCCTACTGGCTTCCCAAATCGTTGCGGCTTTTGCAGGTAGTTATTGGAGAGTGAAGGGTCCGGTTGAAACGTCAGCGGACGAAACTCCGCACCAAACTCCGATTCCTCAAAAGAAACGCCTTGAACTTGAATGGCTTGAGTTTCAGACAAGGAGGTGACTAGAAAATCATCGCCTGCGTTGGCCGTGATTTGCGGTGGTTGGCAATAGGTCACCAGGCCAAAGGGCTTTTTGAAGTAGTTGTTGAAGAGGCCGCTGGAGGTGTTGACGGAGACGGAAGTCAACCATTCGTCCGCCGCAGAAAACTGCAGGACGGCGTCGTCCGGGCCTTGGTTGGCGTTGTTGGCGCTGGGGCCGGTGCGGGTTACGTAGTAGCGGTTGTTTTTGGCCGGTTGGTTGCTGCCCAATACCCCAATGGATTCAAAGCGCACCTGGGCGTCGCCCAAGGAAAAGGTGTTTTTGAAGTAGAATGGATGGACGGTTTTGTGCACGATTTGGCCGTATTCCAAGCCGTAGTTGGTTCCTTGAATCATGCGGATGCGGTAGAGGCAGGCCAGGTCGTAGGTGACGCCGTTGATGGCGGTGTCGTGCGTGCCCAAGGCCAGGAGGTCAAACCGTCGGTCTTGGCGAACGGCGTGTACGCCGGGAACGGTCAGTCGGCCCAATTCGCGGCCGGCCTCGTCCAAGCAAATGATTTCTTCGGTAGCCTCGTCCACCACGTAGAGCAATTCGTCAAAGCCCACGCAGAGGTCTACCGGACGAACGAATCCCTTCCATTCGGGCTGGATGGGAACGTAGGCGATTTCGCGGATGGTGTAGTCCGGGATGTCAATGAAATCCAAGTCCGTACGGGTGCCAAAGTAGCCTTCGCAACCGGTGAGGAAGAGCAGTGCCGCAGCACCCAAGGAGAGCAGGAGGGAGCGTTGCATGGATCAGTTTTGAAGCGTTAGGGGCAATCGAAGGCCCACTACGGAAGCCATTCCGGTGAAGGCGGTGGGGGTGGCGGCGTAGTCCAGCCAAATGGCTTGGCGTCCCAGGCGCGCTTTGGCGCTGAGACCCAACGCGGGCCACGTGCGGCCTGCTACCTGAAGGGCCACGCCGGAGCGCACCACGAGGCGGTCGTTAGCGGTGTATTCCAGCCCTAAACGGTAGTTTTCGGCGTTGTCGTTGGGGTGGTTGAGTTGAATGCCCACGCGCAAGTTTTGCTTGCCGCGTTCCCAGGCGATGCCGTTGACGCCCATGCAAAACTCCGTGGGGAAGGTGTTTTTGTTGAGCCCGGTGACCGGGGTGCGGTTGAAGAGGCTGGCCAGGAAGTCTCCTTGCAGGGCCGACGATCCTCCAAAGTTGCGCAGGGCTACCGCGAATTGCAGGCCGCGAACGTCCGTTCGGTACAAGAATCCCAGGTCTACGCCGGCGGTGGTGTTGCGGTAGTCGCCCACCACTTCGTGTATTCCTTTGATCACGAGGCCCATGCTGAATTGTTCGCTCAGCCGGCGTGCAATGCCCACGCCCAAGCTGGCGTGCGTTCCGTACAGCAGTCGACCGGTTCCTTCCGGTTGGAATTCGGTACGTTCTTCAAAGGCTCCGGTTTGCAACACGTTGCCAATCAGGCCGATGCTGGTGGTTTTATCTTTGGAGGGCAGGGTGAGCGCCAACAGGCTGTGCTGCACGCCGCCGCCCACAAAACCGTTGCTGAGGGCCAGGCTGCGCTCGTTGACGTCTGAGGCGCCCGCCGGATTCCCATTCCAGGAATAGGGGTTGCCCACTTGGGCCGCATGTGCTCCCGCCATGCCCACGCTGCCCACGTGGAGGTCGTTTTTCAAAAAGGAAAGGGCCGAAGCGCCGGCGCGCTCGCCTCCATACGAGGGAAGAAGTTGGGCAAAGGCCGGTGTGGCCGCGAGCAAGGCGGTGGAAACGGCCAGGAAATACGCTTTTTTCATGCCGTTACAGTTTGAAGGTTACCCCAAAAAGGATTTGACGCGGGGCCGAATAGCGCGAGGGGTCGCGCGGGTCCAGGCCGGATTCTTGCGGTCCGTTGTACTCCGGACGCGGATCGCGCCAGGTGTTGGGGACGTCGTCGCCGTATTCGTAGGCACGGCCGGTGATGGGGTTCACCACTTGGGAGTTGCGGTTGTTCAGCACGTTGCGGGCGTCCAGCGTAAAGGTGGCACCGGCATCGCGTTTTTTGCTGGGGCGCAGGGTGTAGGACCACTTCAGGTCCGTGTTCCACCACGGCGCGCCAATTTTGGACAGCAATTGATCGTTCAGCACCTGGAACTGCGGGCGGCCCAAGTCGTTCACGCCAACCAAAAGCTGCGGGGTATAGCGGTAGCCGCTGGTGTAGGAGGACTGCGCAAACAGCTCCGTTCCGCGCCAAAATCCTTTTTTAGGCGCCCAAACGGTGCCCACATTGACGTTCCAGGGGCGGTCCCAGGCCAGAAATTGTTCCCGGCTCAGGGCGACTTCCCCGTTTTGTTCGATTTGCAGGGCGCTCTCCCGGGCGGAGTTGGATTTACCGCGCGCCACCTGGTAGGCTACGTTGGAGAAGAACCGCAAGGCGGGCGTGGCCTGGGCTTGAAGTCCCAACTCCGCTCCCTGAACCTTGGCATAATCCTGGTTGATGTACATGGTTTTGGCCACCAGTCGACCCGTCTGGTCCTTCACCAAAACACGGCGGGACACAATGTAGTCGAACCGATTGTTGTTGTAGGCGGAGAGGGTGATGCCCAGCGATTTATTCAGAGCGGCCTTGTAGCCCACCTCGTAGCTGACGTTCACCTCCGGATCCAGGTCCGGGTTGCCCAAGAAACTCAAGAAGCTTCGGTCTTGGTAGACGGGGTCCAGGCCGGCGTAGGAAAAGCGCGGGTGCGGCAGGCGCATGCTGTGGCCGTAGTTAAAGTAGAGCACGTTGTTGGCGGTGACGGGGAAGGACACGTTGATGCGCGGCAACAGGCGAGCCTTCCAGCGCAATCCGCCCAGATGAAGCGTTTTGTTGAGGTAATCCTCCCGGATTTGCTCCACCACGGGAGCGTTGGGGTTGGCAATAGCGTCGTCCGCGAATTTGCCCGGCGCCCAGCCGTTGAGGCGCATGCCCAAGGTGGCGATGATCCCTTTGTAGCTCAGTTCGTCTTCCGCAAAAAAGGCCATGCGGTGTGGCTTTACGCGCCAGATGTCGTTGCTGGAGCCAATGGATACGGAGGGGGTAAAGGATCCGTCCGCCAGTTGGATGGGCGCCCCTACCCAAGGCCGGGTGACGTCCACCCACTGGTAGGCGTTGTACTGGTATTCGGATCCCAAGCTGACCTTGTGGACGTTTCCGTCTGGCTTGTAGGTGGCTTTGGCGCGCGCGGTCCATTCCTCGGCGTAGTGGTCGTGCCATACCGGAGATATGCCATTGTTGTTGACCAAGCCGTCTCCCGGACGAACGTACAAAATGCCCGACGGATCGTTGGGATTGAAGACACTCACCGGTCCCGTAACGATGTTGTCCTCGTCCAGGATTTCGTCCACGGTGGGTGTGCGAAACGGCCGACCGTTGGCATCTGCCCGAAGGTTGGTGAACAGCCGGCCCACGCTGACGTTCAATCCCCACCGCGCGTTGATCAGGTGGTTCAGATTCAGGGCGGTCAGGTTGGAGTGGTGCGTGTAGGTGGTGGCGTTGTCCAGGTTGTTGCTCCGGTTGTACTGGTATCCGGGGGCCAGAATGGCATCAAAACCAACGATTTGCAGCGTGCGCGTGTTTTGGTTGATGTTGAGCGAATGCTGGTTGGTGAGGGTCAGCTTGGTGCCGGACCGAATCTTCCACGCCATTTTGGCGGTGTGCGTCCAGGAGTTGCTTTGGCGCGGGGCCCAGCGCTCCATGTTGGACGGAAATAAGCTGGATTTCAGCTGGTTGGCCACGTTGGGAAAGTAGTCGTCGCTCAGGTTGAGGGTGGCGTCGTTGTACAGGGTGAGTTTCTTTTTAGTGCCCGGAACGGGGAATCCCACAGAAACCTCCGCAATGTCCGTGTAAAAACTGGAAGCCCAGCGCGGTGTGCCCAGGTAGTCCCGGGTGAGTCCACCGGAAATTTCCAACCGGTCCGACGCCTCGCGAATTTTGGTGTTGATGACGCCGGACGAACCGCCGCCAAACTCCGCCCCGGCACCCCCGGTCAGGACCGAAATACTTTGGATGGAAGAAGACGAAACTTTGACGCCAAATCCGGTTCCCGCCAAGGGGTCCGACGCGGAAATACCGTCCACCAGATATTCCGTTTCGTAGATCCGCGCGCCGCGGATTTGCAAACCGTCTGTGGTTTTGATGACCCCGGCCTGCAGGGCCACCACGTCCTCCACGTTGCGCACGTTCATTTGCTGGATTTCTTCGCGCTTCAGGTTCACCTCCGACGCCGCCTTTTCCAGGTCCACTTGCGCCTTTTGGCCCGTTACCGTCACCGTTTGCAGGGCCTCCGCTTTGGAGGAAAGGCGGGCATCGTGCACGGTGGACTGTCCTACTTTCACGGTGATTCCATTGTGCACGGCCGTACCGTAACCCATCATCTGGTACTTGACGCTGTAATCGCCAGCCGGTATGCGCGCCAGTACGTACTGACCTTTTCCGTCCGTCACGCCGGCAAAATAGGTGCCTACAACCGTAACGGCCACCCCCGGTAGCGTCTCTCCGGTTTCTTTGTCCATCACTGTGCCGCGCAATACGCCCGTTTTGCTGGGGGTTTGGCCCCACAGCGAAGAGGTTGCCACGAGGAACAGTAGGGTCATGAATGCCATGACCCAGCCAGACAGCGGTCCGGTAGCAAGGTGTTTTGTTTCCTGCGAACCCACGATGTTACCAGTTGAAGTCATCGACCAAAATGCTTTGCAGCAATCCAGGCAAGGCACCGGGAACGCCGTTTAATTTGAATAGCTCTACCGAAAAGAAGACCTGTTGAACCTTAGTGGGCTGTCCGGGCGCAAAACGCCGCACGCCCACTACATTCGTACCGCTCCAGCCGCTCAATTTGGTGAGCTGGGCCCGGTAAAAAGGTTGTGCATCCGCAGCCGGTACTAAGGGAGTCAACCCAATTAATATGCTTTCAGGTTTCAACGAGGGGTATCCAGGTACCAGGGGAACCAGGGCACTGTCTTGAACCAACCGAACCTGCCCCACAGAGGTCACCATCCCGTCGATCGGATACGTCCCGATGTAGGGTGTCAAGTCCAAGGTGGAGTTGAAGGCGGTGGTCACGAGCAATTTACCACCGTTCTGGGTGTAGCGTTGCAGGGCTGGACCCATCAAGCCCAACAAGGTGCCGGTTTGGCCGGTAGACGGATCCAAAACGGGGGTAGGCCCGCTGAATACAAAGAGTTTGTCGTACTGCTGCGCAATCCAGCGGAAGGTAGGATTCCAGTAAGCGGGTAAGTTGGCCGCAACGTTCAGGTCCCAAAAATCAATATCCAGGGAGGTCCCCGCCAGTGCGGTCAAGTACGTGTTGGCGGTGGTAGACGGCGAGCCGCTGACCACCAACAGGTCGCCGGTGGGTCTGCTGAAAACAACAGGTAGGGCCGTGTCTACCGCACTCCAGCGGTTGGCGACATCCTTCACCCGGATGTAGAGCGTGTTGGGTTCGTCCACCTCCAGGCCATCGAACACGGTGGATTCCATGGTGTTGTTGTTTCCGTACACCACGCGGGCGGTTGCGTTTGTGGTGGTTCCGGCGTCCAAAACAAAGGTCAAAATTGGTTGGTTGACCGGAATGGTAAACCAGGAGCCGTTATTGAAACGCGCCTCTGCCTGCACCACGGTTTCGTTGCCGTCCGGATCAGACCCGCGCCATTTGTAGGTGGCCACGCCCAAAGTGGTGCCGGTGGTTTGTCCTTCGGGGTCAATTTCCGCAACGGGTTGTGCGTTTTTGAGGGGCAAACGCAGTCGGGCCGGGGTAGGATCCGTGGCACCATCGTCGTCAATGGCGCGCACGCGCAGCACCACGTCAGCGGTGTCTTGGCCGGCGGGGATGGACAATGTAAAAGAGCTGTCTTGGCGCAAGGTAGACTTCCAAGTTTCACCGTCCAACGAAACCTCATAACGGGTGATGTAGCCGTCTTGGTCCGTCCCGTACCAACTCATGCGCACCACCGAATTCAACCGATTCTCCCCTTGAAGCGCAATGGTGTCCAAGGCCAAATGGGTCTCGGGAGCTTTGTTGTCCACAAGAGTGCCGCGCTCGCAGGAAGCAGCACCCATCCACCCCGTGAAGAGCACTGCAACAGGCAATAAGGGGGCAGCCGCGGTTTTGACCCAGGCCCGCAGGGCCTGGGTGCCGCGCGCGCGCGAAGGCGCGTCCGTTGCGGTTCGCTGTTTCTTGGGTTTCATTAGGGAATTCGCTTCTTTCTATAGTAAGGCTGTGCAGATTGGATTAGCGTTGCAGCACCACTTGGGTTGCGGCAGCACGACCGTTTTGTACCGCACGCAGGTAGTAACTACCCGGAGCTAAATGGCCAACGTCCAAGCGGTTGGAGCCGGCGGGCAGCACGGTGCGCAGCACGGTGCGGCCCAAAGCATCCGTCAATTCCACAAGCACAGGGGCCTCGGCCAAACCGTCCAAGAACAAAGCGGATTGCGCCGGATTCGGGCGAACGGACACGCCCAGCAGCGGAGCATTTTCGTTCAAACCGATCAGCGGAGACTTTTGTAGGTTGGTGCTGTCCAAAGAAATGTTGATGCCAATGAAGTCGTCGTTGTTGCGCGGCAATACCCGGAAGTTGCTGAAGCCAAAGAACACAATGCCCTCCAGGGCGTCCATGTTCATGGTGTCGCTCACCACAATGGGATCCACTTCCATGAAACCGTCGATGGTGTCGTAGGCCAGGCTGGTTACGGGCTGCACCCACAAAGAGCTAAACGCTGTTCCGGATTGACGGCCTGCCAAAACGTAGGTACTGCGCGCTTTGGAGGCTCCCGGGATGGCGCTCACGGCGTAATCGCCAAAGCCCAAGTTCGTTTTGGACACGTGTAGTTTTCCGTTGGCAGGATCCTGCAGTCGGACCAAGCAACCTTCCCATTTCTCCCAACCAAAATTCAACTTGCTGATGGAGTCCGTCGGATCCACTACCGTTGCCGCAGGCGCTACCCATTTGCCCGTTTTGTTGATGGAAGAAACCACCAAGCGGGTCATGTTGAAGTATTCCTCCACGGTTCCGGTGACGTTCACCTCTTCGCCGCGGTAGAAGTTGGCGATGCCGCTCCCCACCAACCAGATGCCGCTGTAAGGCCCGCCGTTTTCGTCTTGGATGTACAAGTAGCCTAGATCGTAGTTCTTGGTGGAGGCGGTCACGATTCCCTTCACGGTGATTTCGCGGCCCGTCATGGGCGACGCGCTGTTGCTGGCCAAAGAGTACTGAACGTCGTAGATTTTAGGGCCTCCGGCGCGCACGGTGTAGTACTCGTAGTTGGGTTGCGCCTGTCCCACAGACGTCACCGGGTAGTAGGATTTGTTGCCGGCGTTGTCTTTGGAACGGATGTAGTAACGCACCAAGGTACCGTCGGGGAATGCGGGCAGGGTGTAGGCGTAGTCGTCTGTGGATCCGGCCACCAAAGGCATCACCACTTTGGTGAATTGCGCGGGCAAGGTGGTAGCGTTGGTGGAGTAGTAAAAATGCACGGAATCCACGCTGCCGTCAAAATCCGTGATGTTGCAGGTAAAATCTACGGATTGGTTGGGTGTGGGCAAGAAAGGATCGCGATCAAAATTAGAGATATACGGGGGGGCGTAGGCCACCTGGTAGTGGGAGGCCGCAAACGGGTTCAGTTCGTAGCCGCGGGTGGTTCCGGCGTTAGGAAAACAGCCGTTTCCGTCGTGGCGCACCATGCCCTTCAAGCTGGAGTAGAAGGTGCCGGGAACGGGAGGAACAAATGAGCCGGTGGTTTGGGGGCTGGCCGGGTTGACGGTTTGCCAGGAGGGCAATTTTTGTGCTAAGAACCGGTCCGATACATTGATTTTATTGCCTTGTCCGTCCACTACGTTGAAACTAACGCGGTTGCCGCCAAACGGCAAAACCTCAGTAACGGTTACGTTTTGCAGCTCCACAAAAGCGTTTTCCCACTGTTCGCCGGTGGTGGGAATGTTCACGCGCAGGGGGTCATTCAATTGGCTCAAGGGCACCACTACGGAAGCTGGGGCCGGCTTGGAACCTACAATGGTCAAGGAATTTACGCTGTTGGGCTCCATTTGGGTTCCACGGTTAAATTCCGTCACCTTGCCCACAAATTCAATGACGTCGCCCGGAATCAACAATTCCACGTTGGGCAACGGCACCAATTGATTCTGTGCGTTGCGGTAGGCACCCATGATTTCCATTCCTTTGAAGGGGCCTGCTGCTCCGTTGGCTGCCGTGTCTACAATGAAGAAAAACGGACGGCTCCCGCCTTGCACGGAGCCTGACGCCACCTCAGACACGTTGCCCGGCACCACCACAATACCCCGGGTGCGCACAATTTGGTTGTTGAACGGCGTGGAATCCTGGCAATTCGCCAACATCGTGGGGCTCACGTACTGAATTTGCGTGATGCGCTGAAAAGGCTGGGCAAAAGCGGCTGCGCCCATCAGGGCAACCACCAACAGGGTGTAGATTTTTTTCATTCGACGGGGTCTTTGCGGTGGGATGTGATTTGCGTTGTTTTTTATTTTGTGTTGGATTCAATAAGGGATCATTGAACCACTGTAAACTGTCCGGTGGTTTTCTTCCCGGTTTCCAGATCTTCCACGTGGAACAGATAAATGCCGCGGGAGATCATTTGGGTGGAACGCGTGAGGAGGTCCCAAGCGTGTTCTCCACCGGAAAACGTGTGGTCGTCTGGGGTGTCTGATCCAAAGGTGCGGAACCAGCGGATGTCGCTCCCGTTGTAGTTTTCGTTGTGGTCGATGACGTCCAAAACATCTCCGGCCACCGTGGTGATGGTAATTTTGCAGCGAGCCGGCAAATTGGCGAAAATCAACTTGCGGCTTTCCTCTTGGAAATTAGACCGACCTTCCCAAGAAGCACCTGCGTAGTAGGGATTGGGGTACACGTAGGGGGAGCCGTTCTTCAGGCTGTCGTTGGCGGGGGTGCCGGCAAAGGCGCGGCGGTCGTTGGCCAAAAAGCTGGATTCCAAAGACTCCAAACCGGTTGCGGGATTTCCTTGGTCAAAGGAGGTCACGGCTACAGCGTGCTGCCATCCGTTGGGCAGGTTATCCACCGTGTAGCGGTACCGGTACCGAACCGTATCCCCCGGAAATTGCTTGGGCTGCGCCAAACGGTACTGCTCCAAGCCGGTGTCAAAAAACAACCCGTTCCCGGCAACGTCCACCTGCGCCACGCGCACAAAGTCCTTGGCCAGGTTTTGGGTGGAGGTAACGTCAAAGCCCAATTTGCTTAAGTAAATGCGGTACCCCTCAAAATCCAATTTCTGGGAGATGGGGTCCACGGAACGTTCCGCGTTGTCTGCCCAGTACAGGTCTATCTTGTGGTTGCCCGGTTCCACGCGAATCTTGGGTGTAGCCGGAGGTGTAGGAAGTATGAACCGCGTGATTTTGCCGTCGCCGTCCTTGTCTTCGCCCGCGTCCAGAATTCCGTTGAAGTTGATGTCCTCACCGTTGAAGGCCGTCTGCGCCCAGTTGGCGTTGGAGAGGAAGATGGATTTCTGTTCTGCAGTATTGGCGGCATTGGGAAGTCCGTCGTCCTTTTTTGCCCCCAACACATAAGCAAAGGCCACGCGCACTTCATCACCAGGAGCAAAAGATGCGAACGGCCCAACACTCAGAAGGTCCGATCGGTTTCCGGCCTGATTCAATTGGGCTTGGATGTTGACGCCTGAACCGGATTGGCAGGGGACGCCAGAAGGGTCTGTCCAACAGGGATCTTGGTTCAGGCCTTGGCTCATCTTGGTGTAGCGCTGGTTTTCCGTCGTCGGGAAAAAGTACAGCGACTGCCCAGAATTATTAAATACCCAGGCGTTGTAATTGGCCTTGAAATTGGGATTCAAAGACGGGTGCTGGAAGCCGTTTTTGTCTTCTGCGCCCAAGAATTTTTGACCGATGTAGGAGTCCGTGAAGCCGGGATCTCCAGACGCGTCAAACCGGTAGTTCATGGAAAGGGAGTCGATAAACCCATTGCCGCCCTGGGAGTAAAAAACAGCACCGCCGGCACCCGCCGGAGTCACGTTGATGTTGCGCACAACACTGTTGTTCCAAAGCGCAATGTAGGTGTCTTCGTAAGTGCTGGTGCCCACGTTTTTGAAGACCAAGTTGACCAACACAAAGAAGTCCGAAAACCGATAGTTCCAGTTGTAGGTTTCCATGCGCACCTCCACGTTCATGGGGTTAAGGTGGCTGGAAATGGGAATGTTGGTGCCCGGAACCAAGAGGTTGGCGTCCGTGAATTGGGCCACAAAGTCTTGGTGGGAAACGGCATCCACCGCGTAGTTGGGGTTGTCTGTCAGGGAGCTGCGTTCTTGCAGGTAGGAGCCCACGGGGGCCGTAAACTCAAATCCTCCGCGGCCGGGAGCGTAGCCTTGCGGAGCATCGTACGCCGAGGTAGACACCCGCACGGGGCCGCCGTTCTCTTTGCCGCCAATCCAAATGCCGGACTCAAAAAGGTGTTCCGTACCGGATCCGGCGGGGTATTCGCAGGACGGCAGCCCGGAACCGTCTCGGTAGCCGCGGAAAGCGTTTCCAAAGGTGCCCACATTGGTCACGTTCAATCGGACGTTGGAAGCGCTGGTTACCTTCTCGTCAAAACTCTGTGCTGCAGCGGGCGTTGCAGCACCAGCCAGCACTAACGCAAAAAAGAACAGCCGCGCGAACGCCGTTTTGAGGTTGTGCATTTTCTCCATCACGGTGCCCAGGTATAGGTTGCAGACAAGTGCGCATTGCCCGCACGCAAAAAGATTAATCCCGACCCAGCCGAAGGGCGTTCCAAGGGCTGGTTGTTTTGTTCGATGCGTTGCGAGTGGATCCAACGACCGTAGGCGTCGTAGGCATCCACCTGGGTGGGAACGGGTCCCCGCCAGTACAAGGATGTGCCTCCGTTGGCTTCCCGCGTTTGCTGCCAAAACTTCTTCGGTGCCGAGGCGGGTTCGTCCAAACCAATGCCCAAGCGCTGAACGTCCAATTCCACCACCACCGGCAGGTGGTCTGAGATCGTGTACAAAGCCGTGCGAATGTTTGCGGGCACGCTGAAATTGGTGCCCTCGTCAATGCCTTGGTTGAAGTGCATGCCGTCGTTGCCCACCACCCGGAACGACCCCGGTACGTACGCTACTTTTCCCGTGCCGTTTTTGACGTTTGCAGAAAGCAACCAATGGTCCAGCCGATCGTCCAGTCCTCCGCCAGAGAAACAGCCGCCGTTGGTGTTAGCGTTGCGGGTGCTTTGGGTGTGGTACGGCGCGTAGTTCGCGTTGTTGGTCCACGTGCCCAGTTGCCCAATGGGATCGTAAAACCGTTCGGACACCACAGAATGATTGATCAAATTCTGAAAGGCAGCCTCTTGGCTTTTGTAAATGTTGAAATCGCCGCCCATGAGTACGTTGGGGTCTGCAACGCGTTGGGTGAGGAACTGCATGAGGGCGGCGGTAGCCGCGGTGCGATCGGACAAATCTGTAGCCGCAGAACCGGCTTTAAGGTGAGCGGCCACCACGGTGAAGAATGTGGTGTCTGGGTTCCAGTCCAGCAGCGAATCCTTGTAGTAGAACTGAATCACGTCTAGAACGCGAACGATGTCCGTGTTGGTCAAGGTCTTGGTTACGATTTGTTCCCTTTTGACCCCAAGTTTGTTTTTGTCGTAGTAGATACCGTTCACCAGAGTTGAGAAACCGTTGTTGCTGTAGGAGGTGGCCGCCCAGCGGTTTACCCCGTTGGTGTTCAATACGTCCGTCAAAATTTTTTCGTGGGCGGAGGGGGTGGCACCGCCTACCTCGTTGCACACCAACAGGTCCGGCTGAAGGTATTGAATGACCTCCCGCAAGGCGGCTTCCTTGGCTACGGGGTTGTTGTTGGAGGACGTACAGTAACTTGTAAAGTTTCTGTAATTCAGCAGGTTGTAGGTCATGAGCGTGATGCGCGCCGGTGCTTGTGCCCAGGCACCACCGCTCCATCCCAGAACACCAACCCAAAGAATCGTTTTTAAACGCATAAGCTTACAAAATTACGACAAAGAGGCCTGCCAAGCGCCAGGTTAATTGTAAGTTAAGTTGCACTCAGTTGGGTGCTTGGAAATGGGATAACCCTACCTTTGGGTATCAACAATACGGTACCTGTGCCATGGCCCAATCCGCACGCATCCTTCTGGTTGACGACGAACCGTCGATTCTGGACTTTCTTTCGTACAACCTTGAGAACGAAGGTTTTCAAATTCAAACGGCCTCCAACGGGCGTCTGGCCTTGGAGTTGGCGAAAAAATTCAAGCCCGATGTGGTGGTTTTGGACTTGATGATGCCGGAAATGGACGGTATGGAAACCTGTGAGGCCCTGCGCAAATTGCCGGAAACGCAAAATTGCTTGATCGTTTTCCTGACGGCGCGCAACGAAGATTCCATTCAAGTGGCGGGCTTGGACGCCGGTGCAGACGACTACATAGCGAAGCCCATCAAACCCAAAATTTTGGTGAGCCGCATTCACGCCTTGCTTCGCCGGCGTGGAGGCACCGTGGGAAAAGGCCCCTTGGTCCTGAGCAACTTGACCATTGACACGGAACAGTACAAAGTTTCTGTGGACAACAATGCGTTGGATATGCCGCGGAAAGAATTTGAGCTACTCCTTTTGCTGGCCTCCAAACCCGGGAAAGTGTTCACGCGTGAAGCCATTTTGGACGCCGTTTGGGGCACGGACGTAGTAGTGGGTGGCCGCACCATTGACGTGCACATCCGCAAGCTGCGCGAAAAAATTGGCGAGGATAAAATTGGCACCATCAAGGGCGTCGGGTACAAATTCGAGGGCTAACTTAGCGGGATGCGTTTTGAGCGTCCCGAACAAATTGCTTTACTCGCCGGTATTTTGGCTGGAGCTGGCCTTTGGTGGCTGCTTCCGGATGATTTAGAGCGGCCGTGGAAATCATTAGCTTTTGGCGCTGCCCTGGCCATTCTGATATATGGAATGGTGCATCAGTTTTTGTACCGACGTCTTAAAGCTATTTACGCCATCTTGAAGGATCCACGGACCGCAGCAACCGCAACTTCACGCGTCAGTTTGGACGATGTCGAGCAGGACGTGGAGTCTTGGGCCCGAAACCGCGATCAACAAATTCAAGGATTGTTGGACCGGGAGGGCTTTCGACGCGAGTTCATGGGCAACCTGTCCCACGAGCTGAAAACGCCCATTTTCAACATACAAGGATACCTGTTTACGCTTTTGGACGGAGGTCTGGAGGATGTCAAGGTCAATCGGAAGTTTTTGGAAAAAGCCGCCAAAAGTGTGGATCGCATGACGGCCCTCATTCAGGAAATGGACTTGTTGTCTCGATTGGAATCCGGTGCCGTTGCCTTGGAGATGGGGCAGTTTGATGTGGTTCGGACATTGAAAGAAGTTCTTGAGGAATTGGAGCCGTCGGCACGCGAAGTAGGCGTGGAATTGGTCTTGAAAAAAGACAAAGAGCGCATCTACAAAGCCCTGGGCGACTCCCGAAAAATAGAGCAAGTGCTCCACAACCTCATTTCCAACAGCATCAAGTATTCCCAACCGCAGAAAGGCCGCGTCACCGTGGATATTTTGGATTTGGAAGAACGATTTTTGATTCAGGTCTCGGACAACGGCATTGGCATCGACGAATCCGACCTCCCGCGCATTTTTGAGCGGTTTTATCGGGTAGACAAAAGCCGCTCTAGAGACGTGGGCGGCACGGGTTTGGGTCTGGCCATCGCAAAGCACATCCTGGAAGCACACAAGCAGCAAATACACGCCACCTCCACCCGCGGAGTGGGTTCCACCTTTTCGTTCACCCTGGAAAAAGCAGCAACCTCATGAGTACCTTAAGCCCGGAAGTTCAAGAGCAATTGGCGTCTTTGGCGGCCAAGTATGCTGCAGATGGTCAGGATTTGGCGTCTTTCCTGGAAGGATTGCACATGACGGAGTACATCACGTATTGGGACTACGTCCAGTTGGACACGCTGCTCACGTTGCAGAAGCCGCGCACGGCGTACCCGGACGAGCCCATTTTCATCATGTACCACCAAATTACGGAACTGTATTTCAAGTTGTCCCGTCACGAGTTGGAGCCGCTGGTGGACGGTGTGGTGCCGGCAACCCTTGAGGAGCTGGTGCGCCGCATCAACCGCGTCAACCGGTATTTCCATGCCTTAGCCACCAGTTTTGGCGTCATGGCGGACGGAATGGAGCGGGAGCAGTTTTTGAAATTCCGACTGGCCCTCATTCCCGCGTCTGGCTTTCAGTCTGCCCAGTACCGTTTTTTGGAATTTGCGTCCACCCGACTGGAGCACTTGGTTCAGTTGGAACATCGGGCCGCGCTGATGGAACAAGGTGCAGACCCGGAGGTGCTCTTGGACCATGTGTATTGGCGCCAGGGTGCCACGTTGGAGGAAACGGGCGAGAAAACGCTCACCTTGCGCCAGTTTGAAGCCAAGTACGGCGAAACCTTCCGCACGACAGCTTTGCGTTGGCGCGGCAACACCTTGTGGGATTTGGTTCAAGACCTTTCCGATGAGGACCGTCAAAACCCTGAATTGGTTCATGCCTTGCGCGGATTGGACCACCAAATCAACGTGGACTGGCCCCTGCAGCACTACCGAACCGCGGTAAAATACTTGGCCAAAAAACCATCGGACGCCCCAGCAACTGGCGGCACCAATTGGCAGCGTTACCTGCCTCCGCGGTTTCAAAAGAGAATTTTCTTCCCCGAAATGTGGTCCGATCAGGAGCAGGAAGAATGGGGCAAGAAATGGGTGGATCAACAATTGGCTGCTTTGGATTCGAAAGCATGAACAAATCCGAACGCAAAATTTACCGCCGCGGCGCGGTTTGGGCCTTTTTTGCGGTAGCTGTCATCGGTGTTTTTTGGGCCGTGGTTTCCACCCGGCCTGTTGCGGTGAACCCTGAGCGTGCCGCGTTGCGCACTCCAGCCCCGCTCTATCTGTACGGATTTGGCAGCCATCAGTTCCACGTGGACCGGGACACGGTTCGTTCCGGAGAAACCTTAGGAGGATTGCTGCACGATTTGGGCATGCCGTACCCTCGTGTGGACGCGCTGATTGCCCGTGCGGGCTCTGCTTTCCGCCCATCCACTTGGCGGCTAGACGAAACCTATATTGTTGTCCGCAAACGCGACGCCCAAAAGTCCCTACTGTACTTGATTTACGAGGAGTCGCCCACCCGGTACGTTTTGTTTTCGTGCGGGGACTCGCTGTACGTCAGGTCCGTGGAACGCCCCGTGGTCACCCAGGAGCGTCAGGTGGCCGCCGTGATTGAAGGTTCCCTTTTTGGAACGTTGCAGGAGCAGGATGTTTCGGCGGCTGTGGCCGTGAAATTGGCAGAGGTCTATGCCTACACCATCGACTTTTTCCGGGTGCAACCGGGAGATCGTTTCAAGGTGATTTTTGAAGAAAAATTTGTGGACGATACGGTGTCCGTGGGCGCTGGACGGGTTTTGGCCGCGGTTTTTGAACAGGGAGGTAAGCCCATCTATGCGCTTTATTTCAACGACACCGCCACTGGTTTCACGGGCTACTTTGACCGGGAAGGCAAGGGGCTGAAAAAGATGTTTTTAAAAGCGCCTCTGGACTTTTTCCGCATCACGTCCAAATACACCATGAACCGTTTTCATCCGGTCCAGCGCCGATGGAAAGCCCACTTGGGAACGGACTACGCAGCGCCCACGGGAACGCCCATCCACACCACGGCCAACGGCGTGGTGGACAAAGCGGGGTATAATTCCGGAAACGGAAACTTCGTCAAAGTGCGGCACAACGGCACTTACAGCACGCAGTACCTGCACATGAGTCGGATTGCATCCGGCATACGTCCAGGCGCACGCGTGTCGCAAGGCCAGGTCATTGGGTACGTAGGCAGCACCGGTCTGGCCTCGGGGCCGCACGTATGCTACCGTTTTTGGGTTAACGGCCGCCAAGTCAACCCCCTGGCGCTGAAATTACCCAACAGCGAGCCCATACCGGATCGGTACCGCGCCGCCTTCGAACGCACCAGCCAACCCCTGTTGAAGCGGTTGGAGTCTCTGAACTATCCGGAGCAGCGCCGGGATTGACCCCGTCGGCGAACCGTCGGGTTTAAGCCACTACCAGGTTCACAATCCGTCCGGGCACCACAATGACCTTGCGGATGGATTGCTCTCCTACGTACTTCAGGGTTTGCTCGTGGCTGCGCACCAAAGCTTCCACCTCTGCCGAGGTTGCGGACCTCGGAACCTCCACGGAAAAGCGCGTTTTTCCGTTGAACTGCACGGGGTAAACCACGGAGTCGTCGATCAAAAGTGCCGGATCTACTTGCGGCCAAGGAGCGCGGGTAACGGAAGGCGCATGCCCCAAGTGGGCCCACAGTTCTTCCGCCAAATGCGGGGCCAACGGAGACAAAGCAATGGCCATCATTTCCAGCGGCTCGCGGTGCCGGGTGGGCAGCGCGCTCAACTCATTAACGGCAATCATTAAAGCCGAAACACTGGTGTTGAAGGTTAGATTTTCCATGTCCGACGCCACTTTGTGGACCAGTCGGTGGGCAATTTTCAACGCCTCCAAAGGCGCAGACTCCTCGGAAATCGGTTGCGCGGTGAACAAGCGCCAGGTTTTGCGCAAGAAATTGCTCACGCCGGCAATGCCCTGCGTGTCCCACGGCTTGGATTGCTCCAGCGGACCCAAAAACATTTCGTACAGGCGCAAACCGTCCGCTCCAACCTGATCCGCAACGGCGTCTGGATTCACTACGTTGTGCTTGGATTTGGACATTTTTTCCACCTCGCGCTCCACAACAACCGCACCGTTTTCGGTTTCAAATTCGGCGTTTGCGTATTCGGGGAGCCAAGCGCGGAAGGCGGTTTGGTCCAATTCGTTTTTCTCGTTGATCAAGGAGACGTCCACGTGGATGCGGCTCGTGGCCCGTTCGCCCACCGCTCCCGCACTCACAAAGGTGTTGGTACCCGGGAGGCGGTGCAGTAAGGCCGATACGCCCTGAATCATGCCCTGATTTACTAATTTTTTGAACGGTTCGCGGTGGCTCACCCAGCCCCGATCGAACAGGAATTGGTTCCAAAAACGAGCGTACAGCAGGTGGCCGGTGGCGTGCTCGCTTCCGCCCACGTACAGATCCACTTGGCCCCAGTACTTTGCGGCGTCCTGGTCCACAAATTCGGATCGGTTGTGCGGATCCATGTAGCGCAGGAAGTACCAAGAGGAACCCGCCCAACCCGGCATGGTGGTGGTTTCCAGTTCGTTTCCGGAAGCATCGGCCCAATGCGCGGCGCGTGCCAGCGGGGGCTCGCCGCTTTCCGTGGGCAAGTACTTATCTACCTCCGGAAGCACCAGGGGCAAGGCGTCTACCGGAAGCACCTGCGGCACCCCGTCGGCATAAGAAACGGGAATGGGTTCGCCCCAGTAGCGTTGGCGGCCAAATATGGCGTCGCGCAGGCGGAATTGGATGCGTTGTTCGCCCTTGCCGCGCGCGGCAAGCTCCGCAATGCAAGCGGCCTTGGCTTCCAACACAGATAAACCGTTCAAAAAATCGCTGTTGACGACGGTCCCTTCGTACGATTCAAAGGCTTCAACCTCCACGTTTCCACCGGCTACCACCTCCACCAGGGGCAAGCCAAAGTGTTTGGCAAAACGATGGTCTCGGGAATCGTGTGCGGGAACGGCCATTACGGCACCGGTTCCGTAACCTGCCAAAACGTAATCTGCCACCCAGATGGGCAAGGGGTCTCCGGTCAAAGGGTGCAGGGCATAAGAACCCGTGAAGGCCCCGTTGATGGTCTTGACGTCGGCCATGCGGTCCCGTTCGGTTTTTCGGCCCGCGGCCTCGCGCACCGCCGCTACCGCGTCGGCTTGCTCGGCCGTCACCAACCCCTCCAATCCCTCCAATTCAGGAGCCACCGCCAGGTACGTAGCGCCAAAAAGCGTGTCCGGCCGGGTGGTAAACACCGTCAGCTGCGTGCGGTCCAACACGGGTTGCGCCAGGTCAAAATGCACCCAAGCGCCCTCGCTTCGGCCAATCCAATGCCGTTGGCTCTCCTTGATGGAGTCGCTCCAGTCCAGTGCGTCCAAATCCTCCAACAAGCGCTGCGCGTAGGCGGAAATGCGCATGCTCCACTGCATCATTTGCTTCTGCACCACCGGGTGACCGCCGCGTTCGGAGAAACCGTCCTTGATCTCGTCGTTGGCCAAAACGGTGCCCAACGCGGGGCACCAATTGACCCAACTCTCAGACCGGTATGCCAAACGGTAATTCTGCAAAACCGCCTCCCGGTCTGCACCGTTCTTGGCGTTCCATTCGGCCGCCGTGAGTTCCAGCGCTTCCGTTTGGGCGGCGTTCAATCCGATGGTGCCGTGCGCGGAAAGGTGCGCTACCAGGGTTTCAATCGGCTCTGCACGGTCCGCTGCGCGGTTGTACCAGCTCCCAAAGAACTGCGCAAAAATCCACTGCGTCCAGCGGTAGTAGTCCGGTTCGCACGTGCGCACTTCGCGGCTCCAATCAAAACTGAATCCAATCCGGTCCAGTTGCTGCCGGTAGCGCGCAATGTTCGTTTCCGTGGTGATCGACGGATGTTGTCCCGTCTGGATGGCGTACTGTTCCGCGGGCAGGCCAAAGGCGTCGTACCCCATGGGGTGCAACACGTTAAATCCTTGGTGTCTTTTGAATCGGGCCACGCAGTCCGACGCGATGTACCCCAGCGGATGGCCCACATGCAATCCGGCACCGGAAGGGTAGGGGAACATGTCCAGCACGTAGTACTTCGGAAGCGAACGATTCTCCGACGCTGCATACGTCTGATTATCACGCCAATAGGACTGCCACTTCGCTTCAATGATTCCGGGTACGTATTCCATGCCGCAAAAGTAGCGCCTCCGTGCCTTTTTTGTAGATTTGTTCCATGGCTCATCCCGCACCCGAAGAACAATTTCACCGCCAGCGCGTCCGTACGGCTTTTGTTTCCGTCACCGTCAGCATGGCACTGGTCCTTTTTGTGGTGGGCGTCATGGCTTCGTTGTTGCTGCAAGCGCGCGAACTCGGACGGGAGCTGCAAGAAAATTTCACATTCACCGCCTTTTTGGTTCCAGAGACCGACGCAGCCACCGTGCGCAAACTCCAACAAAAGTGGTCCAATCAACCGGAAGTGCGTAGCGTAGTGTTCGTTTCTCGGGATCAAGCAGCTGCAGCGTTTCAAAAGGACTTGGGCGAAGAGTTTGTGGACTTTTTGGGCCTCAACCCCCTTTCCGACGCTTTGGATTTGAAGCTGCACGCGGAATACCTTTCCCCGGATCAGTTGGACGCTCTTGAGAAGCGGCTCCGCAAGGAAGCGGCTGTTGAAGATCTGGTCTACGACCGCGATTTGTTGGGTGCGGTCCACCAGAACGTTGAAAAAATAACGCTCTTCCTACTGGGAATTGCGGCCGCTTTGTTGCTCATTTCGGTGACCCTCATCCACAACAGCATCCGCTTGAGCATCTATGCCAAACGCTTTGTCATCCGAACCATGCAATTGGTGGGCGCTACCAAAACCTTTATTCACCGCCCGTTCTTGCTGCAGGGCCTTCAACTGGGCGCCTTGGGTGGAGCGGTAGCTTCCTTGCTGTTGGCTGGACTGTACCAAGGGCTGTCCGCCTGGGCGCCGGAAACCACTCCCTTCCTGACCTGGGCCACTTGGGCCGTGGTCAGTGCAGGATTGCTTTTGCTGGGTTTGATCATTGCATTGAGCAGCACCTTCCTGGCTGTACACAAGTATTTGCGTTTGCACACCGATAAACTTTATGCCCAATGAAATCCACTTTTTTGTTCGACCGCACTTCGTACCTGCTTTTGGCCGGTAGCGTTGTTTTGATCTTGGTAGGCTACTTCCTGATGCAAGGTGGCGGATCCGACGATCCCAACGTGTACAATCCAGAGATGTTCAACGCCCAGCGTCTGGTAGCGGCTCCTGGATTGGTTTTGGCCGGCTTGGGCGTTGCTCTGGTGGCTTTGTTGCGTCGTCCTGCGGCACAGAACTGAGGATGGAAGCATTGATTCAAGCTTTGCTTTTGGGCATTGTCCAAGGGCTGACGGAGTTTTTGCCCGTGAGCTCCTCCGGGCACTTGGAACTGGGCAAGGCCCTCTTGGGGTACGACGCCGAAGCAGCAGAAAGTTTGTTGTTCACTGTGGTGGTTCACGCCGCCACAGCCTTGAGCACCGTGGTGGTCTTCCGCAAAGACATTGGTAAAATTTTGACCGGCCTCGTTCGTCGGGATGCAGACGACCTACAATTTGCAGGCAAAATTATCCTTTCCATGATTCCCGCCGCGGTGGTTGGCTTGGTCTTTTTGGATCAGCTGGAAGCACTCTTCAACGGCCGAATCGCCTTTGTGGGCGCCATGCTGCTGCTGACGGGAGTACTGCTGTTGTGGGCCAACAAAGCCAAGAAGACCCATAAGAATGTGGGCTATTCGGATGCTGCCGTGGTGGGTATTGCCCAAGCCATTGCCATTTTGCCCGGTATTTCCCGCTCTGGTGCAACCATCGCCACCGCCGTCCTTCTGGGCATAGACCGCGAAAAGGCCGCTCGTTTCAGCTTTTTGATGGTGGTCCCATTGATCCTAGGCAAAATGCTGGTAGACACCAAGAGCCTTGTTGAGATGGGTTCTTCCGGCACTTCCGATCCGCTCCTTCCCTTGCTCATAGGTTTTGTTGCGGCATTTTTTACCGGACTGTGGGCGTGTCAAGCCATGATTGCTTTTGTGAAGAAAGCAAAGCTGTCTGGATTCGCCGTGTATTGTTTCGCCGTCGGGCTACTGGCCTTGGGAACCGTTTGGTTCTGATTCCCGTATCCGGATTTTCTCACGACCTCCGTGCTTCCATCTCCCCCGAATCCCGAGGACGCTTCGGCTGCAGCACATCCAATCCTCGCTGCTGCACATGCGAGACACCAAGAAATCCCCAAGACGGAGGAAGAATTGCAGGCCGGTTGGATCTTTGCCGTGGACAAGCCGTTGGAATGGACTTCGTTCGACGTGGTCAACAAACTCAAGTACGCCCTGCGACGCGCCTACGGGCTGAAGAGCGTTAAAATTGGGCACGCCGGTACTTTAGACCCTTTGGCCACCGGCGTTTTGGTGGTGTGCGTGGGCAAGGCCACCAAGCGCATTGAGTCGGAAATGGCCGGCAGCAAGGGGTACCGAGCTCGTTTAAAGCTGGGCTACACCACGCCCTCCTACGACGCAGAAACACCAGAAGAGCCATTTGTTGGTGCTATTGTCCCAACTTCTGCTTCGGCCCTGGAAGCAGTACTGCCCAACTTTCGCGGCACCATTCACCAACGTCCGCCCCTTTTCTCTGCTCTAAAAATAGGGGGGCAGACCCTCTACAAATTAGCCCGAAAAGGCCAGGAAGTTGAAATTCCTACTCGGCCCGTTGTGGTGGAGTCTCTCGAAATTGACTCTTTTGATCCCTTGACGGGCAGCGTTGAGCTATCCATTTCCTGCGGCAAAGGCACCTACATTCGTTCCCTGGCGCATGACTTGGGCAGTGCCTGGGGGTGCGGTGCCTACCTCACCGCCCTGCGACGCACCCAAGTAGGGCCCTGGACGGAATCGGAAGCGTGGTCCTTGCCCAACCTGTTGGACGTGCTCAGCCACCGGGAAACCGCGCAAGCGGAGGAGTAGCACCTCTAAGCTGCCCTTGCAGCAAACGAAAAAGCCCAATCTTTTGGGCCTCGGATTCAATTCATTTTGGGAAATGCGTGCAATCGCTTGACAACCCCCCCTTCAATATGGTACCTTCGCGGCATGAAAATGAAGCTGTCCCATTTCCACTACGATTTGCCGCAAGAACTAATTGCGCAACACCCCGCACCCTTCCGAGACGATGCCCGTCTCATGGTGGTTCATAAAGACACCGGGAAAATTGAGCACCGCCTCTTCAGCGATCTGGTGGACTATTTCAGCGAAGGCGACTGCCTGGTTTTGAACAACACCAAGGTTTTTCCCGCCCGCATGTGGGGCAACAAAGAAAAAACAGGCGCCCTCATTGAGGTTTTCTTGCTTCGTGAGTTGAACTCGGAAAGCCGATTGTGGGACGTTTTGGTGGATCCAGCGCGCAAAATTCGCATCGGAAACAAACTGTATTTTGGCGACGACGACTCCCTAGTAGCGGAAGTCATCGACAACACCACTTCCCGCGGCCGCACCTTGCGTTTCTTGTACGACGGTTCCTACGAGGAGTTCCGCATCAAATTGCGCGAAATGGGCGAAACCCCCATTCCCAAGTACATTGAACGTCCGTTGGAGCCCGAGGACGAGGAGCGCTACCAAAGCATTTTTGCGGAGGTAGAAGGCGCCGTGGCCGCCCCCGTTGCATCCTTGCACTTCAGCAAGAACATGCTAAAGCGTTTGGAAATCAAAGGTGTAGACTTGGCCAAGATGACCATGCACGTTGGCCTGGGCACTTTCCGCAACGTAGAGGTAGAAGACCTCTCCAAGCACAAGATGGATTCGGAACAGTTTTGGATTTATCCTGAAACTGCAGACGCCGTCAATAAAGCGAAAGCCAACCGCAAGCGCGTTTGCGCGGTGGGTACTACCGTGATTCGAGCCATGGAAAGCTCCACAACCACCGAAAATGGAATCAAGCCAACGTCCAGCTGGACCAACAAGTTCATTTTCCCACCCTACGAATTCAAGGTAGCGGACAGCCTCCTGACCAATTTCCACGAGCCGCAGTCCACCTTACTCATGCTGACCAGTGCTTTTGCCGGCCACGAATTGACGATGGAAGTATACAATACCGCAGTCAAAGAGGGCTACCGTTTCCTTTGCTACGGAGACGCGCTACTGTTTATTTAATTCACCAAAAGCATCATAAAAACACCCCGGTCGCCTCGCAGAGGCGACCGGGGTGTTTGTATTTCAGCCGATGTGTTTGACTTTTCAGCCGAGGTGTTTACTAAATCAGCCGTTGTGTTTGCTTTCTCGGCTTTTGTGTTTGCTTTCTCGGCTTTTGTGTTTGCTTTATCGGCCGGATTTAGCGCCTATTTGCCTCGTTTTCAGCGTTTTTTTGGCAACAAAAGCCCGATTTTCACCCCGGTCTGCAGATAAGGCAACGCAGACCACTCGGGAGTATTCAAGACCGCAACGGTCTCGTTGAACGCATTAAACTGCTCTTGACCTTCTGCTCGGTAGGTGCGGCGCACGCCGGCGCCCAAGGAGAAATCCAATATCCATCGTTCTGCGGCCCGCACCTGGTAGCCCAACAGCAACCCGGCGTCCAGGTAGTTCCTGAACGGACGTATGGTTTGCAGCGTCGTACCGCCACCGGTATTGGTTTCCGTAAATTGAACCTTGTCGGCGTACGGCCTAAACTGAGCTTGCCCGCCCAAGTACCAACCGTTTTGAAACGCTGGCTTTCGGAAAAAGTATTTTCCTTGAACAAATCCGCCTAATTTCCATGTGTATTCGGCAGACAAAGAAGAGATTCCCGGGTGTGCCGGCCAAATGCTCTCTCTCCAGAAGTTTCGGTTGGTTGCCTGAAGCCCTACTTCCCAACTCCACTTTTTTCCGGCACGGTATTCGTACGACAATGGGTATGCGCCAACGCTCCAAGCACTTGGGTGAATCTTTAGCCCGGATCGGTACCGGTCGCGAAGGGGCGATTGCGCCAGTTTTTCTAAATAGCTCAACTTACGATTGGGTTCGGCGGGCTCGGAGGTTCGCGTTTCGGGCTGCGCAGTTTGCGGTGTCCGTCCGGTCGGGGAAATCGTCCGTTTTTGCATTTGAATTACCTGGCCATTGGCTCCGTAAGCACTCAATACAGCGGCTGCAAAACAAGCCCAGACCAACCCACTTCCTTTCATACCTTCGTTCTTGAATTTCGTACCATGAAAACAAATGTATTGAACCGTTGGTTCTCGGCCTTCTTGGTTTTACTGTCCCTTCAATTATCGGGCCAGAATAAATCGGCTTCGGCACCCGCATACGTTCAGTGGGGACCGGCTTATCGCTTGAATCAATTGCGCGTGCAAGGCATTGTGGGTACGGACCGTGGCCACTATTACACCGTTGGAACACGATCGATTTTGGCCAAGCTAGATCGCGTTTTGGTGGCCAAATACCAACGCGGCACCGGGTTGCAGGAATGGCAAACGGAGGTGGAAGGTTTTCGCTACCAAGGTCGGATTGCCCGCTTAACCACGGTGCACGTGGTGCGCGGCGAATTTTATCTTTTTTATCAGGCCTACTCTGCTGAAGAACGCGCTCGAACGCTATTGCTCGTCAAGGTAGATTCTACCGGTGATCCGGGTACGGTTATTCCCTTAGATAAGTTGGATTCTCGCGCTTTGTCGGAAGCTAATGTGGACGTGGTTTGGAGCCGTGACTCCAGCCTTTTTGGGGTTTATTCGGAGCCGGCAAAACAAATTGTGAACCCAGAAGCCGAAGTTCAGGTGGTGGTGTACAACCGTGATTTGGAAGAACAGTGGCGGACCCGCTTTGGGTTGCAACGGCGCAGTGCCTTTTTTACCGTAACCGGTAAAGCCCTCACCAATTCGGGCGATTTTTATTTGGTGGGGTACAAAAACCCAGATATTCGAGAGGGCGAGCGCTGGACCTTTGGCGGCGCCAATCGGGATTACTTGCTGTACCGTTTTCAAGGAAAGCGGGTGGAGGCAGAGGAGGTTGACTTGGGATTGAAAGACGTTTTTGTGGTGAGCGGCGTGGGTTTGCAGGTAGACCGCAACCCTAATGTGTTGGATGTCTGCGGGTTCTATTCGGACCGACGCTACGGCACCACCACGGGAGCTTTTTATTTCACCCTGAACACGGAAACGATGGACCCCATCACCACCTCCTTGGAACCGTTCAGCGAGGAGTTGAAGCGTGGGATGTCCTTTGGTTTGCGCGGCAGGGGCAAACGCCCGGTTCAAGCAGATTTTCAATTCCGCGATTTCATTCGTCGGGCCGACGGCGGCTCGTACGTGGTGGCGGAGGTGTATTACTTCACCGTGCAGCAAATCACCAACTCCCGCGGTCAGGTGGTGCGTACTGACTACATCTACTCCTACCTGGACGTAGTGGTGTTGAGCATCACGCCGGACGGCAAAGTGGAGTACATGGCCTTGGTGCCCAAGCAACAGGTGACGCGCAACGACAACGGTCGGTATTCGGGATTGCTGTGGACCGTGCGGGATTCGGATTTGGTGTTGGTGTACAACGACGCCCGCAAGAACGAGGGTCGTTGGGCCACCAACCGCCCCATGCGCATCATGACCAACGCCTTTGCGGGTCAATTGGTGGCTGCAGAATTGACCGCGTCCGGGGAACTGAACTACCACGTCCTCCAAGTGAACCGAAAAGGACGCTTCCGTCCCATGCCGCGGTATTCTCGGAGCTTCAACGGCACCCAGGGGGATGCCGTGCTCTTTTCCTTCCAAGGCAACCGCGTAGTCTTTGGTGAGTTCAACAGTCGGTCGCTACCCGGCGCCGCTGCGGTGCCCTCCAGCGGTTCGGAATCTGAAGAATCCAACCGTTAATGACCACCGGTAAAGACATTCGTTCCCTGTCTCGGGAGGACCTGCGGACGTGGATGAAGGAAGCGGGCGAAGCGGTTTTTCGCGGCGACCAGGTGTATGATTGGCTCTGGACCAAACAGGCGTCCAGCTTTGAGGCCATGTCCAACCTCCCCAAGGCCTTGCGCGCACGTTTGGAAGTGGATTTTTCCTTTCCGCAGCAGTCCTTAGCCACCGTTCAACGCAGTTCGGACGGCACCCTCAAAAATGCGGTGAAGCTGCACGACGGCTTGGTGGTGGAGAGTGTGTTGATTCCCACGGAAAAGCGCATCACCGCTTGCGTCAGTAGCCAAGTGGGCTGCAGTTTAAACTGTGCGTTTTGCGCTACGGCCAAGCTCAAGCGCATGCGCAACTTGGAACCGCACGAAATCTTTGACCAGGTGGTGACCATCCACCGCCAAGGGCTGGAGGAATTTGGCCGACCGCTGACCAACATCGTCTTCATGGGCATGGGCGAGCCTCTGCTGAACTACCCCAATGTGCTGTCTGCTATTGAGCGGATCACGGCGCCGGACGGTTTGGGCTTGTCTCCGAAACGCATCACGTTGAGCACCGTCGGATTGCCCAAAATGATTGTGAAGATGGCGGACGAAGGGGTGAAATTCAACCTGGCGGTGAGTTTGCACAGCGCCCGGAACGAAGTGCGGTCCTCCATGATGCCCATCAACGAAGTCTCGCCCATTGAGGAGGTGGTGGCAGCCTTGCAGCATTGGTACCGGCTTACCAAGCGTCGGATCACCTTTGAGTACGTGGTTTGGAAGGGCATCAACGACGGTCCGGAAGACATTGCTGCCCTGGTGAAGGTGTGTAAAAAAGTGCCGTGCAAGGTGAACTTGATTGAGTACAACGCCATTGGCGATCCGCACTTTCAGCAAGCGGATCCAGCGGCTTTGGAGGCTTACCAAAGGGCCCTGGACGCGGTGGGCGTAGTGGCCAAGGTTCGCCGGTCCCGCGGCAAGGACATTGACGCGGCCTGCGGCCAGCTGGCCAATAAGTAGATCCTTCCGCTCGGATCCTTCCCGGGGGGCGGATTCGCCCATCGGGCGCCTTTGCGATGTACCTTTGCAGCAACTAGACTACCCATGGACAAACAGGCCGTTTTGGACGCGCTGAAGACCGTGAAAACGGCCAGCGGTCAATCGAACATAGTGGACGCCGGACACGTCCGGAATCTTCAGATTTTTGGGGATGAAGTGGTGGTGGACGCCGTGGCAGACCGCGCCGCTCTGCATCTGAAAAAGAAGTTGGAAGTAGACATCCTCACGGCCATCCACACGCACGTGCACCCCAAGGCAAAAATCAAGGTGAACTTGACGGTTGAAGCCCCAGCGGAGACGGAAGCGCAGCGCATTCGCGGCGAGGCCATTCCCGGGGTGCAGCACATTGTGGCCGTTGCCTCCGGCAAGGGGGGCGTGGGCAAGAGCACGGTGACGGCCAATTTGGCGGTGGCTTTGGCCGAGATGGGATTTTCTGTGGGTGTAGTGGACGCAGACATTTACGGTCCGTCTATGCCGCTGATGCTGGACGCGGTGAACGAGAAGCCCGGCAGCATTGAAGTAGACGGAAAACGCCTGATGGAACCGGTGTTCACGCACGGCGTGAAATTGATGAGCATCGGATTTTTTGCAGGAACAGACCAAGCGGTGGTTTGGCGCGGCCCCATGGCCACCAAGGCGTTGACCCAAATGATCAAGGATACGTACTGGGGCGAATTGGATTTCCTGTTGCTGGATTTGCCTCCGGGAACGGGAGACATCCACTTGAGCGTGGTGCAGGCCGTGCCGGTTTCCGGTGCCGTGGTGGTGAGCACGCCGCAGGCGGTGGCTTTGGCCGACGCCCGCAAGGGGGTCGGCATGTTCCGGATGGAATCCATAGGCGTTCCGGTGTTGGGCTTGGTGGAGAACATGGCCTTTTTCACGCCGGCGGAACTGCCCAACAACAAGTACTATTTGTTTGGGCAGGGCGGCGTTCGGCGTCTGGCCGACGAGGTTCAGGTGCCGTTTTTGGGGGAGGTTCCGTTGGTGCAGAGCATCCGCGAGGCCGGCGACGTTGGTCGCCCGGCGGTGCTGCAGTCCGAAGGTCCGGCGCGCGAAGCCTTTGTACGCATCGCACGGGAGACCGTCGATTCGTTGGCTAGCCGAGTGGAAAACCTTCCGCCTACCGAAGCCGTGCGCATCACCACGATGGCTGGTTGCACGCCTAGCATCCGCACGAATAATTAATGCAGTCCATGGAAACCACTCTTTCGTTGCGCGAGCGCGTCCTCCAGGCCCTGGACGAAATCCGTCCTTTCTTGGTCAACGACGGGGGCGATGTGGCGTTGGAGTCCATTGAAAACGGTGTCGTTTCCATCCGTTTTGTAGGGGCCTGCAAGGGCTGTTCCGTCAACCAAATGACGCTCCGCTCGGGAGTGGAAATGACCGTGAAGAAATTCGCTCCGGAAATTCAGTCCGTGGTGAATCTGGACGACGAACTTGCGCAGCATTGAGTCATGAAATCTGAGGTAGTCGTTCTTTTTGCGGGGGATTCCGGCGACGGTATTCAGCTGATGGGCAATGCCTTTGCGCAGGAAGCCGCGCACGAAGGACACGCCGTGCGCACCTTCAGCGACTTTCCCGCGGAAATCCGTGCGCCTCAAGGATCTATAAGCGGCGTTTCCGGTTTCAAATTGCAGTTTGGTGGCGATTCCGTCCACACACCCGGCGATCAGGCCGATGTGCTGGTGGTCATGAACGCGGCGGCCTACAAAAAATACCAAAATGCGCTCAAGCCCGACGGTTTGGTCTTGGCCAATGCCAGCGGTTTTGACGGCAGAAATGCTGCCCTTGCAGGCTACGCGAACGGCGAAGATCCGTTGGAAGCCGTCCGCGCCAAGTACCGAACGGTGGCGGTGGACGTGCGCAAACACGTTAGCGCAGCGTTGGTGGAATCTTCTTTGACCACCAAAGAACGGGACCGCACCAAGAATTTCTTTGTATTGGGCTTGTTGAGCTGGATGTATCAGTTTCCGCAGGAGCAGTTCAAGTCGTTCATCCGGCGCCAGTTTGCGAAGTCGGAAGCCTTGCAAGCGGCGAATCTGTTGGTGTTTGACGTTGGCCACGCCCTGGGCGAAACGTTGGAAGTTTCTGCTGCCGCACCGGTGGCCAAGGCCCAACCAGCGCCCGGGCGGTACCGCACCTTGGTGGGCAACCAAGCCATCGCCTTGGGTCTGTTGGCCGCAGCGGAAAAAGCCCGCCTTCCTTTCTTTTTTGGCGGATACCCCATTACCCCAGCAAGCGACATTCTGCACGAATTGGTTCGCCACCGTCGGGCGGATCGGATTGTATTTCAGGCGGAAGACGAAATTGCAGCGGCAGTAGCTGCTATTGGCGCCGCCTACGGCGGCTCCCTGGCCGTCACGGCCTCTAGCGGCCCGGGGATCAGTTTGAAAGCGGAGGCCATGGGCCTCGCCGTGGCCCTAGAACTGCCCCTGGTGATCGTCAACATACAGCGGGGCGGACCGTCCACCGGATTGCCCACCAAGACCGAACAGTCGGACCTGTTGCAGGCCCTCTACGGCCGCCACGGCGAAGCCCCCATGCCCGTATTGGCCGCTCGGTCCGCTACCGACGCCTTCGACACCGCCTATTTGGCCGCACGCATTGCGGTGGAATCCATGACCCCCGTCCTGTTGTTGTCGGACGGATTTGTGGCCAACAGTGCCGAAGCCTGGAAGTTTCCTTACGCGGCAGACTTGCCGGAAATCACCAATACGCGTCCGGACGGCGCTCCCGCAGACGGCAACCCCTTTGCCCCGTACCGGCGCGATGCCAACGGTGTTCGCCCGTGGGCGGTTCCCGGTCAGATAGGGTTAGCTCACCGCATTGGGGGATTGGAAAAGGAGCCTGATTCCGGAAACATTTCCTACGCCCCGCAAGACCACGCCGCCCAAGTTGCGGCTCGTGCGCACAAAGTAAACCGCGTTCGACGCTTTTACGAACCGTCGGCCTGCGAATGCGGAGCCACCCAGGGCGATGTTTTACTGGTGGGGTGGGGAGGAACCTACGGCAGTTTGAAGGCGGCCACCCAGTCGCTGCGCTCCGAAGGCGTCTCCGTGGCACACCTGCATATAAGGCACGTTTTCCCGCTGCCGGAAGATTTGGGTCCTTTGCTGCGCGGTTTCCGTCGGGTGTTGGTGGCGGAACTCAACAGCGGCCAGCTGCTGCAGTTGATTCGGTCGGAAACTTTGGTGGACGCGCGTGGTGTCAACAAAGTACAAGGCCTGCCGTTTACCACCGACGAGTTGCGCGAGGCTGTATTCCACACTATTGCTGAAATTCGCTAAAATGGCTACCGCGAACGATTATGCCTCGGATCAGGACGTGCGGTGGTGCCCCGGCTGCGGGGATTACTCCATCCTGAAACAGTTTTTAACGGTTTTGGCCCAACTGGATGCAGACCCGGATCGAACGGTGGTGGTGAGCGGCATCGGTTGCTCCAGCCGCATGCCGTACTACGTGAATACGTACGGGGTGCACAGCATCCACGGCCGGGCTCCGGCGCTGGTGACCGGATTGCGCATGACCCGTCCGGATTTGGACGTTTGGGTGGTAACGGGCGACGGCGACGCGCTGTCCATTGGTGGGAATCACTTGATTCATCTGCTGCGCCGCAACGTCAAGGCCCCCATTTTGCTCTTCAACAACGAAATTTACGGCTTGACCAAAGGGCAGTACAGTCCCACCAGCGGGGTGGGGCAACGCACCAAGTCCAGTCCCACGGGAGCCGTGGATGAACCTTTTGTGCCGACGGCTCTTGCGCTGGGCGCTGGCGCCACCTTCCTCGCCAGAAGTATCGATCGCGATCCCGAACACTTGCGTACCGTGTTGCACCGCGCCCACGGCCATGCGGGGAGTGCCTTTGTGGAAATCTACCAGAACTGCAATGTGTTTCACGACGGCGCTTTCGACGTGTTCAGCAACAAGGAGGAAAAAGCCGTGCATTTTTTACCGGTGGTCCACGGGCAGCCGCTGCTTTTTGGTCCCAACCAGTCCCAGGGATTGATTTTGGACGGCCTGGTTCCGCGAACCGTCGATTTGACGGAAGGAGCCTGGTCCGCCTCAGACTGCTGGATCCACGACGAAACGGACCGCGTGAAGGCCGGAATTTTGGCTGAAATGCACGGGGAAGTTCGGCCTTTTGGCGTGCTGTACGCGGTAGAAAGACCGGTGTACGAGGAGTCGGTTGCCGCCCTTCCATCCACGGAAACGGCTGCGACCTTGGACGAAATGTTCGCGGGTGGACGCACGTGGGAAGTGTTGTAAATTTGCACCCGATTATCCGATAAAGACCTCAGCATGGGACGCGCGTTTGAATACCGTAAGAACCGAAAGATGAAGCGTTGGGCCAGTATGGCCAAAACGTTCACCCGTATTTCCAAAGACATCATTATGGCCGTGAAGGCGGCTGGTCCCAATCCAGAGGCCAACAGCCGGTTGAAGGCGTTGATGCAGAACGCGCGCGACGCCAACATGCCCAAGGATAACGTGGAACGGGCCATCAAGCGCGCCACCTCCAAGGACCAGGCGGACTACAAGGAGATGGTGTATGAGGGCTACGCGCCCCATGGCATCGCCGTGTTGGTGGAGACCGCCACGGACAACGGAACGCGCACGGTAGGGAACGTTCGTTCGTACTTCAACAAATGCAACGGCTCGCTGGGAACCAGCGGTTCGGTGGAGTTCTTGTTCGAGCGCAAGTGCCAATTCAAAATCGATCAGAAGAACCTTTCTTTGGAGGATTTTGAGTTGGAAATGATCGACTACGGCGTGGAGGAGGTCTTTGCGGAAGTGGACGAAGAAAAGGGCACGGAGCACTTTGTTTTGTTTGCCCCGTTTGAGGAGTTTGGATCCATTCAACGTGCGTTGGAAGAGCGTGGTATTGAGGTTTTGAGCTCTGGATTTGAGCGTATTCCTATGGATACTAAGACTTTGGATGCCGCAGCCGCTGCAGACGTAGAGAAGTTGATTGAAAAATTAGAGGAGGACGAAGACGTGCAAGCCGTTTACCATACGATGGTGGTTGCGTAACTTCGGCGCATGCGAAAGGGTAAAATCGTCGTTTTTCTTGTTTTACTGGGGCTCACCCTGGGGGCTTTCCCTGCTTGGAGCCAAAAGGTCTTGCAGCCGTCTGATTTTGACGGTTGGGAGAGAATCACCCTTTCCGAACTTTCTCCAGACGGCCGCTACGCGGCCGCCGTCGTTTCCCCGCAGGTAGGGGATGCACGCGTGGTCTTCTACGCAGCGTCTACCGGTCAAAAGTGGTCCTTAACCCGGGCAGATTGGGTGCGTTTTGACGCACTGAGCCAGCGCGCCTTGGTGCGCATTCCCGCGCCAGCCTCCAAAATTCGGCAACTCAAGAAAGACAAAGTCAAAGCGGAGGACCTGCCCAAAGCGCATTATGCCTTGGTGGATTTAACCTCTCGTAAGGTGGATACCCTTGGTCGTGCCCAAGCTTGCTCCTTTCCCAAAAATGCACAAGGCGTTGTGGCCTGGACAGCGGTACCCTACACGCCAGGCAAGAAGAAGGACCCCAAAAAACCGGAGGGAAACACCCTATACGTTCGGAATTTGTCCAGTGGAAAAACGGACACCTTGGCCCGCGCCAAATCGTTTGTTTGGGCAGACGATGCGGCCGTATTACTCGTTTGGCAGGCCAAGCTGGGCAAGGGAAAGGGCACGGCCAAGGTTTGGCGTTGGACGCCCGCCGGCTGGACCCTCTTGGATCAGGGTATGGAAGAAGTTGCGCAGCTTGCGGTGCATCCCAAAGGCACCCACTTGGCTTGGGTGCACACTGCGGACACGGCAAAAGCATTGGTTCGTCGGTACAAGTTAAGCGGGCACACTGCGGGAAAAACGAAAGTTTGGCTGGAGTCCGGATATGCCAACTTGCCGCCGCTGCACGAGCCTTCGCCTCACCAAGCTTTGGTTTTTACGGACAATGAGCGCTGGCTCCTTTTGGGCTACAGACCCGTCCCCAAGGCTGCGGAGAAAGACACGCTTTTGGACGAGGAGAAATTCTCCCTGGACATCTGGGGGTGGCGCGATCCGCAAATTCAAACGGTGCAGCTGATCAACAAAAAGGAAGACGAGAAGCGCACCCTTCAAGGCCGGCTCTCCCTGGCCAACTACAGCTTTCGGGCGGTGGAAACGCCCGATTGGCGGGAAGCGCGCTACAACGCACAGGGATTTTCCGATTGGGCCGTTCGTGTGGACAATACCCCCTACGAGTGGCAAAGCACCTACGAAACCCCGGTGCCTCGCAACGCTCAAGCCTTTAATTTGGCGTCCGGACGCACCGTTCCGCTGGGGCAAGGGATGTTGGAAACGCCGCGCATCAGTCCGTCCGGCCGCTACGCGTTTGCGTGGGATCCTCGGGAACGGCAGTACCGCGCGTGGAACTTGGCGGATTCAACCTTGCGTTTGGTTTCTGCCGGCATTCGCACACCGCTCTACGACGAAGAGCACGACCTGCCCACTTTTCCAGATGCATATGGGGTAGGGGGATTTACGCGGAAAGATAGCCTGATGGTGGTGTACGACGCCTACGATCTGTGGGCCTGTGATCCGTCGGGCCAACGTAAACCATACTGCCTCACCGGCGGCAAGGGCCGAGCGTCTGAAACCCGTTGGCGCGTCTTGTTGGAACGTCCGGAACAGCGCTACTTGGAAGAGACGCCGTGGCTGGTGTCCTGGTTCCACGAACCCACTAAATCTTCCGGTTACGGCTGGTTCAACTACCGCACCCAAACCTGGGATACGTTGGTCTATGGCCCGCACAGCTACACCGCCGCGGCAGCGTCCAAAACCGGCTCGGCATTGGTTTTCCGACGTGAGTCCGTGCGCGAATCTGCCAATTTATGGCACGTAACCAAGCCCAAAGCGGCACCGGTTGCCGTAACGGCCTTGAACGCCCAGCAAAATGATTTTGGCTGGCCGGAAGCTCGGTTGGTGACTTACCACGCCTTGGGCCAGAAGTTGGAGGGTTTGCTTTTCACGCCGCGCGGGGCGGCTTCGGCCCCAGCTTCATTACCGTTGGTGGTGTATTTCTACGAACGCAATTCGGACGATTTACATCGGTACCGCCCACCGGCTCCCTCCGCGTCTACGGTCAATATTCCGTACTTCGTGAGCAGGGGATACGCTGTGTTCATTCCGGACATTGCCTACGAAATCGGCAAGCCCGGTCCCAGTGCGCTCACCTGCATCAACGCGGGAGTGGACGCGGCCCTAGTAGCGGACAAACGTTTGGACTCCAAACGCATGGGACTTCAGGGACAGAGCTGGGGCGGTTACCAAACGGCCTACCTCATCACCCAGACCAATCGGTACGTTTGTGCCATGGCCGGCGCCCCGGTGTCCAACATGACCAGCGCCTACGGCGGCATCCGTTACGGTTCCGGAATGTCCCGACAGTTCCAGTACGAGCGCACCCAGAGTCGGTTGGGCAAAACCCTATGGGAAGACCGTCAACGCTACCTGGACAATTCACCCGTCTTCTTTGCCAACCAAGTGCGCACCCCGTTGCTGATCATGCACAACGACAAAGATGGGGCAGTGCCCTACACCCAAGGAATTGAGCTGTTTATGGCCTTGCGTCGGAACGAACTGCCCGTGTGGATGCTGGTGTACAACGGCGAAGACCACAACCTCACGGAGCGGCCCAACCGGGTCGACCTCACCGTGCGCATGCAGCAATTTTTTGACCACTACCTCCTGGGGCGTCCGGCTCCCGCTTGGATGACCAACGGCCAACCGGCTCTGGAAAAGAATAAGCGTCCGGCATCCCGTTGACCGGTCCTCCGCCGTGACTTCAGTCACTTCGCGCCACCTACTGCACCCGTACTTTTGCACCGTAATCGAATCAATACTGCTCCAATCATGAACGAAATCATCAACGACCCCAAGGCCACCATCATCGACGTACGTTCGGAAGGCGAGTTCTCCATGGGCCACGTGCCGGGCTCCATCAACATGCCGTTGCAAACCATACCGGATCTCGTGGAAGAAATCAACGCCCTCTCGCGCCCCATCATCCTGTGCTGTGCCAGCGGCAACCGCAGCGGCCAGGCCAAGATGTTCTTGGAGTCCCACGGCATTGAAGGCCTGTACAACGGCGGCGGCTGGACCGACGTTCAGATTCACAAAATGTAATTGGCGGCCGTGTTTGGATTTTTCAAGAAGCTCATGGGTCCGGGAGTGGACTACAAGCAGTTGGTGGCCGACGGCGCCATCGTGGTGGATGTTCGTACGCCCGGCGAATTTCAAGGTGGACACGCCCCCAAGGCGCTCAACATCCCTTTGAACAACCTGTCCGAGGTGGAGAAAAAGGTAAAAAAAGACCAAACCGTGGTGGTTTGCTGTGCTTCCGGCATGCGTTCCGCCCAAGCGGCGTCAATCCTGAAAGGCCAGGGGTACCAAGTTCACAACGCCGGTCCGTGGACGCGTTTGTTGGCCTTGGCCCTACTGGTTACGCTGGGGTTGGGTCAAACCGCCTGTGCGCAGAGTACGTCTACCGCGGACCAGTCACCTGCCGTTTTTGAGAAATCCCTGCAAACGAAAGGTCAATTGGTGGACGTGCGCACCCCCGCAGAATTTGCCGCAGGGCATCTGCCCGGCGCCGTCAACGTAGACATTTACAGTCCCGACTTCGAAAAGCGTTTGGCGGCTTTGGACAAAAACGCCCCCCTGTACCTGTACTGCCGTTCCGGCGGTCGAAGCGGTCAGGCTTTGAGCAAAGCCAAAGCGCTGGGTTTCAAAAAAGCCGTCCATTTATCCGGAGGCATTCTCGCCTGGGAAGCCCAAGGCAAGAAAACCGTTAAGTAACCTTTAAAGCATCGCGCAACATGGCAACAGGATCTTTTGGGGAGCTCATTTCCGGACCCACGCCCGTTTTGGTGGACTTTTTTGCTACGTGGTGCGGACCGTGCAAGGCGCTGGCCCCGCAGCTGGAAGTATTCGCCAAGGAACATACCGGCCGGGTAAAAGTCATTAAGATCGATGTGGACCAAAATCCACAATTGGCGGGAGCGCTGCAGGTGCAGGGGGTTCCCACTTTGATTTTATTCAAGAACGGAGAACCCACTTGGCGCCAGTCCGGAGCGCTTTCTGCGGCCCAGTTGGCGAGCATCTTGAAGCCACACCTGGATGCAGTTTGATTGCACGAGCCACTGAGATTCTAAAGGGTCGTCCGGATGCGGGCGACCCTTTATTATTTAGTTGGGTTTGGATCGCAAACGCTCTTTGGGGATGCTGCTCCGTCGAATGGGCGTTTCCACCACAAAGGCCCCTGGAAAAAGAAGACGCCAGGCGGGGAGGTGGCGTTCCGCTTGCATTCGGTACGTATACACTCCGGCGTATACCTTGAAGTACGGAGCGTCAAACTGCATTGTTGCATTGGAGTCTGGTACCAACGCTCGGGCCTGGTTGCGCAAGGCGAGGGCGTCGGTGCGCGACCCACTAAACAACTGAATGCGGTAGGCCATTGGGCCCGGCTTACACGCTTTTTGAACCTCCGGCAGTGCCGCATACCGCGTCCAAGCGCTGTCCAAATTTTGCGCAACAACTTCCGCGCTGAGACCAAGCGTGAAACCCATAAAAACTACCCGTACAAAAGTGATACTGCGCATGATACGAAGATAGGATAATTTGATGCCTGGGGATCATTGTCCAGCCCTTATTTAGAATGTGTATAAATTAGAAAAAGCCACAGCAGATGGGCGGAAAAGGCCTGTTTGTGAATTAATTTTGCCCCGTTTGGTTGAACGATGCCCCAGGCAACATTTATGAAGCAAAACGCCTCTTCCCTCCGCCGATTTGCGGGCTTGTTACTGTTCACAGTACTGGCTTTCACTTCGTTAGGCTTTTCGGCCCAAGCCGAAGCTGACCTCGAACTCGGCAAAAAACTGTTTAAGCAGAACTGCGCGTCCTGCCACAAACTCGACAAGAAATTGGTGGGGCCTGCCCTGGCCGGGGTGTCTCAACGACGTTCCGAGCAGTGGCTGATCCTCTGGATTCGCGACAACGCAGCCCTTCGGGCGAGTGGGGATGCGGACGCCAACGCCATTTTTGCGGAGTACGGCGGTTCGGTCATGACCAATTTCCCAGCACTCTCCGACGACGATATCCGCAACATTATCGCCTACACGGATGCAGGTGACGCTCCCGCTGCGGGTGCAGCCCCGGCGGCTGGCGCAACGGCTGCAGCAGCTCCTGCAGAAGACAATTCACTGCTGACCTTGATCATCCTGGCGTCGTTCCTGACCCTTTTTGTGGTGCTTTTGCTTCGCATCCGGAATACTTTGAAGCAAGTTAACGGCGAACAGCCCACCAACTTGCGCGAAGATTTGGACGGCTTCACCAAACTTCTCATCCGCAACAAGCGCTTCATGACGTTTGCCACCATTGTTTTGGTTTTGTGGTTCTTGCAAGCTCTGTACAGCTTCCTGATGGGCGTTGGCGTGGAACAGAACTACCAGCCGCACCAGCCGATTGCGTTCTCCCACAAAGTACACGCCGGACAAAACAAGGTGGACTGCAACTACTGCCACTCCTCAGCGCGTCACAGCAAGCACAGCGGAATTCCTTCCGCGAACGTTTGCATGAACTGCCACATGTACATCGACGGTTCGGAAATTACAGATTCCACCACCGGTCAACTGAAGTACGGTGGCGAGCGTTCTCCGGAAATCGCGAAAATTTACGAGGCCATCGGTTGGGATCCTGAAAAGCGCGCCTACACGGAAGGCTACGAAGAAAAGCCCATCAAATGGGTACGCATCCACAACTTGCCGGACTTGGCCTACTTCAATCACGCACAGCACGTTACGGCGGGTGGTGTTGAGTGTCAAACGTGCCACGGCCCGGTAGAAACCATGGACGAGGTGTACCAGTACTCCGAATTGACCATGGGGTGGTGCATCAACTGCCACCGCGAGACCGAGGTTAAAACGGAATCCAACGGTTACTACGCCGAAATGCACGACAAACTGAAGGCCAAGTACCAAGGCGAGAAGATCACCGTGGACAAGATCGGTGGTTTGGAATGCGGTAAATGCCACTATTAATCGAGACTATGGCAAGCGAAAAGAAATATTGGAAAGGTTTTGATGAACTGGGCAATACGCCCGTTGCACAAAAACTGGCGCAGAATGAGTTCGCAGAAGAGTTGCCGGTAGAGGCAATCTTGGGCGATGGTGCCGTATTGGAATCCGCGAACACTTCGCGTCGGGATTTCCTCAAGTTTGTTGGATTTTCGACGGCTGCTGCCACTTTGGCCGCCTGCGAAAACCCCATCGTAGAAAGCATCCCTTACGTGGTGAAGCCGGACGCAATCACGCCCGGTATTCCCAATTACTACGCTACCTCCTACGTTGACGGTCAGGATTTTGCATCGGTTTTAATTAAAACCCGCGAAGGTCGTCCCATCAAGGTTGAGCCGGGCGATAAAGGATTTTTCAATTCCGGAACCACCGCACGTGCGCAAGCGTCCGTGTTGTCGTTGTACGATTCTGCTCGTTTGAGCGGTCCAGTCAAAGGCGAAGAGGCTACGGATTGGAAGAAGGTTGAAGCTGCCTTGAAGGCAGCGGTGGAGAAGTCCAAGGAAGAAGGCAAGACGTTCACGTTGTTAACCTCCTCGATTTTCAGTCCTTCCACCAAAGGAGTTATTGAACGCATGCGCGGTGCTTATGCCAACTTCAACCACGTTCAGTGGGATGCCGCCAGCGTCAGTCAGAAATTGGACGTTTGGGAAGCCCTTACCGGCAACCGTGCTCTTCCGTTTTACGATTTAGCGTCCGCTAAAGTTATTGTCTCCGTTGGAGAGGATTTCTTAGGTGCGGGTATGGCCCAGCAGTTGTCATCGGATTATGCGGTGGGCCGCAAGCCGGGTCCCGGAATGAGCCGCCACTACCAGTTTGAGTCCAACCTGTCGATGACCGGTTCCAATGCGGATCAACGCGTCAAGGTAAAAGCTTCGGAATACGGTGCTGCTTTAGCTTACCTCTACAACCAAGTTTCTGGTGCTTCCGTTCGGGTGGGTGCTCTCAGCTCCGACGCCAAGAAAGTTTTGGACAGAGCGGCTAAAGATTTGTTGGCCCACAAGGGTGCGTCTGTCGTGTTTTCAGGCGGCAACATCGGTGCCAACGAGCACTTGGCCGCAGCCATCAACGCAGCATTGTCCAACTTCGGCACCACGGTTCAGGCCGGTAAGTCCGTCTACGTGGCGCAAGGCAACGATCGTTCCTTGAGCAACTTGGCGGCTGATTTGAAGGCCGGACGCGTTGGTGCTTTGGTGGTTTGGGGTGCCAATCCTGCCTACGCAGCTCCTGGGTTTGCAGATTTGATCAAGAAAGCTTCTTTCTCCTTGGCCCTCACGGACCGTTTGGACGAAACCGCAGCTTTGTGTACGTATGCCGCTCCTGTTCCTCATTACTTGGAGTCTTGGAACGACTACACTCCTGTAGCCGGTCACTATGCGGTTGCCCAGCCAACTATTGCTCCATTGTTTGACAGCAAGCCGGCTCAAGAAGTCTTGATGTCCCTGCTGGGCGACTCCACTTCCTACAAAGACGTGGTTCGCAATTCAATTTCGGCCCGCGGTTTGTCTGTTAATTCCGTCCTTCACGACGGCGGCGTGCAGTTGTCCGACGGCGCTTCCGGCGCAGGTTTGGGTGCTGCTGCAAAAGCCCTGGCGGGCGTTTCAGTAGCTGCCGAGGAGGCTGCCAAAGCGGCAACTGGGGAATGGGAAGTGGTATTTTACCAAAAGGCGGTTGGAGCTGGTTTCCAAGCCAACAACCCGTGGTTGCACGAACTTCCGGATCCCATCTCGCGCGTTACTTGGGACAACTACGTAACCATTTCTGCGGCTGATGCCCTAAATTTAGGCGTTGAGAACACTTCCGAAAGCAATGGCGCCATTAACGGTTCCTACCTTACCCTTACTGTAAACGGCACCACATTGGAACGCGTTCCCGCTTGGATCCAGCCGGGTCAAGCTGCTGGAACCTTGGGTTTGGCCTTGGGTTACGGACGCACAAAAGTGGGCAAGGTTGCCGACAACATGGGAGTTAATGCTTACTCCTTGATGAAGGACGGCTCGGCCTATGCCGTGGCTAAGGTTTCTTTGGGCGAAGAGGAGCACGAGTTTGCCTCCGTTCAGTTGGGCAATACCATGATGGGCCGCAAAATTGTGAACGAAACCACTTTGGCTACGTTCTTGGCGGATTCTTCTGGTAAGTCTTGGAACGAAAAGGCTGAATTCCATACCCTGCAGGGCACGTTAAACGCCAACGAAGCCAATTTGTGGCCGGACCACGACCACAAAACGTTGCACATGTGGAACATGAGCATCGATTTGAACTCGTGCATTGGTTGCGGCGCCTGCGTCGTGGCTTGCCACATTGAGAACAACGTGCCGGTCGTTGGGAAAGACGAAGTACGCCGTTTCCGCGACATGCATTGGTTGCGCATCGACCGTTACTACTCATCGGACACCACGCACGAGTCTGCCGAAGCCGATGGAGTAGGGGTAATGGCCAAATACGCTGCAATGGAAGTTCCTTCCGCCAGTCCGGAAGTAGTATTCCAGCCCGTTATGTGCCAGCACTGCAACCACGCTCCGTGCGAAACGGTTTGTCCCGTGGCTGCAACGACGCACTCGCAAGAGGGATTGAACCACATGACCTACAACCGGTGCATTGGTACGCGTTACTGCGCGAACAACTGCCCGTACAAGGTTCGTCGCTTCAATTGGTTCAATTACATGAAAAACGACAAGTTCAGCAGCGTCAATCCGTCGCAAGACGATTTGGGCCGCATGGTCTTGAATCCAGACGTTACCGTTCGTTCGCGCGGTGTTATGGAGAAGTGCTCCTTCTGCATCCAGCGCATCCAGTACGCTAAGTTGGAAGCCAAGAAGAAAGGCGAACCGATGGTGGACGGTGCATTTACAACCGCTTGTGCTCAGGCATGTTCCACGGGAGCTATGTCGTTTGGCGACGTCAACAACGGCAAGAGCGCTGTTGCGGCCGTCAAGCAAGACGCACGCGCCTACCACTTGTTGGAAGAAGTTGGAACACAACCTTCAGTCTTCTACCAAACGAAAGTTAGAAACCAAGCTTAATCCTGCGATCGCACATGCACTACGAATCGCCCGTTCGCGAACCCCTAGTTTTAGGAGATAAGACGTACCACGACATCACGTTGGACGTTGTTCGCCCCGTTGAGTCCACAGCGCCCAAGGCCTGGTGGATTGCTTTTAGCATTGCCTTGGCCATGTTCCTCTGGGGCGTGGGCGGCATCCTGTGGACCATTGCCAACGGTATCGGATCCTGGGGCCTGAACAAGACCGTTGGTTGGGCTTGGGACATCACCAACTTCGTTTGGTGGGTAGGTATTGGCCACGCGGGTACCTTGATTTCAGCGGTACTTCTGTTGTTCCGTCAAAAGTGGCGCATGTCCATCAACCGCTCCGCGGAGGCCATGACCATTTTCTCGGTAATCCAGGCAGCATTGTTCCCCGTGATCCACATGGGTCGTGTTTGGGTTTCCTACTTCGTGTTGCCCATCCCCAACCAATTCGGTTCCTTGTGGGTAAACTTCAACTCTCCGTTGCTGTGGGACGTATTCGCGCTCTCTACCTATTTGAGCGTATCCACCGTTTTCTGGTACGTCGGTTTGATTCCCGACTTCGCCATGATTCGCGACCGTGCCATCAACCCCATTCAAAAGCACATCTACCGTATTTTGGCCTTCGGCTGGGGCGGTAAGGCCAAGCACTGGCAGCGCTTTGAAGAAGTTTCCTTGGTGTTGGCCGGTTTGGCCACTCCGTTGGTATTGTCCGTACACACCATCGTATCCATGGACTTCGCCACCTCCGTTATCCCAGGTTGGCACACCACCATCTTCCCTCCGTACTTCGTTGCGGGCGCCATCTTCTCCGGATTTGCCATGGTGCAAACCCTGTTGATCATCGTGCGCAAACTCTTTAAGATGGAGGACTACATCACCATTCAGCACATTGAGATGATGAACATCATCATCATGGTGACGGGTTCTATTGTGGGTGTTGCCTACATCACGGAATTGTTCATTGCCTACTACTCCGGTGTGGAGTACGAGCAGTATGCGTTCCTCAACCGCGCCACGGGTCCTTACTGGTGGGCGTACTGGTCCATGATGACGTGCAACGTGTTCTCTCCGCAGTTCATGTGGTCCAAGAAACTGCGTACTAACTTGGTGTTCACCTTCATCATCTCCATTGTGGTGAACATCGGCATGTGGTTTGAGCGCTTTGTCATCATCGTGACCTCGTTGCACCGCGATTACCTGCCGTCCTCTTGGGCCATGTTCTCGCCGTCGTCCATTGACATTGCCTTCTACATGGGAACCATCGGATTCTTCTTCGTATTGTTCCTTCTGTACGCCCGCACATTCCCCGTTATTGCTCAAGCCGAATTGAAGACCATTTTGAAGTCTTCAGGAGAGAGCCAAAAGAAACACCACACGGAAGACGACCATGCACACCACTGATTCAAAACCCTTGGTACGCGCCCTGTACGACGACGACGATGTTGTTTTGGGTGCCGTAAAAGAGCTCCGCGCGCAAGGCGTAGCGGTAAATGAGGTCTATTCGCCTTTCCCCATCCACGGCTTGGACAAGGCCATGGGTTTGAAGGAAACGCGCATTGCCATGGCGGCCTTTTTATACGGTTTGTTGGGTTTGACCACGATCGTGACGATTACCTATTTCCAGATGATCGTGGATTGGCCCATGAACATTGGCGGTAAACCCAACGCCACATGGGGTTGGAACATGCCTGCATTTGTTCCGGTTTTGTTTGAATTGACGGTATTCTTTACGGCCCACTTGATGGTTTGGACGTTTTTCGTTCTGAACGGGTTGTACCCCGGTCGTGCCCCGCAAAATCCAGATCCACGCACCACGGACGACAAGTTCATGATCGAAGTTGAAGACGGCGATCACGTGGTGGACCTGTTGAAGAAGACCGGCGCCATTGAAATCACCCACGCCTAATTGCTGAACGGATGACTCTAAACCGAATTTCCGCAACTCTTGCCGCTGCCTCTTTGATCGCATTTACTGCAGCGTGCAACTGGGACAAAACCACTCCGGGCTACGTGTACATGGACGACATGTATCGTTCTCCATCTTTGGAGGCGTACCAACCCGCAACGCAGTTTGCCGATGGTTTGTCTGCCCGCAAGCCGGTAGCCGGTACGGTATCGCGCGGCGAGGTGCCGTACGGTTTGCCCAATACCAATGAAGCCTACGAATTGTCCAAGCGCAATTCTGAAGTTCCCGCCTACTTTTCGGAATTGAATGCTGAGGACGGAAAAGTGCTCTACGGACAATTCTGTTCGCACTGCCACGGCGAAAAAGGGGACGGCAACGGCATTTTGATGCAGCGCGAAAAGATCTTGGGTGTTCCCGGTTACGGTTCCGACCGTCTTCCAGACATCACTCCAGGTTCTGCCTACCACGTAATCATGCACGGCAAGAACAACATGGGCTCGCACGCGTCTCAGTTGTCGTACGACGAGCGTTGGAAAATCATCAAATACGTATTCCAGTTGCGCGCCGAGCAAAACGGAGGTGGTGCTGCGGCTCCTGCTGCGGATACCACGGCTACGGCTGCACTGTAATTTAATAGAATAAAGCAAGAAGTATGTTTGTTCTTCCCCGCAATGTTAAATTCCTGGCCTACGCGTTGGTTCTCGCGGGAGCCGTGGGTTTGGCCATAGGTTTTACACAAGATCCGGTTGCTGAAACCGGCCACCATGCGCACGGTCCTGCTGCTGCGGATCACCACAACGAACACGCCGCAGTTGCCGTCGCACACGGTGACCATGAAGTTGCCAGTCACGCTGACACAGCAGTGGTTCACACCGACGAGGTCCCTGCAGACACGGCCGTTCACGCGGTGGCTACCGGCGAACACCACGGTCCTTCCGAATCCCACGAAGCTGAAGCCGCACACAGCGAGGCCCATGCAGAACACGGAGGTGCAGAAATGCACGACGCCCACCACGTGGACCAAAGCGGTAACCGTCCTTGGTCTGCTTTGTTGGTGAACTCCATTTTCTTCTTGTCCTTGGGTATTGGTGCTACGTTTTTCCTGGCCATCCAGTACGCTGCTCAAGTGGGCTGGTCTGCCGGTTTGACGCGGGTTTTTGAAGCGGTTTCTCTTTGGGTCATTGTGCCTTTGTTGGTGATTTTGTTCATTGCCATCGCCGGGGTGTACCACGTTCACGGGGTATGGCACTGGATGCACGAAGGCATCATGGATGTCAACAGCCCCAATTACGACGAAATCATTGCGGGCAAGGCCGGTTACTTGAACGGTCCGTTCTTTATTGCTCGGTTGGTGGCCTACATCGTGATTTGGTTTGGCGGCGCCTACTTATTGCGCAAGAACAGCTTGGCTGAAGACGCCCTTCCCAAGGGTCAGAATTTGTGGAAAAAACAGCGTACTCTTTCCGCCGTTTTCTTGGTTCTCTACGCCGTTACTTCCTCCACCAGCGCTTGGGACATTGTCATGTCCATCGATGCACACTGGTACTCCACGTTGTTTGGCTGGTACACCTTCGCGGGCATGTTTGTGACGTCGATCGTGGTATTGAATTTGATCGTTATTTACCTGCGTTTGGGCGGCCATCTGCCTTGGATCAACTCCAACCACCAGCACGACTTGGGCAAGTTCATGTTCGCGTTCAGCATTTTCTGGACCTACTTGTGGTTCTCTCAGTACATGTTGATTTGGTACGCAAACATTCCAGAAGAAGTAACTTACTACATGGCGCGTTTTGGCGAGTACAAACCCTACTTGATCACCATGGTGGTCTTGAATTTCTTGGTTCCCTTCTTGCTGTTGGTCAGTCGGGACGCAAAGCGCATCTTGGGATTCATTTCGTTGGCATCGTTCTTTGTCTTGGTGGGTCACTGGATGGACCACTACATCATGATCATGCCGGGTTCGGTGGGCATGGGTTACGGTTTTGGCGCAGCTGAAATCGGGGGCTTCTTGTTCTTCGCCGGTTTGTTCATCTTGGTGGTAGGACGGAATTTGGGAGCGGCTTCACTGAAGCAGCACAACCACCCCATGTTGAAAGAAAGTGAACTGTTCCATCAATAAGCGCGGTATCTCATGAACGGAATTTTAATAGCAGCAGTACTGGTTTTGGCCGTCTTGGCCGTCATCCAGATTGTACGGATTTACGAACTTTCTTCGGCCATTCGCGAAGAAGACACCGCCTTGCCCACCCCGGAGGACAACGACCGTCAAGGTTTTTGGATGCTCGTGTTTGGCATTGCCTTCATCGCGTCCTTCTTTGCCATGGTGTACGCTTGGATGCCAGACACCTTGGGCTTGCCGGCGTCGGAACACGGACCTCAGTACGACAACCTGTGGGACATTTCCATGGGCATCATCATTGTGATGTTCTTGATTGTTCAACCGGTATTGTTCTACTTTGCCTACAAGTATCGCGGAACGGCTGGGCGCAAGGCTTCGTATTTTGAGCACAACAACAAGTTGGAGCTTGTTTGGACCGTTGTTCCAGCGGTGATTTTGGCCGTGTTGATTCTGTACGGTTTGAGCACCTGGAGTACCATCATGAACCCCTCCCAGGAGAACGAACCCATTGTGGTGGAGGTGTATGCACAACAGTTCAAGTGGACTGCTCGTTACGCCGGCAAGGACAACGATTTGGGCAACGCCAACGTGCGCTTGATTGCCGGAACCAACGCCTTGGGGGTAGATACCTTGGACGCCAAGTCTGCCGACGACCAAGTCACTCCGGAAATCTACCTTCCCGTAGGCCGTCCGGTGGTGTTCAAATTCCGTTCGCAAGACGTCATTCACTCGGCGTACATGCCGCATTTCCGCGCACAAATGAACTGCGTACCGGGTGTTCCCACCCAATTCCAGTTCACCCCTACGGTGACGACCGCAGACATGCGCAAGGACCCGGACATGGTAGCCAAAGTGGAGCGCATCAACGCGGTGCGTGCCAAGGCCGGCAAAGAGCCGTATGTATTCGACTACTTGATTTTGTGCAACAAAATCTGTGGCGCAGCGCACTACAACATGCAAATGCCTATTGTGGTGGTGTCTGAGGAAGAATACGCCGCATGGATTAAAGAACAGAAAACGGTCGCCGAGACCCTGTAATCGTAGCAATTGAACCGACTTATGGCTGCAGAAGCACACGCACACGACCACGCTCACGACCACGAGCACCACGACCACCCGGCTCCGAACTTCTGGAACACCTACGTGTTCAGCACGGACCACAAAATGATTTCCAAGCAGTTCCTGGTAACCGGAATGTTCATGGGAATCGTAGGGGTATTTATGTCCATGCTTTTCCGCCTGCAACTCGCATGGCCGGAGAAGAAATTCGCCATCCTGGAGTACTTCCTGGGTAAGTGGGCGCCAGACGGCGTTATGGACCCCAATATGTATTTGGCTTTGGTCACCATCCACGGCACCATCATGGTGTTCTTCGTTTTGACCGCGGGCCTGAGCGGTACGTTCTCCAACCTACTCATTCCGTTGCAGATCGGTGCGCGCGACATGGCGTCGGGCTTTTTGAACATGCTGTCGTACTGGTTCTTCTTCGCGTCCAGCGTCATCATGATTGCCTCCTTGTTTGTGGAAACCGGCCCCGCTTCTGGCGGTTGGACCATCTACCCGCCTTTGAGTGCTTTGCCGCAGGCCATGCCAGGCTCCGGCGCGGGCATGACCCTGTGGTTGGTATCCATGACGTTGTTCATTGTGTCTTCTTTGTTGGGTTCGCTGAACTACATCGTGACCGTTTTGAACCTCCGTACCAAAGGCATGTCCATGACGCGCTTGCCGTTGACCATTTGGGCGTTTTTGGTCACCGCCATCTTGGGCGTGTTGTCCTTCCCGGTTTTGGTGAGTGCGGTGCTGCTCTTGATGTTTGACCGCATGCTGGGCACCAGCTTCTATCTGTCGGACATTTATATGGCGGGTGAAGCCCTTCACTACCAAGGCGGAAGCCCGGTATTGTACGAGCACTTGTTTTGGTTCTTGGGCCACCCGGAGGTATACATCATTTTGTTGCCGGCCTTGGGCATCACTTCAGAGGTTATTGCTACCAACTCGCGCAAGCCCATCTTTGGCTACCGCGCCATGGTAACCTCTATTTTGGCCATCGCCTTCTTGTCCTTTATCGTATGGGGGCACCACATGTTCGTGACCGGCATGAATCCCTTCCTGGGTTCGGTATTTACGTTCACTACCTTGTTGATTGCCATTCCGTCTGCCGTTAAGGCGTTCAACTACCTGACCACCTTGTGGAAAGGCAACCTCCAATTCACCCCCGCCATGTTGTTCTCCATTGGTTTGGTGAGCACCTTCGTGAGCGGTGGCTTGACGGGCATCATTTTGGGTGACTCTGCGTTGGACATCAACGTACACGACACGTACTTCGTTGTGGCGCACTTCCACATCGTTATGGGCTTGTCTGCAATCTTCGGTTTGTTTGCCGGGGTGTACCACTGGTTCCCTAAAATGTACGGCCGCATGATGAACAAGAAGTTGGGCTACGCGCACTTCTGGATCACTTTTGTGTCCGCGTACGGTGTATTCTTCCCCATGCACTTCTTGGGCTTGGCGGCAGTACCACGCCGTTACTACACCAACGCAGAGTTCCCGCTGTTTGATAACCTCCAAGACATCAACGTGTTGATCACGATGTTTGCCATCTTGGGCGGTATTGCACAGTTGATTTTCTTGTTCAACTTCTTCTACAGTATGTTCCGCGGCCCCAAGGCGTCGCAGAACCCTTGGAAGTCCAATACCTTGGAATGGACTACTCCTGTGGAGCACATCCACGGCAACTGGCCTGGAGAAATTCCAGAGGTTCATCGTTGGGCGTACGACTACAGCAAGCCCGGCTTATCCGAGGATTTTGCTCCGCAGTCCCTGCCGATTCAAGACGGTGAGGAAGCAACCGGTCACTGATTCTTGAATAGAAAGTTAGGCGCCGCCGCGGTTTACCGCGGCGGCGTTTTTTATTGCCCCTGTGCCGCGTTGGAGGTTCGGGCGGATGCGGGTCGAAATGCTACCTTTGTTTTTATGGGACGATTTGTGGATGAAGCGGCCGAGGGCGCCTTGGCGCCCGAGGAGCGCGAGGTGGAGCAGCGGCTGCGGCCGGCTCAGTTCGCGGATTTTGCCGGCCAGGAGAAGATCCTGGAGAATCTTCGGATTTTCGTTCAGGCGGCCAAGGGACGGGGCGAGTCCTTGGACCACGTGCTGCTGCACGGCCCTCCTGGATTGGGAAAAACTACCTTGGCCCACATTGTGGCCAATGAATTGAATGTCGGGATCAAAATGACGTCCGGTCCCGTACTGGACAAGCCCGGCGATTTGGCCGGACTATTGACCTCCTTAGAGGCGAACGACGTTCTGTTCATCGACGAAATACACCGGTTGAGTCCTGTGGTGGAGGAGTACCTCTATTCGGCCATGGAGGATTTTAAGATCGACATTTTGATCGAATCCGGTCCACACGCGCGAAGCGTGCAGATTGGATTGCAGCCTTTTACATTGGTGGGCGCTACCACGCGGTCTGGAATGCTCACCGCGCCCCTGCGGGCGCGGTTTGGCATTGCCTCGCGGTTGGAATACTATACCGCGGAGCGGTTGTCCACCATCGTGGAACGGTCGGCCGGCATTCTGGGGGTAACCATACAACCCAATGCTGCCATTGAGATTGCCCGACGGAGCCGAGGCACCCCGCGTATTGCGAACGCGCTGCTGCGACGCATACGCGATTTTGCTCAAGTGAAAGGCGACGGCACCATCGATGTGGCCATTGCGCGCTTGGGAATGGACGCCTTGGACGTGGACGAGCACGGACTGGACGAGATGGACAACAAGTTGCTATTGGCACTCATAGACAAATTTCGCGGCGGCCCGGTGGGTTTATCCACCCTGGGCACGGCGGTAGGTGAGCAAGCGGACACCTTGGAGGAGGTATACGAGCCGTACTTGATCCAGGAAGGCTATTTGGCGCGCACTCCGCGCGGTCGGGTAGCCATGGACAAGGCTTATGCGCATTTAGGCAGAAAAGGGCCGCAGCACGGCTTGTTTGATCCCAGCGCGAACGCATGAACCCCGCTCAGGCGAAAGCGTCGCTCGTGCGCCACGCAGAGCGTCTGGGCTTTGGCGATTGCCGCGTGGCGCGTGCCGATTTTTTGGAAGAAGAAGCTGTTGGGTTGGAGTCCTGGTTGGCGCGCGGTTTCCACGGCTCCATGGGCTACATGGCCAATCACTTTGATAAGCGCCTGGACCCCCGCAAGCTCGTGCCCGGCGCCAAGACTGTGGTGTCCCTGCGCTACGACTATTTCCCAGATCAGGAACAAGTCCCGCATGAGGGCGTCCCTAAAATTGCCCGATACGCCTACGGGGAGGATTACCACCGCGTGGTCAAAGACAAACTGTTCGAATTGATGGACGCCTGGCAATCAGATGTGGGAGCAGTTTCAGGCCGTTGTTTTGTGGATTCTGCGCCTGTTTTAGAGCGGGCCTGGGCGCGCCGCAGCGGTTTGGGTTGGATCGGTAAGAACAGCTTATTACTTGCTAAAGGGGTGGGGTCTTATTTCTTTTTGGCGGAGTGGATCTTGGACATGGATTTGCCGCCGGACCCGCCCGTTACGGACCACTGCGGTACCTGTACGCGTTGTTTGGATGCGTGCCCTACGCAAGCCTTGATTCAGCCGGGTGTTTTGGACAGTAACAAGTGCATTTCCCACGCCACCATTGAATTGCATGCGGCGGTACCGGAGTCTTTGGTGCCGGACCTCAACGGCTGGACCTTTGGATGCGACATTTGCCAAGAGGTTTGTCCGTGGAACCGACATGCAAAGCCCCACACAGAAACGCGTTTTGCTCCACAAGAGAATTGGACCCAATGGACGGAGTTGGACTGGCGTCGGATGAACGAGGAGGTCTTTGCCCGAGTGTTTGGCAAGAGTCCGCTGATGCGCGCCGGGTACGCCAAATGGCACGAGAATCAAGCTGCCGCGCGCCATGCCGTGCCGCAAGACAACCGCGCGAAGGACCGCCCGCAAGACGACCGGAACACGTAGTAGTTTTGGCCGGGCCAACGAGAACCTACCGTCTGGCCAAGGAGAATCTTAAGAAAAACAGGCGTTACAAGGCCGGTACGGCAACTGCCTGAAGTACTTCGTAGGTTACGGCGTCGTACGCCACGGCAATCCAATCCACGCGGTTCGCATTCCAACCAATGGGAAGTTCGTAGGCCACCCAGCCGCTGAAGGTTCCGCCAGATACACTGTTTGTGGGCAGGGCAGAAAGTCCCAAGATACCTTTTGGGGCCGCGCGCAAAACGTGGTTGTGCACGTAGGTTCGGTTTCGGGTGTTGTCCGGCATCAGCTGCGGGGAAACGATCCCGCTTTCGGTCAGGTAAAAGGCCACGTGAACGGGGTTGGTTTGGGCCGATGCCGCCGTTATGCGGTACTGAAGCACTGCTTGTCGGCCATCGGCATTCCAACCGGGGACCACTTCAAAGAGTGCCTTGGGCGCCTCGTTCAGAAACGAGACGGCACGCGTTTGCCACGTGGTGTAGGACTTCCACTGGTTGGTGGGGTAGTCTGCGCGCTGCACCATGCCGTTGGGCAGGCCAATGGGCGGACCAAAGTAGTTCCAAAGCGACTCAGACTCCGGGGTGCTGAAATCAGTGGGGTAGGAAGTGTCTACGTTGGAAAAACCGCTGCTGCGCGCGTGAATGGCCAAGGGAACCACGCGGTCACCATACAACGAGTCCAGTTTTACCAGAACCTTGGTGGCCTTGGGGCAATTTTTGCACGTGTGGCCCGTAAAATCTTCAATGTAAACCGTGCTTTCCGTCTGGCGAACGGTATCCCCGTACACCACCGACGCCCAGTCCACATTGATGGCGTTTTTGAACGGTTGATCCACGGTATCGCAGCCGGAAATTCCCAAAACGGCCAGCAAGCACGCAGCGACCCAGGTAGGTAGTTTGTGGCGCATCGGTTAAAAGCTTGTGGTGAATGAAACGGCCAATCCGTTGGACGGTGGAACCACGCGGCATATGCCCCCCACGCAAAAAATTCCTTGTTGCTGGCGGCCGTAGTTGATTTGGATTCGGGTGTTTCCGGAGAAGTGGATCAGCGATAAAATGGGGTAGTGGATCCGACGCCCCACGGAGGGGTGTCCGTAATTGTATATTTCCTGCACGGCAACCGTCCAACGGTCGGAGACGGTCCATTCCACCAAGCCCATGACCGCATCTCCGCGGAAACCGTTGGCGGTATTCCATTGGGCTTCGTAGCGTAGGGTTTGGCCGTTGGGCAGGGTGTGTTGGAACTCCGCTACTGCGGCGCGTACCGTAAGCAGAGAATCTTGTCCGGGGTTGGCCAACAAAACGGCATCCGCAACACCGTCGTTCAAAACGGTTTTGTTGTATCGGAGGTCGTACAGGGTCAGCATGCCCTTGGACTTTTTGGAGAACTTCTTGCGAAACTCCACATTCACATCCCGGAAGTACGGAATTTCACCGCGTTTGAGCCAGTCGGACCGGTACCCATCCGTGCCGACGGCGCCAATGGGAACGCCTGTTGCAACCGGGCTTTTTTGCAGCGACTCCGCCCACGAAGCGTTTAACGCTACCGTCAGGCCGGTTTTACCGCCCAGCCAGCTGCCTTTTGAAAAGGCTTTCACCACGTCGATTTCACCCCCTTGTTCGCCGTTGATTTGCGTGGCGTAGGGGAAGAGGGCGGGTAGAGCGTAGGTATGCAGCTTGGACGTGGGCGGCAAGAAGTTGACAAAAACGTCAAACTGCTGCGCGCTGCGGTCGCTGCGGAAGCTCATGTTGTCAATGCGTTTGGCGGAGGCTTGCACGGAAAATCCTTTGGTGCGGTACGTCAGTGTAGAACGCAAGGCTTGCCCGGGGCGGTAGATGTAGGCGTTGTCAAACGAGGGGTCGTTGGCCTTGTAGACGTATTCGCTGTTGAAGCTCCACTTGCCCTTGGCCAAATTGAACCGTAAAGCCCCGGCGGCAACGTTCGCAGGCAAATTCAATTCCGGATCGTTGGCCGGTTGGTACTTGCTCACAAAACTGCCGCCCAAAACTGCGGCGCCGGCCTTCCACGGCAGGTTGTATTCTGCATCAACACCCCGAACAATTCCCTCGCCCAACGAAAAGTACCGACGCTGTTTGCCCAATACCCCTTTGATTTGCAGGCCGTTTTTCCAGCGCGTGGCAATCCGAACCCCGTCCAGGGCGTTGTCCAATCCCAGCGCGCGCTCTTCGTAAGCGCGTAAGATCATGCCGCTGCCAAACTGCTCGTAAAAGTTGCCCACCGTGATGTCAAACCCATCTTGTTCGAACTGTACAAAACGGTAGGGAATACCTTGTCCCTTAAAGCCTTGCGGGTAACCCAAGATGGGGTTTTGGTAGTTTTCGTAGCGCATCCCCGCACGCAGACCGCCCTGGGTGTAGGTAAAAGTCGCGAATCCTTGCCCCCGAAACTTATCCTCAGGGTAGTACTGGCCGGTAGGGTCCAAAATGCTATCCCGAACATAGGCCTGCCCGTCAAATTGAAAAATGGCGTGCAACTCCCCCGGTTGTCCGACGGTTCCCACGGGTTGGGCCCAAAGGCCAAAACTCAGCACCGCCATCGCTGCGGTACCGATTGCTGCAATGCGATTCATGCTCAGTGGTTCGAAGTTCCTGCCGGAGCCGTTTCCGAAGACCCTGCGGCTGCTGCGCGAATGGCCTCTATCAAGTGTTTTTCCTCGCCGGGAACATATTTGTTGGCCTGGTACACAATTTCTCCTTTCCCGTTCAGCAAAAACGTGTGCGGTACGTTGTTCACGCCCATGGCCCGACGCAGTACGCTGTTGGGATCCAACAGCACCGTGTATTCCCATTCTTGGCCGGCCACAAAAGGTCCCACCTTGGCAGAAGTACGGGCATCGTCTATGGAAACCGCCACCACCTTAACGCCGGTGGTCTTCTGCAAATCCTCATAGTAATCGTTCAAGGCATTCAACTCGCTGATGCAGGGCTTGCACCACGTAGCCCAAAAGCTCACCACCATCGGCTTGCCATCGTTTGTCACCGACGCGGCGTCGATGGTTTTGTATTCCAAGGTTTGGATTTGTGCGTGGGGCAACCCCTGTGCGAAGGCCGAAGTAGCGAGGCCAAGGGCCAGTGCCGTTACAAAAATGCGCATGGTATCTGAGTGAGTATACGAAGATAACAAAAAAAGGGGCCATTCCTTGCGGAATGGCCCCTCACGTGCAGCGCTCCGCTGCACATAAGACTTAGTGAGCTACCGTCAAACGAACGGTTTGTACGCCGTTGTTCGTAACCACGCGAGCGGTGTAAACACCGTTGGGCAAGCCGGCTACGGGCAAAGTCAGTTCGTGTGAACCAGCCTCCAAAGCGCGGGCGGGCAATTCAGCAACTACCTGACCGTTCAAATTGGTTAAGCTTACGGATACTTGGCTGTTGTCCACCAAAGTCAAAGCAATGCGTGCTGCGTCCGAAGCGGGGTTCGGGAAAACGCTCAAAGCGCCACCTTGCAATTCCTCAGAGCTCAAAGCGTTGTTGGAAACCCAAATGTTGTCCAAGAACAAGCTGTTTCCGTAACCAGAAACACCTTCAAACTTCAGCACCACACCGGCGTTGCCCGCGTAGGAAGCCAAGGAAATGGAGTTTTGCTTCCATTCGGTAGCCGTTGGGAAGAAACGGGTGTTGTTGCCCACCGGCGTGCGCGTAGCCAACTGGTTGCCGGTTTTGTTGAAGACTTCGGTCCATGTAGATCCACAATCGGTAGAAACTGAAACCTTCAATTGATCGGGCTCGGTACCGTCGTATTGAGCATGAGCGTGCTGGAAGAACAACTTGGGACTGGTCAAATTAGCCAAGTTCAATTTCTGCGTAGTTACGGAAACGGTTCCGCCGGCTGCGATCAAATAGAAATCCATCATCAAGGACTTGTCTGACTGCGCAAAACCGCCCAAGTTCTGGGTTGTTCCTGCACCAGCTTTGCTGATGACGAACAACCGAGGAGAAGTGCCGCCTTGGATCAAACCGGAAGAAGCAGGCAATGCAGTGCTGGTAGCAGCTTCAACACCTTCGTTGTATGGGGTGGCCAAAGGAGTTGTTCCAATGGTTGAGATGCGCAAAGAAGGAGCTGTGTTGTTCATGGTGTTGGCATCCGCCTTTCCGTTGGGAGCACCAACTGAGTACACGAAGGTGTTGGCGCCGCCCGCCAAGGTCAACGCAGGGAAGTTCACCGCAACAGATGCACCTGCAGCCAAGTTACCGGTCCAGTTTTGAACCACGGGAGTGCCACCGTTCAATACATACTGTACCGCCGCTGAAGTGATGGCACTGGTTCCAGCGTTGGTGATGGTGGCCGAAGGCGTGTAGGCTGTGTTGCACAGGCCGCCGGTGTGTTGTGCTACGGACAATATGCCGGCGTCAAACACGGGTCCATTCAAAGGTTGTGGAGCGCTGTAGCCAGCGTTTTTCACATCTTTGGTAGTCATGTCCTGTACCCATGCAACCATGGCTACCTCAGCCAATTTGTAAACATAAGTAGGAACTTTAACCTTGGCTGTGTACACAAAAGGAGTACCTGAAGCCATCGTTGCGGGCAAAGCCGTACCGTTGGCATCCGGGATCATTTTGCGCATGACCATGAAAAAGTCCGTCTCACCATTGCTGCCGGGAGCTGTTGGGAATTCGATAGCTTTTTCCACCAAGCCCAAGTGCAACTTCAAGTTGGCGTTGGAAATGGAGTTCTGGGTAGCATTGGTAACGTACACCACAAACTCAATGGAGTCGTTGTTGGCGTTGAATTGGTGCGCTACGGTTACCGAGTAATCCGATGCAACAGCGTAACGCGTGTTGATGGAAGAAGCGGTTACGTTTGCGGGGGCGCCGGCGTAGGCAGAACCCGTAGGAGCCACACCGTCCATAGCCGTCCAGGGCACTCCGTTTACGCCATAAAAACTAACACGGGTAGCTACATCCGTGGGGTTTTGTAGGTTCATGGGGTCAAACCCGGGCCAGCTGGTTTGGTACTTAATGGACACCGCCTTGGTGGCATTGGCGTCGAGCAAAGCGTTGAACGCAGGATTCTGGCTGGCGCACGGCCCGCAAGATGCTTGCGTGAATTCTTCAAAAAGGACCAAGCGCTGTGCTTGACCGAAAGCGGCGGATCCAGCTACCGCCAGGGCCACAAGGGTAAGGGTTTTTTTCATAGTGGTTAAGAAGAAATAGAGGTCCAAGGTACATTATTTTTTGGTTGCGCGTACCTTTGGTCCTTCACACCGTCAAAAACATCACACTCATGAAATCCATGATCAGCGCGGCCTTAGTGGTCGTTTCGTTCGGAATCGCATCGGCCCAATCTTCCTTGCAGGTGGCCTCTATGGACTCTGTTGTACGCGGCAACAGCTATGCATCTGGCCAGTTGACCGGGCACATCAATTTGAGAAACACCAGCTCCAGTTCTAAGGATTACTACGCTCGTCGGGCCAAAGTAGGTTCTTCGGCGGTTGTGGATTCCAATTATTTCTGCTGGGATTTGTGCTACCCCACGTGGTCCAGCAACTCCATGGGGACGGTCACAATTCCTGCCGGCGGCGTGGCCAATGATTTCAGTTGCTACATTTATTTGAAGGCAGCGGGATTGACGGGCGTGGATACCATTTGGTACACGTTTAAGAATGCTGTAGATGCCAACGATACGTTGCGCATAGGGGTCGCTTGGGAATTGTCCACCACGTTTTCGTTGGACGAAGCCATTCGCAGTGCTGCCGTTTGGGTTGATGCGAACGGTTTGTTGCGGGCAGAATCGGCTGCTTGGATGGACGATGTAACCGAAGTGTTTGTGTTTGACGTTTTGGGTCGGGAGATCGCCCGTTTCAGTGGCGTACAGGCACTTTTGAACGGAGTGGATTTGCCAGGCCGTGGTTGGCATACGGTTCGATTTACCTCACCAAGTGCCGTTTTGCGCACCGAGAAGGTAGTCCTTCGCTAAGAATATTGTTCGCGCACCGCGCGGAAAAAGAAAAGGGGCGGCCTCGCGAGAGGCCGCCCCTTTTTTTGATGGGCGCAAACGCTTAAAAAGCGAATCAGTGCGCCACTTGGAAGCGTTGGGTGGTGCGTTCTGCGCCGTTGGTGAATTCCACCACGTACAGACCGTTGGTCCAAGCTGCTACCGGCAGGGTGAGTGTGTTCTCGCCGTTCAAGGCAGAAGCGTAAACCGTTTGACCCAGTGCGTTCACCACGCGTACACTGCCGCTGGTGTGCTCACCAAAGGATACTACAGCAGTTTGATTGGCTGGGTTGGGGGTAACGCGAACTGCATTGGCGGTTTCTTCGCCCAAGCCTACGCCGCTGGCAGTCAGGTTCGCAGATTGGTAGATCTCCTTGGTGGTCATGTCTTGAATCCACACCATTACGCCCAAATCCGTAAAGTCTTCTACCGTGTGCGCCGTAGCGTGGTTAACCGGTGCCGACGCGTTGGCTGGGAGGGTGTACGCGCCGTTGAAGGTGTACGAAAGGGGTTTGCTTTGCAACACGTTTTCGGTCAAGTTGGTCAAGGCGGTGCCGTTGGCGTCGGGAACCATTTTCTTCATGACTTGGTAGAAGACTGTTTCACCGTTGGATTTTACGTTTTGGGTGGTGGACTTCTCATAAATAGCCACTTGCAAGGAAAGGGACTTAGAGGTGGTCACCAACGGGGTAATGTCGATGTTCATGTCTACTTTTTGAGCGGCTGCATCAATGGTGTAGTAACCGGAAAGGTTCATGAAAGAGGGCTTGGACTTAAATCCGTTGAGGATGTTTTGGGTGATTTGACCCGCATGTCCATTCCAGCCGCCGTCGATTTGTGCATTGGGTACGGAATTCACCCCGTACAAGGTGCGTTTGGCGCCGGCCTCTGCCGTGTAGTAGGGGTCACCCGTTCCGGGCCAGCTCATTTGGTACTTGATGTAGTTGTAGTCACCGGCCGGCTGTGCGTCCATCAACGTTTTGAACGTAGCGTTGGCGGGGGCACACGGACCGCAAGTAGACGAGCTGAATACCTCAATGAACGGGCGCCGAACGGCGATGTTGCTGACCACTACCACTTGCTTGGTCACGGTGTCGTTCTGTGGAGCAGGATCCGTTTGTCCGTTGGGGTTGGAGGTCCAAAACTTCAAGGTGTAGGTACCGGTAGCCGACGGAGTCCATGCGGTGGGGTGGGTCAAGGTGCCCGTTGCTGCGGGCGCCAAGTTCACACCAGAAGCTGCACCCGATACGGTAGCGCCGTTGTTTACTTTGTAGTTAACCGTTGCACTGGTAACGGCATTTGCGCCGCCGTTCAAGTACGATGCGGCAATGGTGAAGGGGGCTTGGTTCAAAACCAAGTAGTCGGCAACGTTCAAGCTGTTAGCAATCAAGTTGTTGCTGGGTTGAACGCCCGGGATGAACTCGTAGTATTTGTTGTCTGCCGCCGTGGCATCGGTACCGGCTTGTGCGGCTACGTTCGGAGAACCGTTTACGCTGTAGGCCGTCGTGCTGTTCACCTGGATGCCAATGGCAAAAGAAGCACCCGTGCAGGAGTTGCGTTGGTCCACCACATAAATCTTATTGGTAGACTCTTCCAATACCATGGCCCAGTAGGTCCAGCAGGTGTTGTTGGGGATGCCGAACGACGAGAACATGACCCAATGTTGGCGGTTGGGTGCCGTTCCAAAAGTCTTGTTGACGATCAAATCGTTGGTTCCGGTTGAGGCCAATCCCCAGATGCAGACCGAATTGTCTGGAATTCCGGCGTTGGGCAACGCGGCTTTGGTGTAACTGGGTGCAGTAGCGGCGTTCGCATCAAAGGTCAAAACGCCGGAGGTGCTCACTTTGTATTGGGTGACGGGGCTGCCGTTGAAGTTGAAGGCAAACGGCAAAGTTTGAACCGTAGACCAGGCAGGTGAAGCCGCGGGGGCTGCGGAGATGGTGGTCCAACTGGTGGCCAAGCCGCCACCTACGGGGTATTCGGAATCTGTGTTTAATCCGCCCGGGTTACCGGTTGTGGATCCAGGCAGGTAGTAGTACTGGGCTGCAGCAGGCGTTGCCAAAAGGGCAAGGGCCGCGGTGCCCAAAGCGAATAGGGTTTTTTTCATGGGGTAGTGGATTGAATTCGAGGGGTACAAAGTACATATTTTTCCATACAAAACCGCTATTTTTGCCGACTCATTCCGAAATGCAATAAGTTCGGTCCAATTGCGTTACACGTCCAGTATGTACCATCATTTTCGCGGTTTTCTAGTTGCTAAGTCCCCCACCCACGCGGTGGTGGATTGCGCGGGAGTGGGCTACTTCCTAAACATCTCGTTGACCACGTATGCTTCCTTGGGCAGTCTGCCGGCGGACGGCTCCTGCGAGGTGTTCCTGTACGCTCATGCCGTTTACCGTGAAGACGCACAAATTTTGTACGGTTTTTCCACGCCGGAAGAGCGCGATGTGTTTTTACTTTTACTCAGCGTTTCCGGCGTCGGCTCGGGAACGGCCCGTATGATACTCTCTTCCATGAGCCCCGCAGAAGTGGTGGAAACCATCGCTTCAGGCAATTCCGGACGCCTTCAAGCGGTTAAAGGAATCGGCGCGAAGAGTGCACAGCGCTTGGTAGTGGACCTCCGGGACAAAATGGCTCGGTGGTCCGGCTCAACAGGTGCTGCGGGAACATCTGATGGCGCTGGTAGTGGACGGGCAGAGGCTATCGCCGCGTTGGAAGTGCTTGGTTTTTCAAGGGCCGCCGTTGAGAAGGCGGTTGCCGCCGCGGTTGCTGCCCAGCCAGATGCTGGCGTGGAAGCCTGGATCAAAACAGCCTTGGTGGCATTGTGATGCAATTTTTGGTAGTTCCGATGCGCTTCTGGACAACGCTTTTCGCGGTTGTGCTGCTTCCGATGGGGGCTTTTGCACAGGCAGACAGCAGCAGCGGGCCCAATCCGTGGAACTACCCCGGCCAAGTTCAGTCCAATGGATTTCGCACGGAAACTACCTTTGATCCGACCACCGGATTGTATAAGGTTCAGCGCTTCATGGGCGACGTGCCTTTGGGCATCCCCGAATTTTACACGGCGTCGCAGTACCGCGAGCGAATGTTCAATTTGCAGCAAACGCAATCTTGGCAAGAACGTTTGGCGCAGAGCGGCAGGGCCGGCGGTGAAGACCGGGAAGGTTCCAGTTTGATTCCGGACATGTTTGTGTCCAACGAAACTTTTAAAAACATTTTTGGCAGCAACGCCGTAGAGGTTCGGCCTCAGGGAACTGCCGAATTGCGGTTTGGGGTGCGGTACCAAAAAATTGAGAACCCCATGATTCCGTTGCGCAATCAGCGCACCTGGGCCTTGGATTTTGACCAGCGCATGCAAGTAAACGCCACGGGTAAAGTAGGCGATCGTCTGAATTTGCAGATGAACTACGACACGGAGGCGACGTTTGCTTTTGAGAACAAAACCAAGTTGGATTTTCGCGGTCAGGAAGACGACATTGTAAAGTCATTGGAATTGGGTAACGTTAGTTTGCCCATGACCTCCAGCTTAATTACCGGTGCGCAGTCTTTGTTCGGGGTGAAAGGTCAGTTTCAGTTTGGTAAAACCACGGTAACGACCCTGCTTTCCGAGCAGCGGAGCCAGAGCCAAAGCATCAACATCCAAGGTGGCGCTACGGCGCAACAATTTGAAATTGAAGCGGATCAATACGAGGCCAATCGGCACTTCTTTTTGGGTCATTATTTCCGCGACCAGTACGAAAATGCGCTGGCTACCTTGCCAGTCATCAACAGTTCGGTACAAATTACCCGCTTGGAAGTTTGGGTAACCAACCGACGATCCATGACGGAAGAAACCCGGAATATTGTGGCCTTCATGGACCTGGGAGAAACCGAAAGCCGCGCGTTCCGCAATACCGCAGCTGGACGTCCGGGCTTGGTGCTCTTCCCCGGTCAGGCATTGGATGCCTATCCGTCGAACCGAACGAACCGATTGAATCCCGAACAATTGGTTGTTGAAGTGCCCGGTGTACGAGATGTTTCCCAAGCATCGAGTGCCCTAACGGGACTTAATCTGGATGCCAATCAGGAATTTTCGGAGTTGACGAACGCTCGAAAATTAGCTCCAAACGAATACCGCTTCCATCCACAATTGGGCTACCTAACATTAAACACGTCGCTTAACCAGGACGAAGTTTTGGCTGTAGCCTATCAGTACACGGCAAACGGGCGCATCTATCAAGTGGGTGAATTTTCCAACGACGGAATCAACCCACCCAAAACACTCATTCTCAAGATGCTCAAGAGCCCCGTGCTCAACGTTCAAATGCCGCTCTGGGATTTGATGATGAAGAACGTGTACAGTCTGAACGCGTTCCAGCTGGCTCAAGAGGATTTCCGTCTGGACATTTTGTACCGGAACGACGCCACCGGTTTGCCCATTCCGTTTTTGCCCCAATCCAGCATTAAGGATGAATTGCTGGTGCAAGCATTGGGTACCGATAAGGTGAACAACAACGGCGACCCTTTTCCCGATGGCATTTTTGATTATGTGGAGGGAATCACCGTGCACGCCCAAACGGGTCGCATTATTTTCCCAGTATTGGAACCCTTTGGCAGCTCACTGGCGGCGAAATTGACGACTCCCGCAGAGAAAAAACGCTATGTGTTCCAGCAGCTCTACGACTCCACTCGTTTTCGGGCGCAAGCGGAAACCCAGCTGAACAAATTTGTCATCAAAGGCCGGTACAAGAGTGCCGGCGGTTCTGTCATCCAACTCAACGCATTTAACATTCCACGCGGGTCTATTTCCGTCACAGCGGGAGGAACTAAATTAACCGAGAACCAGGATTTTACGGTGGATTATGCCTTGGGTCAGGTTCGAATCTTGAACGAGGCACTGTTGTCCAGCGGCGTGCCCATTCGGGTGAGTTTTGAAAACAACACCCTATTCAATTTCCAAACAAAGACGTTTGTAGGAACGACCTTTGAGCACAAGTTCAGTCCCAACTTAACGGTGGGCGGTGCGTTGCTGAATATGCGCGAACGCTCCCTGACGCAAAAGGTCAATGCGGGTGAGGAGCCCATCAACAACACCATTTGGGGGCTCAATACCCAGTTCCAAAAGAATTTGCCGCAGTTGACCAAGTTGTTGGACAAGCTGCCTTTGATTTCCACCAAGGAATCCAGCTCGCTTCAGTTTCAAGGTGAGGTAGCACAGTTGTTGCCCGGTACCCCGCGGAGCATCAAGTTGACGGGATCCGCAACCACCTACATCGATGACTTTGAGGGTGCCCAAACCCTAATTGATTTGCGCGGCAACAATACCTGGACGCTTGCGAGTGTACCGGAAGGGCAATCCCGCTTGTTTCCGGAAGCATCCTACAACAACTCCGTGGCTTACGGATTCAACCGAGCGCGCACGGCCTGGTACATCATCGACCCAACCTTTTTTGCCAATACCGCCGCAACCCCACAGAACATCCGCCAGGATCCGTCCATTTTGTCCGATCACCGTCAGCGGATGGTGCCCATCAACGAGGTGTTTCCCAACCTGCCCGTTCAGCCGGGCATGGCACGCAACATCGCCATGTTTGATGTTTCATTCTTCCCCAGCGAACGCGGTCCCTACAACTACGATGTGGAAGGATTTCCCGGCTTGTCCAAGGGACTGGACGCTCAGGGTCGCTTAAACGATCCCAAATCCCGATGGGGCGGATTGATGCGGTCGCTGCAAATCAACAACTTTGAGGAACAAAACATTGAGTTCATTCAGTTTTGGGTGATGGACCCCTTCTACGGCGACCCTACCGCCACGGGAGGCGATTTGTACTTTCATTTGGGCAACCTGAGCGAAGACATCCTCAAGGACGGCCGTCAGTCGTTTGAAAACGGCTTGTCTCCTCTTGGATTGCGCGACGATTTGGACTCCTCGGCGTGGGGGTACACGTCTCGTTACCAGCCCATCACGGAAGCCTTCGGTACCGACCCCACGGCGCGTACGTTTCAAGATGTTGGACTGGACGGTTTGTCCGATGCGGACGAATTGCGGTGGCGTACGGATCTGGCTGCTTCCTATGTGGAGCGGCTGACTTCGTTGTACGGCAGCACCTCCGCGGTGGTGCAAGAAGCTCTTGCGGATCCAGCCGGGGACAATTTCCGCTACTTCCGCGGCGACGATTTGGACAACGCGGGAGCCAATATTTTGGAGCGCTACAAGAAATTCAACAGCCCCCAAGGAAACTCAAACACCGAAACCGTGAATGGCGTTCCCGCGTCGGCCACCAACATGCCGGACAAGGAAGACATCAACCGGGACCAAACGATGAACAAGTCGGAGGCCTACTTCCAGTACAAGGTTTCGTTGCGTCCGGAGGACATTGCCGTGGGGAAAAACAACATTGCAGACATCTTCGAAACCACCACGGACGAACTCCCAGACCAAACCCGCAAGCCGGTTCGTTGGATTCAGTTCAAGATTCCGGTATTTGAGCCGGAAGCGCGTGTGGGCGGGATTTCCGATTTTCGTTCCATTCGCTTCTTGCGTATGGTCCTAAAAGGCTGGGACTCCTCGGTGGTCTTGCGTTTTGCCCGTCTGGATTTGGTTCGCGGCGAATGGCGCCGGTATCCGTTCTCTTTGGACGGTTTGCGTGAAGAAGTGCCCACGGATCAGGGTTCAGGAACCACCTTTGCCGTGAATGCGGTGAATTTGGAGGAAAACGGCGGAAAAACCCCCATTCCGTACGTCTTGCCCCCGGGAATCGACCGCCAAATTTTGTTGGCCAGCACAGCGCCCGTACCGCAGAACGAACAAGCCATCAGCATGCGCATTTGCGGACTTCGGGACGGCGATGCCCGTGCTGTATTCAAGAATATGTCCGTGGACATGCGATGGTACAAGCGCTTGCGCCTGTTCGTCCACGCCGAAGCGGCCGGCGCAGAAAGTCAATTGCGGGACGACGACCTCTCCATTTTTATTCGTTTGGGCAACGACTATTCCCAAAACTACTACGAGTACGAACTGCCGCTGAAGGTAACTCCTTGGGGTATCCGCGATCCAGACGCCATTTGGCCGGACGCCAACCACGTGGATTTGCCCTTGGAAGCCCTGACGCAATTGAAGTTGGAGCGCGATCGCTTGATGCAAATAGACCCCACCTGGTTGCTGACCAATCCCTACGTGAAAGATTCTGCGGGCGCTACCTTCCGGGTGGTGGGTGTGCCGAACTTGGGATTGGTCCGTACCGTGCTTATTGGGGTTCGCAACCCTAAAAAGAGGGAATCGGGCGGGTCCGACGATGGCTACGACAAGTGCGCCGAGGTTTGGATCAATGAATTCCGCATGGCGGATTTTGAGAATCAAGGAGGAGAGGCGGCAACCGCTCGTGCCAGTGTAAAGTTGGCGGATCTGGGCCAATTGGTGGCCACCGGTCTGTACAGCGGTGTCGGATTTGGCGCCATCGATCAAGGCCCAACCGAGCGCAATCGCTTTGCATCGGCTTCCTACGACATTCAAGGAAATTTGGAGGTAGGCAAAGTACTGGGTTCCCAGCGGTTGAAGCTACCGCTATTCGTGAGCATGGCGCAGGAGTTCAAAACGCCTCAGTACAATCCTCTGAATCCGGACATTCAAGTTGATGATGCAGTCAAAAACTTGCCCGACGCGGCCTCACGCGATTCCTTGCGCACTTTGGTTCAAGACCTCACGCAGCGCAGAAGTGTAGCCTTGACCAACGTTCGCGTGGACCGCTCCCAGGCCGCCATGAAGAAGAATCCAACCCCTTTGGACCTCTCCAACTGGAATGCCACCTATTCATTCAACGAGGTGCTTCGTCGGGACGCCAATATTCAATTCGACAACCGCCAGGATTACCGTGGGGCGCTTGCGTACGTATACCAGGCTAAGCCCTTCAACTTTCGCCCATTCAAAAAAATAACGAACAAAAACCTGGCGTTGATTCGGGACATCAACCTCAATTTAACCCCTTCTCGTTTTAGTGCCCGAACAGATGTTCAGCGCACCTTACAACTGCTGCAAATGCGCAACGTGGACAACCCGCAATTCAAACTGCCGGTCACCTACAACAAGAATTTCACGATGGAGCGCAACTACGATTTGGTGTGGGATTTGAGCCAAGCCATCAAATTTGACTACAACGCTCGCATGCGTCTGCGGTTCGACGAACGCCCGGGACCCATGCAGGTAGACACGGTTCAGTTGTTTTTGCTGGATAATTTGCGTTCGGGCGGACGTCCCACGCAGTACCACCATACGGCCAATATTGGCTGGCAGTTGCCCATCAACAAGATCCCTTATTTGGAGTTCATTCAGCTCCAAGCCCGTTACACCGCTGAATACGATTGGCAAACCAACTCCCTCCTGGCTTCCATCAAGAAAATTGATTCCTTGGACTATGGGTTCACGCTCCAAAATTCCGGAAAATGGGCGCTGACCGGAAATTTGAACTTCAATACGTTTTACAACAAGTTTCCGTTCCTCAAGAAGTACACGACGTCGACCAACAGGGGAAATGCTGCTCTGGGCGGACGCGGCATTCCCGCGGCACCCAAGCCCACCACTGAAAAGCCGGTAGAAACCAAAAAGGGTCCTCTCTTTCACGTCCTGAAAACGGGAGTTGGCTTCCTGACGATGGCGAAGACCGCAAACCTTTCCTATACCCGGAATACGGGATCATTGCTCCCCGGTTTCAATCTGGATCCAGTGTTGTTTGGGGGCAACGTAACGCAAAATTGGGCACCCGGATGGGACTACTTGTTGGGATGGCAATTCCCCATAGAAGAGCGCGCAGCCAACAACGATTGGATGGTCAAGAACCGCAACCAGCCCAATCGACTGCAGCGAACCTTGACCGAGAACATCAACGTCCGGGCCCAGGTGGAGCCGCTGCCGGAATTCCGCATCGACCTCACCGCTCAGCGCACTTTTGGTGATCAGTACAGCAGTACCTACCGCTACAGCACCGGCCTTGGGCCAGACACCGCATTTGGCCAAGGTTTCAGACATTTCAGTCCGCAGCAACTGCAGAATTTCACGATGTCTTGGTGGGCCTTCAATTCCGCTTTTGAAAACAGCCCGGAGCCGGAATTCAAGTCCGTTGTGTACGATTTATTCCGCGCCAACCGCCTCATTTTCTCCGATCGACTGGCTGCCCAGCATGCGTTGGACAACCCCGGTTACGTGCCCACCTTCATTTCCGACCCGGACTCCTCCCGCTACGGCTACGACGGCTTCAGCGTCATCCAGCAGGATGTTTTGGTGCGCAGCTTCTTGAGTGCCTACGGCGGAGACCCTGCGGCAACCGCATCTCTGGGAGCCATCACCAGTGGATTGCCGCGCCCCAACTGGAAGGTCAACTACACCGGTCTGCAGAACATCGAATGGGTGAAGCGCAATTTCACGTCCGTCGCATTGAGCCACGGCTATACGGGCAACTTAACCGCCACCGGCATTCAGACGAACATGCTTCGTGCTCAAAAACTGGAAGATAACCCCCTCAATCCGTTCCCCCGCAACGACAACAGCGACGTCCTGCCGGACTTGCAAATTGGGCAAATTTCCATGAGCGAGAACTTCAGTCCGTTGGTAGGGGTGCAGGTGCGCACCAAGAGCAATGCCACCTTCAAAATGGACCTCAACCGCAGTCGGCAAATCGCCATGAGTTTGGCCAACAACCAGTTCAACGAAACTAAGTCCCGCGACGTCACGGTAGGGGTAGGGTACATCATTCCGGACGTTAAGTTTACGGTGGTGGATCAAGCAGGTGGGCGCACCCAAGTCAAAAGCAACTTGGAGCTCAAGCTGGACGTGAAATTCAACGACAACCAAACCGTCATCCGCAAAATTTTGGAAGATTTTGTGCAACCCACGGCCGGCCAGCGCAGAACCACCATCAAGTTCACGGCCGATTACCGGTTGTCCCGACGCCTTACCGCACAAGCCTACTACGACCAGTCCGCCAGTCGATTCAAAACCGGCAATGCCTTCCCAACCTCGCAGGTGCAAGCGGGCTTTGCCTTCAAGTTGAATTTGGGCGGTTAATTCGCGATTTGTTGAGCCTCAGGGCCTCAGTGGATGGCGATTATTTTAACCACCTCGGTTCACCACCGTTCAAAAATTTTAGTAAACCGGCGCACCCCAACTAATTGGTGTTCGCTTTACCTTTGTTCCAAACACTACCGACATGAATTTCCCCAGTGAACTCCTCTACACCAAAGACCACGAATGGATCCGCATCGAAGGCGACACCGCCACGGTGGGCGTTACGGACTTTGCCCAGTCTGAATTGGGCGATATCGTTTTCGTAGACATCCCGTCCGAAGGCGATTCTTTAGCCGCTGAAGCCGTTTTTGGCTCCGTGGAGGCCGTGAAGACTGTATCCGATTTGTACCTCCCGTTGGCGGGCGAAATCCTGGAAGTGAACGCAGAATTGGATGCGGCACCGGAAAAAGTGAACAGCGATCCTTACGGTTCCGGCTGGATGGTGAAGGTTCGTTTGAACGACGCCTCAGACCGCACCGGCTTGATGGACGCTGATGCGTACAAGGCCTTGGTGGGTGCCTAAGCATTATTGGAAGTATCTAGGGAACACCACGGCCGCCCTCTGGGCGGCCGTGGTGTCTTTTTTTTCACTCCAACCGCGCGAGGAGTTGCCCCGTCTTTTTTTGTCGGTGACGGATCTATTTCTGCACGCTGGAGCGTATGCTGGCTTGGCCTTTGCGCTCGCCATTGGGCGTGCGGTATCCAACGTTTGGTCTTGGAGGCGTTTGCTTGCCGCGCTCGCCGTGGGAACGTCTTTAGAAGTTCTGCAGCCGTTGGTAGCAGGACGTTTTTTTGACTGGATGGACGTCGTGGCCAACGGTGCTGGAATTTTTTTGGGCACGGTTCTTGCGTCATTCCTCACGAGGCGTATCTTTAACCCGTAATTCCAAATCGGCATGAAAAACCGCAAAAATCCCGAAGTAGATCTCGAGCGTCGCCGCGGTCTCTTCATGCAAATCGGCGCCGTCATCGCTCTTGCACTGACGGTAGTTGCTTTTGAGTGGAAAACCTACGAGGCAACCGCTGGATCTTTGGGTGACTTGAACGTTACCATTGAGGACGAGGTCATTCCCCTGACCCAGAAAAACACTCCTCCACCGCCCCCGCCGCCCCCCGCGCCACCGGAAGTGATTACCATCGTTGACAACAACGTGGATATTCCCGAGACCACCTTGGAATCCACCGAGACCGACCAAAACGAACAAGTCGAAATAATTGAGGAGGTAGGCGAGAACACCGAAGTATTTGACTTCGTTAGTGTGGAAAATCGCCCTGTATTCCCTGGCTGCGAGCGTGAGTCCAACGAAGACGCCAAGTTTGAGTGTTTTCAGTTGAAAGTTCGTCAATTTGTTGCCAAAGAAACCTCGTACCCCACCTTGGCGCGGGACATGGGAATCGCCGGCAAAGTATGGGTGTCCTTCATCATTGAGAAAGACGGATCCATTGCGGACGTTACCATTGAGCGCGGTGTGGACAAGTCTTTGGACGCTGAGGCCGTGCGCGTGGTAAAGAAATTCCCGAGCATGATTCCCGCGAAAGTATCGGGCCGTTCGGTGCGCATGCGCTACTCCTTGCCGGTGAATTTCACCCTGCAATGAGCGCCAACCGCTTAGCAAAAGAAGCCTCCTCTGTGGAGGCTTTTTTGTTGTCCAACACGGAGATCCAGCGCGTGCTGCAGGCTGTTTATGACGCAGGAGCCGCCATTTTGGAAGTGTACGGCCGGGTTGATTTTTCCGTGGAACACAAAGCAGACGACTCCCCGTTAACCGCAGCAGACCGCGCCGCTCATGAAGTGTTGGATGCTGCACTGCGAACCACATCTTTTCACATTCTGTCCGAAGAAGGGCGCTCCATTCCGTATTTGGAACGTTCGCAGTGGTCTGCGTTGTGGGTGGTGGACCCCTTGGACGGAACCAAGGAGTTCATCAAACGCAACGGTGAGTTTACGGTCAACGTGGCTTTGGTCCACGAGGGCATCCCGGTATTCGGCATCGTATTCGCGCCGGCACTGGGATGGGTATTTGTAGGGCACAGCACGCTAGGGGCCTTCCATGCGGAAACTGCCTTAACCTGGAACGAGCTGCGCGCTCAACCAACGGTTCGTGCTACGGCCTCACAAACCAACGCAAAACCACTTACCCGCGGTCCGCTCCGGGTGGTGGCCAGTCGGTCCCACAATTCTCCGGAAACCGAAGCGCTGCTGGCGCATTGGGAAGAAAAGTTTGGCCCGGTGGAGCGGGTGAGCATGGGCAGTTCGCTGAAGTTGTGTTGGGTGGCTTTGGGCAAGGCAGAGGCTTACCCGCGCTTGGCACCCACCATGGAATGGGATACGGCCGCAGGGCAAGCGTTTACAGAAGCTGCCGGATGCTCCGTTCGGGTGGTGAAGCGCGCTCTGGACGGCACTTTTTCTTGGGAAGAACCGTTGCGCTACAACCGTCCGGATTTGTTGAATCCGTGGTTCTTGGTATGCGGTGCGCCGTATCTTTGCGGCGATGTCTGAGGCACCCTCCGTTACCCATTCTGTTCCTTCGTCCACTCGGCCTTTTCGTTGGTCCGACGCCGCCCAACTGATGAAGCTGCGCCTGGCAGCATCGGTTGTTTTTTCGGCTGCTGCGGGTTTCTTGCTGGGCGTGTCCGTCCAAGAACTCTCCTTGGGTTTTTGGCCCCGATTGCTGGAGTTTCTGGTGTTGGTGGTTGGCGGTATGCTCGTGGTGGGATCCAGCAACGCGTTCAATCAAATTTGGGAGCGTGATCGGGATGCGTTGATGCACCGCACGAAGAACCGCCCCTTGCCGGCCGGCCGTATGCAGTTGGGCCATGCTTGGGCGGTGGCAGTGATCACCGGAGCGCTGGGGTTGGTGGCGTTGTTTTGGTTGAACCCGCTGACGGGCGCTTTTGGGGCATTGAGCATTGCGTTGTACGTGTTGCTGTACACCCCGTTGAAGGCCATCACTCCGTGGGCGGTTTTGGTAGGCGCGTTTCCGGGGGCCATTCCCACCATGTTGGGATGGGTGGCTGCTACCGGCCGATTTGGCATAGAGCCGGGCGTACTTTTTGCTTTGCAGTTTGTTTGGCAGTTTCCGCATTTTTGGGCCATCGCCTGGATGGGATTCGACGACTACGCGCGCGCCGGATACTACTTGTTGCCTTCCCGAAAAAAGGACCGGTCTGCTACGTATGGATCCTTTGTCTACGCTGCCTTTATGGTGACCATTTCGTTGTTGCCGGCGTCCGGTTTGACGGGTGCCTTGAAACTATCTTGGTTGGGTGCTGTTTTGGTATTGGGAGCAGGTGTTTGGGTGGTTTGGGCCGCCCTGCGCATGCATCGGGAACCGTCGGACCCGCAAGCGCGAAAGCTCATGCTCACCACCATAGGTTACCTGACCTTGGTGCAAATCATTTACGTAATTGATCATTTCTTCTTGCATGGAACAGTCGGTTTCCTCTTCCGTCGCTAAAGCGGCAAAACCTTTGTTGTGGATTGGCATGGTCTCCATGGCCATGGCCTTTGCAGGCCTGACCTCTGGTTACGTAGTAGCACGTTCGGCCCTGGTGGCCAAGGGGCAGTGGGTAGAAGTGCCCCTTCCTCTAGCATTTTGGGCCTCCACGGCGTTGGTGCTCATGGGCAGTTTTCTGGTGCACCGCGCGTTGCGGGCGGCACAAGAAGACCGCGTCAAGCAGGTAAACTCCTTGCTCGTTGCATCCGTTGTTGTTGGGGTGCTTTTTTTGGTTTCCCAGGTTGTTGGGGGACGCGAACTTCTGGCGCAAGGTTACTACTTTACCGGCGCAAAGAGCACACAGGCAGGAAGTTGGCTATACGTCATCGCATGGTTCCACTGGATGCACGCTCTGGCGGGCGTGATCGTCTTGCTGTATACGTGGCGCCAGTCGCTCCGCGGAGCCTACTCTTCCTCGCGTTGGGGGGGGCTGGAACGCACCGCACTTTTTTGGCATTTTCTCGACGGTTTGTGGATTTACCTCGTGCTTTTCTTGGCGTTTCTTCGTTAACTTTGCGCTCCGACATTAATCCATAACTCATGTCCGCACACCACGCACCCGCTGCAACAACTTCCCGCTGGGGAGGAGGTAACGAGCCTTTGCGCGCCGAATACGGCAAACTCATGATGTGGTTCTTCCTGATTTCCGACGCTTTGACGTTTTCGGGATTCTTGACTGCCTACGGTTTCATGCGTTTCAAGTTTGAGCAATCTTGGCCGGTGGCTGAGGCTGTTTTCACCCATTTTCCTGGCGTAGAAGGAGATCAACCGTTGCTGTACGTAGCCTTGATGACCTTCATTTTGATCATGTCCTCCGTGACCATGGTTTTGGCCGTGAACGCCGGACACGAGAAGAAGCAAGGAGCCGTGGCTTGGTGGATGTTGGCCACCATCATAGGTGGAGCAATCTTCTTGGGTTCCCAAGCATGGGAGTGGTACCACTTCATTCAGGGCGACAAGGGAGCCATTGAATTGGCCGACACGCGTATTTTAAAGGTTGCCGATGCCGACGGTCATGTCTTGTCCTTCTCGCAAATGGTGCATGGCGAAGCAGGACACGCCAGCAACCACGATGAAGAGTTCAATCAGTCGGATGTTTTTGCCGCGTTCAAAGCAAATCCAAATTGGAAATTGATCGAGCCCGGCAAGGCGGGTGCCGTATACGAGCACGCCGAGGCCATGGCGTTGTTGGGCCAGGGTGCTGATATAGTTCAAGGTGCCAACATGCACCGCAACGAGTACGGCCACAAGTTGTTCGCGAATTTCTTCTTCTTCATCACCGGTTTCCACGGTTTTCACGTGTTCTCTGGAGTTGTGTTTAACTTCATTTTGTTCTACAACGTGTTGTTGGGCACCTACGAGCGCCGAGGTCACTACGGAATGGTTGAAAAGATTGGTCTTTACTGGCACTTCGTTGACTTGGTTTGGGTATTTGTATTCACGTTCTTCTACCTCGTATAATTCTGCATCATGGGCGAACACGCACACCCCACCGGAACCGCATGGATCTGGAAGATTTTTTGGCTTCTTTTGGCGATTACCGCTGTTGAAGTTGCTTTAGGTATTGTAAAACCGGAGTTTCTGTTGGTGCAATTTGCTGGCACCAGCTTGTTGAACCTCATTTTCATTGGACTTACGTTGGTGAAGGCCGCCTACATCGTGATGTATTTCATGCACTTGAAGTTTGAGGAAACCTTCCTTCAGTGGACCATCTACTTGCCGGTGATCATCTTGATTCCTTATTTGACTTTCATTCTCATCGCCGAAGGGGCTCAGATTTACGCAGCGTAACATGGCACAAAACCCCTCAGCGGCCGGAAAGAAATGGATCTTGGCGCTGCTTTTGGTGGTGCCGGTTACCGTTTATTTGCTGTCTGTATTGCTCAGCGGTGCGGTTCAGTTTCGATCGTTGGAAAAAGTGGGTCCGGGTCCGGATACCGCTTTTTCTTTTTTGGATCAACGCGGCCGTACCATCACGCAAGACAGTTTGCGCGGCAAAATCGTAGTGGTAAGCTTTTTCTTTACGTCCTGCCCAACGGTATGTCCTGCAATGAACATGAACCTCAAGCAGGTACACGACCGTTTGATGGCCTACAAAGACATTCAGTTCGTCAGCATCTCGGTGGACCCGGAAACGGATCGTCCCGAAGTACTGATGGATTATGCCGCGCGGTTTGGCGTAGAAAAGAGCAAAAGCTGGTGGTTTTTAACGGGCAACCGTGATTTGACGTACCGCCTGGCCAATTTGTATTATTTGGTGGCGCAGCCCGATGCCGGTGCTGAAGGCGGCTTTACGCATTCACAGACCGCCGTTTTGTTGGATTGGGAAGGCAACATTCGGAGCCGGCTGGAAGAGGACACGGAGCAAATCAAGGGCGTTTACGACCTGACCAGCCCCCACCAAGCCGACGAACTCGTGGACGATTTACGTGTTTTGGCCAAAGAATACCGTTCCGTTAAAATGGGTCGTTAATTTCGCTCTTCATGCAGAATAATTCACCCCAGCGCCCCGTGCCCTCCTCCGATCGTTGGGCCATTCCCACCATCGTCTCCTTGTCCATTGCGGTTCCCGTGGTAGTGGCGCTTTTGTTTTTACTCCCGGAAGACTGGAAGATCCAGTGGGGACACACCAATTTTCGCTCCTTGCCGTTTTTTCACGCCGTACTCAACGGATGTACGGCGGTTTTGTTGTTGGTTGGTTTTGGCATGATCAAGTCCAAACAAGTGGCGTGGCACCGGTTGGCCAATTTAACGGCCTTTGGTTTGTCTGCGCTCTTCTTGGTCAGTTATGTTTTGGCCCGATTGTCCAACCCCAACGCGCCCTTTGGCGGAGAGGGCTGGGTACGTCCCGTCTATTTTTTCATCCTCATTACCCACATCGCACTTTCTGTTCCGGTTCTTCCTCTCGCCATGCTGAGCATCTACCGCGCCATGACGGGCCAAGTACAAGCCCACAAGCGCTTGGTGCGTTGGACTTTTCCCATCTGGCTCTACGTAGCTATAACGGGAGTATTGGTCTACGTTTTCATGGCGCCTTATTATCCACAGCCCTGATATGACAAACGCTAGATCTTGGATGGGAACGGCCCTTTTGGCTTTGGGGTTGTTGGTGGTTCCGGTTGCGGCACACGCCCAATGCGCCATGTGCAAGGCAACAGTGGAAACCAATGCCGAGGGGGGGGGCGTGGAAGCCGAAGGTTTGAACGCGGGAATCGTCTATTTAATGGCCATGCCCTACGTCATGATGGGCACGGTGGGCTTTTTTTGGTACCGGTCGACGAAAAAAAAGCAAGCTGAATAAAAGCTTAGCACGATTTTTGCCGGTATTCCATCGACAAATCCGGTTATTTTGATGAAACGTATCCTTTTTCTGATGCTGACTGCCTGGGGCGGTTTTGCGGTCCTTTGGAGCCAAAACGCTCCGACGTCAATTGCCGGCAGTCGGTTGATGACGTTGGAAGAGTGCATCGGTGCCGCGCTCAACAACAGCATATCGCTAAAGCAAGCGCAGCTCAACGAGCAGGGAGCTCGTTTTGATGCCACTGCGGCGGGTGCGGCTTTTTTGCCTTCGGTGAATGCCAACTCGGGCTACTTCACCAACAGCGGTTTGGTGGTGGATCCCGTAACCAACACCGTCAGCCGTACCGGTTTGTCCAGTGCGTCTGGTAGTTTGGTTGCTTCCCTGAATGTTTTCGACGGTTTTCAAACCTACCACAACTACCGCCGAGCGCAGGTGGATGCCGCCGCAAGCGCTTTGCGCTATGTCTCTGGTCAATACGAGGTGGTTTTGAACGTGTCGCTTGCCTATTTACAGGTTTTGATGGCACAAGAGGCGCACAAGGTGGCAGAGGAACAGGAACGCCTCTCTTTGCGCTTGGTGGAGCGGGCACAAAAAATTCGCGCCGTGGGCAGCGGAACACCGGCAGACGTTTATCAGATTCAAGCACAACACGCCCGGGACGTTCAACGTGCCGTGACCACGCAGAATCAGGTGGAATTGACTCGATTGGCCTTGTTTCAGGCCATGAATGCACCGGTGGATCTGACGGCAGAGTTTGTTGTTCCTTCCGGAAGTAACGAAACACAAGGAACGGCCGTTTTACTTTCTTCGCCCATTGCGGTACTCTACGAAGCCTCCAACGAGCGACAGCCGTCGATTCAAGTGGCGCAATTGTCCGTTCGGAGTGCCTTTCATGCGGTGAAGGCGGCTAAAGGTTCCTACTTGCCGCGGCTCAGCGTCAACGGTCAGTGGTCCACCACGTATTCCAATCGGGACTTAGTGGTCACCGGGCAACAGACCTTGCCCATGGTGGTAGGGTACTGGGTCAATCCACTGGATCCTGGCCAAAGAATTGATGTTTACCGAGATTTCACCGTGCCTACAGGAACCGCTCCCAAGGCATTTGGGAATCAAATCACGGACAACGTTCGTCAGTTTGTGGGCTTGAGCATGAACGTACCTTTGTTCAACGCATTGCAGGTACGCAATGCCGTACAACGTGCGGAGTTGGCACGGGCCAGTGCGGAGCTGAATGTTGCTTTATCCGAACAGCAGTACCGACAGACCCTGGAACGGGCGCAGTTGGACGCCAAGGCGGCCTTGGCACAGTTCAAGGCGGCGGAGACGGCTGCCCAGGCGAGTAAAGAGAATGCCGATTATGCCTTTGCCCGCCGGGAAGAGGGAATGTTGAGTGCCTACGATTATTCGTCGGCCGTGAACACCCATTTGGCGGCGGTTTCCGAGGTGTTGCGCGCCAAGTACGATTGGTTTTTTAAACGGAAAGTGTTGGAGTTGTACGTCAACGGATTGCCGATAGATGAATTAGAAGACTTAGGAAAATGAAAAAGCTAACGTGGAAAGTTTGGGCCTTGATTGGCTTGGTGGTTTTAGTGGTTGTGGGCATTGTTGGCAAGAAAGCCGGATGGTGGGGCCAGAACAACACCGTTGTAGAAGTAGAAATTGGAGCGGTAACGCTGGAAAATTTGGTGGAAACCGTGAATGCGTCTGGGAAAATCCAGCCGTCGTTTGACGTGGCCATTTCGCCGGAGGTGTCGGGCGAAATCCGGGAGTTGTACGTCAAAGAAGGTCAAAAAGTGCGCAAAGGAGATTTGCTTTTGCGCATCAACCCGGATATCTACCAAAGCCAGGTGAGTCGCGGTGCGGCTGCGGTCAACGTGGCCAAGTCTGCATTGGCACAGGCAGAGGCCGGATTCCGGGAGGCCAAGCGCTCCTACGAGCGAAGCAAGAAGCTCCACGAACAAGGAGTTTTGTCGGATTCCGAATGGGATCAAGCCGTTCGGGGCTACGAAGTTTCTGAGTTGACGGTGGAGTCTGCTCGGTTCCAATTGCAAAGTGCCCAAAGCGGTTTGCGGGAAGCAGAAGACAACCTGAAGCGAACTACCCTGCGCGCGCCTATTGACGGTACGGTTACCGGATTGTCCGTGGAATTGGGCGAACGCGTAGTGGGTACGGCACAAATGGCAGGTACGGAATTGATGCGGATATCGCAGTTGGAGGCCATGGAGGTAGTGGTGGACGTCAACGAGAACGATATTGTTCGGGTGAAGTTGGGCGATACCGCCGTGGTGCAGGTAGATGCTTACATGGGGCGTGAGTTCAAGGCCTTGGTGACGGAGATTGGCGGTGCTGCCAAGCGGTCGGCGCTTTCGGGAGTGGATCAAGTGACCAATTTTGAAGTGGTCATGACGGTTTTGGCGGAGTCGTACGCGGATTTGGTGAAAGCTGGCAATGCGCAACCGCTTCGTCCGGGCATGACAGCAACGGTAGACATTTTAACTGCCTTTGCGCGTCAGGTTCCGGCAGTCCCGATTCAAGCGGTCACCACTCGTGAGGATTCCGCCACCGGCAAGCAGCGGGAGGTGGTCTTTTTGTACCAGGACGGCAAGGCAGTGGAGCACCCGGTAGGTGTTGGCATACAAGACGACCGATTCATCCACATCAACCGGGGATTGAAACCCAAGCAAGAGTTGGTGGTGGGGCCGTACGAGCAAGTTTCCACGGAATTGCAAGACGGCGCATCCGTGAAGAAGCGTTTGGGCGGCAAGCCGGAGGGCGTTGCGGTTAAAAAATAATGGAAGAGGTCGCGGTGGTTAACGCGGTTGTGGCCGGTTCTGCTGGAGTTTTGGTTCATCTGGAGACCGCCACCCCGCTCTGCGGGGTGGCGGTGGCCGATGCCGCCACGGGCGCGCTGCTGTGGCACCGCGCCGAGCGCGCCGAAACCGGTTTTTTGCACGCAGAACGCCTGCACATAGTGTTGCAAGAGGCATTTGCTGCATTTCCCCGCAGCATTTGGCGCGCGGTATCCGTCAGCGACGGGCCGGGCTCGTACACCGGTTTGCGCATTGGGGCGGCTTCCGCAAAGGGACTTTGCGCGGCGCTGGAACTCCCGCTGGTGGCGGTTCCCACCTTGGAATCATTGGCGATTGGCACGCTTGTTTCTGCCGACGCAGTTCCAACTTCCGAGCGGCGCATTTTTGCGGCCGTAGACGCCCGTCGGCTGGAGGTTTATGGGGCCTTTTTTGCCCCCAACGGAACGCGAATTACAGAAGACGAGGCCTGGATTTTTCCGGACCGTGTTGCGGATTGGGGAACGGAACCCTTGGTGGCGGTAGGCGACGGCGCCGCAAAGCTGGAACCGTGGCTTCCGAAAGGTTCCCAATGCCTGGGCGAATTGCCCCCGGAAAATTGGTTGGCGGGGTCCGTTCGGGTGGCGTGTGCGCGACTGGCGGCGGGCCGAGTAGAAGACTTGGGGCGGTATGCGCCCAATTACCTGAAGGAAGCGGCCGCGCGAAAGGCTTCCCAGTCCGTATAGGGAGCGGAGCATTGCCCCTTGGTACATCGGGTGACGCCCGTAGTTCCGTTTCCGGATTCCAAAAGGACCGGATCTTCCGGGCGTAGTAAAAAATCTTGATCCGCTCGTGCGCGCCATGCGGCGGAATCGGGTCCGGTAAAGGTCCAAACGCAGCGCTCTGTTTTTGGATCCGTCGGCTCAATTGCGGTCCAAAATCCCAAAAAGTGGGTGTGGCTGGACGGGTGCTGTGCGGCGGCATTTTTGGCCATTTCGGCTCGTTCCTGGGCCTGCGCAATCCATTCCATGCGGCCAGTGGCCAGACCCAAATGGTACAAGAGTTCGGTCAATACGGCGTTTGCGGACGGGACCACGCTGTCTTCGGTCTCAACGGCCTCCAAGAAGGGGCGGTCCGAGACATCGTGCGCGGTGGAGGCGGTGCCGTGGGGTAGGTGGGGGTAGTCCCGCAAGGCGCGTTCGGCCCAGGCCAAGGATAAAGAAAGCCAAAGGGGGTCGGGATCCAAGGCGGCCAGGTGGAGGAAGGCTTGGGCAGCCAGGACCACGTCGTCCAGTTGGGCGCGGGGACCGCGGCTGCCGTTGGGGTACACCACGCGCGAAGGAGCGGCGGAGGTGGAGTTCGCTAAGGAAATAAGTACCTCGTAATCAGTGGTTTCAGGGGTGTTTTGTGCTTCCGGGGCGCTGGAGAAGAAGCGGAGGGCCAGTTGGCGGCCCAATTCGGTGGCTCGTTGCGCGGCCGAAGCGGGGTCCAAACCCCATCGGGCGGCGTGGGCCCAGGCGGAGACGGCCAAGGCGTTCCAACCCAGAAGGGCTTTGGGGTCCTGGAAGGGCGGAATGCGTTTTTGGCGCGCCGCACGGAGCAAATGGGAGGTATTGGGCGAGCTGTTGTCTCGGTGGAGGATCCAGCGTCCTTCCCAAGGCGTGCCGCCCGCCGCGCGAAGCGATTGGATCAGTTCGTGGGCAGCGGCGGCGCCCAAAACTTCGTGCAGTTCGTCTTCGGTCCAGGTGTAGTAGCGTCCTTCGTGCCCTTCGGAGTCCGCGTCCCAGCCGGCGCCGTAGAGTCCGTTGGCTTGCAACAAGTGGTGGTCCAGAAAGTGGAGGGTGTCTGCGGCGGCGGCTTGCAGGGCTTGGGCTGTTGCTTCCGTGCCGTGGGGTCCGACGCCGGCCGGGTAGTGGGCTAGGGGGTGTTGAATCAGGGCAGACAAGCTGTTGCACGCGGTAGCGTACAGGGCGTTGTCGTAGAGCATTTTTTCAAAGTGGGGAATGCGGAGGCTGGGTTCGGTGGCGTAGCGCATGAGGCCACCGTCCAGACGGTCGTAGCTGCCGGAGGCGTGCCAACGGAGGACGGATTGGGTGGCGTGGAGCAGGGCAGCAGGGTGATCTCGGTGTACCGCGGATTGGGCCGCTTGGAGCCATTCGTCGGACAGGGGAAAGGGTTGATTCCGACGGTGTCCAAAATTTTGAACGTCCCAACCGGAGGCCACCCGGTCCCACAAGTCGTCCGGACGGAGGGAGGCGGGCGGTTCTGCAGCTGGAGTTTCGGAGGAAGTGGGGGTATGGGTCTGAGCGCTGCGCAGGGCTTGTTCCACCTGGTGGGCGTAGTCGTCTGCGGTGGCGCGTTGGGTGGTGCGGACGGTGCGAATGCGCTGGAGGAGGTCCAACCAACGGTCCAGGGGCAGGTAGGTTCCGGCCCAAATCGGGCGACCGTCGGGCAGGACAATGAGGTTGAGGGGCCATCCGCCGTTGCCGTTCATGGCCAATGCGGCTTGCATGTAGACTTGGTCCACGTCCGGACGTTCCTCGCGGTCCACCTTGATGCAAACAAAATCGCTCATGGCTTCTGCCGCGGCCGGTTGCTCAAAGACGTCCCGCTCCATGGCGTGGCACCAGTGGCAGGTGGAGTAGCCGATGGACAATACGACCCATTGGCCCTTGGCAGCTGCCGTTTCCCAAGCCTCGTTGGACCACGGCCACCAGTCCACGGGATTGTGGGCGTGCTGCTGCAGGTAGGCACTTGGGCTGTTTTGGAGGCGGTTCGGCATGGAAAATTAATTCATTGTTAACGAAATGCCGTTTCTTCGGGAGTAACTTCGCAGACTATGGACATCTACCTCGTACTGGTCATCATCCTGGCGGTTTTGGCAGCCATTGATTTAACCGTAGGCGTGAGCAACGACGCCGTCAACTTCTTGAATTCAGCACAAGGATCAAAGGTAGCGAGCATGCGAACCATTTTGATCGTGGCCAGTTTGGGAGTGGTTTTGGGCACTTTGTCTTCATCCGGTATGATGGAAGTGGCCCGCAAAGGGGTTTTTGACCCCAGTTTTTTCACGTTTACGGACATCATTTGGGTCTTTTTGGCCGTCATGTTCACGGACGTACTGCTGCTGGATTTTTTCAACGGAAAGGGACTGCCTACCTCTACCACGGTCTCTTTGGTTTTTGGTTTGCTGGGTGCCGGGTCTGTAGTGGCCTTGCAAATTGCGTTGAACCGCGGCATGGGATGGGAAGGAATTTACCAGGTCATGAAATTCAACGAGGCAACCACCATTGTCTCCAGCATTTTCTCCTCCGTGTTGTTTTCCTTTGTGGGCGGGTTGCTCGTTCAGTGGATTTGGCGTTTGGCCTTTACGTTCCGACTGCAGGAGACGCTGAAGCTGTTTGGGGGCGTTTTCAGCGGCTTGGTGGGCACGTTCATTGTTCACTTTTTGTTGGTGAAAGGAGCGGAAGGATCTTCCTTTGTGACCGAAGCTCAACTTCATTGGCTGGAACAAAACGACTGGACCATCAATGCCATCGTATTTACGGTGTTGACGTTGATTGCTCAGGCCTTGTTGCATTTTTGGAGCATCAATCCGTTGCGGTTTGTGGTATTGCTGGGGACGTTTTCCTTGTCTATGGCCTTCGCGGGCAATGACCTGGTCAATTTCATTGGGGTGGGCGTAGGTGGCTGGTTGGCGTACCAGAATTTGACGGCGTCGGGCATGGAAGCCAGTACCTACTACATGACGGAATTGACGGAGAAGGTGCAGACGCCAACGTGGATTTTACTGGCGTGCGGCTTGATCATGATTGTAACGTTGTGGCGCAGTGCCAAGGCCCGTAAGGTCAGCGAAACGGAAATCAACTTGAGCAGTCAAGACGAGGGTTCCGAATCTTTTGCGTCCAACCAGCTATCGCGTGGAATTGTGGGTGCCTCCTTGGCCATTTCTCGTTCCTTCGCGGTACTGAATTCGGACAGCATCCGTTCGTTCGTGGAGAAGCGGTTTGAGCGCAAGTCCGAGGATGGAGACGGGCATGCATTTGACCTGGTACGCGCTTCGGTTAACTTGTTGGTGGCATCGGTTTTGATTGCCTACGCAACATCGTTGAAGTTGCCGTTGTCCACCACCTACGTCACGTTTATGGTGGCCATGGGTTCGTCCTTGGCGGACCGTGCTTGGGGTCGGGATACGGCCGTATACCGAATCAGCGGGGTACTTACGGTAGTGGGCGGTTGGCTGATGACGGCCATCATTGCTTTTTTGTTTGCCGCTACGGTTGCTGCCTTGATGTACTTTGGAGGAGCCACCGTGGCTATCGCTCTTTTCCTGCTCACCTTGTATGTTTTGTACCGCAGCCATCGGGTATTTTCCAAGGAGCGCGAAGCGGAAGCTGAGCTAAACGAGTCTTTTGCGCAAGCACAAAATGATTCGCACGTTGCAACGGCCCGTCAGTGGGTGTTGGACTCCATGAAGGAAGTGGAGAAATCTTTGGCCGTTGGGACTCGCGCGTTGGCAGGTCAAAATGTTGATATTGCGAACCGACTGTTCAAGAACAACAAGTCCAGTTTGGCCAACCGCGAAAAACAGTCCTTGCGCATGGCCAAGAATGTTCGGCGCATGGGGTTGGACAGCACCGAACACGGGGTGCTTTACTTTGCCTTGTACGATTTAATGCTGGACATGGAGCGGAGTGCTTCGCAGTACAACGAGTCCATTCGCTACCATTTATCCAACCACCACAGCACGCCCAATCGTTCGTTTTTGGACGCTTTGATGGAGTTCAATAAATTGCTGGGACCCTACTTTGACAAAGTAGAGGCCGCCGTCCAAGGCAAGAATAACCTGGACGAGGTACATGCCGCGAAGCGGGTATTGTTGGCGGACATCAATAAAATGATTGAAAGCCAAGTGGACTTGATGCAACGTCAAGTGGTGGGCGGTCGTTTGGGCATGCTGCAGGTTCAGCTTTTGTTGGAAGTTCGCGACGTTGTTGCGGTTTCGTTCCGCTTGGCTAAGGCTTTTCAACAACCGACCGTGCGAGGATAAATTTTAATTGGACGGTATAAAAAAAG
>CAZDDX010000006.1:0-90862 GCA_964504345.1 uncultured Owenweeksia sp. | reverse complement strand
AGGCTATAGGTGTAAAGGCAGTAATGTCATAGCCGAGTAGTACTAATTACCCGTGATCTTTAGCTCGAAATGCTTGTTTTATGTTACCCGATATGGCAAAAGACCTTTAACAGTTTATGGTGGCTATGGCGTCAGGGATCACCTCTTCCCATTCCGAACAGAGTCGTTAAGCCTGACTGCGCCGATGGTACTGGGTTACACCGGGAGAGTAGGTCGCCGCCATTTTTCAAGCCCCGCAGTAATGCGGGGCTTTTTTTATGCGATAGATTTTCAAGTACAGGATTTTGGGACCTTTTGGACTTCGAATTGATATCCTTAAATAGCTGGTTATCATATTATTAACAAATCTAAACGTATGTAAATATTTGTTATACTACTTGTATGATTTGCCGGAATTAATTTCGAGCCATGGAATTGAAAAAAAGTAGTTCACTGTTGCGTTGGCCCGTTGAGGATCGTCCTCGAGAGAAGTGCATGACTTTAGGGGTTAAGAAATTGAGCAATGCGGAGCTGTTGGCTCTTTTGCTTCGTTCAGGAACCCAAAGAGCATCAGCGATGGATCTGGCAGTTGAGTTGTTGCACTGTTATGATCATGATTTGCGTAGGATGAGTTCATTGCTGCCCGAGCAGTGGAGAGAGCACTCCGGCGTTGGTGATGCCAAGGCTGCCTCCGTAATGGCTGCATTCGAATTGGGTCGACGCCTAGCTAATGCAAAGTTCACTACCCAACTGGTAGTACGTGGTTCACAGGATGCATTTTCACAGTTGTGGCCGGATTTTGAGAATGTGGAACATGAAGAGTTTTGGGTTCTCCTGTTGAATCGTGCCAACCGCGTGTTACGCAAAGAATGCATTGGCCAAGGCGGATGGTCTGCAACCATGGCAGATTTGCGGGTGGTTTTTGAGTTGGCCTTGCGCACAAAGGCAAGTGCTTTGATCGTAGCTCACAATCACCCCAGTGGTAATCTAACACCGTCGGATCAGGATCGTGATTTGACCAAGCGTATTCTGCGGGTAGGTGGTTTGATGGAGATTTCGGTTTTGGATCATTTAATTGTAGGACGTGGTGATTACCTTAGTTTTGCCGACCAGGGTTGGCTCATCGGGGGACAAATAGCCGCAGAAATTTAAGTTATGGTAGTAATTCATGTGGTAGGGGCTCGACCCCAAATGATGAAATTAGCTCCGGTTTGGAATGCTTTGTCCAATCAGAAGCTGGAGCAGTTTTGGTATCATACAGGACAGCATTCGGACGAGATGTTGAATGCGCAGTTCGTGACTGAGTTGTTTCTTCCGATGCCAACCAAGCAGCTGTCGGTTGATATAAATGCAGATAACGAGACGCGGATAAATTCAATGACCCGTGACCTAGTTAAGGAACTAGCACCTTGGAAGAATGCCGTCGTATTGGTTTATGGTGATACACTTTCAACGTTGGCTGGTGCTCGTGCCGCGAAAGAATTGGGCTTTGTTTTGGTGCATGTGGAGGCCGGTTTGCGGTCGGGTAATTTTTCAATGCCTGAGGAGGCCATACGAATTGAGGTCGATCGGTTGGCGGATGTTCATTGGTGCCCTTCTCAAACTGCCCTTGATTTCCTGATTCAGGAAGGTGTTGTAAAGCATGTTACTAGTTCAGTAGTTGTGGGGGATGTAATGTTGGATGTGTTTCGTGAATACGAGCCGCTCCCGCACCGGCATCGGGGTGGATTAGTAGTGACTATTCACCGCAATACGAATGTTGATGATTCGGCGAATCGTAAGTTGTGGTTGGATGCCGTTTGTCGTTTGGCGGAGGATCGTTCGGTTGTATGGCCCATGCACCACCGTTGGTGGGCTGTGGCCACAAATGAAGAGCGCAATCAATTGAGGAGCTCAAAAGTCCGATTGGTTAATCCTGTAGGCCACGAGCAAATGCTCAAGTGGTGCGCGAGTGCTGCGGTGGTAGTGACGGATTCAGGAGGGTTGCAAAAGGAGTCGTATATGTTGGGCACCCCAGTTGCGATTCTACGCAAAGAGACCGAATGGCAGGAATTGTTGGTTTCCGATGGTGTTGAACTATTTGACCCTTTGGAACCGGGTGTTGCCGAACGCTTAGTGAAGTGGGTTGAAGAACGCGAGCTCATTCCGTCTAAATTTCCTCCAGTATATGGAGAAGGGTATGCGGCTAAGGCAATGGCGGATCATTTGGTTGAATTATGGCCAAGGTTTGTAGCATTGTGACCCATGAGTTGAAGAGTTACCCCACTGGATTGCGGTCTAAATTGGGACGTTGGGAATGGTATGTTCTATTCTACTGGAACGCCATTTATGCTCAATTTAACCCGGAGAAGGTAGCGCAATTGCGGCGTCTTGTTGATGAGTTTTCCGGTGATTCTTCCATGATCTTTCCGGAATGGATGCCGCTTTCCAGCAGTGAGCTGAATCGATGGCGGTGGAAATTATTGTGGGCAAAATTGGGATTTCGCTCTCCTTTTCTGTGGAGTAAATTGCCCTCTGCGCTTCAAATGATGCTTACCTTGCGGCCTTTGGACGAGCCCTTGCGCGTGAGTGGTCGGCCGATTAAATCCTATCCGGCCCATGGATCGCAGTTTGAGTTTTATTGCTGACATGAATCCTACGCAGCCGTCGCTTGAGTTGGCTTGGAATGGCGAGCAACCTCGTTTGGCTTATTCCTTGTTGTTGTTTCAAACGATAACCGGATGCATGTGGACGCGTGTTGCTTCTCCGGGCAACGAGCGCACCGACACCTTATGGATTCGTCGGGGTGATGCAGACGCATGGATGGTTTATGAACTATCGGAAGTTTGGGGGCGTTTGGAGTTAGTACAACCGGAAAATCAGAGTTTGGAAAATGCTTGCTTCAAACGCCCCACCAGTTTGAAGCCCGATTGGTTGTTGTCCATGGTTTGGATGGCACTCCGAGTTGAGGAGCGATTTGGAGGGAAGGATGTTCACGGAAGATTTGTTTCAGGCGGGTCTTTTGCGGCTCGTATGGGGGTAGAGCGTATTCCCTGGGTTCATCGTTGGGCAGAGTCCCTGGCAAGTGAATGGGGATTGAAGATTGGTGATAAGTTGACTGCCAAGGTTGATATTAGTGTTGATGTAGACCACCTTTTGGCTTTTGCGGGCAGGAGTTGGTGGCACGTTGGGTTGGCCGGAATGCGCGATGTTCTGCATGGAAAGTCCGGAAAAGCCTTAACTAGGTTGCGTGCTCGGGCCGGTGGGGTCGATCCGTACGACACGCTGTTGGAGCAAGCTGATTTATGGGCGGGGCGACCGTGGAACTACTTTGCGCTGATGCAATTAAGCCGTTCCAGACAAGATTCGGGAGTAGATTTTGCGAATCGTCGCGCTCAATCTTTGTGGAAGGCCTTGGACCAAAAACTGAATGGTGCTCTGGGCTGGCATCCGTCAACTGGGGCAAGCAACGGAGTAAGGAATGGATTGCTTGAGCAGGAATATCGTCAGGTTTCGCATTTGTTGGATCGTGAAGTAGTTCGGAGTAGGTTTCACTTTTTGGCGTTTGAACCGGAAGTTCACTACCCCGTTTTGGCGGCATTAGGTATTCGCGAGGATCATTCCATGGGCTACGCAGATCGAATGGGTTGGAGAGCCGGAATAGCTGTTCCCTATCCTTGGTTTGATCTCGAGAAAAATGTGGTATTGAATTTTTGGGTTCATCCATTTTTCGCCATGGACGGTCATTTGCTTTATTATCATCCAAAAGATCAACCGTTTGATGCTTGGAAGAAGGCTTATGATGAATGTGTGGAACTCGGAGTTCCGTTTTCGTGGGTAACGCATTGGCGGCTTTTTTCGGAGGTAGATCCTGCATGGACGGGGTGGAAAGAGAATGTCAAAAAGATGGCACAATGGGGCGAGAAGTGAGCAGTTGGCGCTGGGTCCGAAGGGACGATGTTGACGACGACCGTTGGAACCGGGTGGTTCGATCGGATGAACGTTCGTTGCCCTATGGATTGACGGAGGTGCTGGATGCACGCGCAAAACTGTGGGGTGGGCTCGTTCGAAACGACTACGAAGCGGTATGCCCCATACCGTATCGCAGTATTGCTGGAGTAGTGAATGTATCCAGGATGCCTTTGGGATTGCAGCAATTAGGTATTTTTTACGCACCGTCCTGCCGGCTAAGCTGGGAAGCCAATCCGGTTGAAGAGTGGAGTGAGTTGCACGCTGCATTGGAGGTCTTGCCCAAGAGTTTTATTTGGCTCGATTTGCATTTTCACGAAGGATTGCCATTGATAAAGTCCGAGGGAGGGTGGTGGAAGTTTGCCCCCCTGGGTTGGATGCGTTGTTGGAACCGACAAAATGCGGTGCTGCATTTGGAAAAGGAGTACCAATTGAACTTTGAAGGTTTTAGTGAGCAAACGCGTCGGAATGTAAAAAAAGCGCATAATGCACATTTAGAACTTTTTGAACACGATTCACCGGAGGTGCTCATTCAAGCTTTTGAACAACATCAAGTCAAACGCTACGGGGCGATGCCGAATGATTTTTTAAATTCTGTTCGTTGGCAAATGCATGCACTGATCCATCAGCGAAAAGGAATGGTGCAGACCGTTTACGGTCCGGGAAATGAATTTTTAGCCGGAGCTTTTTGGTGGTTTCATGGTGATCGCATGATTTTGTATTTCAGTGCGGCAACGGATGCCGGACGAGACCTTCAGGCAATGTCGTATTTGATCAACGAAGCAATTTTGCAGGCAAGCGGCACGTGGGGTCGGTTGGACTTCGAAGGATCTCAGGCTCCGGGTTTATTTCGGTTTTATTTGGGATGGGGCGCAGAAGCCAAGCCTTATCTTCGTGTACAACGATTTCGGATACCGTTCCCATGACTTTAACGCAACTGCACTACCTGGTCGCTCTGGACGAGTTTCGTCATTTTGGCAAAGCTGCGGAAGCTTGCGGCGTGACGCAACCGACTTTGAGCATGCAGGTTCAGAAATTGGAAGAAGAACTGGGCGTCGCCTTGTTTGATCGATTGCATCAGCCCATTGAACCCACGGAGGTTGGACGCCAAGCAATTGCCCAAGCCAAGAGGACTTTGTCTGAGGCACGAAGATTCCACCAAGTAATTGAAGCCGGTCAATCGCCGTTCCAAGGGAGCTTGTCTCTGGGCGTAATCCCGACCGTTGCTCCCTATGTGTTGCATCGATTTTTGGGTTCGTTCATCCAGAAATATTCGCAACTTGAGTTGACTGTAGAGGAGCGAACTACCGCAGATTGCATTGGACGCATTCAAGAACACCGATTGGACGTGGCTTTGTTGGCCACTCCGTTGGACGAGCGTGGTTTGGAAATCTTGCCGTTGTACCAGGAGCCTTTTGTTGCGTACATCCCTGAAAATCACCGACTGTCTACGGAGTTGTTCATCACGCGTTCAGAATTGCAGCAGTCCGATGTATTGCTGCTCCAAGAGGGGCACTGTTTTCGGCAGCAGGCCTTGACCCTTTGCGGGGCCAACGGGCTGAAAGCTGGGGCTCGGGTGCATGTGGAGTCCGGTCAGTTTGAGACATTGGTACGCTTGTCCGATGCTGGCTTGGGGATGACGCTTTTGCCCTATTTGGCCACATTGGATCTGCCGTCGGTCCAAAAGACGCGCATAAAGCCCATTGCCGAACCGCGCCCCGTTCGCCAAATCTCATTGGTTTTTGCAGAAGGTTCCCCAAAACGCAAAGCTATTGAGGCGTTGGCAACACAGATTGTGGATCGACTCCCGGAAAAGTTAAGGACCCAGGATGCCAATTCGGAGACGATGGCGCCTATTAGAAAACAAGAATGACATCGTCCGACCCCGAAGTGTTTACGTGTGTTTTAGCCACGCAGAATCCGCACAAAATTGAAGAAATAGCTCCTCACCTGAGCTCCTCTTTGCAGTGGTTAACCCTGAAACAAGCGAATTGGACGGGTGGCGTATTGCGCGAAGATGCGGATACGTTTGAGGGAAACGCCCTTTTAAAGGCCGTGCAAGGTTACCGGGGGACGATGCTTCCTTCTCTCGCCGATGACTCGGGATTGGTGGTTCCTGAATTGGGTGGTGCTCCGGGAGTCCTGAGTGCGCGGTATGCCGGCGAGCATGCCACCGATGCGGAGAACCGAGCAAAATTATTGGGAGTGCTTGCGGGTCGTGAGTTGCCGGCTTTTTTTGTTTGCGTACTCGCCTGGGTTTGGGGCGATGTACAGCACACGGTGCGCGGAGAGGTTCACGGAAAAGTAGTACCTCGAGAACAAGGTGAATTTGGGTTCGGATACGACGCGATGTTTATTCCCAACGCCGGCGACGGGCGAACTTTTGCGGAAATGCTCCCGCACGAGAAGCAAGGTATGAGCCATAGGGCTGCGGCTTTGGCAGCGTTTAGTGAACTAAGTTTGAACCAACTCGGATTGGTGGTAGGGTAACCGCTGGTTTTCGAATTGTTCGAATGAGCGAGTGTCGGCTGTTACTGTTCGGAGTCTACTTCCTCTAAGGGGTCAGACTGGAAGAACGACAGCTGAACATTGCCGTATTTGCGGTGGTCAAAGCAATGGGGGTGGTCCACAAACGAGGTAAAGGGGCCGTGCTCCAATACGAATACGCCGGTTTTCGTAAGCCGTTGCCCGGTGAGAATGGCGTCAATCAATTCCTCGTACCGCTCGAAGTCAAAAGGGGGGTCCGCCAAAATCAGGTCCCATTGGCTTGGGCTGCGCTTCACGTAGGTTATGGCCTCCGACGCTACTGGAGCGATGGCATCTGTGGGCAGTGCCGTGGCTGTTTTGTGGATAAACCGTATACAATCTCGTGAGCTGTCTACAGAAGTGATACTGGGACAGCCGCGTGAAGCGAGTTCGTAACTCAGATTGCCGGTGCCACTGAATAAATCAAGAGCCCGAATCTGTTCAAAATCCAAGTAGTTCCGGATCAAATTGAAGAGGGACTCCTTGGCCATGTCGGTCGTCGGACGCACCGGTAGATTTTTGGGCGCTAAAATTTGTTTGCCACGCCATTTTCCTGCTACGATGCGCATAACCAGAGTCTAAATATGGATTGAAGGGAGGGGTGCATGCGCCAATCACCCAATGCGTCGGGCAATCCTTTGGGCGGGCTGAGTGGTTTAATGTCCAACACGAATGAGCCCATTCCTTGGGCAATGCGATCCCAGTCGGGCCGAAAACCGTGCCAAAAGAGTGGGACTTCAATGCCACTCCATCCCAAATGTTCATACACCAAGCCCAACGCGTAGAGGGCATCGTTTGTTGTTGACGCGTCGAAACGGTTGTGGTAAACCAGCGTTCCGCTGCGTTCAAAGGCGCTGATGTGCAGACACTCCGGATGCGCGAGAACTACAAGTGTGCGCTCCGGTGCAACCGGGGGCAATTCCCAGTTCAAAGCTTCACTGGGCCAAAAGGCATCAACACCAGAATTCGATAAACCGGGTTCGCTGAACCATTCGTCTGGCGCATCTTGGGAATAGATTGCGTAAAACTTCTGCTGAACAGATCGGTAAACTTGGGTGTTGTTGGGTGCGCCCAATACTGCACGGTCCAAAGGAAAAGAAGGCCAAAGCGCATCAGGAATAAGGGTACACCATGAAGTAGGCCAACTGTAGAAAATTCGGGGATTTTGGGCGCCAAGGGTGGTGAGAAGCCGAACCCAATCACCCGGCTCCAAAGCGCCCACCAAACTAGGTTGGTCCGCATGCGCCACCATAAAGGTAAAACGACGCCCGTCGTGTGCTAGAAACACGTCGGGCGTCGCCGCGGCATCTACTTCCTCAGAAGTAGACCACCAAACAAAAGAAGGAGTTGGATTACTTCCAGTTACCACTGAGGGTGGGTTCAGTCAGCGATCCTACCGCTAAAAATGGGATCGATAAATCCTTGATCAACGAACCGTACTGCTTCATTACATCGTGAAATAGTGCTTCGTTGGATGCCTTTACTTCAAAAACGGGAACCTGAACGCCGTTCCGATCAATTTTATCTGCGGCCAAGTCAAACGCCACTTGGTTGGAGAACGGAATGTAGCGCAAGTCCTCCGGGTTGAAGTCTGCGGGGAACAAATCGCCCTTTTGCTGCAATTTTTGAACAACAGGAGCTTCTCCAATTTTGCGCAACACCACGGTGTCCTTGTTCATGTCTTGCTGGTAAACTTTGTCGTAGTAGGTAAACGACGAGTCTTTGCGCAAGACAATGGGTACCTTGTCGTTGGCAACAAAATCGATCAATTTAGTTAGGTCTCCTTGGTATTCGCCGTACTTTTCTTTGTACGCCAATTCCGCCTCGCGGATTTGTTCCAAACGTAACTTCGCTACTTCGTAACGTGACTCCTTCAAAGAAGCAAATTCTACCGGTTCGGCAATGATTCGGTATACTTTGTAGCTCAATGCCAGGGCGGCAACGCCCAATACAACGCGAACGCCAAGAAGAATGCGGGGATTCATAGGTGATGACTATTTTGAGCCCCGAAATTACACAAAAAATCAACCGGTCCCTCCGAAAATCATGAACCTTAACGCACTGGATTCGAAACTGCTCTTGGGTTGGCCCTTTGCGCCTACCGACGGACAGGTGGAGGCCGTGCAGGCATTGGGTTCGTTTTTGTTGGTGGGCAATTTGCGCGCCGTTTTGTTGGTATCCGGTTTTGCGGGAACCGGCAAGACCACCTGGTTGCGCACGGTTGCCGCACAGTTGCCTTCTTTGGGCTTTCGAACGGTTCTTTTGGCGCCAACCGGTCGAGCGGCTAAAGTCATTGCGGAACGCACGGGTCGTCGAGCCTTCACCATTCACCGGATCATCTACCGCGCCGTGCCGCGCGCCAACGGGGGCGTGTCTTTTGCACTGCGTGAAAATCCTCTGGACCGGGCCATCTTTTTTGTGGACGAGGCCTCCATGCTCTCGGACAAATCCAGCGAAGGTTGGATGGGGACGTCCCTCTTGGAAGATTTGCTGCAATTTGTGCGCTCTGGGAACCGCTGCCAGCTGGTTTTGTTGGGCGATACCGCTCAATTGCCTCCGGTTGGGGAGGATGAGAGTCCTGCCCTGGATCCGTCGGTTTTGAGCGGACGACACGACTTGGAAGTCCAAGCGGTTCGCTTGACGGAAGTGGTGCGTCAGGCCCAGGAGTCAACTGTTTTGGCCAACGCCACCCAGCTGCGCCGTGCGCTGGAGGCCAGCAGGGTGCGGTTTCCGAAGCTTCAAGTGGGGCCTGATTTTTTGCGGTTGGAAGACAGTTACTCCGTTTTGGATGCGTTAGAACGCGAGTTCTTGAGCCGACCGGACCAGTCGGCCTTCATCACTAAAGGAAATAAGCGAGCGGTATTGTACAACCGCCAAATTCGGGCGCGCATTTTTGGTTTGGACGAGCGCTTGAATACCGGCGATCGGGTCATGGTGGTCAAAAACAACTACCATTGGCTGGAGGCCCAGCATCCGGCCGGCTTTTTGGCCAACGGGGATCAATTGGAGATCATCCGACTGGTGGAACACGAAGAGCGCTACGGCCTGTCTTTTGCCCAAGCATCCTTGCGGTGGCTGGATCGGCCCGACGACCCGCCCGTAGAGGCCAAGGTGGTGTTGGACGCCCTGGATACGGAAGGCCCTGCGTTGACCCCAGAGCAGTTGACGGGATTACTGCAGGGAGTTCAGGCGGAGTACGCACACTTGCCCACGGTACGACTCCAACGTGCGGCGCGTGACCGGGATCCGTACTGGAACGCCCTTCAATTGAAGTTTGCGTATGCCTTGACGTGCCACAAGGCCCAAGGCGGGCAGTGGGAGGCCGTCTTTGTGGAGCAGCCGTACGAGGCGGAGGGGTACGACCAACGTTCCTATTTGCGGTGGCTGTACACGGCCATTACGCGGGCCGCGCAAAAGGTCTACCTTGTTGGATTCTCTCCGGAGACGGTGCTGGAGCGCCCAGTGGACAAGTGAGGAGCTGAACCGGGTTCCGATTCGCCGATTGTACCTTCGCGGCATTCCTCCGTTCATGGCACCTGAAAATCCCCGTCGCTACACGCATCTTTTGTTTGACCTGGACCACACCTTGTGGGATTTTGAGGGCAACAGCCGACGGGTTTTCCGGAACTTGTTTGAAGCGCATATCGCTCCGCTGGAGGCGCAGTTGGATCCGGGCCGGGCCTTGGATCGGTACGAAAGCATCAACGCGGAATTGTGGAACGCGTTGCGCCGGGGGGAGTGCACCAAGGCTGAGGTGCGTACGTTGCGGTTTGAGCGTTTGTTGCAGGAAGCCCTGCCGCACGTTCGGCAGGAACAACGCAGGGAATTGTCGTCTTTTTTGGAGGTAGACTTTGTGCAGCGAACGCCGCGGGAGACCGGATTGATGCCGGGCGCTTTGAAGGCCGTACAGTGGGCGCGCAACCGCTATTCCTTGCACATCATCACCAATGGATTTCCGGAAAGCCAGCACACCAAAGTGGCCTGCAGCGGATTGGCTCCATATTTTGAAACCGTGACTACATCCGAGGAAGTGGGGGCGTACAAACCCGCGCCCGAAGTTTTTGCTGCTGCTTTGGCCAAGGCCGGCGCGGAACCAGAGAGAACCTTGGTCTTGGGAGACGGTTGGGAGGCCGATATTCTGGGGGCCGCTGCTTTTGGAATGGATCAAGTGTACTACAACCCTGGGAAAGTGACTGTTCCCAACGGCCACGTGCCCACAGCGGTCCTGCACCATTGGGACGAATTGGCTCCATTTTTGGCCGGGATTACTCCGTATTGAACCCAATGCGGCTCCCGGCACACCGTCGGTGTGCGTTATCTTTGGGGTATGGAAAACCCCTTGCCGTACCAAGCTCAGAATAAAATTCGCATCGTCACTGCCGCGTCCTTATTTGACGGGCACGACGCATCCATCAACATCATGCGCCGCATCTTGCAAGCGTCCGGCGCCGAAGTCATTCATTTGGGCCACGACCGCAGCGTAGAAGAGGTGGTCAATACCGCCATCCAGGAAGACGCCAACGCCATCGCCATGACTTCCTACCAAGGCGGCCACAACGAGTACTTTAAATACATGTACGACCTGCTCCAGGAAAAAGGAGCGGGCCACATTCGCATTTTTGGCGGCGGCGGCGGTACCATTTTGCCCTCCGAAATTGCCGAATTGCAGGATTACGGAATTGCGCGCATTTACCACCCGGACGACGGTCGTTCCATGGGGCTGCAGGGCATGATCAACGATTTGTTGTCCAAATCAGATTTCCCCTTGGGCGAGCGTTTGACCGACGAAATGGACCGACTTTCTCCCGAGCATCCCGGAGCCCTGGCGCGATTGATTTCGTGTGCCGAAAATTACGGCGACGTATATGCGTCCGTTCGCGAGCAGATTGCCGCTAAAGCCAAGTCTTGCAACGCTCCGGTATTGGGCATTACGGGCACCGGTGGCGCTGGTAAATCCTCTCTGGTGGACGAACTGGTGCGCCGGTTTACGGTGGATTTCCCGGAGAAAAAATTGGCCGTCATCAGCGTGGATCCTTCCAAGCGGAAGACCGGAGGCGCGCTTTTGGGCGACCGCATCCGCATGAACGCCATCAAGCACCCCAACGTGTACATGCGCTCGCTGGCAACCCGGCAGAGCAACTTGGCGCTTAGCCGTCACGTGGCAGAAGCCGTCCAAATAGTTCAGGCCGCGGGGTTTGACTTGGTGGTGTTGGAAACCAGTGGAATCGGCCAATCCGACACGGAAATTCTGGAGCACAGCACCACTTCGTTGTACGTCATGACTCCAGAATACGGAGCCGCTACGCAGTTGGAGAAGATCGATATGCTGGATTTTGCGGACTTGATTGCCCTCAATAAGTTCGACAAACGCGGTGCCTTGGATGCGCTGCGCGACGTGAAAAAGCAAGTCCAACGGAACCACAACCGCTGGGACGACTCGTTGGAGGACATGCCGGTGTACGGAACGATGGCCAGCCAATTCAACGATCCCGGTACCAACCGCTTGTACATTGCGGTGATGCAAGCGATTGCAGATAAGTCGGGTCGTTCTGAGTTGGCGTCCAGCTTTGCCCTATCGGACGAAATGTCCGAAAAGATTTACGTCATTCCTCCGCACCGCACCCGGTACCTTTCCGAGATTTCGGAAAGCAACCGCGCTTACGACCATTGGGTAGAAGATCAAGCCCGCGTGGCGGATCAACTTTATGCCTTGAATGGAACACTGGAGGTACTTCGTTCCTCCAAAATGGAAGACGCCGATCGTCTGATCAAAGGTGTTCAAGAAGAAATGGAACGCCGCAAGCGGGACTTGGATCCTCACTTGTGGGATGCGCTTCAGGCGTGGCCGCAGGTACGCGAGAAGTACAAGGCAGACGAATACGTGTACCACGTGCGCGGCAAAGCCATCCAAGTCCCTACGCACACCGTCTCTTTGGCCCAGCAGCGCATTCCGCGCGTTGTGACTCCGTCCTTCAAAGCGTGGGGCGATTTGCTGAAGTGGATGCTTCAAGAAAACGTTCCCGGTGAATTTCCATACACCGCGGGCATTTACCCCTTCAAGCGCGACGGAGAGGACCCCACGCGCATGTTTGCGGGCGAAGGTGGCCCCGAGCGCACCAACAAGCGGTTCCACTACGTATCGCTGGGACTTCCCGCCAAGCGTCTCTCCACGGCCTTTGACTCCGTAACCCTGTACGGCAACGACCCCGGACGCAGACCGGACATCTACGGTAAAATTGGCAACGCGGGGGTGAGCATTTGTTGTTTGGACGACGCCAAAAAGTTGTACAGCGGATTTGACTTGTGCAATCCGTCCACGTCCGTTTCCATGACCATCAACGGCCCAGCGCCCATGCTGTTGAGCTTCTTCTTGAATGCGGCGGTGGACCAAGCGTGCGAAAAGTACATCCGAGCGGAAGGCTTAGAAGCAGAAGTGGAACGCGTACTGAAGGCCAAATACGACGACAAAGGCCTGGAACGCCCCCGCTACCACGGAACCCTTCCCGAAGGAAACAACGGCTTGGGCTTGCTGCTCTTGGGCGTTACCGGCGATGAAGTCCTGCCAGCAGAGGTATACGGACGCCTGAAAGCGGAAGCCCTCTCCACCGTGCGTGGAACCGTACAAGCAGACATATTGAAAGAAGACCAGGCCCAAAACACCTGCATTTTCTCCACAGAGTTTGCCTTGCGGTTGATGGGCGACGTGCAGGAGTATTTCATTCGCCACAACGTTCGCAACTTTTATTCGGTGTCCATTTCTGGTTACCACATTGCGGAAGCCGGTGCCAACCCCATCACCCAATTGGCCTTCACCCTGGCCAACGGCTTCACCTATGTGGAGTACTACTTGAGCCGCGGCATGGACATCAACGCGTTTGGGCCCAACTTGAGTTTCTTCTTCAGCAACGGGGTGGATCCAGAATACGCCGTGATTGGTCGGGTGGCCCGACGGATCTGGGCCAAGGCCCTCAAGCGGAAGTACGGGGCAGATCCTCGCGCGCAAATGCTGAAGTACCACATCCAAACGTCGGGACGCTCGCTCCACGCCCAGGAAATTGACTTCAACGACATCCGCACCACACTGCAGGCCCTCTACGCCATCTACGACAACTGCAATTCCCTCCACACCAACGCCTACGATGAGGCCATCACCACGCCCACAGAAGAAAGCGTGCGCCGGGCCATGGCCATTCAGCTCATCATCAACCGCGAGTTGGGATTGGCCAAGAACGAAAACCCGCTGCAGGGATCGTTCATCATCGACGAATTGACGAATTTAGTAGAGGAGGCTGTCCTGTTGGAATTTGACCGACTGACAGAGCGCGGCGGCGTGTTGGGCGCCATGGAAACCATGTACCAGCGTGGCAAAATTCAGGAGGAATCGCTTTACTACGAAACCTTGAAGCACACCGGAGAGTACCCCATCATTGGCGTGAACACCTTCCTCAGCAGCAAGGGATCCCCCACGGTGGTTCCGGGCGAGGTCATCCGTGCCACGGAGGCCGAGAAGGAGGATCAAATTGCGACGGTAGAGACCCTGCAACGGGTGCAGGCCGAGCGCAGCGAGGCCTTGTTGCGCACCATGCAAGACGCCGCCATCCGCAATCAGAATATTTTTGATGCGTTGATGGAAGCCGGCAAAGTATGCTCGCTGGGCCAAATGACCCATTCGCTCTTTGGGGTAGGCGGTCAGTACCGACGCAATATGTAATTCAGTTGAGTCATTAACGAGAAATTTTTCAACATGCGCTTTGTTTCGTGGAACGTAAACGGCATTCGAGCCGTCGCCGGTAAAGGACTTTTGCAGCAATTGAACACCTTGGGTGCGGACGTCATTGGACTGCAAGAGACAAAGGCAACCGAAGATCAGGTGGCCGAGGTGCTACAGCCCTTTTTGGCCGACGGTTGGCACGTCGAAGCTTCTTCGGCCGAACGAAAAGGGTACTCCGGGACGGCACTGCTTTCCCGAACCGCCCCGCTGCGCGTGATTCGGGATCTTCCGCAAGCAGAGCACAACACTGAAGGACGCTTACTCGCGGCCGAATTTCCGGATTTTTGGGTGGTTATCTCGTACGTGCCCAACAGCGGCGGAGAATTGGCCCGATTGCCCTACCGAAGCACTTGGGACCGCGACCTAACCGCGTTTTTGTCTGATTTGGACCGCGAAAAACCCGTCTTTTTTGGCGGAGATTTAAACGTGGCGCACCAGCCGATGGACTTGGCACGGCCCAAGGCGAACTACAACAAGACCCCTGGCTACACCCAAGTGGAAATCGACGGCTTCACGAATTTGTTGCAGGCTGGATTTTTGGACTCATTCCGGCATTTGCATCCGGATCGTGTGGAGTATTCCTGGTGGAGCTACCGCGGCGGAGCGCGCGAGAACAATATCGGCTGGCGCTTGGATTATTGGGTGGTCAGCGAACGCATGGCCCACCGACTGGAGGCTTCGCGCATTCACCCGGAGGTTAGCGGATCAGACCACGTCCCAGTATCCGTTGATTGGAAGTAAGTAGGCGATTGAATGGAATTATGGGAAAGCGTTCAGCGCGGGGCGTTCCTTTTTGCTTGATCCCTTACTAAGGCGGCGTCTTTCGCAGCTTCAAACGCGGCAAAACCGGATTCTGGAGTTTCGTACTTCCGGCCGGCAATCGGAACCAAAGGGCGATAGCGAATAGGGGCTGTTGCGGCTTGTACCACCCATCGTTCCACGGCCACTCGGTACCGCGGGTCCTTCCGAATCTCTTGGGTGGTACCGTTGGTAGAAACCCCAAAGGACTCAAACAGTACGCGTCCGGCGGAATCCGTCCTATTCAAGTCCAACAAACACTCAGCTAGGCCCAAACGGGCGGAACCGAAATCGTGAGAACGTTTGAGTGCTTCTAAATAATGCGGCAGTGCCTCGGCCGGCTTTCCGCGGTACTTACTCAAGTTCCCAAGCTGATTGTAGCTCAACAAATGATTGGGGTGGAGTGCCAGTGCCGTCCGGAAATAGGCCTCAGCTTGCGCAAAGGTTGGGTCGTTTGTCTGTTGTGCCTCCACAAAAAGGGCGCCCATCCCTTGGAAATAGGGCAAAGGATTTCCAAACCGATCGATTTCGTTCCAAGGGGTAAATGCGACCGACGAGGTCTGCAATAATTCTTCCGCGTTTTGACGCGCATTGGCAGCCAATACGGCTGCATTTTGCTCGGTGCCAGCACGACGCTGCTCCACTACGTACGCAGCAGGAAGGAGCAGGGCCAAGGCCAAAATTCCGGTAGCCCATTTTGGCATCCAGGAAATTTTCATCTCGGGGCCGGAAAGTTGTCCCAAGGCGGCAATCCCAAGAACCCAAGGGATGGAGACGGCGGCTCGTTCCAAGGGAAATTCAAAAAGACTGTAGACAAAAACACCAGTCAAAAGCGCAACCAGATAGGCTTTTTCGGTTCCCCGGGGCGCGCGGTAGGCGTAGTAAAGTACAAAGAGCCAAAGCGCCAAAAACGCCCCCAATCCGGGCCAGCCAAACTCGCTCGCAATCCACAAAAAATCGTTGTGGGGACGCACTTCAGCCGTGATGCCCTCAGACACCAGAGGATCCATCCCGTCCAAACCGTACCCTGGGAAATGAATTCCCCACTGGCCAGCACCCACCCCGGTCCACGGGTTTTCCGCCACCATTTGCAAACTGTGGTCCCAAAAAACCGCGCGAATGCGCAAATTCTGGGGGTTGAACACCGCTTTCTGAATCGACGGTTGGAGCACGGCTCCCACCACAACGATCAAAAAAATACCCATCGGCCAAGCCGCGCGTCTCAGGGTGGCCTTCCAGCTGGTGTTGCTGTTCCACAGCCAGAACAAACCTCCCAACGCCAAACCCACCCAGACGCTTCGGGTGCGCAAAAGGGCCAGGGCCAAGGCCGCCAAAACGGCGACAATCCCGGCAAAAATCCGCCAATTGCGCGAGGAGGTCTGTACTTGAATCGCGTAAAGTGCCCCCCAGAAACCGAGCAGTAGGGCGGAGGCCGTAAAGTTTTTGTGCCCCAAAAGGCCCGGTGCTCCGTAGGGATCCTTCCAGGCATTCAGAACACCGACTTCCTTCCAGTCCAGAAAAACACTGCAGGCCAACACCAAAGCAGACCCAGTCCCAAACGCGGCTAAGTGCGCATAGGTTATTTTACCTTGAGCAAACAAACGCCCCGCGGCCCACACGATTCCGGCATACACCGACAATCGGGCCACACTGCCCCACCACTCGGAGACGGCATAGGCACGCGGCAATCCCAGTACCGACAAGGACACCAACAGCGTCAGTGCCAGGGAAGCTCCCGCTGCATTCGTGCACGGGGCTGCAGCGCCACGAAAGCTCCACAGAGCCCCGACGACCCCCAAACCTGCCCCGGAGAGCAGTAAGGGCCATAGGGACGCGTCTCCCAAGGTTTGGCTGGAGTTCCACGCAGCAGGGTACAGAAACAACATTCCCACGATGGCTGCAATCCAAACCGAACCATCCTCAAACGATTTACCGAGAGGCAAACCTGCCGACTCCTTTTGCGGTTGGGGTGTGGGTGCTGACTTTGGGAAAGGAGATGACTTCTTGGCCATAAGCCCGAAGGTACAGCGCCTTGGGAGCGTACGCAACAGAGCAGGGGTGATTTGCAGAAGTGCACGGAATGTGCGACCATGGCTTCCGTCCCAGGCGTGTGGGGGTGAAAAGTAGGGTGCAAAAAAAACCGCCCCAGTGGGGCGGTTTTGATTATTCATTGGATTCGCTTCAATCAAGATTCTTGACCAATCACTTCAAAACCAAAGTCAATTGTCACCGTGCGGTGCAAGCGAATTTTGGACGAATACTTGCCGGCCGTCTTCACGGTGCCGCCAATGATGGTGATGAATTTCTTATCGATTGCGTAGCCCAGTTTGCTCAACTCTTCTGCCATGTGGTGGTTAGTTACGGCACCAAACAGCTTGCCGCCCTTACCGGAAGAAGAAGTTAACTTCAATTCAATGCGCTTGAGGTTTTCAGCCATAGCGGTTGCATCAGCAATAACCTTGGCTTCTTTGTGCGCACGCTGCTTCAAATCTTCGGCCAACATTTTCTTAGCAGAAGGAGTAGCCAAAATGGCCTGTCCAGTAGGGAGCAGGAAGTTGCGGCCGTAACCGGGCTTCACCACTACCATATCGTCTTTAAACCCAAGGTTCTCGACGTCTTGTTTCAAAATTACTTCCATGGGACGGGCTTATTTCAAGTTATCGGCCACGTACGGCATCAGACCCAAGTGACGGGCGCGCTTCACGGCTTGAGAAAGTTTGCGCTGGTACTTCAAAGAGGTTCCGGTCAAGCGACGGGGAAGGATTTTTCCTTGCTCGTTCAAAAAACGCAACAAAAACTCAGGGTCTTTGTGGTCGATGTGCTTGATGCCGTACTTCTTGAAGCGGCAATACTTCTTTTTGTTGTTTGTGTCGATCGCAATCGGCTGCAAGTAGCGAACTTCTCCGCTGGGAGCCGCCGCGTTGGTGCTTTCAATCGTGCTCATTTTCAACGGGATTATTTGTTGGCAACTTTGCTCCGACGTTTAGCGGCGTACTCCACTCCGTGCTTGTCCAGGCGGACAGTCAGGAATCTCATAACGCGCTCGTCGCGACGCATTTCTACTTCCATCGGTGCGATGGCTGTGGCCGGTGCTTTGAATTCCACCAGCTGGTAGAATCCGCTTTTCTTCTTGTCGATAAGGTAAGCGAGCTTTTTCAAGCCCCACTTTTCAACGTTGATAATTTCAGCACCAGCGCCCTTTAGTAGGCCTGTGAATTTATCAACCGTTTCCCTTACCTGATCATCAGATAAGACGGGATTCAAAATGAAAACGGTTTCGTACTGATTCATTTGAAATGAATTTTTTAGGGCTGCAAATATACGACTTATCTTTGGAATGTGGAAACGGGATATACGGTATCGGCTCGAAAGTATCGGCCGCAGCGATTTGAGTCGGTGGTGGGGCAGTCCCACATTACCGAAACTTTGGAGCACGCGGTGCAGTCCGGGCGGATTCCGCAGGCAATGTTGTTTTGTGGGCCACGAGGCGTTGGCAAAACTACCTGCGCTCGAATTTTGGCCAAAATCATCAACGAATCCACCGTCGAGCCGGGTGCGGATGTAGGATTGAACATCTTTGAGCTGGACGCAGCCTCCAACAACAGTGTGGAGGAAATTCGATCCATCACGGACAGCGTGCGCATAGCGCCGGCCGTGGGCCAATACAAGGTGTACATCATCGACGAGGTACACATGTTGTCCCAGGCGGCCTTTAATGCCTTTTTGAAAACGTTGGAAGAACCTCCGCGTCACGCCATTTTTATCCTGGCAACCACGGAAAAACACAAGGTGCTTCCCACGATTCTATCGCGTTGTCAAATATTTGATTTCAAACGCATAGGGGTTGAGGACATCGCATCCCACTTGGCTTTTGTGGCGTCCAAAGAAGGCATTTCCGCAGAACCAGAAGCCTTGCACGCCATCGCCATCAAGGCCGACGGTGCTTTGCGCGACTCGCTTTCTATTTTTGACCGTGTGGCGAGTTTTGCCCAGGGCAACATCACGTATACCTCCGTGGTGGACAACCTCCAAATATTGGACCACGACGTTTATTTTTCCGTCGTTGATTCGTTGATTGCCCACGATGTGCCCGGCGTTTTGGTGCGTTTCCATCAGGTTTTGGAGCGCGGGTTCGACGGTCATCAATTTGTCATTGGATTGGCGTCCCATCTTCGGGACGTGATGCTGGCGGTGCATCCCCAGACGGTGGGCTTGATGGAATGGCCAGCCTCCATCAAAGAGAAATTCAAGGTACAGTCCGGTGCGGCATCTTTGGCCTTCTTTGCACGTGCGCTCCGTCGGATCACCGAGGCCGAGTCCAAGTACAAAACCTCCAGTAATCCGAGGCTCCTCACGGAGGTGGCCCTTCTGGACATGGCGGAATCGCCGGAGTACGACGGCGGGGACGCCGAAAAAAAAAATCGGTAGCGTCGCCAGCGGAGGTCGTTGAAACTGCCCCGCAAAATGCCCCATCTCTAGCTGCATCGGCGGTAGGCCCAGTGCAAGCCGATGTCTTGGTTGCGTCCGTAGCAACCTCACCAGCCGAAGCCCCAGCAGCCCGCGCATCCGCTGAGGCATTGTCTCCAGACCATCAGTTGTCCGTTGAAAACAATCCAGTTGCGGCACCGTCGGCTCCTGAAGCTATCGCTTTCGTTGCACCCCCTGCCCCAGAATCGGCCGCACCAGCGGTAGTTTCGGGTGGGGTACCCTCCATTCGCCGCACCAGTGCCTTCTCCTTGGCGCAATTGCAAACTCCGGAACGAGGGTCCAATGCGGTTTCGGGCGCATCCGATGCCCTGGAAAATCCGAAAGCTCTTGAGGGAGGGGCCGTTCCAAACGCTCCGGTGGAGGTTCGCCCGGCGAAACGTGACAACGCCTACCACCTGGGTGATTTACGCCGGGTATGGGCCGAATACGTGGCCAGCTTAGCCCATCAGCCCGCCGTGCAGGCCTTGCTGGAGTCTATGGTGGTGGAGGTGGACCCGGAACACCGCGTTCAGCTTACGGTGAGCAATGCCATTCAAGAGAAGTATACGGCCGAGCAACGCGATTCCATGCTTCAATTCTTGCGCGAAGGTTTGCAGAACGACAGCATCGACATCGTGGTGGATGTGTCGCGGGAAGCTGCTGCCAAGGTGGTTTATACACCGGACGAGCGATTTGCCTATTTAGCTGAAAAAAATCCACTTCTCCACGATTTTCGTCAAACATTCCAGCTCGATATCGAGTAATTTTGCACAATCATGAAAAAAATTGCTGTAGCCAACCCGGTCGTCGAGCTCGACGGCGATGAAATGACCCGCATCATCTGGTCTTTCATCAAAAATAAACTTATTCTGCCGTACGTCGATCTAGACATAAAGTACTACGATTTGGGCATGGAAAACCGCGATGCCACCAACGACCAAGTGACGGTGGACGCTGCGGAGGCAATCAAACACTACAACGTGGGCATCAAGTGCGCCACCATCACGCCGGACGAAAACCGCGTGAAGGAGTTCAGCCTGAAGCAAATGTGGAAGTCCCCCAACGGCACCATTCGCAACATTTTGGACGGTACGGTCTTCCGCGAGCCCATCATTTGTGCCAACGTTCCCCGTTTGGTCACCACTTGGAACAAGCCCATTGTCATTGGACGCCACGCCTTTGGCGATCAGTACCGCGCGACGGATGCCGTAATCAAGGGCAAAGGCAAACTCACGATGACGTTTACCCCTGAGGACGGCGGCGAGCCGCAGTCTTGGGAGGTGTACAACTTCAAGGGCGACGGTGTTGCCCTGAGCATGTACAATACGGACGAGAGCATTGCGGGTTTTGCCCGCAGCTGCTTCAACTTGGCGCTGCAAAAGAATTGGCCGCTGTACTTGAGCACGAAGAACACCATCCTTAAAAAGTACGACGGTCGGTTCAAAGACATCTTTCAAGAATTGTACGAAGCGGAATTTAAGGCCCGCTTTGAGGCTGCCGGAATTGTATACGAGCACCGATTGATCGACGACATGGTGGCTTCCGCCCTCAAGTGGGAGGGAGGCTTCATCTGGGCATGCAAGAACTACGACGGCGACGTTCAGTCCGACACCGTGGCACAGGGTTTTGGCTCGCTCGGTTTGATGACGTCTGTTTTGGTGACCCCCGACGGCAAAACGCTGGAGTCTGAGGCTGCGCACGGAACCGTAACTCGCCACTTCCGCATGCACCAACAAGGCAAGCCCACCAGCACCAATCCCATTGCGTCCATTTTTGCGTGGACCCGAGGCTTGGCCCACCGCGGCAAGTTGGATGGCAATGCCGAATTGATCCACTTCTGCGAAACGTTGGAGCAGGTGTGCGTGGATGTTGTGGAGTCCGGCAAAATGACCAAAGATTTGGCCGTTTGCGTGCACGGCAACGACGTTCGCCACGGAGAGCACTTCTTGTACACGGAAGAGTTTTTGGACGCGTTGGACACCGAGCTGCGCGCTCGTTTGTAATACCCAATTATCTGGCTGCCCGGCCGCCGTACTACAGGCGGATGCCCAGGGCGGCGGCGGCGGAAAGAAGCCTATTTTTCAGCGAAAAGCCTGCCTTTTGGTAGGCTTTTTGCGCTTTAAGGAAGCGGCCGGCTTTGTGGTAGCTGCGGGCCAGTTGGCGTTGCAGTTCTGATTCAGCTGCCTCCAAGTCCGCCGATTGAATCCAACCGTTTCGCACAAACCGAGCCCATTGCATGCGGATTTTAGCCGCATGGCTGCCCAGGGCGGAAGACATTCCGGTGCCGATTCGATAGGCGGTCCAGGGGAGGCCGGACCAGAGACGGGGACGAAAGTCTGCGTAGAGCAGGCGAATCCACAGGTCCAAATCTTCGGTGCCTTGGACGCGTCGATCTGTTTGAAAAGGAAACTTTTGGGCCAAGGAAGTACTCAAAACGGTGGCGCTGGGGGCCAGCGGGGAACGTTTCAACAGTAAATCAGACGGTTGGCGCACGGGATCTCCGGCACGGACTCGGCCGGGAGGTGCCGGCGGCGACCACTCCCGAACGGCATGGAAAAACCAGTGGCCGCGGGGCTGGGTGGCGGCAAATACGCCCCACGCTTCCGGAAAGGACTGGGCGTTATGGGACAGGTAGACGTCGTCTGCATCCAAAAACGCAACCCAGGGCTGGGTGGCGCGGGCCACTCCGGCGTTGCGCGCCGCACCCAATCCAGCGTTTTGGGGCAGTCGGACCACTTCCAGGTTGGGGTAGGTATTGGTGGCCAACAGAGAATCCAAGAAGATCGCGGTTTCCGTGTGGGAACCGTCGTCCACCACCACAATTTGTGCGGCTCCGCGCGCGGAGGCCACTGCCGCTTCAACCGTAGCGGCGGCATTGTAGCAGGGAATGACAACGGTGAGGCTCACGGAATGGGGTCAAAAAAAACGCGCGGAAACCAACGGTGCAGCAGCCGCCGCAACGGCTTCTTTAAATGTACGCATTCCAACGCGAAAACAGCCAAACGCACAGCGCCTTCGTACGGGATATGCAGAAGAACCAGTGGGTGAATGCGGGCAAAACGAAGGAGCAATCGCAGGTTGATGCGCCCATTTTCCGATGCTTTGGGGCCTGTCCATTCTTGCCGGTACAGCGAATGTGCCCACCAGGCGGCAAAATTGCGGTACGCCTTTTTTTGGATTGCGCTCGGAGGGGAATGCCGGGCCACCAGGTCATCCGCAAGCGTTAAAAGCTCCTCATACACCGCGCCGCTGGCATTGGCGGCCTGGCGTTGGGTTTGCGCGTGCACCCGAAAGCGGTTCAGCGGCGCCGAAACGTAGGCAATGTCTCCGTGCTCCAACAAGCGCGTGTAAAAAGCCCAGTCGCCGTTCAAGCGGTACCAGGGATTTGCTCCCCCGGCAGCCAAATAGGCGTCGCGTCGGATCAACGCTCCGCTGGCATTGGGAACGACGTTGTGCAGGATGAAGTACTCGCGCAGTTCGTCGATCCCTCGGGCGAAATAGGGTTCTTTCCAACGGGCGGCCCGCGCACCAAACAGGTAATCGTAGTTTAGCTGAAAAGAGTTCAGGGTGCGGCTCTCCTCGTCCATCAAGAGGGTTTGGGCATACACCAAAGCCGCGGTGGGATGCGCTTGTGCGGTTTGAAGTAAGGTCTCCAACAGGAGCGGGTCCGCGGCGTCGTCGCTCTCCGCAATCCAAACGTATTGGGAGGTAGCCATGTCAACCCCCTTGTTCCACTGCGCAAAAGGACTCCCGGAATTCTGCTCGTTGGCCACCACGCGCCAGGTGGGTCGCTCCGCGGCGTAGGTCGTTAAGATGGACAACGAGTCGTCTGGAGAGCAGTCGTCCAGCAACAAAACTTCATTGGGGACCACCGTTTGGGCCAAAATGCTGTCCAACCGCTCGGGGAGGTAGCGGGCGTGCCGGTAATTGGGCACCAAGACGGTAACGGAGGGAAGCATCTCCCAAAAATACGCATTACCTTGGCGGTATGCGGGTTTTGGTACTGGGAATGCCCAAAAGCGGGACGACGTTGGTGTACGCGCGCCTGGCACAGGCGCGTGGTTTGGACCCCAATCAACCGGGGCCGACTGCCTTTTTTGAACCGGAGCCGCACCCATTCTGGCCAGAATTAGCAACGGCGAAAGCGCTGTTGGTGGATCCCGCCGGCGGATGGGGAAGCCGGGTGCCGGAGCCGTTTCGCGGATGGACGGTGGAGCAAGCACTGGAGCAGGGGCAATCCTTTGACCTGCCTATTTTGCTGCTTCGCGACCCCCGAGACCGTTGGCTGTCTGCTTTTTTTTACCGCTGGCTGTACGTGCACGAACCGGATCCGCGCGATTTTCAGCGAGCCCTTCGCTTGGTACAGCACAAGGAAGCCTTCCCCAGTGAGCTGTCGTTTGCTGAGCTGGCGAGGCCTCGCGGTTTGCTGCAAGAAGATTGGCTCGCGGACTTAGCTGCTCGTATGGATCGATTGCGCTCTTTTGAGAAGCAGGCACGGGCCGCCGGATGGGCCGTCCTCCGGTACGAAGACTTCCGTCGCGGGAATTTTGACGCTTTGGCCGGCAGAATTCCGACGGATTGGGTATTAACTGCGGAGGGGGAGCAAGCCCGAAATTTCAGCCACATCGCCCGAACGCGGGGAGACGGAAATTGGCGCCGCTGGTGGTTGCCGGAAGACGAAGCTTTGTTTCGCCCCCTGTGGCAACCGCATTTGGAAGCGTGGGGGTACGAATCCGGTGGGGCATGGGAGTTTGACCCCCAGTCGCTCTTAAATCCGACGGAGGGATCCGAGTACATGAAGGGGCTGTTCCACCACGAAAACGGTCCGCACGCGTCCTGGGCGCAACGCTGGATGCGTACCAAGCGGTCCGTCAAAGGCTTTTTAGGGCGTTAAGCCGGGTCCGACGAGGCTACGGTCCAATGGGGATCCAGCCACAGGCCGTTGAAGCGCGGCGCAAAGGTGTCCCCGTTGGGAAAATAAAGTCCTTCTTCAACGGCAAAGGGCAACGCAATGGGCAGGTGCGCCAGCTCCAAATCGTTTTCCGTCAGGCGGAGTCCCAAGTGGTACGTGCCGCGCATGAGCGGCAAACGGTCAAATTCCAACACGATTTGCGCGCGTTCGGGCCACCAATCGGACCCCAGTCCAGACGTTACGGGACTCAGCGGCGCCAAGAATTCACCGTGTTGGTTGAAGAGGGTCAGACGGAGGTTTGGCCGCTGCAAAGGGTTGTTGTTGTTCAACGCCACCTCCAGCCGCGCGGGTTGTCCGGCTACCAAGGAACTTGCCCAGCGCAAGGACGCCACCCACGGATTGGTAGGCAGGGTTCCGGAGTTCTCCGGAGCCGCATGAACATTCATATACGCCTCCAAGACGTTGGCAACGGACCCAGACAGGCGCTCGCGTCCGGCGTCGATCCAAAGGGCTTGGGTACACATCCGGCGGATGGTGCCCAAATGATGCGACACCACAACGACCATGCGTCCTTCTTCGGACAAAAGGGACTGCATGCGTTCAAAAGATTGCTGCTGGAAGGCGGCGTCGCCCACGCCCAAAATCTCGTCCAGAAGAATGATGTCCGAACGCAGTTGTGCTGCTACGGAAAATCCGAGCCGAATTTTCTGGCCCGACGAAAAGTGTTTGAGCGGAAGATCCAACTGCGCAGAGACCCCAGAGAAATCGGCAATGGCATCCAGTTGTGTGCGAATTTCAGCGCGGCGCAGCCCCAAGATTTGACCGTACAAAAAGATGTTCTCCCTACCGGTGAGCTCCGGGTGAAAGCCGGTCCCCACCTCCAAGAGACTTGCCAACCGGCCGGATATTTTAAGCGACCCGGACGATGGAGCTGAGATTCCTGAAATCAACCGCAACAAGGTGGACTTGCCGGCGCCGTTAGCGCCCACAATCCCCACAGAAGAGCCGGCCTCCCAGCGTCCAGACAAACAGTCCAAGGCCGTGTGTGCCCCGAATTTCTTGGTCAGTTGATCAAAGTGGATGAACGGTTTCATACCCAGTCCGCTGCATGTTTACCCCAGCGCTTGAGCACGCCATAACCCGCTGCAAAGAGGAGCAAGGCCGCTACCCACTGGTACCCGACGTCGGAACTCAAAGATTGGCTCAATACTGCTTGCACCGGGCCCCAACCGGGAATCCAAGGCAGGTATTCGGAAAAAGAAGTACTGGTGCCCAGCAGGAGCGGGGAGAGGAGCAATCCCAGTTGCCCAAGAAACGGCAATGCTACCGCCACATCCCGAACCCGAGCGGCAGGGAGCGCCAAAAGAGCCCCCAGTCCAAGACCTCCCGCCAGCGATGCCGCAAAGGCAACCAATGCATCAGCCGCCAGAGAGGCATTCGCATGCGCGCCGGATGTCGCCGCAAAAATTCCCCACAGAACCAACCCAACGGCTCCATCCACCGCCGCAACGATGGCTTTAGAAAGCGGATACGAAAAAGGAGGGATGGCTGTTTTGGTCACCAATTCCCGGTTGTGTGCCAATGCCAAGGCGCCCGCAAACGCGCTGGACGAAAAGACATTCCAAACCACCCAACCCAAAAGCCACAGGTCTGCGGATACCGTCCGGTTCCAGGCCTTTCCCACGAAGAAGAGCGCGGTTGCCATCGCCAGCGGCTGAGCCAAACTCCACAAACTCCCGAGTACACTTTGTGCGTACCGGGTGCGCAGGTCGCGTTCGGCCAAAGTCCAGCCCAACCGAAGGGTTTGCATCAGAAGGGCTTGGGTTCCAAACCACCAGCCGCCTCCGGCGTGCTGGTTTCCGGCGCAGAGACCGGCACATCGTCCACGGTTCCTTCGTCGTCCAAGAACATCTGATTGATCTCGTCCATCAAGCCGGGCTTGTAGTCCGGACAGCGCATTTTTTCTTCCAAGGCCGCAGACAACGGTTTGAAGGGCACCACGTACCGACGGCTCAATCCAGAACGCTCCACGGAGCCCATGAAATTGGCCCAAATGGGCAGGGCCGTGGCGTTGCCCGCGCCGCGTGCATCGCGGAAGTGAACCAAAGGCGAAGAAGCACCTACCCACACGCCGGCCACAATTTTCGGTGTGTAGCCCACAAACCAACCGTCGGAGTAATTCTGTGCGGTCCCCGTTTTGCCCGCATAATCACCGGAGAGACCGTAGGAGCGGACGCTGTTTCCCGTTCCTTCGTTGATCACCGCGCGCAGCATGTCCGTCAGCATGGAAACGTTGGCAGTATCCATCACCGCGCGCATGCCGGTTGGTTTCCGTTCGTACAAGACATTGCCCATTTGATCCGTAATGCGCGTCACCGCCACCGGGGTAAAGGCCTTGCCGCCGTTGGCAAATGCGCCGTACGCCGCAACCAACTCCAATAAAGACGCGGTGTTGGCGCCCAGGGCCATTGCTGGCCGGTCGTCCATTTCGCCTTTGAATCCCAACTTACGGGCCATGCGCACCACGTTGCCTCGGCCGGTTTTCATCAGGGCCTCTACGGTAGCCACGTTGATGGAACGCTTCAGGGCACCGCGCATGGTGTATTCACCCCCGTACATCCGGTCGTGGTTTTCCGGAGTCCAATTGACAAATTCCGGATACGTTTTCAATTCGTTTTCAAAGTAGGTGCACGGCGAAATTCCTTTTTCCAAGGCCGCCGCGTACACCACCGGTTTGAAGGCAGAGGCCGTTTGCCGACGAGACAAAACGTGGTCGTACGGTAAGTACTGGAAGCTGGGGCCGCCCACCCAGGCCTTCACTGTTCCGCGTACCGGGTCCAAAGCCACCAAGCCGCAAGACATCAGCGCTTGCGCGTATTTAACGGAATCCAGCGTGCTCATGGTTTTGCGCTCGTCGCCCTCTTCCGTGTAGGCAAAGACCACCATGGACTTCTCTTTATTCAGTTCCGATTCAATTTCCTCTTCGCTGGCGCCATCCGCCTTCATCCGCTTGTACAGCACCGTGTTCTGCACCTCGCGCTTCAAAAAATCAGGAAGTTTCTTCCAGGCAGACTCCCCCCAATGGGCGTTGAAATTGCGTTGAATGCGCTGCATTTGACGCCAAACTGCCTGGTTGGCATACCGTTGCAACGAGGACGACAGTGTTGTTTCCACCACCAGTCCGTCCCGGTCCAAATCGTATTCCGAGCCGTCGGGTTTTCGCAAGTCGGTCAATATTTCTTCTAACTCTGGGCGAATAGCCGCCAAAAAGTACGGAGCTGGCTTTTCGTCTTCCAGGTTATAGTAGTTGATCTCCAGTGGTTTGGCACACATTTGTTCGTATTCCTCCTGCGTCAAGTACTCGTACTTCAGCATCTGCCCCAACACAACATTGCGCCGTTCCCGGGCGTTTTCTGGATTCTTGCGCGGGTTGTACTTGGAATTGGCTTTCAACAAGCCCACCAAAACGGCAGCTTCCTCCAGGTTCAAGTCTACCGGCTTCTTGTTGAAGTAACGCAAGCTCGCCGTTTCAATTCCGTACACGTTTTCGCCAAAGCTGACGGTATTCAGGTAGAGCTCCAAAATTTGTTCCTTGGTGTATAATTCCTCCAAGCGTCGAGCCACAATAAATTCCTTGACCTTGGCCAGAACCAAGGACAACGGTCCGTAGTTTTCCCGGCCGAATAAATTTTTGGCCAATTGCTGCGTAATGGTGGATCCGCCACCGGATGACTCGTTTCGGAGCACCAAGGTTTTGATAACTACCCGCGCGAGGGATCGACTGTCTACGCCGTCGTGCTCAAAAAAGCGCACGTCCTCCGTTGAGACCAAGGCATCGATCAAGTACTGCGGTATTTCTTCCAAATCGGCGCCCGTTCTGTTTTGCAAGAAGTATTTCCCAATCAAAACCCCGTCTTCCGAATAAACTTCGGTGGCCAAATCGTTGCGGACCGACCGAATGTCGTCCCGGGTGGGGATGATGCCAAAGGCCCCCAAAGCAATGGACCAAATCAGGAGCAATAGGACCACCGTTCCGCTTACGGCCAGTTGAATGCCTTTGCGCAACCATGCCCGCTGCATGCCCGGCCATTTCGCCATTTTGGCGTCCAATTTTCGGTATCCGGCGACCAAGGTGGTAACCCATTGGAGGACCGTCGCTTTCATTTTTTCCAATCGACTATTCATAACGCAATGCTTCAATAGGATCTAGTGCGGCGGCTTTCCGTGCGGGGTAAAAGCCCGCTACAACACCCACCACCAAACAAACACCAAAGGCCAATCCAATCCAATTCCAAGGCAAAATGAAAACCCCGCCCATGGCGGAGCTCAGTCCATTGCCTACCATGATTCCCAAAACGGTACCCACCAATCCTCCCATCAGGCTGACCAGGATGGCTTCCAACAAAAACTGAAGGGCGATGGCGGATCGCGTGGCGCCCAAGGCTTTGCGCGTGCCGATTTCGCGGGTTCGCTCCGTTACGGACACCAGCATGATGTTCATTAGGGAAATACTGGCCCCCAAGAGCGTAATGGCTCCGATCACCGCGGCGGCCACGGACACGCTGGATAGCTGTTCAATAAGGATTGCAGAAATGGCGTCGCTGCGCCGCACGTTAAAGTTGTTTTCCTCACCCGGGCGAAGGCCGCGCAAGGCTCGGAACTGGGCCATCGAAGCCTGAAGACAAGCGTCCAATTCATCGGGACTGGGCGCCATAACCTGAACTGCGTAGCTGCTCGACGGCGTCCCAAACAAGCGATGACCCGCCCGAACCGGTACCAAAACGGCTTGGTCCTGTGCCATGAACGCACTGTTGCCCTTGGGGGCCAAAACACCAACCACCAAAAAAGGGCGGCCTTGAACACGAATGGTTTGTCCCAAAGCACCGCCCTCTGGGAATAACTTGGTGGCCACGTCAAAGCCAAGCCAAGCCACGGATTTGCCTTCGTTGCGCTCCGTTGCGCTGAACAGTCGTCCCTCGTTGATGGTTAAGCCCGTCGTGGTTAAGTACCCGTTGTCCACCCCCACTACCTGAACGTTTGGGTTGGTTTTTAGCGACCCTAGGGATACCGTGGCGGTCCCGCTCAGCACATCGGAGACGCTGACGGTGGCTCCCGGATAGGTAAATCGTTGCTGGAAGGCCAGGGCTTGGTACAGGGGGATTTGCGGTTGGGGTTTTTCCTCCACGCGACGGCCGCCCCCCAGCCGAATATTCATGCCGCCGGACTGCAGGGTAAAAGTCGTTGCGCCCATTGTGGAAAACTGCCCGGTGATGGCGCTTTCCATGGCGGTAGTGCTGGTGAGCATGCCCACCAAGGCCATGATTCCAATGGCGATGATCAATGCCGTGAGTACTGCACGCAACAAATTTCCGCGCAGGGCCGCTAAGGCCATTCCTACGCCTTCTGCAAACAAAGGTGAAATCAGTCGAGTACCCATGGATTTATAGAAACAAAGGTACCGAAATTGTAGACGTGCACGCAGGCCGCATTACGTCCGACTGCAGCCGTAAAAAGGTATTTGATGCAGAGGATGCTGTGGGTGCAATGGAGCGAGTATCCGCGGTTACAGAGCACAGTCATCTATTTCAAAATCAACACGATAAAAAATTCTCAGAAAAACACCACTTTCGTTAGAAATCAACAAGTAAAAACGCGATTTCATTTGTAATTTTGCTGTACACACAGCAACTTCTGACCATGAACGTGTTCGATATCGAAATGATCCGCGCCTTTTACGCGGCCTTCCCGGAAAAAGTACAAGCAGCTCGCCAAACCTTGGGCAAGCCACTGACCCTCAGTGAGAAAATTTTGTATGCCCACTTGTGGCAAACCAACGCTACCGAAGTCTTCACCCGCGGCCAGTCGTACGTAGACTTTGCTCCGGATCGCGTGGCCATGCAAGATGCTACCGCTCAGATGGCCTTGCTTCAGTTCATGCAAGCCGGACGCAAAAAGGTGGCGGTTCCCTCCACGGTTCACTGCGACCACTTGATCCAAGCACACGTCAGTGCAACGCCGGATTTGCAAGAGGCCGTCAACAAGTCCAACGAAGTGTTCAACTTCTTGGCGTCGGTCTCCAACAAGTACGGCATTGGCTTTTGGAAGCCAGGCGCAGGCATCATTCACCAGGTGGTATTGGAAAATTACGCCTTCCCCGGCGGTATGATGATCGGTACAGACTCGCACACGGTCAATGCCGGAGGTCTGGGAATGGTAGCGATTGGCGTAGGCGGTGCGGACGCGGTAGATGTTATGGCCGGAATGGCGTGGGAATTGAAGTTTCCCAAGTTGATCGGCGTAAAGCTCACCGGCAAACTCAGCGGTTGGGCCTCTGCCAAGGACGTTATTTTGAAAGTTGCCGGCATTCTGACCGTAAAAGGCGGAACGGGTGCCATTGTGGAATATTTTGGCGACGGCGCGGTATCCTTGAGCTGCACCGGCAAGGGAACCATCTGCAACATGGGGGCTGAAGTAGGAGCGACCACCTCAACCTTTGGGTACGACGCCTCCATGGAGCGCTACCTGCGCGCCACCGGACGTGCGGAGGTTGCCGACCTTGCGAATGCCGTAGCGGCAGACTTGACCGGCGATGCAGAAGTGTACGCCAACCCAGAACACTACTTTGATCAGGTCATTGAAATCGATTTGTCCACCCTGGAACCGCACGTCAACGGCCCATTCACGCCGGATTTGGCTACGCCCATTTCGCAGTTGGGCGCGTTGGCCCAACAAAACGGATGGCCCATGGAGGTGGAGGTTGGTTTGATCGGTTCCTGCACCAACTCGTCCTACGAAGATTTGACGCGTGCGGCCTCCGTGGCGCACCAAGCAGCCACCAAAAACCTGGAGGTCAAGTCAGAATACTCCGTGACCCCGGGGTCCGAGCAGGTTCGCTTCACCGCGGAGCGCGACGGTTTGTTGGCGGAGTTTGAGGCCATCGGGGGCAAAGTGTTTGCGAACGCCTGCGGACCCTGCATCGGTCAGTGGAACCGTCCGGGAGCGGAAAAAGGAGAGAAGAACACAATTGTTCACTCCTTCAACCGCAACTTCTCCAAGCGCGCGGATGGCAACCCCAATACGCACGCTTTTGTAGCTTCTCCGGAAATTGTAACCGCCTTGGCGATTGCGGGCCGATTGGATTTCAATCCCTTGAAGGACCGATTGATCAACAAAAACGGCGAAGCCGTGCTGTTGGATCCGCCCACCGGCGAGGAATTGCCCGCCCGCGGCTACGCCGTTGAGGACGCCGGCTACCAAGCCCCAGCAGCGGACGGCAGCGCCATCTCCGTTGCCGTCAATCCCGGTTCCGAACGCCTGCAATTGTTGGACGAATTCCCTGCTTGGGACGGTAAGAACATCCACGACGCCCGCCTGCTCATCAAGGCACAAGGCAAGTGCACCACAGACCACATTTCCATGGCCGGCCCTTGGTTGCGCTTCCGCGGTCACCTGGACAACATCGCAAACAACACCCTGACGGGTGCTGTGAATGCGTTCAACGGCGAAACCAATTCCGTGAAGAACGTACTCACCGGTACCTACGGAGAGGTTCCCGCCGTCCAACGCGCCTACAAGGCCGCTGGGGTTCCAACCTTGGTGGTGGGCGACCAGAACTACGGGGAGGGATCTTCGCGCGAACACGCCGCCATGCAGCCGCGCCACTTAGGCGTCAAGGCCATCTTGGTGAAGAGTTTTGCCCGCATTCACGAGACCAACCTCAAAAAACAGGGCATGTTGGCACTGACCTTCCGAAACGAGGCAGACTACAATCTGTTCCGGGAGGACGACGCCATTGACTTTACGGATTTGGTGGATTTTGCGCCGGGCAAGCCCCTCACGCTGGTTTTGAAGCATGCCGACGGTTCCCAGGATACCGTCCTTGCCAACCACACGTACAACGACCAGCAAATCGGCTGGTTCCGCGCAGGCAGTGCGTTGAACCTGATTAAATTGCAGGAGCAGGCCTAAAATCCTACCTTTCGTCCATGAACAGCACGGACGAGCGCGTCAAACGCGGATGGATTTTTTACGACTGGGCCAATTCGGCGTACACCTTGGTGGTGGGCACCGCGGTTTATCCGATTTACTACGGAGCCGTGATGGACTCTGCCGAGGTGTCCACTTTTTTAGGAACCGTCAGCCCGACCGCCGCTTACACCTTTGCCATAGCCGCCGCTTATCTGTGCATCAGCCTGTTGGCGCCCTACCTCGCGGCGTTGGCTGAGGTGGCCGGGAACAAGCGAACCTACATGCGCACCTTTGTTTACACCGGGGTAGCGGCCTGTGCCTCCATGTTTTTCTTCACCACCAACGCCCTGTGGTTGGGGCTGTTTGCGCCGTTCCTGGCTTCCTTCTCCTTTGCGGGCTCCTTGGTGTTCTACAACAGCTACTTGCCGGAAATTGCGGCCCCAGACGAGCAAGACGCCCTGAGTGCCCGCGGTTTTGCCATGGGGTATTTTGGCAGCAGTTTCTTGCTCATCGCCGTATTGGTAGCCGTTCAGAATCCACAATGGTTTGGGGCAGAGGCCACCACGGCCTTGATTACTCGGTGGAGTTTTGTTTTGGTGGCACTATGGTGGTTGGGTTTTGGGGAGTACGCCCTCATGCGTTTGCCCCGCGGAGCTGCGCACCGCTCGGATGCACCCAAGGCTCCCGCTAAACCGGCTACGGCCTACCGCGCCTTGTACCGTTCGGTTGCTGAATTGCTGACGGACCGTTCGCTGCGACGTTTTGTCTTGGCTTTTTTCTTCGCCAGCGCCGGGGTCCAAACGGTCATTTTGATTGCGTCTTTGTTTGGGAGTCAAGTCCTGGGCTTACCCACCTCCGCGCTGATCACCACCATTTTAATGATTCAGTACGTAGCCATGGCCGGTGCCTGGCTGTTCTCCAAAATGTCCCGCAAGTGGGGCAACATACCTACCTTGATTGTGGGGGCAATCGGCTGGTCTCTGGTTTGCGTGGGCGCCTACTTTGTGAAACACGAAGCCCAATTTTACGCCCTGGGAGCGGCCGTCGGCTTGGTCATGGGCGGCCTCCAAAGTCTTTCGCGAAGTACGTATTCAAAAATGCTTCCGGAGGCGGAAGACCACGTTACCTATTTTTCCTTTTACGACATCGCGGAAAAGTTGGCGACGGTTTTGGGAATGGCTTCCATTGGTTGGCTGGAGAACGCCACGGGAGACCTTCGTTTGGCCGCTTTGGTGCTGGTGGTCTACTTTTTGTTGGCCCTATACTTCTGGTCTCTGATCCGACGTTATACCTTTGTAGAACATCAACCCATCGCATCATGAAGGTTTTTTGGAGCATAGCTGCCGTATTGTCCCTTTGGGCGGCGGCCACGTTAGCAACTTCCTGCTACTACGACGATTACCAAACCTTGTACGGCACGGGCGGTACCTGCGATACGGCGGCGGTTTCGTTTGCTGCGGACATACAACCCATTATAAGTGCCCAATGCACGGGATGCCACGGAGCAACTTCGCCCAACGGCGGCTTGTCTCTGACCAACCACGCGCAAATTGCTGCGGCTACATTGTCCGGCTCCCTACTCAATCGGGTTCATTTGCCGGCGGGCAACCCCTTGGCCATGCCGCCGTCGGGTCCGATGTCGTCGTGTCAGAAGGCCAAATTACGCACCTGGAAGCGCCAAGGTGCCTTAAACAATTAATACACCCGAACCCATGAAAAAAGTCTTGTTCACCGCGTTGATAGCGATATCCGCGCTCAGCGCCACCGCACAGCGGTATTTGGCCAAAGAAACCTACATCCGATTCTTTTCTTCTACACCGGTTGAAGACATTGAAGCTACTACCAATACGGCGGTTGCGGTATGGGACCGAGCTACGGGTGAAGTGGCTTTTCAGGTGAACATCAAGTCGTTCACCTTCGAAAAGGCCCTGATGCAGGAGCATTTCAACGAAAATTACCTCCATTCGGACAAGTACCCCAAAGCCACGTTCAAAGGCAAGTTGACGGATGCTGCTGCCGTGAATTGGGATAAGGACGGAACGTACCCAGCTCAGCTCAAGGGCACCATGAACATCCACGGTGTAGACAAGGTCATCGTGGTGCCAGCAACCGTGGTGATCAAAGACAAGGCGCCCTCGTTGTCCAGTAAATTCAAAGTAAAGTGCGTGGACTACAACATTGAAATCCCCACCGTGGTCTTTGCAAAAATTGCCGAAGAAATTGAAGTTACGGTGAAGGCCAAATTTGAATTAGTGAAGTCCTGATGCGCGCAATTATTCTAGCACTCATTTTGACGTCCAGCGGTTCTCTACTGGCGCAGGACGACTTGTTCAGCATGTTGGACGCTGCTCAGGGCCCCGTAAAAAAGGCACCCGTGGCGGCAACCTTCAAAGGAACGCGTGTAGTCAATTTACAGACCAATGAATTGCCCGCGTCCGGAGTTGGTCAGTTGATCATCAGCCACCGTTTTGGCACCATCAACGACCGCCCGTTGTACAATTTTTTGGGTCTGGACGTCGCACAAATGCGTTTGGAATACAGCTATTCTCCCGCGCATTGGTTGAATTTGGGATTGGGACGGTCGTCGGGCAATAAAACGTACGACGCCTTTGCCAAGGTGCGCTTTTTGCGCCAAAAGGAGGACGGGATGCCCTTGAGCGCGGTGTATTACCACTCCACCAACCTCAACACCACGGATTTCAACGACGGAGTGAATCACTACTTCACGGACCGTCTGGCATTTACACACCAATTGATTCTGGCCCGCAAATGGTCCGACGAACTCTCTTTTGAGGTGGCCCCAACGGTGGTGCACTTCAATTTGGTGGCTACTCCCAACGACCCCAACGACCAATACGGCGTTGGGTTGGGCGGCCGCTACAAGTTGACGGACCGCATGGCATTGACGGCAGAGTACTTTGCCCGCATGCACCGACCGGATGGCTTGTACGATCCACTGAGTGTGGGATTGGACTTGGAGACCGGCGGACACGTTTTTCAGTTCCACGTGAGCAACGCACGCTACATGAACGATCCCTCGTGGATGATGCTGACCCCGGGTAGTTGGGGCAAAGGCGACTTGTATTTTGGATTCAACCTTTCCCGCGTTTTTACCCACCGCGCCCCAAAAATGGCGAAAGAAATCGACGTCCTATGAAATCAACACCTGCAACACGCATTTTGTCGGTAGCAATCATTGCTTCCTTGGGTTGGTTTGCATCCACCGGATGCGAACACGATCCCATAAACCCCGTGGACCCCAATCCCACGGATACGACCTCACCCTGCGATCCCGGTACCGTTGACTTTAAGAATGAGGTATTGCCGTTGATCACCAGCAAGTGCGCCATGCCCGGCTGCCACAATTCACCCAACGGGGAAGATGGGGTGGTTTTGGACTCCTACGCCAAAATCCGTCGTGAAGTTAGTCCGGGCAGTCCCAACAACAGCGAGTTGTGGGAGGCCATCACGGAAACGGATCCGGACAAAATGATGCCTCCCCCGGGATACCCGCAATTGACTCCAGCAGAAAAAGAGTTGATCAAGAAATGGATTCAACAAGGGGCAAAAGAGACCGATTGTGCCGGAAATACCTGCGACACAGCCGCCACGCCGTCTTTTGCTGAGGCCAATGCCATCATCCAAGCCCAATGCGTGGGATGCCATGCCTATCCCAACGTGAGCGGCAACGTACAATTGGACTCCTACGTGGGCATCAAAGATGCCGTGGAAAACAACAATCTATTGGGTGCTTTGAAAGGAATTGGCTCAACACAGATGCCGCCAGCAGGGGCCATGAATGCGTGCAACCAGCGAAAAATTGCGCGTTGGGTTGCGGCCGGCATGCCGCAGTAAGTCTTAAGGCGCCCACAGGCGTTTTGTCAATCGGTCCATCCCCAAAAGGCGTTCGTACCTTTGCGGCATGGACCGATTTGATTTTGCTGTTGTTGGTGGGGGAATTGTGGGCGCGGCTACTTTGTATAAGTTGCAGCGCAAGTTCCCCGATTCACGCCTTGTATTGTTGGAGAAGGAGTCCGAATGGGCCCTCCACCAAACCGGCAGAAACTCAGGCGTCATCCATTCGGGTCTATACTACAAGCCGGGCAGTTTAAAAGCAACCACGTGCCGGGACGGTTACCTGCAATTGCTGGATTTTTGTGCAGAACACGGAGTGGCGCACGAAGTGTGCGGCAAAGTGGTGGTGGCCACAACGGTGGAGCAAGCGGAGCGTTTGAAGGGTTTGGCCGAACGCGGTAAGGCCAACGGTCTCGACGGTTTAGAAAACTTGGACGCCGCGGGAATTCGGGAGCTGGAACCGCACATTGCCGGTGTTGCGGGTCTTCGGGTACCTCAAACGGGCATTGTGGATTATCGGGGTACTACTCGTGCGCTGCTGCAAGCGGCATTGGCGTTGCAACCGAAGTCCAAAGTGCTTTACGGTTTTCAGGCGGTGCAAACCGCACAGACAGAAAGGGGCGTTCAAATTACTGGCGCGGACGGTCATCAAGCCGTTTGGGCGCACAAGGCAGTTTTTTGCGGTGGTCTTCAATCAGACCGACTGGCCCGTCTTGACGGGGCGGAAACGGACGTGCGCATTGTGCCCTTCCGCGGCGACTACTACGAACTTTCCCCAGCGGCGCGCCACAAAGTGCGCCACTTGGTTTACCCCGTTCCTGATCCCAATTTCCCTTTTTTGGGCGTCCATTTTACGCGCATGCACGACGGCAGCGTGGAGTGCGGCCCCAACGCCGTATTTGCCTTCAAACGGGAGGGATACACCAAAACGTCCTTCAATTGGAGCGATACGGCGGATGCTTTGAGCTACTCAGGGACCTGGAGGTTGTTCCAAAAGCACTGGAGATACGGTTTGGGCGAATACCATCGCGCCTTTTCCCGTGCAGCATTTTTAAGGGCATTGCAGGCCTTGATGCCGGATTTGGAAGATCGTGATTTGGTGCCCGGGCGGTCTGGGGTTCGTGCGCAGGCGTTGCAGCCCGACGGTTCCTTGGTGGACGATTTTGTATTGGTTCGGGGTGCTTCCGGCATTCACGTCATCAATGCCCCGTCGCCTGCGGCGACGGCCTCGCTTTCCATTGCAGACCGCATTGTGGAGCGTTTGGAAGAAATGGGCTGAACGAGGACCTGGACGACTGAATCAGTCGATCTGTGGTGCCTCAGGTGCCTCCGCAGCCACGTGAAACAGGGCGTCGCCCCGATGCACCAAAGGCATGTTGTTGTGCCCGATGAGGTAGCCGGTCATGGGGCTGTAAATTTTGACGGTGAAGGAGTCGTTGGGGTTGTGGATGCGTCCTATGAGTTCCCCTTCTTCCACCGCCTGCCCGCTGGTGCGGAGCGGCAAAAACAGACCGCTGGCTTCTGCGCGAACCCAAGAATTGTCTGCCAGCCAACGAACGCGCTTGCTTTGCTTTCCATGACGGTCCGCTAGTCCGCGGGCTTTGGGGGCTTTTGTGCGCATGCCCCATCGGCTCAGGACGCGCTTGATGCCGCGAATGCCTTCGTCGATGGCAAAGGAATCAAAGCGCATGGATTCGCCGCCCTCGTACACGACAATCGGTACTCCCAATTTGTGTGCAGCTTCCCGCAACGAACCGTGTATTAAACTGCTGGGCATGCTCATGGGGGCGCCAAAGGCACGTGCCAACTCCAGTGCTTGCGGGTCGTCTTTGGCGTAGCGGATTTGGGGGTAGTTGGTTCTGCTGGCTCCCCCCGTGTGGAAGTCGATGCCAAAATCAACCAGCGGCAAAATCTTGGTGTTCAAGGTGTATGCCACCAAGGAGGCCAACGAACCGTCGGGCGTACCGGGGAAGCTTCGGTTCACGTCTTTTCCGTCGGGCACGTCCCGGGAAAAGAACAGGAAGCCGTATACGTTGATGATGGGGATGGCCAGAACAGTTCCGCACTCCAAATTGGACAACATTTTTCCGGCCAAGGCCCGTCGAACGATTTCTACGCCATTGACTTCATCCCCGTGTAAACCGCCACTCAAAAGGACGGTAGGACCTTCTTTGGCACTGTGAAAAACGTGAACGGGCAAGGGGATTTCAACCCCAGAGGTTAAACGGGCAATGGGCAGGTGCACTACCTTGTACGTGCCCGCAGGGACCACCACTTGGTCCAATACCAAGGGTTTTCGTTCGATCATCGGCCCAAATAGGTATCCGGCCGCAAGGCCCTCAGTTCGGATTTTACGTCGTCGGAAACGGCCAAATCTCGGATGAATTCTGAAATGGAGGCTTCCGTGATGGCTGCGTGGGTGCGCGTGAGTGCTTTCAAAGCTTCGTACGGCTTGGGGTACCCTTCGCGGCGCAGGATCGTTTGGATGCCTTCTGCCACCACGGCCCACTGCTGATCCAAGTCGCGGCGGATTTGCTCTTCGTTCACCACCAGCTTCTTCCAGCCGCGCTGCAGGTTGCGCATCGCCAAAACGGTATGGCCCAAAGGAACTCCAACGTTGCGGAGTACCGTGGAGTCCGTCAAGTCGCGCTGCAAACGGCTGATGGGCAATTTGGCGCTCAAATGCTCCAAAAGGGCGTTGGCCAAGCCCAGGTTGCCTTCGGCATTTTCAAAATCAATGGGGTTGACTTTGTGCGGCATGGCACTGGATCCCACTTCACCCGGCTGGATTTTTTGCTTGAAATAATCCATGGATACGTAGGTCCAAATGTCTCGGCACAGATCGATCAAGATGGTGTTGATGCGTTTCAAGTTGTCGAAGTAGGCCGCCAGGTGATCGTAGTGTTCAATTTGCGTGGTGGGGAAGGAGCGGTGCAGCCCCAGGGTTTCCGCGACGAATTGATCCGCAAACGCATGCCAATCCTGCTGCGGGTAAGCGGCGTAGTGGGCGTTAAAATTTCCTGTTGCGCCGCCGAATTTGGCGCCAAAAGGAATGCTTGCCAAGAGTACGCGTTGCTGGTGAATCCGGGCCTCAAACACGCCAATTTCCTTGCCCAAACGGGTAGGGGAGGCGGGCTGTCCGTGCGTGCGCGCCAACAACGGAATGGAGCTCCAGTCAGCGGCGGCATCGGCTAAAAGATTCACGACTTCGTCCAACAACGGTAGGTAGACCTGCTGGTGGAAATCCTTCAGCGATATAGGAAATGCCGTGTTGTTGATGTCTTGAGAAGTCAAGCCAAAGTGCACGAACTCCAAAGCGTCGTCCAAGCCCAAAGCCGTGAGTTTGTCCTTCAAAAAGTACTCCACGGCCTTGACATCGTGGTTGGTGACGCGTTCTACCGACTTGATGTGGAGCGCATCCTCTTCCGAAAAGTGCTCTACGGCATGCCGCAGTTTTTCGGCCTTTTCCGGGGTCAAGCCAACCAGCGCCGGCAGGCCCAAATCCTTCAATGCCAGGAGGTACTCCACCTCCACGTGGAGTCGGTACCGAATCAAAGCAAATTCAGAAAAATAAGGCGAAAGGGATTGGGCAACGGAGGAATACCGGCCGTCCAGAGGAGATAATGCGTGCAGCGCTGCGTCCATAGTGGGCTTCAAAGCGCAAAGGTACGGCTTTCCCGCGGGTTGGAAAATCAGTCCACAGACACCAAAAGGCCTTTCAGATAGGCCCCTTCCGGAAAACCAGCCACCACCGGATGGTCCACAGGTTGACCCAGAGTTTCCACCAGTCGGATTTCCCGACCCACCTCGTAGGCCGCGGCCCGGACGGCGTCCGTGAACTGCGAAACGGGCACATTTTGGGAGCAACTGAAGGTGAACAGCAGTCCGCCGGACGGCATGCGCTCCAGGGCCATGGCGTTCAAACGTTTGTAGGCCATCATGGCATTGTGGCTGCTGGACTTGCGTTTGGCAAAAGCGGGCGGGTCCAGCACCACCAATTCTGCATCGGTGGGCAGTTCTTTGAGGTAGTCAAAGGCATCGCTCACCACGGAGCGGTGTCGGTCTGCCCAACCATTTTGTGCCGCGTGTGCATCTGCCAGCGCACAAGCGCGTGCGGAAGAATCCACAGAAAGGACCTCTCGGGCCCCTCCTTGAAGCGCAGCCAAGGAAAAACCACCGGTGTACGAAAACAAGTTGACAACCTTTTTGCCCGCAGACAAACGGCCTACGTGCGCTCGGTGGTCCCGTTGGTCCAAAAAGAAGCCGGTCTTTTGGCCTGCTTCCACGTCTGAGGTGTAGGAAATGCCGTTCTCCAAAAAGTGCACGCTGGACTGCGGCGTGCCGTCCCAACCTTGATCTTGAACAAAAACCGACAGGTCCGGATTTTCCAGCGCAGCGCGCAGCGCCGCAACCACGAGCGGAACGTCTTTGCGCATGCCTTCCGTGTGGCACTGAACCACCACGGCGGAACCGTATTGGTCCACGATCAAGCCGGGTAGGCCGTCACCCTCGCCAAAAACCAACCGAAAGCCGGTGGTGTCTGCCGCCACCCCCAAGCCCCAGGACCGTCGGTAGGCCACGGCCCGACGAATGCGTTCTTCGTAAAACGAGCCGGGGTCGGTCACGTGTTCGCCAAAAGCCAAAACCTTCAGGGCAATGTTGGCTCCGGTAGCTTGAGCATGTGCCGTAGCCAAAGGTTGCGTTCCGTCGGACGAAAAAACGTGCACCCAAGACCCCTCCAAGGGCAAGGGAGTAGCGCGGTGCAAGGCACCGGAAAAAATCCACGGGTGGCGTCGGCTCAAAGCCTGATCGCGGCCCGGCGCTAAGCGAACGGAAGCAATTTTCATGGGGCAAAGGTAGGGAGTTCCTGCAGGGCCTCCATTCCCGCGGGTAAATCCGGCCGATGCCGGAACAAAATCCACTGCACCCCGTTGGTGGCCAGTGCCAAAGGACAGTTCAGCGCGTGGCGGTAGGAGAACACTTGGTCGTATACTTTTTGGTTCAGCCGTACGTTCGGCGCCTTGCATTCCACCACCAGCCAGGGCAAACCGCTCTGAAACACCAATATGTCAAATCGTTTCAAACGTCCGTAAACGCTAACTTTTTTCTCAATCCCTATGGCCGACGCCGGGATGCCGCGTTCCAGCAACCAGCCGATCACTTGTTGGCGAACGCGCTCTTCCGGGGTGTTCGGCACCCATTGCTTGCGCAAATCATCCCAAATCGGTTCCACCCTACAAAGCACGCAAAAAAACGCGGCCAAGCCGTACAATTATTCCGAAATTTGGGCATGATTTGGTGGGAATATGCACACAACTGGGCCAAACGTTGGCCTCAATCCGTTGACCTCCCTGGTATTCATGCGCAAAAGGCGTTGGCGCCCCCGTTACGCGCCCCGCAAATGACGGCCGTACCGCAACCGGAGCATGCAAGCAAACACGCCGCCGTTTTGGTCTTGCTGTTTCCCCAAAACAACCAGCTGCACACGGTGTTGATTGAACGACCCGCGTACGACGGAGTGCATTCCGGGCAAATGGCCTTTCCGGGGGGTGGTTTGGAGGCACAGGATGCGGACTGGGTGGCTGCTGCACTGCGTGAAACGCACGAAGAACTCGGGGTTCCGCCTGCGGAACCTGTTGTGCTGGGACCGTTGACCCCGCTGTACATCCCGCCCTCCGGTTACTTTGTACAGCCGATTTTGGCAGCGTTGTCCGCTCCTTGGGCCTGGCAGCCGGACGCGTCGGAAGTGGCGAGTGTTCATGTTTTGCCGCTGCAGGGATTTCGCAAAGAACTGGTGGACTTGCCTCGTGCTGGAGTTGTGCCGGCTTGGGGCGGTGGGCCACAACCCATCTGGGGCGCCTCGGCCATGATTCTGGCGGAGGTCCTTGCTCTGCGGGAATTACGTACCTTCGCATTCCCAAACGAATTCGATTGAAACTACTCAAACGCGACCCCTTTGGCACCCCGTTGTTCCTGAAGCGATTGGTGATTTTCACCTTCGGAATGGTCGTTTGGTACCGCCTCAACAAGGTCAACAAAACAGAAGTACACGGCGTAGAACATTTGGCGGGATTGCCGGACCGCAACGTGTTGTTCGTCTGCAACCACCAGACTTACTTCATGGACGCAAGTGCCCTATTCCTGGTTTTTAACCATGTGTATTGGGGAATGCCCGGAAAAACACACGCTTGGTGGCGGATGTGTTTTCCAAAAACCAATCTTTTTTTCGTGGCGGCCAAGGAAACCATGAAAGCCGGACTTTTGCCGCGTTTGTTGGCACTGGCGGGCTCCATCAGTATCAAACGTACGTGGCGGGCGGCCGGTAAAACCGTGGACCGCGGCGTGGATCCCCGGGACATTGAGAACATCCGCAAGGCCATCCAGTACGGCTGGGTCATCACTTTTCCTCAAGGAACCACCAAACCGTTTGCCCCCGGGCGGCGCGGCACGGCGCACATCATCAAAGACACGCAACCCATTGTGGTCCCGGTGGTGCTCGACGGTTTTCGCCGAGCATTTGACAAGAAAGGGTTGTACCTGAAAAAACGAAATACCACGTTATCTTTAACGTTCAAAAAGCCGTTGGAACTCCATCCGGACGAAGACGTTCAGACCCTGTTGGACCGCATCATGGATGCCATCGAACAAAGCCCAGCGTACCGTCCCAAAAACCAAATTGCCGAATGAAATTACGTTCCTTACTGACCTTAGTTACAGCAGCGGTACTGTCCGCGGGCTGTGTGGACACCATCGTGGATCCAAACGAAAAGATGGAAGACCGCAATATTGTGTTGAAGGTTTTCTCCTATTTTGAGAATGAGCTCCTTTCGTCTGATTCGCTGTACACGATCGGCCAGGCGGAAGTTAAGTTTACCGACATACGCTTTTTGTATTCCGGCTACACCTTCGTAAGTACCTCCGGGGACACTCTGCACGCAGATACGACCGTAACGATGCACGCTTTTGGTACGAACGAAGCCTACTTGGCGAAAATGCCGGCAGGCGCCTACAACGGCACCCACTTTTTCACCTTGGGTGTAGACACCAACAACGCTAAAATCGCACCGGGGCAGTTTCCTGAGGATCACCCATTGCGCGACGGCGTGCTCTACCGCGGTGCCGGCAAAGGCTACAACCACATGTACTTCACTGGGGTCATGCGGAAAACGGGAGATACCTTGGCGCCCACCAAACCTTTCACTTTGGTGGTGGCTACCCCTGCCTTGAATACCAAATTTGAGCGCAAGATGGGCTTTTCCATCGGTGGAAACCGCACCTGCAACATCAACGTCGTTCTGAACATTGATCGTCTATTGCAAGGAATTGACCCTTGGCAAACGCCTGTAATTGAATCGGATCCCACCAAGCCGGGTGATTTTGCCGAAGCGGTTAAAATCAAGCAGAATTTAGTACCCGCCTTCGTTATTCAGATTTAACCGTGCGCGTACACTTCATTGCCATTGGGGGCAGCGCCATGCACAATTTGGCCCTCGCCTTGCACGAACGCGGGGATCGCGTTACGGGTTCGGACGACGAAATTTTCGAACCTTCCGCCAGTCGCCTGAAGGCCGCCGGATTGCTGCCGGCTACCTTAGGTTGGGACCCAACTCGGATCACATCTGATTTGGACGCGGTGGTCTTGGGCATGCACGCCCGCGGAGACAATCCGGAACTGTTGGCCGCCCAAGCCTTGGGACTTCCCATTCATTCCTATCCGGCCTTTTTGTACGAGGCTTCCAAAGACAAAACACGGGTGGTAGTAGCCGGAAGCCACGGCAAAACCACGGTAACGTCCATGCTCTTGCACGCCCTGAAAGGAGCGGGCCGGCGCGAAGATTTTATGGTGGGTGCCCTTCTGGAAGGGTACAGTACCATGGTGCGCCTTTCCTCCGAGGCTGAGTTTATGGTTTTGGAAGGCGATGAGTACCTCAGTTCAGCGTTGGAGCCCCTTCCCAAGTTTCATTTGTACCGCGCCAACATTGCGCTCATCACCGGTATTGCATGGGACCACATCAACGTGTTCCCTACTTTGGAGGTGTATGTGGAGCAGTTCCGACAATTTCTGCGAACTATGGAGCCAGGCGGCGCCGTGATCTACAACGCAGACGACCCCGTGGTGGTTGAGGTGGTGGAGTCGGACTCCTCACCATTGAAAAAAATACCTTACCGAACCCCGGTCTACCGAGTGGAAAACGAACGGACGGTTCTTGAAACACCGCTTGGCGACGTTCCGCTCCAAGTTTTTGGGGCCCACAACGCCAGTAACGTGGAAGCCGCACGGTGGCTGGCCCAAGAAATGGGCGTGGACGACGAAACGTTTTACGAGGCCATCACCACCTTCAAAGGCGCATCCAAGCGTTTGGAAACCCTACCCACCGGCAACGCACGCGTTCTGGCGTTCAAAGATTTTGCACACGCCCCAAGTAAGGTAAAAGCAACCGTTGCCGCGCTCCGAGAGCAATTTCCCAACCGTCGTGTGGTGGCGTGCTTAGAGCTGCACACGTTTAGCAGTTTGAATCCCAATTTTCTGCCGCTGTACGCCGGTTCGTTGGACGGTGCGGACGTCCCTTTGGTGTACTTTAATCCGCAGGCTGTAGCCCACAAAAAGTTGCCCGAACTGAACGCCGAGCAAGTGGGAGCCGCGTTTGGTTCTCCGTCGCCGGAAGTATACACCAACAGCATGGATGTTCGCACGGCGCTAGATCACGCCGTGGGAAAGGACGGCGTACCTACCGTGGTAGCCTTGATGTCGTCGGGAAATTTTGACGGCAACGACGTGTCCGAATGGACGCGCGTTTGGGCTTAACGAGCCAATCGCTCGTCAGGCCGGACCCTTGAACACCCTGTTTATCGGGAGTTAAAATCGATGCTCCACGTGCAGGTACCAACCCGCGCGCACGTCTTGGGTTTTCCAGTCCACCGTAGTCTGGTTTTGGATTCCCAGTCCCCAATCGCCAAAGCGATAGACCCCACCGGCACCGAGTACCAGTCCAAGACCATGGGAGGAATACACGGAGTAGGGAGGAGTGGGGCACTCTCTATTGTACTGCATGCGAACGGTGCGACCGTAGAGCAAGCCCGCTTGGAACGTGAGATCAAAGGGGCTTTGCTGCCCGTACAGGGAACCGTTGAGCGTCCAACCCCCGGCAACCCGGCTGTCGTAATCCGAAGGGATGATGCTGTCGCCGTTGCGCTCGCCGTAGGCGTTCTGCACGAAAACAGAAGTCCCGATGTGTGGATTCAGTTGGTACGTATAGCCGATGCCGTTGCCGATCCCCCAGCCGGACAAGTCGGTGGTGAAATCGTAGGCCCCCAATTGAACGCCAAAGGCATGTTTTTTAATTGCTTGAGCCCATGCAGGCATAGCGGCCGTGCACACCAGCAAAGCCGCAACCGTCCATTTTTTCATTGCTTATTCTTCTAACAACGTTCGTTGCAGGTCTTCCATCTCGAAGAAATCCACACCTTCTTGGTACGTGGGTACCACCGGAGCTTCTTCGTCGAACAAATAAAGCATGGCCTCACGCACCACCAAGACGCAGGTGAGGTTCTGTTCCATTCGGTCGGCTTGAAAGTCTTGCAACGGCTCGGTGCTGTCGAATTCTTCCACAGAAAGAAGATTCACCACCACGTGTGCCTGCGGTTTACCATCCAAAAGCGTGCCCAATTCTTTAAGCGCGGCTGCGTCGAACAGATCGCCCAGGTATTTCACGTGGAGAAACCGATCTTTCGATTCGATTTTGTAAGACATCAGGAGGTATAATGCGGTGTTCGTTGTGCGGCCAAGAGGTACAGTACCGCCATTCGGATGGCTACGCCGTTCTCAACCTGCTGCAAGATAATGGAATGTTCGGAATCTGCAACATCTGAGGACAGTTCCACGCCGCGGTTGATGGGGCCGGGGTGCATGATGACGGGGATCCGGGACAATTGCTCCAGGCGCTTTCGGTCCACCCCGTATTGCGCAATGTACTCCGGCAAACTGGGGAAGTAGGGGAGGTCCATGCGCTCGTGCTGCACGCGGAGCATGTTGGCTACGTCGGCCCACTCCAATGCGGTATTCAGGTTCGACTCCACGTTTACGCCAAGTTCGTGCAGGTGTTTGGGAATTAGGGTATTCGGCCCGCAAACCAGCACTTCTGCGCCCAATTTCTGCAAGCAAAAAATGTTGCTCAAGGCCACGCGGCTATGTAGGATGTCGCCCACAATGGCCACTTTGACGCCCTTCAGGTCCGTTCGTCCCAAGGCTTCCCGCATGGAAAAGGCATCCAACAGCGCCTGGGTGGGGTGTTCGTGCGCGCCATCACCGGCATTCACGATGCTCGCGTCCACGTGCTGGCTCAAAAAATAAGCGGCACCCGGCGCACTGTGTCGCAACACCACCAGGTCCACCTTCATGGCCAAAATGTTGTTGACGGTGTCCACCAAAGTTTCCCCTTTTTTAACGCTGGATTGTGCTGCAGAGAAGTTGACGACGTCTGCAGATAACCGTTTCTCGGCCAGCTCAAAGGATAGGCGCGTGCGGGTAGAATTTTCAAAAAACAGGTTGGCTACGGTAATGTCCCGCAGCGAGGGTACTTTTTTGATGGGGCGGTTGATCACCTCTTTGAACTGCTCCGCCGTTTTGAAAATGAGGTCCAAATCCTCCGAGGTGAGGTCTTTGATGCCCAACAAATGGGGAACGCTGAGGGTACTCATGGGGCCGGGGTTTCGGATACCAAAAAAACAGATTCCAGTTTGCCGTCTTCAGCCCATTCCAAACGAACTTTTTCCGTGTCCAGGGCATCCACGTGGCGGCCCACGTAGTCCGGTTGGATGGGCAATTCGCGTCGGAACCGACGGTCAATCAACACGAGCAGTTCGGTGCGTTGCGGACGTCCAAAGGCATGGAGGGCGTCCAGAGCCGCACGCAAAGTGCGGCCGGTGTACAGTACGTCGTCAATCAAGACCACGCGCTTGCCCTCAATGGAATGTTCAATTTCCGTTCGGTTGGCGCGGATGGGCTCTTCTCGACGTCGGAAATCATCGCGAAAAAAAGTAGCGTCTAAAGCGCCCGTGGCTACAGATTTCAGGCCGTAGTCTTGCGCCAAAATCTGGCTCAGGGCACGGGCCAAAGCCATGCCGCGGGGCTGGAGTCCAATCAATACGGTGGAGGAGAAATCGCTGTGGGATTCTCGCAATTGGCACGCCAGTCGGTGCAGGATGATTCCCAATTCTTCGGGGCCGAACAAGCGTTTCTGCGTCATTTCAAGAATCAAAGATACGGCTTTGCGGGGACTCTGCCGAATTCCGACCTTTACCGCATGTCACTATCCGTTACCATCCTGGGCTGCGGTGCGGCCACACCGGCGGCTACCGTCAATCCGTCTGCCCAAGTGGTGGAGGTCAACGGTCGATTGGTGTTGATCGATTGCGGGGAGGGAACCCAAGTGCAGCTGCGCCGGAACAAGATCAAATTCACGCGCATTCAGGTGGTGTGCATCAGCCACATGCACGGCGATCACGTGTTTGGCCTGCCGGGTTTGTTGAGCACCTTCCACTTGCTGGGCCGGAGAGAACCCTTGGTATTGGTAGGCCCGCCCGCACTGGAGGAGTGGGTGCGTGCCACACTCAAAACCAGCGGCACGTGGACCTGCTATCCACTGCACTTTGTGTCTACGGATTCAGAGCCTTTACGACGGGTTTTTTCGGACGAGCAGCTCTCCATCTTCACCTTCCCACTCCGCCACTCGCTGCCCACCACGGGGTTCAAAATTGAGGCTCAGGTGGGCTTGCGCGGTTTGCGGTCCGACGCCCTCGCCGCTTGGAACGTGCCGACGTGCGATTACCGAACCTTGCAGTTGGGACGTGATTGGACGAACGAGGAGGGTGTGGTGGTGCCCAATGCGGAATTGACGCGGGAACCGGTACGTCCGCTGTCTTATGCCTACGCCAGCGATACTGCGTACTTGCCGGAATTGCCCGCATGGATCCAAGGGGTTGACGCCTTGTACCACGAAAGCACGTTTGCGGAAGAGCATCGAGTTTTGGCCCAAAAAACCCTGCATTCAACGGCCGCGGATGCGGCAAAAATTGCCGCTGAAGCAGGAGTAGGGCAACTCTTGCTGGGGCATTTCTCCATTCGCTACCGGGACCGCGGGGTACTGCTCCAGGAAGCATTGCCCGTCTTTGGGCAAACGCTTTTGGCGGAAGAGGGGAAGACGTACCGCTGGATGCGGAAAAAGTAGTTTTGGGGCCCAAAAAATACGCCGCTTTGCGGAGCAAAGCGGCGTAATGTGAGCGATTTCTTCCGAAAGCGCCGTTCGTTGAAACCGTCGGGTCAACGATTCATGGAGACCAAAAACTCTTCGTTGCTTTGGGTTTTGCTCAGTTGATCGTGCAAAAATTCCATGGCCTCAACCGGCGTCATGTCCGACAGGTGGCGGCGCAGAATGTACATCCGGCTCAGCACCTCTTTGGACAACAGCATGTCTTCCTTCCGGGTGCCCGACGCAATGAGGTCAATGGCCGGCCAAATGCGGCGGTTGGCAATCTTGCGGTCCAACTGCATTTCCATGTTGCCGGTTCCCTTGAATTCTTCAAAAATAACCTCGTCCATTTTGGAGCCGGTGTCGATCAAGGCGGTGGCCAAGATGGTCAACGATCCGCCGTTTTCAATATTTCTCGCGGCGCCAAAAAAGCGTTTGGGCTTGTGCAAGGCATTCGCGTCCACACCGCCGGAGAGTACCTTTCCGGAGGCAGGAACCACGGTGTTGTAGGCCCGCGCCAAACGCGTTATAGAGTCCAAAAGAATGATGACGTCGTGCCCGCATTCCACCAAACGCTTGGCTTTTTCCAAGACGATGTTGGCCACCCGAACGTGGCGTTCCGCAGGTTCGTCAAAAGTGGAGGCCACCACTTCCGCGTTGACCGAGCGGGCCATGTCTGTCACTTCTTCCGGCCGTTCGTCCACCAAGAGGATGATCATGTAGGCTTCTGGGTGGTTGGCGGCGATGGCATTCGCCACTTCCTTGAGCAAAGTGGTTTTACCCGTTTTCGGTTGCGCCACAATTAAGCCGCGCTGCCCTTTGCCAATGGGGGAGAATAAGTCGATCACGCGGGTGCTCAAGGTGCTCCGACGCCCGGTTAAATTGAATTTTTCCTCGGGGAATAAAGGCGTAAGGTGTTCAAAGGCTACGCGGTCCCGAATGAAGTCTGGGTCCCGGCCGTTGATCAACAGGACTTTGATCAGCGGGAAGTACTTGTCTCCCTCGCGGGGTGCGCGCACTTCACCGCGGACGGTGTCGCCCGTCTTCAGGCCGTACTGCTTGATTTGCTGCGACGTAACGTAAACGTCGTCCGGGGAGTTCAGGTAGTTGTAGTCCGACGAGCGCAGAAAACCAAATCCTTCGGGCATTTGCTCAAACACACCTTCGGTGGGGATGTTGGCCTCGAATTCAAAGCGTTTGCGTTCTTCACGCGGCGCACGGTCTTCGCGCGGAGCGCGTTCCTCCCGAGGTCCGCGATCGTCGCGCGGTCCGCGATCGTTGCGGTCCCGACGTTCCCAGCGGTCTTCGCGGGGCGCACGCTCTTCGCGTGGGCCACGCTCTTCACGTGGTCCGCGGTCTTCGCGCGGGGCGCGGTCGTTTCTCGGGCCGCGATCTTCACGTGGTCCGCGGTCTTCGCGCGGAGCGCGTTCCTCACGGGGCGATCCGTTGTATTCTGCAGGGCCTTCATCGGTTCCGCGTTCCGTTCGCGCGGGGCGATCACGTCGGTCCCGACGCTCCCAACGCTCTTCCCTGATGACTCGTTCGGTCCGTTCTCCGGTGGCACCATCGTCCGCCTTAGGTAACGCATTAATCGACGCGTCTTCCGAATAGGTCGGCACGGATGAAACGGAAACCTCCAGCGGCAATTCCGCTGCAACGCTTGATTTACTGGGACGACCGCGTTTTCCCTTCGTAGGATTAGGAGCAGCTACTGCATCACCAGAAGCAGCATTGCTGGATGCGTTGGAAGAGGACGCCGCCCCCAATCCGCCAATGGCTTCAATGAGTTGGGGCTTGCTTAAATATTTGGCTTTGGGAATACCCAAATTTTCGCCGAGCTGCTTGAGCTCCGGCAATTTCATGCCTTGCAGATCCGGAAGCATAAATAGGAATAAGGAGAGAAAGTCAAGGGCCTCAGGCCCACCGCACTAAGGCGGATTTGCGCCGCAATAGTACAACAAATCTCAATACGACCGCTGATTGATTGATTTTTTTTGCAGCTTTGCACCATGTGGCAGCGCATTCAAACCGTGCACATGGTCCTGGGGGCCTTGATGCTTTTTTCCGTCGGAATGGGGAATCCCAGCGTCCTAGAAACCGTTTTGGGCGGTTTGGGCGTGGGGCTTTTTCTGGCCAATTGTACCTACTACAAAAACCGAAAGCGGCAGTTTGTGGTCAACCGGCTGGCCATGCTGGTGGCTTTTGCTCTGGAGGCCGTTTACTTGTATCCGGTGTTAAAAGCCGGTGACTCCAGTGTGTTGGATCAGTCGGTTTGGGTGACCCTGGCTCCTTTGTGCGCCGTGGTTTTTGCGTCACTGGCCAACCGCGCCATCCAACGCGACGAAGAACTGATCAAGTCTTCTGACCGAATCCGCTAATTCCGGGTTTCTTTTAAGACGTACCGATTTCAGTAGGGGTCCGGCAGATTGTGGTCTGGTGGTAGTTTGCCGCGCGGACCCAATTCAACCGCCTCCAGGTCCACAACTTTTCCCTCAAATAAGGAGAACCGAAGTAGGGTTCGAATGGAGTGAAAACCGTGGGTGCCGCAGGCCCCGGGATTGAGGCACAGCGCACCGTATTGGCTGTCCCGCAGTACGCGAAGCACATGCGAGTGGCCGCAAACGAATAAATCCACAGGGCCGGATGCGACTTTGGCGGGCCAGCCCGCGCGAACCGATGGGGCGTATCGACCGGGATATCCGCCAATGTGGATCATCCAAACCCGCACACCTTCCGCAGTAAAATCCAATTCTTTTGGAAACTCCAGCGTCAGCGGTACACCGTCAATGTTGCCCGTCACCACCCGCAAACGTCGGCCCGGCACTTCGGCTTCCCACGCCCGCAAATGTTCGGTAATGGGCCCCAAATCGCCGGCGTGCCACAACTCGTCGGCCTCAGAAACAGCTCGTTTCAAGGGTTCGTCCCAAGTTCCGTGCGTGTCCGAGATCAGGGCCACCCGCAGGTGTCGTACTTTTGTAAGCTCCATGAGTTTTCAAAGGTACTTCGCAACGCTCTCCTACCACGGGGCAGACTTCGCCGGTTGGCAAGTTCAGCCCGGCCAGAACACCGTACAGGGGGTTTTGAACGAAGCCTTTTACCGTATTTTGGGTGCTTCCGGTGGGGTGGTTGGAGCCGGACGCACCGATGCCGGCGTGCACGGACGGAACTATGTGGCCCATGTGGATGTACCCAATGCGCCAGAAGACCTGGAGCAAGCCTTGTTTAAGCTCAACCGCATGCTTCCGCCCTCCGTCATGGTGCATGCCCTGCAACCGGTGGAGCCCAATGCCCACGCGCGGTTTTCCTGTACGGGGCGGGCCTACTGGTACCGATTGGCGCGCACCAAAAGCCCGTTTAACCGGGACGTTGCTTGGTTGGTGGATCGGTCCTTAAACGAAGACAACCTCCGCTGGGCTGCGGAACAACTCGTGGGCGAACACGATTTTTCTGCCTTTGCAAAAGCCGATGCAGACCACACCACGCCCCTGTGCACGGTCCACGAGGCCTACTGGGAATTTCAGGACGAGGAATGGCACTTCCGTATACGGGCCAATCGTTTTTTGCGCAACATGGTGCGCGCCTTGGTAGGCACGCAAGTGGAATTGGCCTTGGGGCGCTCCACCCGTTCGGAATTTTCGGATTTGCTGCAGGGGGGGAGTCGCAGCGACGCAGGCGTCAGCGCCCCGGCTCACGGACTTTTTTTTAACGGGGCGGAATACCCCACAACGTGTTACAGCAATGGCTCCAGTGAGCGGTAAGGCCTTCGACGCCCAAATTCTTCGCGGTATTTTGCGGTACGCAAAACCTTACTGGAAGACGTTTGCGCTCGCAGGAGCCTTAACCGTGGTTCTGGGACTTCTGTCCACCGCGCGCCCTCTATTGATTCGCGACGCCGTAGACACCGCCGTAGCCGCTGAATCCGCCGGTGATGTGCACCGAATTCTCTTGGTTTTATTCGGCCTACTCCTGGTGGAAGGACTTCTGCAGTGGTCGTTTTACCGCATGACCAATCGCTTGGGTCAGTGGGTCATTCGCGACCTGCGGGTGCAACTTTTTGACCGCCTACTCCGCTTCAAAATGAGTTATTTCGACCGCACTCCCGTAGGCACCTTGGTCACCCGTACCGTGTCCGACGCCGAAACGATTGCGGACATTTTTGCGGAGGGATTGTTGGTGATTTTTGGTGATTTTTTCAAAATTGCCGTCCTGCTGTTGGCCTTGTTTCTCACGTTTGACCCCACCTTGGTCCTGATTTCACTGAGCGTCATCCCCATCCTTTTTGTGGCCACTCGTTGGTTCCAAAAATCCATCCAGGCCAGCTTCACGGACGTCCGGAACCAAGTAGCTGCCCTGAACGCGTTTGTGCAAGAGCGCATCACGGGAATGGCTCTGGTGCACCTTTTTGGGCGCGAAAAGGCAGAGGCCGCCCGTTTTGAGGCCATCAACGCCAAACACCGAGACGCCAACATTCGAAGCATTTGGTCGTTTAGCCTTTTTTTGCCCATCATCGAACTGCTGAGTGCCGTGAGCATTGGCTTGGCCGTTTGGTATGGAGGTTACCGTGCGGCCGCCGGCGATGGGGTTACCGTAGGAGATTTGACCGCCATGATCTTGTTCATCAACATGCTCTACCGCCCACTGCGTCAATTGGCGGACCGCTTCAACACCTTGCAAATGGGCATGGTGGCGTCGGACCGGGTCCTGAAACTGATTGACCAAAAGGAGGAATTGGAGCCCAACGGCACGCACGCCGCGCCGCTTCGCGGGGGCATAGAGTTCCGCAACATTACCTTCGGATACCGTCCGGACGAACCCGTGCTGCGTGGTTTTAACTTAACCATTTTGCCAGGGGAAACACTTGCTGTGGTAGGTCCCACTGGCGCAGGAAAAAGCACCCTCATTGGGCTGCTTTTGGGTCACTACGAGCCGCAGGAAGGAGAAATTCGGGTGGACGGAATTCCGTTGCGAGATTGGGACAAGGCATCGCTTCGTTCCCAGGCGGCCTTGGTCATGCAGGATGTTTTCCTGTTTTCCGGCACCGTACGGGACAACGTTACGTTGTTTGAGCCCCTGCTCGACGACGTTATTTGGAAGGCCGCAACCTCCATGGGACTGGCGGACTTCCTGCAGAAATTACCGGGTGGGCTGGACTTTCAAGTACAGGAGCGCGGCAACACCTTGAGTACCGGTCAGCGCCAATTGCTGTCCTTCCTGCGGGCATTTCTATTGAACCCGCCGGTGTTGGTGCTGGACGAGGCTACCAGCAACATAGACTCCGAGACGGAGCGCTGGGTGCAGTCCGCCACCGTGGCCCTCACGCGCGGACGCACTTCGATCGTGGTGGCCCACCGATTGGCCACCATTTCGCACGCAGACCGCATCGCAGTAATTGCCGACGGCGGCCTGGCCGAATGCGGTACGCATGCAGAACTCCAAGCCCTAAACGGCCGGTACGCGGAATTGGTTCGCGCCAGTTTTACAAATGCACATTAAATAGGGCCAACGCCGTCAGGAAGAGCAGCGTCAGAAACGCCCAAAGGGTTCTTTTCAGGACCATTTTTGGAGGGTTTTGAGGGTTTAGTGGGAAGCAAGCCGCTCGGTGCGGATGCGTTGGATCTACTTTGGCGCAATGCCTGAGTTAGTACGTACTCCATTTGGCCGTTGACGCTCCGGAACTCGTCGGAGGCCCAGGAAGCATAAGCTTCCAGGGTGGAGGGGTCCAGCCGTACCACAAAGGATTTCTTGGCGGGCGCACTCATGCGGCAGGAGGGGTCCAGGCATTCAACAAATTCTTGGGATTGGTCACTTCCGTGTATTGGGAAGCCAGATCCAGTGCGTTGCGGCCTTTTTCCGAATCTTGAAAAGCAAAACAAATGGACTTTTTATCCGATGTTGCCCAATCCAAGCGCACTCCGGGCCCTTCAAAAAAGGCGTAGGTCCAACCGTGTGGACCAAGTTTGACGCCGTATCCGCCGGCATCCCAGGGCTCGACGTAAACGACTTCCACGCGTTTGAGATCGCTCCACGCAAAGCGTCGGTTGCGCCAAATCCCGAACCGGAGCCGGATGCCCTCCGGTCCCACAGACCACGTAAAAGGCGCGCGCAAGAGAAACTGCACCAGAAAGCCTTCCAGCGCCGTGATGCCCAACCAAACAAAGAAGGCAGTGGCGCCGTCTTGGTTGGGCGCGCCGAGGAGCCAGGCCCAAACGTTTTTGTATTCCAAGCCAAGCACCAACAGCGTAACCGTGGTGTAGGAAATCCCCATCAACCACAAGATCCATGCGGGCATGCGGTAGGTTTCACCAATGGTTTGGACTTGGGAGGTGGAAGGGACGAAGGGCATGTACTTTAAGAAGAGTCACAAATATCAAAATATAATTGTAATAATATCAAATTAGTATCAAAAATATTTTCAATTCATTTATTGATGTTTTAACATTGAATAAAACATTCGACGTACCTTTGCTGTTGTAACAACTAAAACAAACCTTTATGAACTACAAATTTGCCCTCTTGGCACTCGCCAGCGCAGGTATCCTGGGAACCTCTTGCTCCAACAACAGCGCAGACGCTGCCGGCGATGTTGCTGCCGCCGCAGACGCTACCTACACCGTAGACACCACCGCATCCGTTCTCAATTGGAAAGGCAACAAGCCTTTTGTAAAAGACTACGGCCACGCCGGTACCGTGCGTTTGGTTTCTGGTACGTTGACCTTGGACACTGCCGATCAATTGGCATCGGGTTCGTTTGTGTTCAACATGAACTCCATTGTGTGCACCGACGCGGCCATGGAGCAGGAGTACAAAGACAAGTTGGTGGGCCACCTGAAGGGCGCCGATTTCTTTGACGCAGCTACCTACGCAACCGCTTCCTTCGACGTAACCAAGTACGAAGCAGGTACCTTGTTTGGCAACCTGACCATCAAGGACAGCGCCGTTGCCGTATCCTTTCCTGCAACTGTAGTGGTAGCAGATTCTACCGTAACCTTGAGCGCTCCTGAATTCAAGATTGACCGCAAGAAGTGGGGCGTTTCTTTTGGCTCTACCGGTATTGTTGGCTTGGCCAAAGACCAGTTGATCAACGACGAAATTACCTTGTCTTTTGAGGTGAAGGCCAACCGCGCCAAGTAAGCTCATAACCTTTCTCTGGGCTCTCGCGTGTTGTGCGGGATGAGCGAACTGGAAATCCAAAAAAAAGGGGCTGTCTCATGACGAGGCAGCCCCATTTTTTTTGCGCACTGTAACGGGGATCCTTGCGGATGCTGATGCTCGTATTGGAATGCTTGGTCTTACCGCTTAACCACAGAGGCCAATGCCGCATCCAAATCGGTAAAGCGGTGCACAAAGCCCGTTGCGCGTAACTTTTCGGACGAAGCCGGTGTGCTTCCCAACACCAAGATGGAGCGATCGCCCAATACCAGCCGCAGCAAAAACGCAGGCGGAGCAGGAGCCCAAAACGGTTTGTTGAGAACCCGTGCCAGTGCGGCACTGAAATCGCGGTTGGTGGCGGGCGCAACCCCTACGGCGTTGTACACTCCGTCCATGCTTTCCAGATTTGCTGCGTGCACAAAGGCAGCGGCCAAATCCTCTACGTGAATCCAAGGCATCCACTGGTGCCCAGATCCCAAGGGAGAGCCCAATCCCGCCCGGAACAGCGGCAGCATGGCGCTCAGCGCCCCGCCTTGGCCCAGCACAATGCCAATACGCAGTTGAACCGTTCGAATGCCTAATGTGCGGAATTGATCCGTTGCCAACTCCCAGTGGCGAACCACCTCCGCCAGGAACCCCGTGCCGTGTCCGTCGTTTTCCGTGAGTTGGGGAGTGTCCGCCGCTTGGTCTGAGTATATACCCACCGCTGAAGCGCAAACAACGGTGTGCGGACGCTCTTCAGCGGAAAGGGAGCGCAGTCGGTCCACCAATAAATCCGTCCCTTTTTGGCGGCTAGTGAGAATATCCCGACGGTGTGCCGCGGTCCATTTCTCAGAGACCGAGGCTCCGGCCAGGTGGTGTACCACAGAAACGCCGCGCAGAACCGCGGGATCCAGCACACCGGTATCCGGGCTCCAGTACTGGATGTTGGCGTCATGGGATTGTCCGATGCGGGTTGTTAGGGTGCGGACTTCGTGGCCTGCTGATCGCAACTGTGCTACAAGTTCGATCCCCACCATTCCGGTGGCGCCGGTGACCAAATGAATCGACATGGTATGGGTTATTTACCCAATGGAAACAAAAGGCAAGCACAAAAGTTCCCGCCCAATGCAGCAGTTGGTCCGTCGATTCCAGGAAAGGTTTACCGCGCGCAGGATCAAATGCGCACCATCCAGCCGTGCACGTCTTCCGCACGACCGTGGCGAATGTCTGCCAATGCCTTTTTTACGCGCTGGGCCACTCCGTCTTGAGGAGCCGGCACGTCAATCATCTTGCCTTGGTACCCAATGCCGTCGATGGGGCTTACCACAGCTGCGGTTCCCATGCCAAAAGCCTCTTGCAAGGTGCCTTTTTGGGCGTGCTCCTGCAACTCGTGCACGGAAACTTTGCGCTCCTCAACCGGCATGCCCCACGAACGGGCAACCGTCAAGATGGAATCGCGGGTAATGCCCGCCAAAATGCGGTCCGTCAGCGCAGGAGTCACCAGAACACCGTCCAGTATAAACGCAACGTTCATGGTCCCCGCTTCCTCCAAGTAGGCGTGCTCCACGTGGTCCGTCCACAAAACCTGGTTGAAACCCTCCTTTTGGGCCTGTGCGGTGGCGTAGAACGCACCGCCGTAGTTGCCCGCGGCTTTGGTATAACCCACACCGCCGGAGGCAGCGCGGGTGTAGTGGTCCTCAATTTTAACCTTAACCGGTTGCGCGTAGTAAGCCCCTACGGGGCCGGTCAAAATCGCAAAAGTGTATTCCTCGGACGGTCGGGCCGTGATGAATTCCGACGAGCCGAACAAGAAGGGACGGATGTACAAACTCATGTCCTCCCCGGCGGGCACCCAAGCTTCGTCCACGCGAAGTAACTCCAAGAGGCCTTCCATGAAGATTTCCTTGGGAATTTCCGGGATGAGGAGGCGAGATCCGGAACGATTCAATCGAGCCCAGTTGGCTTCCGGACGAAACACGGCCACGTGCCCGTCGTCTTGGCGGTACGCCTTCATTCCTTCAAAGACGGCCTGGCCGTAGTGCAAGGCGTGCAGACCCAAACCGTGGTGCATGGCACCATAAGGTTTGATCCGGCCGTCACCCCAGGAACCGTTGCTGAAAACGACATCAAAGGTGTGGTCAGAGATGTGTTGACCAAAGCCAATATTCTGAAAATCAATAGTATTGATTCGAGATTCTGCGACGCGTTGGATGTTCATGGTACCTTGTTCTAAGCGTATGCGGGGTTCTGAGCCTCCCCAAGAAGCGCAAAGGTACTTCATTCGGAACTTTTGTATCTTTGTTGGATGAAAAATTCCCTTCTTTTTGCGGGCGCAACGGCTTTGCTGTTGGCGGCCTGCCAGCCCTCGGGCGAAGCTGCTGACAACCGTTCGTTCGCCTACTTTGGGGACACCATTGAAACTGCGGGAGCCTTGTCTCCAGAGGCGTTGCTGGAACAGTTGAAGACGTCGGACTCGATTGCGGCCACCGTTGAGGCGTCCATCGACGGGGTTTGCCAAGCAAAGGGTTGCTGGATGGATTTGAACATGGGCAACGGACAAACGATGACCGTTCGCTTCAAAGACTACGCATTCTTCGTTCCCATGGACGCCACGGGCAAGAAAGCAGTGGTCTCTGGCTACGTGAAAGTGGACACCTTGAGCGTGGATTGGCTGAAGCACAAAGCATCGGATGCTGGAAAGTCGCAGGCCCACATCGACAGCATTACCGAGCCACGCGTGGAGTACAGTTTCTTGGCCAACGGCGTAGCCATTGAGGCCGAAGCGGCTAAAAAATGAGTCCACGCGCGATTGCGAGCCTGGCCGCATTGGGCCTATTTGGTTTGTTGGCCGCCTGTTCCAACAAGGCGGATCAGGCCAAGCAGGAAGCCGTATCCGCAACCGAAGCCGGTACGATGTACCAAGCCAGTGAATTGGCGGCGCTGATGCGTGCCATGGCCTCCGGTCACGAAGCCAATAAGGCCAAGTTTGCCGCAGGCGAATGGGACGCAGACGTATTGCGCAATTGGCGCGAAGTACACGCCAACATGCAGTCTGCGCAAGCCACCAAACCCAACGAGCTAGGGGAGGTGTTCCGCGAAAAATCCTCCGAGTATTTGGAGCGAATGGACGCGGTGATTGGTTTGGTGGAAGCCAATGCGCCCCAAGCGGAAAAACGCGATGCGTACAATGCCTTGATTGAAACCTGCGTGGCGTGCCACCAGCAGCACTGTCAGGGACCCATTCCGCGCATCCAAAAAATGAAGTTGCCCGCCGATGCCGCTACTGGAAACGAATGATCAATCGTTTTCGTGGATCGATGAGCGCTTTGGAGTTCCATACCACAGCCGACGTGGCGCGTGGACCGAAAGCCAACACGTTTACCTAACGCGGGGCTGGGAAACCGCCTGGACTGCGTACCAAGCGGAGCGGGATCCTCAGGATTCAGCTCCGTTTTTTGCTTTGGAACTGGGCTATGGAACCGGTTTAAATGCGGCACTTGTGGCGCATTGGATGGAAGAAAACGCTCCGGAATCCCCATACGTGTACTGGTCTTTGGAGAAGCATCCGCTGCATCTGGAGGAAGAAGCGGCTTATTGGGAGGCCTTGGTGTCTGCCCGCCCGGCCGCGCTGCTGCTGCGCGACGCTCTCCGCCGTGCCCGCGAGACCGAGCGCATTCGCATCCTGCACGCCGACGCCTTGGACTGGTTGGCGTCCGACGATGCTCAAAAATCACCAAAATTTCGTTTGTTTCTCTACGACGCCTTTGCCCCCGCCTCGCAACCGGAGTTGTGGACGCCTTTTGTTTGGCAGGCGCTGTACCAACGTGCAGCACCCCGTGCGCTGTGGGTTTCGTACTGCGCCAAAAGCAATGTAATTCAAGGCCTAAAATCTGCCGGTTGGCATCCGGAGCGGTTGCCTGGACCTCCAGGAAAAAGACAAATGCTTCGAGCGTGGACCCCCGGTCTCGGTAGGCGTTGGGTGGAGCGGGTGTACGGACTCCTGCTGTGGGACGGGTGCGTTTTGGTGTCTCGCGAACGATTTCGCGGGCGCGAATTGGTCAAATTCCCGGGTGGAGGGATGGAGCCGGGAGAGGATGCTCCAACGGCCCTGAAACGCGAGTGGATTGAAGAATTAAACTTCCCCGTGAACGTTGGCGTGCGTTGGGGATCCGCAACGCATCCGGTTCCCAGCGCCTTCGATCCCGATGCGGATGTTTTGGTGCACTTTTATACGGTGAAGCCACAGAATCAGCGGTATTCCGACGTGCCCGTCCAAAATTGGGGTTCTCCCTTACCGGAGGGTTCCCACGATGTGGAACAATGTTCGTGGGTGGCGTTGGACGCCCTAAATCCCGATAACTTTACGTTTGCCGCAGATCAAGCGGTAGCACGCCAGCTCAAATCCGGTTGGACCCCTGGGGCGATGACCTCCCAAGATTCAATATAGCGCCCTGGGAAGGGCAAGCTGCGCCTCAGCGCACTTTGGCCAACCAACTGTTTTCCGGAAGCGCCCTTCGCGAATCCAACCACGCGCCCTTGGTGCTGGCCGTGGTGTCTGCCAAATACGTTTCTGCGGGCCACAGCTTGTTTTTCCATGTCTTTTTGGCACTTCCTACGGACCATTTCTCCCAACCGTTCGGCCCCACAACCCAAACGAAAAGTCGGTTCGTGAGGCTCAATTGAAGGCCTTGTTCCAGTTGCTGCACGGCACGCAAGGACTTGTCTATGCTGCAGCCGGAGGCCGATGATTCTTGGGTGTCCAGGGCAATTACCGCAAAACGGTGATCAAATACGCTGGCTGCTGCGCGCAAGGCGGCACCGTGGGAAGTCCAGTCCGTTGTGAACGTCTGGAGCTCGTGTTCAATGCGGCCTACCTCGGCGTCCGTCAGGGCGCGGTCGGCGGCGTACACCCAAATTCGGGCGTCGTTCGGCAAGGAATCAAACGAGGTCGTCGGCACGGGCGATTAATTCAGCGACGTCCAGAACCTCTACTTTTCCTTCCTGTTGGAAGTGTTTGGTTCCGTCGGTGAGCATGGTGTTGCAAAACGGGCATCCGGTGGCGATGATGTCTGGTTGCAGCGCGAGGGCTTCTTCGGTTCGGGCCACATTGATGTCTTGGCGACCGGGTTCGGGCTCTTTAAACATTTGCGCACCGCCGGCACCGCAGCACAGTCCGTTTTTCCGGCTGCGCTTCATTTCCAGCATTTCTCCCTCAAGCGCAGCAAGAACGGCCCGCGGAGCTTCGTATTCACCGTTGGCCCGCCCCAAATAACAGGGGTCGTGGTACACGATTTTCTTGCCCTCAAATTTTCCACCCTCCACCCGCAAGCGGCCGGACTGCAGCAGTTCTTGCAGGAATTGGGTGTGGTGCTTCACCGAATACTGCCCGCCCAGCGCCGGGTATTCGTTCTTTAGGGTATTGAAGCAGTGGGGGCATGCGGTGACCAACGATTGAATGCCGTACGCGTTGAGAACTTCAATGTTTTGAAGGGCCTGCATCTGGAAAAGGAATTCGTTGCCGGCGCGTTTGGCGGGATCCCCGGTGCACCCCTCTTCGGAGCCCAGGATGGCAAAGGACACGCCGGACTTGTGCAGCAAGCGCGCAAAGGCCTTGGTGATTTTCTTGGCGCGGTCGTCAAAACTACCAGCGCATCCGGTCCAAAAGACTACTTCGGGCAGTTCGCCGGCGGCCGCAAACTCAGCGACGGTTCGAATGGTTAAGGTATCCCCCATATCAGTTCAGTTCTTGCGCCCAGCGGCCCTTGTCTGCTTGTGCAAACGGCCACGGTGCTCCGTTGTTTTCCAAATTGGTCATCATGGCGTTCAAACCGTGTGGAGCGCCGGATTCTTCCATAACGATGTACTGCCGCATTTGCACGATGATGTCCAAGGGGTCAATGCCAATGGGGCAGGCCTCCGTGCACGCATTGCACGTGGTGCAGGCCCAAAGTTCTTCGCGTGAAATGCCGTGGTCCAGGAGAGACAAGCCGTCTTCGGGTTGGTAGTTTTCCAACCGGTCGCGGGTGGCCATCATGATGCGACGGGGGCTGAGTTTTTTGCCGGTTTGGTTGGCCGGACAGGCTTCCGTACACCGACCGCATTCCGTACACGTGTAGGCGTTTAACAGATTCACCCAGTGCAAATCCACCACGTCCTTGGCGCCAAATCGCGCCGGAGCGTCACCGGCCGGGGGGGCGTAGGAAGGATCCAGCATGGCCTTGACCTCGTGCGTGACACTGGGCATGGAGTCCAGCTGTCCCTTGGGGGTTAATTTGCTGTAGTAAGTGTTGGGGAAGGCCAGTACGATGTGGAAGTGCTTGGAGTAGGGGAGGTAGTTCAAAAAGGCCAAAATCCCAACCCAGTGAAACCACCAGGCACCCGTAACCACGGCATGCAGTGAAGATTCGGAGAGGCCAAACAACAAAGAGACCAGGTATCCAGAGATCACGTAGCCAGTACCGCCGGGCAAGGCCGCTTCCGCGGCATTCATCAGCAGGAGTGCGGCCATTAAAACGACTTCAACCACCAAAATGGTGGTGGCGTCTTTTTGCGGGAATCCGGCCAAATCCGGGTGTTGCAAGCGGGGTACGCGCGAGACGAACCGTCGGGTCAAAAAGATCGCACAAGCGACCAACACCAAAAGCGCCAATACCTCAAAGAAATTGAGGGCTGCGGTGTAGACAGAACCCAGATACGGTTGGAAAAATCGGTGCGTGCCGGCAATGCCGTCCACCAGCATTTCCAAAACTTCAATGTTGATCAGCACAAAGCCAACATACACCAAAAGGTGCAATAGGGCCGGCAAGGGTTTGGCGCCCATTTTGCTTTGGCCCAAGGCCACGCGCGCCATGGTGGCCCACCGTTCTCCGCTGCGGTCCTGCCGATCCACGGGTTGTCCCAGGTTGATTTTGGCGCGAATGAGGCGCACCTTCCGTGAAAAAGCCCAACCGGCAGAGCCCGTTAGGGCCAGGAATAGAAGTGTAGAAATACCCATTATTCTTCAGATTTTTCGTCGTTGTTGCGTTTTCCAAAGGGCGCAAGATAACGACGCGGGTGGGCTCGGAAATCCGTGAGAAGTTTTTCCAACGAAACGAGGGCTCCGTCCACATCGCGGTACAGTTTTTCATCGTGCACCAACAAACCCAAAGTTCCTTTTCCAGCGGCAATTTTATCTGTGATGACGGCCAAGTGCGCGCTGGTCTGTTCCAGATGTGCGAGCGTTTGGGTCAAATTGGCAGCAGCCAGGGTGTCTGTAATGGATGCAGCGTTGGACAAAGCCCGATCCAAGTCACCGGAATTAGCGGCAAGCGTTTGCCCCAGTTTGTCCAAGTTGGAGAACAGTCGGTCCAGCTTGGCACGGTTGTCTGCCAACAGTCCGTCGGTATTTTTCGTGATGCCCTCCAGGTGATCCAAGCTGTTCTCCAAACTCACCACGGACGTCCGGAAAGCGCGTTCGGTTTTGGGGTCCAGGAATCCGGTCAGCACTTGGATGGCCGTGTCCAAAGAGCCCATGAGCTTTTCCGCTTTTAACTTAATGGGGGCCACTTCGGCGTTGATGGTTTCCGTGATCGAAACTTCAATGGAACCCAACAGAGTGTCGCCGCTCGCAGCACTTTGTGAGGCATTTCCCAGCAGGAGGACCACCATTTTCTCGCCCAATAGGCCATTCGAGGAAATACGCGCCACGGTGTTCGTAGGCACGGGGTAATCGTTGGAAACCACTATTTTGGCGATCAGACGTCCGCTGAGGTCCGGATGAAAGTACAAATCGCCCACTTGACCCACTTGAAAACCGTTGATGGTGACCGGGTTGGCCTTCATCAGTCCCTGGGCATTGTTGTAAACGGCGTAAAAGACCCGTTCGGATTTGAATACGTCGTTCCCTTTCAAAAATGAAATGCCCCAGTAGAGGCCGGCCACAGCCACCACGACCAACGCGCCGGCAACAAATTCTTTGGAGGGACGAATTTTGAGCATGGCTGAGGTTTAGGGAGTGGTTTGGGCGCGCGCTTCGGCAACAGAAATTTTGAGGGTCCCGCGAAATGCTACCAAAAAAGCATCTGGGAAACCGTTTTTCTTCGCAACACCCAACAATTGGATCGCTTCCGCCTCGGTGGTACATCCTTTGGAGTAGAACTTGTACAGCTTGCCTTCCAAAACTCGATGTACCGGTTGTACGGCTGCAAACAAGGGATCGGTCTCTGATTTGGCGGTTCCGGAGGTGGACAATTGAACCCGGAAAATCACTGCAGGCTTTTCTGCTTCAGCCAACCCGGGGACGGGTTCAGCAGGCGCCAAAGTTGATGCAGGTGCGGGAGCCGACGTCGTTGGTGCCGCGGGCTTGGGCGCGGGAACCTCAGATACCGGAACGATAGACGATGGTTTGGCGGTCAACGGATAGGGGAGAGCGGGCACGTCGCCGGACGCTGGTGTTCTGCCCGGTTTTGGGAGTTGGGACTCCAAAAGGGACTGAGTTGGGACGGCTACGCCTTCGCGACGTGCCTTGTACTGGGCAAACGCGCGGTAGATTCCTTCTGCCATCGTATGCTGACCGTCCGCGCTCATCAAAAAATCTTCTTCGGCGCTGTTGGTGGTGAAACCCAGTTCGATCAAGGCAGACGGCATGGAGGTGCGGCTGGTGACGTAGAGCGGCTGCTGGCGCACGCCGCGGTCCTTACGGCCGATGACGGTGCGGAAGTCGTCTTGCACCGTTTGGGCGAACTGAATACTTTGCGCCTGATAAGCGCGTTGAAAGAGCGTGAGTGCAATGTATGTTTCCGGCTTGCGGGGGTCAAATCCCTCGTACTTGTCTTCAAAATTATCCTCCATGAGAATTACGGAATTCTCGCGCAGGGCAACCTGATTTTCGTCGTCGTGGTTTTTACCCATTACATAGGTCGTCGCACCATACGCGGCATGGTTCTCCGCAGCGTCGCAGTGGATGGAGATGAAGAGATCTCCTTTTTCTCGATTGGCAATGGCGGTGCGCTCGTAGAGCTCCAAAAAACGGTCGTCGGACCGGGTCCAAACCACTTCTACTCCCGGCAATCGCTGCTGAATCAATTGACCTACCTGGCGCGCTACGATCAGCGCCACGTCTTTTTCTTTTTTGCTGTAGCGCCCGGTGCCCAGGTTTCCGGGGTCTTTTCCGCCGTGACCGGCATCAATAATGACGCGGTCCACCAAGTTGTCTGGCGCAACGGGCGGCCGAAAACCGGCGAGGGGCAGAAAAAAGGCGAGGCTTGTCACCGCCGCCATGCGGACAAAGCCTTTCATTTTTGGTACTTTTGACGGTTCATGCGGTTCTCTACAAAAATAACGCTTTTGCTTGGATTATGGGCAGTGACCGCCCCGATTTGGGGCCAGTCCGGCGGAGCGTCCCTCAGCGGACCGGTGCAGTGGGGAACCGAAGCCGATCGCGGCCGCACGGAAGTGAATCCCAAAGACCGTACCGTTTTGCTGACCCAAAAGGCCTGGGTTCAGTATTCGGGTTTGGATTTGCGGGCCGGCGAGATTTTCATTGACTTCAACAACAGCCTGTTAACGGCATACGGGGTGCGGGACTCGTCGGGCAAAATGGGGCAATACCCCGTCTTCAAAGAAGGAGAACGAACGCTGTACGCGGACACCATCCGCTACCATTTGGGTACGGGAAAGGGATGGATCAAAAGCGCTAATACGCAAGAAGGCGGGGGGTATTTGCACGGCGGCCAAGCCAAAATGATTTCCGACAGCAGTTATTTTTTGGCGAACAACACCTTCAGCACGTGCAACCACGAAACGCCCCACTTTGCCATTGTGACCCAGCGCGCGAAGTTGGACGTGGGCAAACGCATCGTAACCGGGCCCGCTTATTTGCAAATTGCGGGCATTCCCACGCCGTTGGCCTTGCCGTTTGCCTTCTTTCCGATGGCGGAAAAACGAGCTTCTGGCTTTTTGTTGCCCAATTTTTCCGACCGACGCGAGTGGGGTTTGGGCCTCACGGGGCTGGGCTACTACTTTGTGCTGAACGACTACCAGGACCTCCGTTTGACCGCAGATTTTTACAGCCAAGGTTCCTGGGCCGTACAGGCGACCTCCGGTTACCGCGTTCGGTACAAATTCAACGGGAATTTCACGTTCAACGTCAACCGAATTCGCTTTGGAGATCCGCGTTTTGCCGGAACCGGAGCCTACCAAAACTCCACAGATTTTCGCATTGGCTGGACCCACACCCAAGACCCCAAGGCCCGCCCCGGCTTCCGGTTCTCTGCCAAAGTAGATCTCGCCAGCGGTGCGTTTTTCAAGAACGCCACCACGGATCCCAATCAATTCCTGAAAAACGATTTGTCGTCCTCCATTTCCGCTACCAAAATCTGGAGCGGCACCCCGTTTTCCTTGAGCGCGGCACTGCGCCATCGGCAAAACAACCAAAAAGGGACCATGACTTTGAACGCTCCGGAGGTCAACTTTGCCATGATGCGCATACAGCCCTTCCGACGCGTGGACGGGCAGGGCACTGCGTGGTTGCGGGATTTTGGCATACAGTACGGCCTCAATGCGCGGAACGAATGGAACGGGCTGATTTCGGAAATCCAAGACCCAGCAGCACTCTTGGACCGGGATCGAATCAAGGCAGGAGCATCGCACGCCGTATCGTTCTCCACCAATGCCAAACTGTTCAAATTCATCACCTTAAGTCCGTCGGCCAGTTACAACGAACGGTGGTATCCGTACCGACTGTCTTATTCCTACGATTCGGTGCGTCAAGCCGTGCAAACGGATACGGCCCGCGGTTTTTTTGCGGTTCGGGATTACGGGGCGCAAGCCGCGTTGTCCACCACCGTCTATGGTTTGTACAAATTGAAATGGGGCCCCTTATCTGCCGTGCGGCACGTGGTATATCCTACGGTTTCCGCGCGCATTGCCCCGGAGTTCACCCGGCCGGAGTGGGGCGCCTTTCAACAAGTCCAAACGGATTCGGCGGGCACAACCTCCTTCAAGAGCCGGTTTACGGGAGGCGATTTTCTGTACGGAGCGCCCAGCATTGGTGGAGGAAGTGGCGTTCAATTCCGAGTGCGCAACGTGCTGGAGGCCAAAGGGAGGAAGCGCGATACCCTGGAGCCCAAGAAATTCGCTCTTTTGGAAGATGCTACGGTGGACTTAGGATACAACCCGGCAGCGGGGCCTTTTGCGTGGACGATGATGGGCGCCCGGGCGTCAACGTCGCTTTTTAAGGGCGGCTTGCGTTTGGTGTACCAGGGGCAATTTGACCCGTACGGTGTGGATTCCACCGGCAAACGCATTTTGGCTTCTGCCTGGAGCACCAACGGCGTTTTGCTGCGGCCCCAGGTGCAGCAGTTCAGTGCGGATTTCCGCTTGTCCGGCGGTTCCGTCAACGGCCGGCCGCAAGTTTCGGTGGGTGAGAACGGTTTGGAACAAGACCTCTACGCCAATCCGTTTGGCGACTTGCTTCTGCAACCTATTTCTGCTACGTGGAGCCTTTCAGGCGGTTATTCGCTGCGGTACGACCCTGCCACTCCGTCCGCCCCATTCAAACAGTCCATCCGTCTGGACGCGAGCATAGAGCCCACAGCGAATTGGCGGTTGGGGGTTTCCTCCGGCTACGACCTCATGGCGCGCTCCATCACGTTTACCACCGTGGATGTGTACCGCTTGATTCACTGCTGGGAAATGCGCATTCGGTGGGTGCCCATGGGCTATGCACGGTCTTATTCCATTGGGCTGGGCGTCAAAGCACCGCTGCTCAAAGACTTGAAATTGGAGCGCCGACGCGGCCGCGGCGATTTTTAACGTTGATTTTGGGCGCGGGCCCAGTCCTGCAGCCATTCCCGGCCCCAAGGAGTAAGAATACTTTCCGGGTGAAATTGCACGGCAATTCCCTTTCCGTCCCGACGGTGCATCGCCAGGGGCACTCCGGATGCGTCCCAAGCCGACAGCTCCCACGGACTCTCCTCCGGCAAGCGTTCCACCGCCCAGCTGTGGTAGAGCCCTAGCGGTGCGTGCAAAGCGTGCGCGGGCAGGGGCGCATGGGGGAGCATTCGGTCTACGGCCCCAGGGATGCCGTGCCGCGGGGTCTCCAACCGGCGCAGCGTTCCTCCATTGGCTACGGCCAAGGCCTGCATGCCCAAACAAATGCCCAGAACCGGGATGCGCCCGTCCGCCCAGCGGATGGCCTCCAGCAACACCCCAGAAGTTTCCGGCAATCCGGGGCCGGGCGAGAGCACTAAGGCATGCGCTTGTGCCACACACGCCAGGGCCGTGGGTTCGTCGTTCCGCACCACTCGCCAATCCGGATTCACCTCCCGCAGGGCGTCAACCAAATTGTACGTAAACGAGTCGTAGTTGTCCAGAACCAAGAGCATGCTGCGAAGGTACTCCGCGGTGAAGTACCTTCGTATTCATGAAAAAAGTGCACCACACGGACCAAGCGCCGGCGGCCATCGGTCCTTATTCCCAAGCCGTTCAATGGGGGCAAACCCTTTATGTTTCCGGGCAAATTGCCTTGATTCCGGAGACCGGTGAAATGGACAACGCCAACTTGGAAGCGGAAGTGCGGCGCGTTTTGACCAACCTTCAAGCGGTAATGGCCGCTGCCGGAGCCTCCCCAAAAGACGTGCTCAAATGCACGATTTTCTTGCTGGACATGGCAGACTTTGCAACCGTCAACAGACTGTACGGCGCCGTTTTTTCCGAAGAACCCCCGGCACGGGAAACCGTGGCCGTAGCGGGTCTCCCGCGCGGAGCGCGCGTGGAAATTTCCGCCGTAGTTTCCGTACCTTTACCAGCATAAAACACCGATCCGTTCGGTTTTGATTCACCCCTTATCAACTACCCATGGAATTTGATCTCATCGTTCTTGGTTCGGGCCCCGGGGGCTACGTAGCCGCCATTCGCGCCAGCCAACTGGGCTTGAAAACAGCCGTTGTGGAAAAAGAAAGCTTGGGCGGAGTTTGCCTCAACTGGGGGTGCATTCCCACCAAGGCCTTGATCAAAAGCGCCCAAGTATTTGAATACATTCAGCACGCCGCCGACTACGGCATCAACGTCAAGGAGGCATCGCACGATTTTGGAAAAGTCATCCAGCGCAGCCGCGACGTAGCCGGCGGAATGAGCAAAGGGGTTCAATTCCTCATGGGCAAAAACAAGATCACCGTCCTCAACGGCTACGGTAAAGTTGCGCCCGGCAAGAAAGTAGTGGTCAAGGGCGACGACGGCAAGGAAACCACCTACACGGCCAAGAATATCATCATCGCCACCGGTGGGCGTTCGCGCGAATTACCAGCTTTGAAACAGGACGGCGTTAAAATCATTGGCTACCGCGAAGCCATGACGTTGCCCCAGCAGCCCAAGTCCATGGTCATTGTGGGTTCCGGCGCCATCGGTGTGGAGTTTGCCTACGTGTACAACGCCATGGGCACCAAGGTAACCGTGGTGGAGTACCTGCCGCGCATTGTGCCCAACGAAGACGAAGACATTTCGCAGCAACTGGAGCGCACCTTCAAAAAGAACGGCATCGCCATTGAAACCGGCGCCGAGGTGACTCACGTGGACACCAAGGGTGCGGGTTGCGTGGTTACCTACAAGAACGCTAAAGGCGAACACAAGTTGGAGTGCGACGTAGTGCTTTCTGCCGTGGGCGTTACCCCCAACATTGAGAACATTGGCCTGGAGGCCGTGGGCATCAAAACGGAACGCGGTCTGATCGTGACCGACAATTTCTACGCCACGAACATTCCGGGCTACTTTGCCATTGGCGACGTAGTGAAAGGACAGGCCTTGGCGCACGTAGCTTCTGCGGAAGGCATTACGTGCGTGGAGAAGATTGCCGGACACCATCCGGAGCCACTGGACTACAACAACATTCCCGGTTGCACGTACTGCTCTCCAGAGATCGCCAGCGTCGGATACACCGAAAAGAAAGCCAAAGAAGCCGGTTTTGACATCAAGGTGGGCAAGTTCCCGTTCTCTGCCAGCGGTAAAGCCAGTGCTGCGGGAGCCAAAGACGGTTTTGTGAAGGTGATCTACGACGCCAAGTACGGCGAGCTGTTGGGCGCCCACATGATTGGGGCCAACGTAACCGAGATGATTGCGGAAATCGTTACCGCCCGCAAATTGGAAACCACCGGACACGAAATCCTCAAGGCCGTGCACCCGCACCCCACCATGAGCGAGGCCGTTATGGAGGCCACCGCCGCCGCCTACGGAGAGGTGATTCACCTGTAAGCAGGCGTGCGGCCGCTGCTGGAAGTTCGTGACCTGGTCCACGCCTACGGCGAACGTTTTGTCCTGACCGCCGGGCACTGGACACTTCACCCCGGCCAGGTGGTGGCGCTGGTGGGCCCTTCCGGTTCCGGCAAAAGTACTTTTTTGAAAATTTTAGGAGCGCACCTCACCCCGGAACAGGGGGAGGTGCGTTTTCGTTCCCGCCGCATCCCGCCGCAGGCGGACGCTCTTTTGCCCGGGCATCCGGGCATCGGCTTGGTGCGGCAAGACTTTGGCCAAATGCCCTTCCGCAAGGTTCGGGAAAACCTGCTTCACTTCGTACATACAGACTCCGACTCCCAAGAAGCCCGATGGACCTCCCAATGGCTTCGTTCGGTAGGACTCACTGGCCTAGAAGACGTTCCCACGGGTCAATTGTCCGGCGGACAGGTGCAGCGCTTGGCTCTGGCCCAGACCTGGGCGAGCAAACCGCAGGTTTTGTTACTGGACGAGCCCTTCAGTCACTTGGATCCGGACACAAAACGCGGCTTGCTGGATGATTTGCGTGCTTGGCAGGTACAGAGCAAGCGGGCGGTGGTGGTGGTTGTGCACGACATCCGAGACGCTCTGGAATGGGCAGACCGAATTGACGTGCTGATGGACGGAAGCCTGGTGGCGTCGGATACGCCCCAAAATTTGTACGGCAACCCGCCCACGCGGTCCGTCGCACGGCTGTTTGGCCGATTGAACGAACTTCCTGAGGCGGCGGCCCAAGAACTTTTGCACTCCCCATTGCCTGGCTGGAACTTGGACGGTGTCCGATGTTTCTACCCGGAACAACTTCGTTCGGCGCATTTTCGTGCGCCCCAAACCGTGGTTCGACGAGATTTCCAAGGAGACCGCACCTGGACGGTCTGGAATACGCCGCACGGTCAGCTTTATGGTTTGGAGGAATAAGGATTTTTTCGCCGTGGTATGGAATAAAAAAAGCCGCCCAAACGGGCGGCTTTTCAGCGCTGCGAACGCATTTTGATTTACTTTACCTTGTTGATTACGGCGGTAAAAGCCTCCGGATGGTTCATCGCCAAATCGGCCAGAACCTTGCGGTTCAATTCGATGTTGGCGGCGTGCAATTTGCCCATCAATACACTGTAGGACATACCGTGCAAGCGTGCGCCGGCATTGATACGCTGAATCCACAAAGCGCGGAAGCTGCGTTTCTTTTGACGACGGTCGCGATACGAATAAACAAGGGCTTTCTCGACGGCGTTTTTAGCAACCGTCCAAACATTTTTACGGCGGCCGTAGTAACCTTTGGCCATTTCCATAATGCGCTTCCGGCGGGCGCGGGAAGCTACGTGATTTACACTTCTAGGCATTTCTATTCACTTTTTTGGCAACGCGGTTCACCAGGAACACTTGGGTTGGCGTTTGCACAGGGTTAAAGGGTACCGAACAATTCGATTTTATTCCGACGATCAGATGCACAACTGCATTTTCACACTCGGCATGTCCACGGGGCTCACCAACGTGGAGTGCGTCAGACGGCGCTTGCGGTCTGTAGCCTTCTTGGTCAAGATGTGGCTCTTGAAGGCATGCTTGCGCTTGATCTGGCCAGTTCCCGTCAGCTTGAATCGCTTCTTGGCGCTGGACTTGGTCTTCATTTTGGGCATGAGATAAGTATTAGGGTTCGCAGCTATTTGGGTAATTATTTCGTCTTCTTGGGTTGGATGATCATGAACATCCGCTTGCCTTCCAAATGGGGAAGGGCTTCTACCTTTCCGAGGTGTTCCAGATCTTGGGCCAAGCGCAACAACAATATTTCACCTTGTTCTTTGTACACAATGGATCGGCCACGGAAAAATACATAGGCCTTGATCTTGAATCCGTCTTCCAGGAATTTGATGGCGTGCTTCTTTTTAAAATCGTAGTCGTGATCGTCGGTTTGGGGGCCAAAACGTATCTCCTTGATGACCACTTTTACCGCTTTGGCGGCGATCTCCTTCTGCTTTTTCTTCTGGTCGTACAAGAACTTCTTGTAGTCCACAATGCGGCAGACGGGCGGATCGGCTTTTTCGGTAATCATGACCAAATCCAATTCCAAAGCTTGCGCTTTGGCCAGTGCATCGCGTGTGGAGTAAACCCCCACTTCAATGTTCTCCCCAACCAAACGGACCTCCGGAACGCGGATTAATTCGTTGATTTTGTGCAGCGCTTCCGGTTCGCGGCGCGGGGTGTAGTTTCTGGATCGATTGGGCCTCAGGGGACGTTGGTTTTAAAATGAAACAAAGGTTTTTGATCAAAAAGCTGCCAGTCGCTCTTCAACTTCGGACTTGATTAAGTTGCTGAATTCCAGCACACTCATAGATCCTAAATCTCCCTGCCCGTGGCGTCTTACGGCCACGTTGACGGCTTCTTGTTCGGTCTCGCCAACCACCACCATGAACGGGATCTTTCGGACTTCGGCGTCGCGAATTTTCCGTCCGACCTTTTCATTGCGGTCATCAACGAGGGCGCGAATATCGGCATTTTCTAGCTCTTGTGCAACTTGTTGGGCGTAAGCTTCGTACTTTTCAGAGACCGGAAGTACCACCACTTGTTCGGGCGTCAGCCAAAGAGGGAAATTTCCTCCGCAGTGCTCCAATAAAACGGCCACAAATCGTTCCATGGAACCAAAAGGAGCACGGTGGATCATGACCGGACGGTGCATCTCGTTGTCGGAACCTTTGTATTCCAGCTCAAACCGCTCCGGCAGGTTGTAGTCTACCTGAATGGTGCCCAGCTGCCACTGTCGGCCCAAAGCATCTTTCACCATGAAGTCCAGCTTAGGTCCGTAAAAAGCGGCCTCGCCGTATTCCACCACAAAGGGCAATCCCTTCTCTTGTGCGGCTTGCAGGATTGCGTTCTCTGCCTTTTCCCAATTCTCTTCCGTTCCAATGTACTTGGAGCGGTCGGTTTGGTGACGGAGGGAAACTTGTGCTTTGTAGTCTTTGAAATCCAGGGTTTTGAATATGTACAAAACCAGGTCGATTACCTTTTGGAATTCTTCCAAAAGCTGGTCCGGCGTGCAAAACAAGTGGGCGTCGTCTTGGGTGAAGCCGCGAACGCGGGTGAGTCCGTGCAATTCGCCGGATTGTTCGTAGCGGTACACCGTACCAAATTCAGCCAAACGCAGGGGCAGATCCCGGTAGGAACGCGGTTGGGACTTGAAAATTTCGCAGTGGTGCGGGCAATTCATCGGCTTCAACAAGTACTCTTCCCCTTCTTCCGGCGTGCGGATGGGTTGGAAGGAATCTTTTCCGTACTTCTCGTAGTGGCCGGAGCACACGTACAGTTCCTTATTGCCAATGTGCGGCGTAATAACCGGCAAGTAGCCAGCTTTCTTTTGTGCCCGTTTCAAAAACTGCTCCAGGCGTTCGCGCAGGGCAGCACCTTTGGGCAGCCACAACGGCAAGCCTTGACCCACGCGCTGGGAGAAGGTAAACAGCTCCAGTTCCTTCCCCAGTTTGCGGTGGTCCCGTTTCTTGGCCTCCTCCAGCAAGTGCAGGTACTCCTCCAGCATAGAAGCCTTGGGAAACGAGATGCCGTAGACGCGGGTGAGTTGCGGGTTCGTTTCTAAGCCGCGCCAGTAGGCACCGGACATTTTGGTAACTTTAAAGGCCTTGATCAAGCCCGTGTTGGGGATGTGGCCCCCGCGGCACAGGTCCGTGAAGTCGCTGTGGTCGCAAAAGGTGATGGTGCCGTCCTCCAGGTTCTCAATCAGTTCCGTTTTGAATGGATTGTGGGCGTAGGTCTCAAGCGCTTGTTGCTTGGTGACGGAACGCATCTGAAAGGTTGCCTTTTCGCGGGCGCGCTCCAGAAAACGCTTTTCAACGTTGGTCCAATCGGCCTCGCCAAAGTGGATGCCGCGGAAGTCAATATCGTAGTAAAATCCGCTTTCAATGGCCGGGCCAATGGTCAGGTGTACGGCGGGGTAGAGGTCCGTAATGGCTTGGGCCATGACGTGGGCCGACGAGTGCCAGAAGGCGGCTTTGCCTTCTGCGTCTTCCCAGGTGAAGAAGCGCAAAGTGCCGTCGCCGGGCAACGGGTCGTGCAATTCAACCGTGCGGTCGTTCCAACGAGCAGACAACGCATTTTGGGACAATCCCCGGGAAATGCTCTCCGCTACTTGAAAAGCAGAAGTTCCGGGTTCGTACGTGCGCTGGGCACCGTCGGGAAGGGTAATTTGGATCATAAAAAATGCTTCGGTACAAAGGAAGTTTGCGAAGGGGCAAAGGTACGGAATCGGTTATCTTTGCGGACATGGAGCAACCAGAAAAACTGGCACTACTGAACGCACGGCGCGCGGGGACCCTCATGGAGACCTTGGGCATTCGCTACACGGGCCTGGACGAGGCCGGATTGCACGCGGAAATGCCGGTTGGACCGCAGGTACATCAGCCCATGGGGCTCTTGCACGGAGGAGCTACGGCCGCCTTGGCGGAAACGTTAGGTTCCGCGTATTCCTTTGTTTCCTTGCCGCATCCGGACCGCCAGGCCGTGGTGGGCCAGACCCTGGTAGCGCACCACGTTCGCAGCGTGAAAGACGGTACGGTGCGGGGCACGGCGCGCTTTTTGCACCAAGGCAAGCGTTCGCACGTAGTAGAAATCCGCATTGAAGACGAACACGGCCGGCTGGTGTCCACCGCAACCCTGACCAATGCCATCTTGGAGCTGGCAGCATCGGACCCGACGAAGTAATCCGCAGTGAACCGCGTTACATCCCCATGAAAACCTCCTTTGTCTTGCTTCGGGAACCCGGTCAACCGCTGTGGGGTGCGCCGCTGGAGGCTCCCGTTTCAGGTGCGGTAGAGGGAAACGGCAGTGGTTCTCTATTCCATGTTCATCCGTTCAACGGTCCGGGTGCTGTTTATGCCTTGGGCCAACGGGTGGAGGGCGTGGAAGCACTGACCCGGGCGCGATCGGCGCACCGCGAATTGCCTCCGTTGGAGGGCGGTACTTCCCACGACGAATCTTCTTACAAATTTTTGGTTCAGCGCGCCGTGGACGCCTGCCGGGACGGAGCACTGACCAAGGTGGTCACTTCCCGACGCGTGGTGCACACCCCGGAAAGCGCGTACGACTCCGTCGATGCATTTGCCGCCTTGTGCGATCGGTATCCGGAGGCCATGGTTTATTTGCTGTACCGCGAAGGACAAACTACGTGGATGGGCGCTTCGCCGGAATGGCTGCTGCATCGGGACGGCTCCCACCTCCGCACCATGAGTTTGGCGGGAACGCGTCCGGCCGGAGCACTGGGCCATTGGGGGGCTAAGGAAAAGGAAGAACAAGACTTGGTGACGCAAGACATCGCCTACATGCTCCGCGCCTTGGGTGCCACGGATTTAACCGTTGACGGTCCCCATGTTCGGTCTGCAGGCCCTGTGGAGCACCTGTGTACGTGGATTGAAGGGACGTTGCCGCCGCAGGCGTCCAGTTGGTCCTTAGCGCAATCGTTGCATCCCACGCCCGCCGTGGGCGGTTTGCCTCGCGCCCGCGCTTCCGCATTTTTAAAAGCCCACGAAGGCTATCCGCGCGGTTTGTACGCTGGCTACATGGGCTGGTCCACCGGAACGACGGCCCGTTTTTACGTCAACTTGCGGTGCATGGAGGTGGGGGCACAAGCCGTAGCCCTCTACGCCGGAGGCGGCATCACAGCGCAGTCTGATCCGCAGCGGGAATGGGAGGAGACCGAGGCCAAACTCCAAACCCTCCGCAGCGCTATCTTCGCGCGGTGAGCGCATTCCATCCGTCCGCTTGGGCTCTGGCCCGATTTCTTCGTTCCGAAGGGGTGGACGCGTGGATTTCGTCCCCCGGCTCCCGGCACGCTCCCCTCGTGGAAGCCTTTCACGGCTGTGCCTTCCCGCACCATGCCGTTTTGCTGGACGAACGCGCCGCGGCCCACTTTGCGTTGGGTGCCGCGGAGGCTCAGGGAAAGCCCGTGGTGGTGGTCTGCACGTCCGGCTCCGCCTCGTTGAACTTGGCTCCTGCGGTGGTGGAAGCCTTCTACCGAGAACTTCCTTTGGTGGTTTTGACCGCAGACCGACCGTCCGCACACATTGATCAAGGCCAGGGACAAAGCATCCGGCAGGGAAGCATCTTTGGCGACCACGTGGTGGCGCAGTTTACCTTAGAAGAGGACGATTCAAACGCCCCTCCAGAAGAGCAGCAAGCGCTTTTGGCGCGCAACGCCGCGCGCTGGACGGCGGCTTGGGCGGCCGCTCACCAGCACCGCGGTCCGGTACACCTGAACGTGCCCCTGCGCGAGCCGCTGTACGGCTACAACGGTGCATCAGACACCCCCGTTGTTCCCACTGATTTGGCTTTTCCGGAAGTTCTTAGAGGAGCCCCCCGCAACCATCCCCCCGTACACCCTACATTTCCCGGGCCGCACGAAGAGCAGGGCTGGAACCGCGCGTGGTGGCAGGCGGAACGCCGCGCGGTGTGGGTAGGGCAGATGCCGCTAGCTGTGGGCCGGCGCTGGAGCGCCTTGCTCCAAGACTGGTTGCGCAACGATCCCGCTTTGGTGGTGGTGGCTGAACCGCTCAGCAACTTGGGCGACGGTCCTTGGGTTTCTTGGGAGCAACACCTGTCCGCGGGTACGGCTGAAAGCCTCTTGCCGCAAGCCATCGCTACCGTGGGAGGCGCCTTGGTCTCCAAACGTTGGAAAAACGAGCTGCGCGCGGCACGCCCCTGGCACGTGCACTTGGGAACCACCGTTCGGGTGCCGGACGTAGTAGGCCATTTGCAGGCGCATTGTCCTTTGGATCCGGAGGCCGATGCGGGTTTTCGTTGGTGGGAAGATTCATCAGGAGCTTCCTGTGCCTCTTTGGCATTCGGAGCAACCGAGAACGGCAGGGAATGGGGCCGTCGGGTTCAAAAAGCAGAAGAAGCCGCGCAACACTGCATCACCGCCTGGGAAGACCGGTGCCTCCAAGACGCCCGCACCAAGGGAATCTTAACCGACGCCGCTGCCGTGGCGCTTTGGATGCACAGCGCCCATGGGGTTCAACGTTTTTCCGTGGCCAATTCAGCCTCCGTGCGCTATGCCTTGCGCAGCAGCACCGCGCACCGTCCGCTGTGGAACGCGGAATGGCAGGCCAACCGCGGTACAGCGGGCATCGACGGCAGCAGCTCAACGGCCTTGGGTGCGGCCTGGGCAGACGGCAAGACCACCGCCTTGCTCACCGGCGAACTCAGTTTCTTCTACGACGCCAACGCCTGGTTTCATCCCCACGTGCCCAATAATTTTGCTGCTGTGGTGCTGAACAACCGCGGCGGCGGCATTTTTCGCCTCATCGACGGTCCTTCCCAAACGGGCCGGTTGGCGCAAGATTTTGAAGCGCAACACAACCGCAGCGTGCTGCCGTGGGCCCAAGAGATGGGCTGCACTACCTACACGGCGTCTACCGTGGAAGCCTGGGAGAACCTCTTGGCCTCCGGCGTGTTGTTTTCAAACGAACACCCCGTGGTGGTGGAGCTGCTCACCCATCCGGAACAATCAGAAATTCATTGGAAATCACTAGCGTTATGAGTCAATTTGCCTGGACCCCCATCAAAGAATACACAGACATCAAGTTTGAGTATTTCGAAGGCATCGCCAAAATCACCATCAACCGTCCGGAAGTATACAATGCGTTCCGTCCGGAAACCAACATCGAAATGTTGGAGGCCATGGACATCTGCCGCGAGCGCCAGGACGTTCGCGTTGTTGTGCTGACCGGCATTGGTGACAAGGCTTTTTGTTCCGGTGGGGACCAAAACGTCAAGGGCATTGGCGGGTACATTGGGGAAGACGGCGTGCCGCGCTTGAATGTATTGGACCTGCACAAACGCATCCGCGAAATCCCGAAGCCGGTAGTGGCCATGGTCAACGGCTACGCCATTGGTGGAGGCCACGTGTTGCACGTGGTGTGCGACCTCACCATTGCCTCCGAGAACGCCCGATTTGGGCAAACCGGCCCCAAGGTGGGCAGTTTTGACGCCGGATTTGGCAGTTCGTACCTGGCCCGCCACGTGGGGCAGAAGAAAGCCCGCGAAATTTGGTTCTTGTGCAACCAGTACACCGCCGCGGAAGCTGAGGCCATGGGCATGGTGAACAAAGTGGTACCCTTGGCCGATTTGGAAGCCACTACCGTGGAATGGTGCCGCACCATGATGAAGCGCTCGCCCATGGCGTTGCGCATGATCAAGCGGGGCTTGAACGCAGAACTGGACGGTCAACGCGGTTTGATGGAGTTGGCCGGCGACGCCACCCTCATGTTCTACTTGATGGAGGAAGCGCAAGAGGGCAAAAATGCCTTTTTGGAAAAACGCGATCCAGACTTCAGCAAATTCCCTCAATTTCCCTGAAAATGGCTGCGCCGTTGGAATGGATTAAAGCAGCACGTCTGCGCACTTTGCCCTTGGCCTTGGCCTGCATCGCCTTGGGAACCGGCTTGGCCGCGGATGCCGGCTATTTCCAATGGGAACGGTTGGCATTGGCCGTACTCACCACCCTGCTGTACCAGGTCCTGAGCAATTACGCCAACGACTACTACGATTGGAAAAAAGGCACCGACGCGCACCGCACCCACGAGCATGCGGGTGAGCTCCGCGCCGTAGCTTCCGGACGAATTGCGCCGCAGCAAATGCTGGTGGCCGTTCGACTGGTTGCTGCACTGGCCCTAATCTCCGGGGGATTGTTGGTTTGGACCTCCTTCACCGGTTCCTTGCGTTGGGTGTTTTTCGCCCTGCACGGAGCCGCCGTATGGAGCGCCGTCAATTACGTGGGAGGTGCTGCCACCTACGGATATCGCGGATGGGGCGACTTTTTTGTGCTTTTCTTCTTTGGATTGGTGGGCGTGGAAGGCAGTTTCATGCTGCAAACCGGTCAATTCAGCCCGTGGATCCTCTTGCCCGGACTCTCCGTGGGCTTGTTGGCCACTGGTGTATTGAACCTGAACAATTTGCGCGATTTGGAGACCGACCGGGCTGCCGGTAAAATCACCGTTGCGGCTCGATTGGGCGAACGCGGCGCGCGTTGGTACCAGACCGCATTGGTGGTGGGGGCGGTGGCGTCCACCTTGTTCTTTGTGTTGCGCGGACTCCCCACCTGCAGCCGTTCCTACCTGTTTCTGGCCGTGGTGCCGTTGCTGTACGAATCCGTTGCCGCCACGTGGAAGGCCCAAGACCGCGCGTCGTTGGACAAACTGCTGAAACCCCTGGCCTTGGCCACGTTTTTGTTTGCCTTGGCCTTGGGAATTGGACTTTTGATTGATTCCGACTCCTGCAGCAAACCCCTGTTTTGATGCGGGTACACCACTGGCCCTATACCTACCTATTTGCGCAACCGGCGGGCACATCCCGGGGCGTGCTGCGCCAAAAAGAAGCCCATTTCTTGGAGGTTCGCGGCGAGCACCGCGGCGTGCCTTTTCGCGGAATAGGAGAGTGTGGCCTGCTGCGCGGCCTTTCGTTTGACGACCGTCCGGATTATGCGGACCGTCTTGAGGAGCTGGTGCAGCAGATGAACGGGTGGTCGGACGAGGCGTGGGACGAAGTGTGGACGCAGGAGGGCCGTGTGCCCGATTCTTTTTACGCACAGTGGTCCCGATGGCCTTCCCTTCAGTTTGCGGCGGAGCAAGTTTTGCGCAGCGCCTACCGCAACCGAAACGGGCACCACCCGTCCGATCTGTGGGATACCCCCTGGACGCGATTAGACCGTGGAATTCCCACCAACGGCCTCGTGTGGATGGGCACCAGTTGCGCCATGAGCGAAGCACTGGACGACAAGTTGCGCGTGGGCTACGCCTGCGTCAAAATGAAAATAGGCGCCTTAGCTTGGGAAGAGGAACGCGCTCTGCTACAGGACTTTAGGCATTCCGCCCAAGGCCAAAACGTGGAACTCCGGGTAGACGCCAACGGGGCATTTCGCGAACACAACGTGGAAGAGGTCTTGCGCACCTTGGCGGACCTTCGGGTGCATTCCATTGAACAGCCACTGCCGGCCAGCGATCGCGCCGGTTTGGCTTATTGGAGCCAGCACTCGCCCGTGCCGGTGGCCTTGGACGAAAGCCTCATTGGCTTGGTCACCCCACAAGAGCGCAACGATTTGTTGGACGAGGTTCGCCCGCCGTATATAGTGCTGAAGCCCAGTTTTGTGGGCGGATGGCGCGGAACCCAAGACTGGATTGAGCGTGCGGAAGCGCGGGGCATGGGGTGGTGGATCACCAGCGCCCTGGAGGGGAGCATTGGGCTCAACGCCGTGGCCCAAGACGTGGCGCGTCGCGCGCCTCTGGCGCGCGCTCAAGGACTGGGAACCGGTGGATTGTACACCAACAACCTGCCCCCGTGGACCGAATTGCGCGGCGAGCAACTGCACTACACCGCGCCGTATCCGGCCGAGGTGGGCAGCGGCCCGTGGCCGGAAAACCTGCGCATCCACCCGCAAACAGACCCCCAGTTGATTCTAGAAACACAAGCGTTTTTAGGCGCTTGGTACGGACCGTCGGATCGTTTGGAGTTTACCACCAGCGGCAGCACCGGAACGCCCAAGACGGTTCGGCTGCCGAAAAAACTTTTGGTCGCCAGCGCCCGCGCCACCCTGGACACCCTGAACTTGGCCCCGGGCTACACCAGTTTGTTGGCGCTGTCTCCCACGCGCATTGGGGGCGCCATGGTCCTCATTCGCGCCTTGGTGGGGCAGGGAACGGTGGACCTCGCTTCCGTGCAGCGCAACCCCTTGGAAGGTTGGCACACCCCTGATGCTCCTTGGGATTTTTGCTCGTTGGTGCCCCAGCAGGCGCTGGCATTGGCGGAATCCGCAGCGACGCACGCCGGTGCCAAAAACCAGCCGAGTCGGTTCAAAACCCTTCTGTTGGGCGGTGCCCACTGCACCCCGGACGACGCCCGAAGAATCGCCCCCTTGGCGCATCAAACCTACTTGGGATTTGGGATGACGGAAACGGCCTCCCACATCGCCCTAGCGAAATTGGAGCCGGACAACCCCCATTGCTGCACCGCAGACGGACGCTGGATCTACACCCCGGTGCGCGGGGTTACCCTCCATTGGCCCCAACCGGCAACCGCATCCCTCCCGTTGGAGCCCGTGCCCTTGACCTTTTCCGCCCCACATTTGGGCCTAGAAGAACCACTGGAGACCACCGATGCCGTGGTACCCCATGGGGCGGGCTTTGTTTGGAACGGTCGGCTCGACGGTGCCCTGAACAGTGCCGGCGTCAAAATATTCCCCGAACAAGTGGAACTTTGGGTGGGGCAGCGCCTTCCACACCTGATGGGACGGGGCTTCCTGACCGCGGTGGCAGATCCTCACTGGGGCGATCGTCTGGTTTGGCTTTCCGAACCGTTGACGGCGCACGAAAAGACCGAGTTTTACAACACATTGCTTGAGCTGCGGACCGAACACCCGCACTGGGTTCCCAAGTCCACCGGCGAAGAGGCAGAATGGCCGCGTGCCGCCCAGGGCAAAATAGACCGCGCCGCTTTGCGGCGCGCGGCCGAACACGCCTCCGCATTCGGACGGCTGACCCCGTTGGAACTTCCGTCCCACGATTGAACCGGCGCGCGTGCACCAACAAAAAAAGCCGCCCCAACGGGGCGGCCCTTTTTGTACTAAAAACGGGAGATAAACGCTTACTTGCCGCCGTTTGCCTTGGCGTGGTCGGCCAAAAACTGCGCCAAGCCGCTGTCCGTCAACGGGTGCTTCAGCAAAGACAACATGGCGCTGAACGGACCCGTCATCACGTCTGCACCGATCTCCGCGCAGTTGATGATGTGCATGGCGTGCCGTACCGACGCGGCCAAAATTTGGGTTTCGTAGCCGTAGTTGTCGTAGATGTGGCGAATTTTTGAAATCAATTCCAAACCGTCGGACGAAATATCGTCCAATCGACCCACAAAGGGGCTCACGTACGTAGCGCCGGCCTTTGCGGCCAACAGCGCCTGACCGGGCGAGAACACCAACGTCATGTTGGTTTTGATGCCTTGTGCGGAAAAGTGGGCGCAGGCCTTGATGCCGTCCTTGATCATGGGGATTTTTACCACAATTTTCTCGTCCAGCTGCGCCAGAAGCTCGCCCTCGCGCACCATGCCGTCAAAATCCGTGCTGATTACCTCCGCACTCACGTCACCGTCCACCAAATCGCAGATGGCCTTGTAGTGCTTCATCACGTTGTCGTGACCGGCGATTCCTTCTTTCGCCATGAGCGAAGGGTTGGTGGTAACGCCGTCCAGAATGCCGAGGTCTTGAGCTTCGCGGATGTCGTCCAGATTGGCGGTGTCGATGAAAAATTTCATGGGGCAATGGGGGTTTTAACAGTGCCGCGCCGTGCGGCAGTGCAAAGGTACTTTTTTAATTTAACCCGACGGTTCCTTTCCAAAGCCCCCTTTTGCCCACGAAACTTTAGGGCACAAAAAAAGGCAAGAACCACCACACCGCTACAACCCACTGCCTTTGCTGCGTTTCCGCCCTGGAGGATTCATGAGGAGCTGGTCGATGGCCTTGCCCGGTGCAAAGATATGGGTTACTTTCGTTCTGTGAAAAACAAACGTTTATCGACCCCGTCCGATTCGTGCCGCTCGTGCGCCTGCGGGGCAACCGTCCTCAGCACCCTGGCGCTCCTTTTGATGGCTGCGGTTTCCTTTGGAGGATCCTACTCCGTTTGCGCTCAGTCCATTCCGGGCACCGGTTCCTTGGGACCGGCCAACTGGGTGGTCCTGGAGAACCAGCCGGATTCGGTTCCCGTTTACTACGTCAACCGCTCGGCGGTACCGGTGGTTTTGGGACAGCCGCGTCGGTTTCCTTTCTACGGAGACACCGTGGTGCGTGTGTACGTGCCGCAAACGGCCGTAGCTCCGGGCGACAGTGCTCCCATTTGGGTAGCGGCGCGCACGGTGCACAACCTGATCAACCGCACGCCCATATTTATTCCCACGAATCATCCGTCGGGCCCGGTGGTTCTGAACGCCGTGTACCAAGGACGCTACAGCAAAGCCTACTACAACGCCACGGAAAACCTGGAGGAGGGGCCCCTGCGCACCGCGCTGAAGAACATCACTACCGCCAACGCCCTTTCCTTGGGCTACAACACTGCGCGGGACCACATGTACGGCACCATAGACAACGTGGCCGGTCAAGTGGAATGCATTTACACCGGACGCATCGCTACGTTCAACACCCGCGCCGGAGCGGTGTCCAACAACTTCAACTGCGAGCACACGTTTCCGCAGAGCTTTTTCAGTTCCGCTAACCCCATGCAGTCCGATCTGCACCACTTGTTTCCCACCGACGAAACCGCCAACACCTACCGCAGCAATTTGCCGTTTGGGGTGGTCACCGGAACCCCTACCTGGCAGGTGGGCGGCAGCAAAAAGGGCAACGGCGTGTTTGAACCGCGCGACGCCCACAAGGGCAACGCCGCCCGCGCCCTGATGTTCTTTGTGGTGCGCCACCAGGACTACGCCAATTTTGTGGCTCCGCAGGAAGCTTTGCTGCGCCAATGGCACGAGCAGTTTCCACCCATCGCCAAGGACCAAGCCCGCAACAACGCCATTTATTCGCTTCAAGGCAACCGCAATCCGTTTGTGGATTACCCCCAATTCAACGACCGCATCACCAACTTGATTGGCTCCACCTACAAAACCCTGGTGTTGAGCGCTGCCGTGACGGAAGACACCCTGCGGTTGGAATTTTCGCCCACCAACAGCTCCGTGCGGTACCGTCGGTTTGCGGTGGCAAACACCGGAAATGTTGTGTTTACCGTGTTGGGATGGAGCCTGAGCCACAGCGCCTTGTCTTTCGCCAAAGGCGGCAGCCCCGGCGCCTTGCAGCCGGGTGAAGTAGCGGAAGTGGTGGTGGCGTACCCCGCCGGGGTGGATTTTTCCGGCGAAGATTTGACCGTCCTAACCAACGAGCCGGCCGTGGGCAATCTGGAAATTCCCATCCGCGGACGTTTGGCGGTGGGGCAGACCGAGCAGCTCAAGAGCCAAATCGGTTGGTACGTGAACCAACGCCGGCTCACGGTAACCCAGTTGCAGCCCGGAACCGCTGTGCGCGTATACAACGTGTTGGGGCAACAGGTGGCCAACGGAACCGTTCGTGCCGACGGACCGGAAGCTTCTTGGACCAGCGCCCCCCTGCCCACAGGGCTGTACACCGTTCAAGCAACCGGTTGGAGCGGCAGCGTAAAGGTGGTGGTGCCGTAAGGAGTAAACCGATAAATTTTCGGAAATCGGGCATTAAAAGAGAAAAAGCATCAGCTAAAGCATCAAAAAACAGAAAAAACACCCACGAAAATGGAAAACAACGGAATGACTACCGCCAAAAAAGCATTCACCCAATGGGGTTTGCCCTTGGGATTGCTGAACGCCGCTATTTACGGTCTGGTTTATGCGCTCAACACTCAATTGTTGGTGAGCTTGTGGTTGGGATTGGGCCTGATTGCCCTAAATGGGGGTGTTTTCATTTGGGCCCTCGTGCAAACGCGAAAAGCTGCCGGTGGCTACGCGGAATTCCGCGATTTGTGGGGCGTTTGGTTGGGCGCTGCCCTGGGATTGGTCTTGGTCACGACGGCCTTCAATGCGCTGCTGTACAAGGTCATTGATCCCACTTTGAGCGAGCAGGTTCAGGTCATGGCCCAGGAAAAAGCAGTGGAAATGATGGAGTCCATGGGCGCCCCCCAGGAAGACGTTGACAAGGCCTTGGCGCGCATGGAGCAGCAAAAAGGCGAGGATCCGTTCAGCCCCTTGCGTTTGCTGATGTCCTTCTTTGGTTCTTTGTTGGTGCATGTGTTGTTGGGGGCGATCTTTGCCGCCATCTTCAAAAAGAATAAGCCCCTGTTTGCCCCGTCGGATGAAGCTTGACCTTTCCTGCGTCGTACCCCTCTACAACGAGGACGAATCCCTGCCCGAGTTGGTGGCGTGGATCGATCGTGTCTGCACGGCCCACGGCTTGAACTACGAAATCTTGTTGGTGAACGACGGGTCGTCGGATCGCTCCTGGGAAGTCATTCAGGAATTGGCGGCCGCACACGCCTCCGTCAAAGGGCTATCCTTCCGACGCAACCAAGGAAAATCCGCGGCACTCCACATGGGCTTTCAAGCCGCTCAAGGGGAGGTGGTCATCACCCTGGACGCTGATTTACAAGATTCTCCGGACGAAATCCCGGCCTTGGTGGACCTGATCCGCAAGGACGGTTTTGACGTGGTGTCCGGCTGGAAAAAAAAGCGGTACGATCCCTTGACCAAGACGCTGCCCACCAAGTTGTTCAACTGGGCCACGCGTAAAATGAGCGGCATTGAGCTGAACGACTTCAACTGCGGCCTCAAGGCCTACCGCAACGAGGTGGTCAAGGCCGTGGAGGTGCAAGGCGAGATGCACCGCTACATCCCCGTCTTGGCCAAGAACGCCGGATTTGCGCGCATCGGCGAAAAAGTGGTGGAGCACCGCGCTCGCAAGTACGGATCCACCAAATTCGGTTTGGAGCGCTTTGTGAACGGATTTTTGGACTTGCTCACCCTCACCGTGGTCACCAAGTTCAGCCGACGCCCCATGCACTTTTTTGGTATGGGCGGCGTGCTCATGCTGGTGGTGAGCTTTGGCGCACTGGTGTATTTAGGCGCCTCCAAGTTGCTGGCCCTCAAGGCCGGTTTGCGTCCGGGCTTGATTGCGGACGATCCCTGGTTTTACATTTCCCTCACCACCTTGGTGTTGGGCATGCTGTTGTTTCTCACCGGCTTGTTGTCGGAACTCATCCTGCGCAGTTCGTCGCGCGGTCCCCGCTACCCCGTGGGCGCCACCGTGCGCTGGCCGGAAAACGACTGATCCGTGCGGTACAGTTTGATTTCGCCCACCTTCGGGAGGCCGGACGAGGTGGTGGAATTCCTGGAATCCCTCAACCGCCTGAGCTACCCGGTGGAGCACATGGAAGTCATCCTGGCCGACGGTACCCCAGACGATTCGCTGCGGCCGGCCTTGGCCTCCGTGTTGGCCCAAATGAAGATGCCCACCGCAGTGCTCTACGAAAAGGGTTTGCCCGTGAGCGACGCCCGCAATCGCGCGGCCGAGGCCGCGCGCGGCACCTACCTGTTGTTTTTTGATTCCGACTGCCTGATTCCGGAAAACCACTTGAACGCGTTGGACGCGGCCTTGGCGGCGCAGGATTGGGACGCCTTTGGCGGCCCCGACGCCGCCGCGCCCACATTCTCCCCGCTGCAAAAGGCCATCAGCTACGCCATGACCTCCGTCTACACCACGGGCGGCATCCGCGGCGGCGCCCAAAGCACGGACCGGTTTTACCCCCGCGGCTTCAACATGGGCTTCAAGGCCACTGTTTTTCGCGCCCTAAACGGCTACGACGAAGGTTTTCGCTGCGGGGAAGATATAGAACTGAGCATGCGCGCCGTGGAAGCGGGGTACCGAGTAGGCCTGATTCCAGAAATCCCCGTGCTGCACAAGCGTCGGGCCACGCTGGGCCAGTTTCACCGCCAGGTTACGCGGTTTGGCGCGGCGCGCATTGCCCTGGCGCAACGCCATCCCGGGCAGTTAAAGGCCACCCACGCTTTTCCCGCGGTGTTCACTTTGAGCTTGCCGATGGCGGCCGTCTTTGCGGCGTTGGGCCAGTGGATTCCGGCCGCCGGCCTCCTGAGCTACCTGCTGCTGATTGCGCTGGACGCGTCCCGGCAGGGCTGGAAGGTGGGCCTGTTGGCTCCGGTCGCGGCCGTGGTCATGCACACGGGCTACGGTAAAGGATTCTTGCGCGCGGGTTGGGAAGCGCTGCGCACGCCGTCGCGGGCCTGATTTGGTTTTTTTTTTTACTGGGGCGGTGCCGGAAAGGGGCTGCGTTTTGGACGCAGATGCGCCTTTTTTGTGGCCGCGGTTGGTCAGGCGGGTTGTTGTGCCAGTAGCGCCTGAAAGCCCAGGGTGTAGCCGAGCCAGCCAAAACCGCTGACGGTGCCCACGCATTCGGAGGCCACCAACGAACTTTTTCGGTAGGATTCGCGGGCGTAGGTGTGGCTCAGGTGCACTTCCACCAACGGGGAGCCCACGCCGGCTGCTGCATCGCGCAGGGCCAAACTGGTGTGGGTCCAGGCGCCGGGATTGATCAGGCCGCCTACTGCGCGGGGATCGTCGGCCATCCGGTGGAGGAACTCCACCGCTTCTTGTTCGGAGGTGGTGGTGCAGTCCACCAGTGCAACGCCCGGCCAGTGGAGCTCCAGCCAGTGCTGCAATTGCAGACGGGCGTCGGACCAAGAGGTATTGCCGTATACTACGGGTTCCCGCTTGCCAACACGAATTAAATTGATGCCTTGGAGGAGGTAGACGTTCTGCACGGCACAAAGGTAGCCATTACCTTTGAGTGATGGATTGGGCCAGCGGCATCAAAGGATTTACGGTTTTTCTGCGCCTGGAGCGCGGAGCCAGTCCCAACACGGTAGCGGCGTACCGAACGGATTTGGAGCTGCTGGCGCGGGAAGCTCAAGAGCAGGGCTGGTCTCCGTTGACGGCCACTCCGGAGCACCTGCGGGCGGCTGTGGAGGCGTGTGCGCGCGCCGGCAAAAGCGCAAGAACTCAGGCCCGCTACCGATCGTCCATGCGGCAATTTTACCGCTACATCCAGTTGGAAGGACTCCGTACGGACGACCCCACGGAGGGCATCCGCGCCCCGCGCTTGCCCCAAAAGCTCCCCGTGTACCTCACCACCGAGGAAGTGGACCGCATGGCCGCAGCCATTGACCGCAGTTCGTCCACCGGCGAGCGCAATTTAGCCCTCCTGGAGACGCTCTTTGGCTCCGGTTTGCGCGTCAGCGAATTGGTGGGGTTGCGCCTGCGGGACGTGCATCCGGACGACGGTTTGCTTCGGGTTTTGGGCAAGGGCAATAAGGAACGACTGGTTCCGCTGACGGACGTTGCGGCACGCGCCATCGACCGGTACGTCCACCAAGTTCGGGTGCACCAACAGCCATCCAAGGGGTCCGAGGACCATGTTTTCCTGAACATCCGCGGCGGCAAACTGAGCCGGGTGATGGTGTTTTTGGTGTTGCGGGATTTGGCGGCCAAGGCCGGCATTCGGAAGACGTTGGGGCCGCACACCTTGCGCCACAGCTTTGCCACGGCGTTGGTTCAGAATGGGGCTGATTTGCGGGCGGTTCAGCTGTTGTTGGGCCACGAAAGCATCACCACCACGGAGATTTACGCCCATTTGGAGGACAAGCACCTGCGCCAGACCCTGGAAAACTTCCATCCGTGGTCCGCAACGGGGCGTCGAAAAAAGTAAAAATGATGGGGCCCTACAAGGGTGGAGCGGTGGTTTTCTTGCGCACCAAGGCCCGCCACACCAGGCTGCCGCGGTAAACGCCCACGGAGGGCCAGCCGCGCGGAAAAGGATCCGGAGCCAGTACGGCGCGGTGCAGCCGCCCGTAAAAGGCAAAATGCGCGCGCACAATGGCCCAGGTGTGTTCCGGCTTGCGCTGCAGCAAAAAGCGGATGCCGGCGAGGCCGTCGAGCACCAAACGGGCCATAACCAAGGGAAGGGCGGTGTGCGGCGGAAGGTTGCGCACGGCCACAAACAGGTTGTTGCGGAAATTCAAAAAGGTTTTGCGCGGATGGAGGGCATTGAGGGTGCCGCCGCCCACGTGGAGCACGGTGCTGGCGTTGACGCACGCCACGTCCCAGCCCGCGCGGTGCATGCGCCAGCAGAGGTCGATTTCCTCCATGTGCGCAAACAAGGACTCGTCCAGGCGTCCGGCCGCCTCAAAGGCGGACGTGCGCACCACCAAACAGGCGCCCGAAGCCCAAAAGACCGGACGAATGGCCGGTTCGCGGTACTGACCGGAATCCACTTCGCAGGAATCAAATACCCGGCCGTAGGCATACGGGTAGGCCAGGAAGTCCATGCAGCCGCCGGCGCCGCCCGCGTATTCAAAGCGATCCGGCTCCGCGTGGCTCCGCAGCACCGGTTGCGCGGCCCCCAGGCGCGGGTTGGCGGCAAAGGCGGCCTCCAACGGCGGCCACCACAGGGGCAGGGGCTCAATGTCTGAATTCATCAAGACGGCGAGGTCCAGTTCCGGCCACTGGGCGCGCAAGTGGCGCAGGGCGGTGTTGTACCCGCCGGCGTACCCGCGGTTTTGGTCCATGGCCAAAAAGTGCACGCGCGGGTGGTGCGCCGCCACGTAGGCAGCGGAATCGTCGGTGGAACCGTTGTCTGCCACCACCAGGGCCACGGTTTCCGGGGTGGTGGCTTCAACTGCGCCCAGGAACCGCTCCAACCAGGCGCGGCCGTTCCAGTTCAGGATCACCACGGCGTGGCGCACGGGGCGCGTTGCGGCAGTGCCCGCAACAGAGGCAGTGGCTGCATCAGCGCCGGAGTCCGCCGCGCGCTCAACGAGCTCAGCGCCCGCCACTGCCATTGCCCATGAAAATGTTGTCGCCAATGCGGGAGCCAAAATTCACCCGATTGTTTCGCCCGGTTTCGTCCGGGTCGTTGGTGAAGTAGGAGCGCTTTTGCAGCACAATCTGCCACCGCGGGTTGCTGATTTCGCCCAAGGCGGTGGAGTGGAGCAGCTCGTAGGCCTTGGTACCCACGGTCAGGTTGGCAAATACAAAAATGCGGTTGATTTGGTACGGAGCGTTGGGGCTTTCCAATACGTTGTACTGCCACATTTCGTAGGGGTAGGCGTCGGTTTCAAACGGACGTTTTTCCGTGAGGGTGGGGGGGCCGTACTGCAGGTAGATGCGGCCGCGGTCCGTGGCGAATCCGGGCAGGGCCTGGGTGGCGTATTCGCGCTCCACCTCCACCACGCGGTCCCGGTAGAAGGCAAAGCCCGCTTGGGGTTCCAGGGGTGCCCGACGTTCCCAAAATCCTTCGATCCAGGAGGCCAGGAGGGTGTCGTTCTTTTGGAGCAGGAGGGATTCCAGCTGCCTGCGCTGGGCACCGTCGGCAATGGGGTAGTGGGCGGAAATCCACCAAGCGGCGCCTTGGGTGCCCAACTCGTTCCACCACAAGGGATTACGCACGGTTCCCGCGGCGATGGTGGTGCTGCTGTCCACCGGCGCAATGCGGTAAAAGGGGAGGTCTACGGAGCTGCGTTCGGTGCCGTCCGACGCCACAAAGGCCACCCGCGCGCTGTACAGCCCGGTGGGCAGGTTGCTCGTGCTCAACTGCAGGGCCTGAGCCACCACGTCGCTGTTTTCCGTTTGGCTGAATTTGCGCTGGGTGCTGAATTCCGGCAGGTCGCGTTTGCGTTGGGTGTCCCGCAAAACCAGTGTTACCAGACCGCGTTCGCCTTTTTTCCACCCGTAGGATTCCGCGTACACCGAGACTTTCTGAGCGTCTTCGTAGAGGGTGGGGGTGCCCCAACTGAGCAACGGAACGGCCTGGTACCCGTAGCGGCCAAAGGCGTCGCCGGGGGTGCTGGCGCCCAAACTTTGGGCCAAGAAGGCTTGGGCGGTTCGGTTGGGCTCTACCCGAACGGGTCCACTGATTTCCAAGGGCTTGGACGTGTCGCCGTCGGTCCGGAACTGAAACGACACCCGGTAGTTTCCGGTGTCTGCGGCAATGCTCAATTTTTGTACGAAGGGTACGGGTTGCCCGGAGGTGGTGGGGGGAACCAGCAGCAGGCGGTCTGCGTACGCCAAACTGTCTGCCCGACCGTCCGTGCGAAAGAGCAGTACGGTGGCGTCCACCGCCTTTTGCGCCAGGCAGGAGAAGTGAAATTCCACGTACCGACGTTGGTCCGGCAGTTTAAAGTCGTAGGCCTGCACCGAAACCACAGGCAGTTTTTCCTGCGCCCAAACCGCAGATATTCCGCCGATTGCCCAAAAAAGCAAGGCCGTTGCACCGCGCACAGCACGCGAAAATTTTGTCTTCTTCATTGCATACGAAGATAGCGCGCGTATCTTTGCCCCGGAAGAATGGCAGAGTGGTCGATCGCGGCGGTCTTGAAAACCGTTGACTGTAACAGGTCCGGGGGTTCGAATCCCTCTTCTTCCGCCAGCTCCACCGAGCAACAGCGCCCCCA
>CAZDDX010000005.1:0-100484 GCA_964504345.1 uncultured Owenweeksia sp. | reverse complement strand
TCCATAGTGCTTAAAAAATCAGCAAAATAACGTTCAACGTGACTTAAATTCATCTCATCTAATATCAAGAAGTATGGTTTTGTTGGCTCATCTTGATTTTCAACATTTTGTTTTGCTCTAATCATCAAATCTAAAACGCCATTTTCAGGGCGTACATATTCTTCTTTATCTAATGCATTTGGATAACCTAATAGTGGTTCACGATTAGTCCAATCAGCACCAACGGGAACAATACAATATTGTTCGTTCTTTTCGCCATCTACTTCCTTATAGCAAATCCATTGTGCGAATGCTTGTGCTAATTTTGTCTTACCAGAACCTGAAAGGCCGCTACAAATTACAAATGGTTTGGTGCACAAGGAGGCAACAAATCGTTGAATAAGAGGTAGAGAAAAAATTAGACCTGAATTTTTACATGAATCATGAAAACTAGAAATATTAAATTTTACTTGATCTCTTTTTCGTTTAGCTGGTATTTTATCAGCGAAGAGGTAATATCCATTGTTTTCATAAATCATATAATCAGGATAATATTTTTCTATAATTGTTTTGAAATTATCTAAGTCTAATCTACTATTTTTTCCACTTGTCCATTCTGTTGAAAGATAGTAGTTTTTGTCTTCCCAATTGAAAATTACATCTTCAAAAAATCTTGGCTTACCATCGTTAAATGTTAACTCTTCCTTTGATAATTTATTCTCAGAAGTTTTAAAAACTGATGTCAAACTAACTTCATCAGTCTTAATTGAAGTATAAATTGGTTCGGAGTTGACCTTAAATAAGGGTTTGATACTATTCAGTTTATCCAATTCATCTAAATAGGTCAATACTTGAAAGACAAAACGACCCGTATATTTTTCTTTAACATATATAGTAGGTTCAATTGGGATTTCCACGGAAGAGTCATCCTTATGCACCAAGTGATCAAATAATTGAGAACAAATGGAATCAAAAACCTTTTTGTTGATTTCAATTACAACACCCTCCTCATCAATAGTATAGCCGATAGTTTTTTCAATTTCAAATACTTTTTTCAGCCTAATTTCTTCTCTTGTATTATCAATTACTTTAAACTGGTAATATACCTTATCATCAATAGAAACTAGTAAGATGTCATTTTCTGATATGGTTGAGTCAGACAAAGATGATTCACTCGTGGAAAGTGTAAAATCAAATTCTATTCCAGCTTGTGCAATTGAAAATACTCTAGACAACTGATTTATTGCTAGTAAGTAATACTTATTGTTTGAAGCCATTTCGTTATTGTTTTCGTTAGTTTCTACTTTTGAACTTAGTTCATCATCCTCATCTTCTCTTAATTCTTTAATAATTTTTTGTTTTTCTTTCTCTTCTTTGGAATCGATAAGCTCCTTATAACTTTTATTATTGCGCAGTGCTAATCTTAACAAATAATTGTAGCAACTAAAATGAAGTAACTTTGGTTCATCAAGAAAATCTATATTTCTATAATAATTGCAAAAGGCATCATAGTTTCCATTTTCAACATCAAAACACCATTGAGCAGTAATTTGCCAAGCAGGGTAATAAAGAGGATAACTAGTCTTATTCTGACAATTTTTTATATTCGAGAAGACATAAACTAATTTCCATTCGAAAGATTTATCAAAAAAGCTGGAATCTAATTCAGAATTCGATTTATAATCTGCCCAGGTATTTGATTTTACACAGTCATTAAAAAACTTATGGATTTCTAATTCAGCACTTTTAGTTGTGCTATTTGTCAGTTCATTGGAGTTTGATTTAAGGGTAAATGTGGGCGAATTTGGGTTAACCTTAGCACCGTGTTTAATATTATTCATTTGATCTGCCATTCCTCTGTTATGAGGTGAGGTAGATTTGAGTAAATAGTTTAACCTTGATGTAAAATTATTCAACCTATCAATATCATCCTTTGTGAATAAATAATTGTCTTGTATTGCCTTAACAACAGATTTAAAAGACTTTAATTGACTCGCATCTAGATTGGTTATATATTCTTCTCTTTCTAATCTACCTTCAACATTAAGATCATGGGAGTATTTAGTATCAATTTTAAGTTTTTCCTCATATTCTTTATTGAATTGGTATTTTAGTTCTGAATAAGTCAGTTTTGAAATCTGACTAAAGGTTTTCTTAAGTATTTCTCTGTCCTTTTGTTTCATCTGTTACTAATCATAGTTTAATTGAATATTCTTGCCACACAACAACTTTTTTTAAAATTTTATTTGTTTGGGAATTGGATAGTTCAATAAATTCATCATGCTTGTATTGATCTAATAAATTAACTTCTTCAAAGAAAATGTTGTAAAAATCAGAAGGTTCTTTTGAGTTCTTTTTTTTCTTTTCTCTTGATTTAAATTCAATTTTAAGTTTTCCGACTCTTTTGTTATACTCAACCTCATTAAATGTAATAGCTTTTTGTGACGGAATAACCAACCTTTCTATGTTCAAAATTTCAAACCCTTTTTTATTACACTGAAAAACAACAATATTTTGTCTAGTTCTAATATTCATATAATATTCAACATTGTCTCCTTTATCATGTTTTTCAAAAATTATTTCGTCACCTGCATTTACATTATTATCTCTCCAATATTGACCGAGACCATTGACTCTTAATTCGTTTCCAGGTGTTGTAATATTTATATTATCATAATTATTTCCTGTTTTTAGGTCTTTAAAACGAGGAGAAGGGGTTTCAAGAAAAATATCTTTTCTTGATGTGGCATCTACTGGAATAAGAACATAAAATTCATGTGTTCCTTTTTTACCTAATTCGGTATCATTTAATGACTTTATAAATTGTTGAATTTTCATTGTTAATCAATATATTTTTTAATCACTTTGGCAATACCTCTCGCCATTACTGGCGGAACAGCGTTGCCAATTTGCATGTAGGTTTTTAAATAGGCCCCAAGAAATAAATAATCATCTGGAAATGATTGAATTCTTGCAGCTTCTCGCGGTGTGATACTTCTGACTTGTTTTGGATGAATGTGAGAATGACAATCCATTTTTAAATGTGCAGTAATTGTACGTGAAGGTTTGTCTTCAACAAGTTTGAAATACTTGTCTTTGAAAATGTGATTACGGTGCAAGTATGGCATAATGTGTTTTACTTTTTCACTTGTTCCGTCTTCACCTTGATTCAGAGTCTTATATATTTCGTAATTAATATCATTCGTATAACGAGCTTTGTGATTGAATACGAAATCTATTTTTCTGTTTTGATTAATCAATTTTAAATACGAATTTTCGTTTCCGTTAAACGGATTTACGTCAACTTTCTTACCCGTTTTTTCATCATCAACTTCGGTCATATTTTTTTCTCTCGGTGCTTCAAGCTTTTTAATATGTGCTAATGCATCTTTGAGCAAATGTTTTTTTGTTTTTTTGCAATCAATTTCAATTTCCTGAAATATTTGTGAAGGAGTGATGTTTTTACTTATCAATACATCTTCGCGAATCCCGATAAAAATTAAACGTTCCCTTTTTTGAGCAACACCGAAATTGTCAGAAACTAAAACCTTACAATCTGTTTTATAGGTATATGTTTTTTTTCCTTTTTTTATTTTTATGTTGTTGTAATCTTCTATGATTTGTTGAGCATAGGGCAACATTCCTCTTACATTTTCCATTACAACAAACTTTGGTGCAATTTTTTCAATTGCTTTGATGAAGTATTTGTAAAGTTCGTTTCGAGGGTCGTCAATAATACGTTGTTGATTTGCTGAACTAAATCCCTGACAAGGTGGACCTCCAGTTACAACATCAATATCGTTATGAATGTAGAGTTCAATATCATTAACAATTTCACGTATGTCTGCGAATATTATTCTATCTTCTTTCACTTCAGGGTGATTGAATTTAAAAGTTTCTATGCAAACCTCGTCATAATCATTTGCAAGGTCTATTTGATAACCTTCCAGCCCAAAACCTAAACTTAAACCACCTGCTCCACAGAAAAAATCTATCGTTCTTGGCTTGTTGCTTTTCTCTGCTTTTATTTGCAACGCTTTTCTTTTGCTTGGGTCTAAATTGTCAAGCAAATGTCCAATTTCTCTTTTGTGTTTATGGTTGAAATTTATCGCTGATAAAAATTCGCTGTAAAGAGGATTCTTTAATAAATTATGTAACAATCTTTGTTCTTCTATTGAACCAGTGTAAAAAATTTCAAGTTCTTTTAGTCTTTCAATTGTTTTCTCAGAAATTTCGCATTCAGTTGTAGATATTGTCAATTTGTTTTTCAAAGCAAAAGCATTCACCAGTTTGACGAATAGATTTACTTTTTCTATGAAAAAGCTTTTTTGTTTTGTTTTTAGTGTACTTATATTTTGAAACATATTTACAATTCTAGAAGGGCTTTTTTAATACTTTTTGCAATCGCTTCTGCCATCAATGGCGGAACTGCATTCCCAATTTGTTTATACTGTTGTGTTTTTGACCCTTCAAAAACAAAATCATCAGGGAAAGACTGCAATCTTGCAGCTTCTCTTGGTGTTAATGTTCTTTCTTGGTTGCTGTCAGGGTGTATAAATTGATTGCCATCCTTGTACAAATGGGCAATAATAGTTCTTGCTGGCATATCCCAAAATTGAACAACATAGCTGTTGTCAAACACTCTTTGTTTGATGTGATTTAAGTCAGGCCTTTTTTCTAACAATTCTTGGAAAGTCCATTTGTTTTTACTCATTAATTGATACCTTTTTTTGTCAGCATCATTGTGATTTCTCGCAACATGGTCTAAAATTGTATTATCATCTCTAGTTCTTATGGTTTCCAAAAACTCGTTCCATTTTTTAATCTTGTGTTCTATTTTTTTTTCTCCTAGTCCCGCATGCAAAAAAGGTAAATCAGAAATTGCATCCTTTACAGTTACAAATTTTTTCTTGTTTGCTTTTTCCTTGTCAGAAGATTCGGGACTATAATGTGTTTTAATAATTCCGTTGTAAATGTCTTTTGGATCTAGTTCAATGTCTTTACGCACACCAATTAAAATTATCCGCTTGCGAACTTGTGGCACACCATAATCGCAAGAATTTAAAACCATATCGTTTGGATTTGCTATAAGATTATATTGCAGGCCTAGTTTATTTAAAATTATGTCTAAAATTTTTTGATTGCCCAATTTTGCTGTTAGTAATCCTGTTACATTTTCAAACACAAAAATCTTTGGTTTGAAATGGGTTAATATTCTTTCGTAACTCTCAAACAAAAAGTTTCGGGGATCAGTTTGCATACCGTTTTCGTCTTTTGCTCGTCCTAATGAAGAATAGGCTTGACACGGAGGGCCTCCAATAAGTAAGTCAACAGTTTCATTTTTTATTTCATTTTCTATGCAATCAAGTATGTCGTCATTAGTGATGTCTTTTTCAAGCACACTTATTTTATTTTCAGGATAACCGTAATACTTCATTCTTGTGCGTAGACTTTTGCATGCATAATGGTCATATTCAACATGTGTCAATGCCTTGAAGCCTTGTCTGTAAAAGCCTTCAGTCAAACCGCCACAACCTGCAAATAAATCTATAAATGTATATGTGTCTTTTTTCTTTTTCATTTCTTTTTACTTGATACAATTAGGTCAACTACATCCACATCTAAAATTTTTGCTATATCATTCAGTATTTCAAGCCTTGGTTGTTGGCGGTTTTGCACATAACTATTTACCATGTTATAGCTTTTGCCCAATTGCTCTGCTAACCATGTTTGCTTAATTCCTTTTCTATCAAGTACTTCTTTAATTCTGTTCATATCCAAAATTATATTGGTCGTCAAAAGTAATCATTATTGGTAAATATATCTCATTTATCGAGATAAATTAAGTATGTGCGGGTTGGGAAAAAGTGGTTCTTTTGGTTTTGCTGAAGGGCGGCTTTGTATGTCGGGGCAAAACCAAATGTGCCACTTGTGGCTGACTAAAATTGTTTTTAAGAAAGTGCGGTGGGGAATAAAAAAACATTGAGTCGGCAATGTGTGTCGGCTTACTCGTTGTCCGTTTGTAATATCGTTTCTATGTATTTGATCACCTGTCAAAATGGTTTACTTTTTTCTGTTTCTGTTACTCGTTTGTTTGTCATGTCGCTGTCTTAATACATTTGCTGCCAACGTTTTGCGTGCAGGCGATCGTAACCCTGTGTTGCGCCTGCGGCAGGGTTATGGCGCTTGCACGCTGTTAGGTGTAGCATTTTATTTCTAAGCGTTGTAATTGAATAAATCATTCCAGTTATTGTTACGAAAATCCTGATAGATTCTGTATAGCATTTGCCTTGTATCCTCTTGCTGATTGTTTGCTAAGTAATTCGCAACAATAGGATTTCCTGCCAATAAGTTTATTCTTTGAGCGCTTGCAGGGCTAAAAGGAGTAACAACAATAAATTCCCTTGCAGCACCTGGTTCAAAGTCATTAAAAATATTTAATGTATTCCCTAGAGGATTCATTATTCTTAGTTCGAATGCTATTTTGGTAGACTTCTGTTCGAAATTTAAATTTGAGATTGGAGTCCAAGGGAATGCTAAATTTTCTGGATCGTTCATCCTGATTTCGATTTCATATCCAAATTCTTGAAGACTTCTCAGAAACAAGTCAAAAGCTTTTGCATCAGAATTTAAGTCAATTAGACCATTCTCTTCGAATTGCATTCCACCAACACCATATATGCTTGCTGTATTAAATAGTAAATATTTAGCAAATTTGTTTGATAATATATGAGATATCAGTTCTTTATTTATTGTAATATTTTTTAATAAGTAGTCACTGCCTTTATATCTAATTTCGACTAATTCTCTTTGTGTGCCATCAATAATATCAGAATAGTTTATAGCCATTTGATTTAACTTTTCAATAAGGAAGGTTCGAATTAATTCTCTGTTATTTGGGATTTCTTCTAACTCTTCATGAGTAAGTAAATAGTCCCACATTAATTTTTTATTGCCGTGAAAAAATGGAAATCCTGGTTTTGGGATTTTTCTGCCATTACCTATAAGGGGCTGATTTATTCTACATAATGAAGGTATTAAGTCATAGACATAACTTATTGGAGGGAAAGTGCCAATTATATATTTATCAAAATTTTGTAATTGAAGAGTAGATTTGTAAGGATGAAATTCAAAAGGTGGATTTTCTGGCAAGTGAGCTATACCATTATTTCCCAGCCCTTGATTATTCATCTCAGTTAAGAATAACTGATTATCATTTAAGGCATCGTTGTAATTTAGTGGATTATTTAATCCTCTATTTTCGATTAAATCAATCTTTATTCTTAGCATGATTTCATTTTTAATGTTACACCTAACTCGCTTATACACGCTCCTTCACTACCCATTATAGCCAACAGTGTGTGAATAGACGCATGTTTGTTGCGTATTATTTTGGAGGATGCATCAGAGATCATCGAAGGGACTTCTTATTTTTTTGAATACTGTGTTCGCTAACGTGGGTGTAAATCTCAGTCGTTTTACTGCTCTTGTGACCAAGAAGCGTTTGAATGTATTGCAGGTCCGTACCTGATTCAAGCAGGTGCGTAGCATACGAGTGCCGCAACCAATGCAATGCGACCGGCTTTTTAATACCACTGGCTTTAATTGCTTGCTTAAGTACACTTTGAATACTGCGCTCACCATAGGGCATGCCCGCGATTTGACCCTCAAACAACCAAACTTTTGGACGATAGACCCGATAGTAGTCCCTGAGCATGGTGAGAATTTTGGGAGTCAAGGGCACCATTCTATCTCTACCCCCCTTTGCCAAGCGTATTTTTAGAAGATTTCTTTTGGAATCAACATCATCCGGTTTGAGATTAAGCAGCTCACCCCGCCGTAGGCCACAGGCATAAATCAAACTGAGCATGCATCGGTGCTTTTGTTTCCGCAACGATTCAAGTATTTTCTTAACCTCGCTTTTACTCAAAACGTTGGGTAGCACGTACTCCCTTCGAGGACGCTCAATAGTTGCTGGATTAATCTCTGACTTTACAATGGCTTTAAAAAAAAGACGTACCGCATTGACCATTTGGTTTTGATACCCATGACTTAAGCCTGCATTGACAATGCCACAAAGCATAAACTTCTCTACATCGAGCGCAGAAGTATACGTTTTGATGTTATTGGGGCTGGAGCGTTTTTGAACGAGCCAATTCTTGAACCTCAATGGATACTCCCCATGATTGGCCTCAGAACCAAGTACTTTGCTCGGGCAGAGCGCGCTTTCAAGGGTTGATGAGGGCTTGGTCAACATCCACAAAAGGTACTTAATTTTCAAAAGGCAACCAATGAAGTCAGTCCCTTTTTTTTAACAAAGCGCTTTACTAAAGCCCACAGTCTGGGGGCTATACGACGTTTTGTCGCTAAAGAATCTTAGCCGGCTGCGTCTGCTTCCATTTGTAAAAGGTCCCTTGATTGATCCCAAGAACCCTCACGATGTCCTCGGCCTTGCGGCCTCCCTCATGCTCCTTTATGGTCTTGATAATCTGGCCCTCATTGAATAGGCTTGTTTTCATTACCCCAAAAATCAAAAAATTATCCTTTTCATTGTTTTAGAATTACGGGGGGAATACAAAAGGAGGTAGGGTTTTTGAGTGGGCCGCCGACCCCGAAGGGCCGGCGGCATTGTGCACACAGGGATTTGTTGAATACATCGGTAAAAACCACAATTTTAAATGAAAATCTGCCCACTCTTGGGCGGGGTCACCCCCGAAATTCCGCAAGGGGAATGAGGTGTTTGGTCAGCTCCTTGGAGGGGAATTGGGGCGGGATATCGGGGGAAATGGAGTAGATGGTGACGCCGTAGACGACGCCGGTGAAGTCGCTGCGGGCGAGGAGGGCCAAGCGTTTGCCGGGGGAGAGGAGGCCCGGGACCTTTTGGGGATTGCCGTAGACGCCCCACTGGCTGTGGGTCAGCAGGGGGAGTCGGTCCGCTTCCTCCCGCACGTAGGGGAGCCATTCCACCCAGTCGTAGTCCTCAATGGGCAGTTGGACGACGTTGGTTTGAAAGTGCTCAAACAGGTTGGAGGCCAGGAATTTGAAGCGCGTGGCGCCCCAGGTGGGGTCTTGGCGCATTTTGTGGAGCCAGGCGACGGTCTCCGGTTCGTGGAAATGGGTGTTGTAGCGCGGGGTCATCGGAGTACGTGTTTGATGAGGTAGGTGAGGAGTTGGCGTTTGGTGAGTTTGGGGTTGCCGGTGTCGTCGATCACCACGTATTCGGAGGCTACGTGGCGGGTGGCCGGACGTTCCCAGCCCTGAAGGCGTCCGTAGCGGTACACAGCGGCGCGCCAGAACTCTTCGTCGAGCCGACGGTCCGCAGAAACGGTGAACGGGGCCTCTGCGTTGGTGTGGTAGATGTCCAAATTTTGCGCTTCTGGGCGCAGGGCGTAGGCCAGGCGGGCCACCGGCCCGCCCACGGGGCCGTGGAAGTGCACGTTGCCCTCCTGGGTGCGCCACACAATGCCGGTGCGCAGGTGAAGGACGTGCGTGCAGTTTTCAAAGGCCGGTTGCGCCGCAAGCGCGTACGGATGCGTGTCTGGGTTGATGCCGAGGCGTCGGGCAATGCGGGTGGCCCTGCTGTATTTGTTTTGGGTGGGCACCGCGAGGAAGGGGTCTTTGAAGAGGTGTTTGGGCAGCACAACGTCGCCGATGAGGAGGACGCCGCCGGGAAGGATGGAGGAGCTCCAGTTGAGTTGGCGGCGGTGGAGCTCACGCTCAGGAGCAACGCACTCGAGGTAGGAGAGGTCGATGTCGGAGAGGTCGCGACGGTAGAGGGAGAGCTCGGCGGCTTGCCGCCGAGCTCGATCCGCGTCGCTCAACCTAAGAAAAATTCGCCGAGAGCTGCGACCGCAGCGAATCAACGAAGCGTCCCAGTCGACGTCGTGGGTCATGAGGTCGCCGATGGCGACGATGAGGTCGCGCAAACACAGGAGGTCGTATTCGTAGAGGAAGTCTGCGGTGGTTTTTTGTTTTTCGGGGATGTCTTCTGGGTTTGTGCGGGCGGTATTTTTGCGTGCGGCGGGGTGGACGTCTTCTTTGATGGGGCCGTAATTGTTTCCGGTATAGTGCTTTACGGCCGTGCGGCGGTTGGTTGCGGCGCCCTTGGTTTTGCCTTGCGGGGCCGATTTTTTGTCCAATAAATCGACTGTTTGGTTGCTTATGTCAGCCGTTTGGGTTGCTTTGTCCGACCCATCGGTCAACTTATCCGCCCGATCGGTCATTTTATCCGTCGGATCGGACAACTTATCGACAACCGAAATCTTGTTTTTCGTCATTTTGTTGTTCTTGTTTGGGAATTGGGTGCCCCCGACGGTTTCGTTGTTGCCCGGAACATGGGTCTTGGGTTGGTAGAAATTTGGCTTTTTTGTGGTGCCGTCGAGCACCTGATTGATGGCCAACGGGCGCGGCGGTTGGTACGGTTTGCTGGGCGGGACCACAAAGGGTTCCGGTCCGGTGGGCCGACCCTCTACTCCTTGGGTTATGTCTGGGAGTTTTGCGGGCATTTGCGCTTTTATTCCGTCTTTTTTGGATGGTTTTTTGGGATCAGATTCCATGCTAAAAATTTTGTTGGATAGTGGATTTTGTGCGGTCTACGGGGTGATTTTTACGCACAACGAGGCGACCCGCGGCCGCAGGCCTCGGGGAGTGTGAGGAGTGCTCTTGGGGCGCGTTGCGCCGCGAGTAATGGATAGGAAAAAAGGTTTGCGGCCCAATGTGGGCGCGGCTGGAGGCGCGCTCGGTGGCGCGGCTGGGGGGCGTTAAAGCCCAATGAGGTGCGGTGCATTTCCCGAGTTTTTGACGTCGTCCGCATCGTTTGACCACCGCGGCTGGGAAGCTCGGTTGGTGCCCATTAAAGGGCTCTGGATGCTGTGGCAAATGTAGGACGGAATTTCTTTTGTCCTAAAGTTTTCTTTTTATGGGGGGGGTGAATTAGGGAGGTGTTGTGGGTCTGTAAAGAGTGAAGAAAGAGGAGTCTGAGGCAACTTGGACGTTAGAGTAACCGGAGATGCCTAGTTTTCAAGTTTTGAACTGAGGCGCACTTAGCCCTGTGCAGTTCCTGCGGTAAGGCTATAGCCCTTCCAAGCAATTGTGTGACGATTTTACTCAAAATCCCGCAATACTTAATAAACCCGAATTGGGACCAGTTGGCCCAGGAATTCCGCAAACTCTCAGATAAATCGAAGCCGAAGGGAAGGGAGCTGGAACTAGTCTAATTTGGTTTATCGCTCCAGGTGGGGTCAATGATATACCATTAACCAAGGACCACATCTCAAAACCGGAATTAGATTCAGCATCATCACTGATTATTTCACCAAAACTTTTTAATGCAAATCCTAATGAAATGGTTTTTTGAATATAGCCATTTAAGTAGTCTAAGGTGTCTTTTACGTTGTGGTGGTATGGGTGTGTTCCAAATCCCCATGCATTAATACAGGCCTCTTTATACTTTCTGCTCTTTCTCGTGCCTGCATAAGTAATTGAATAAGGGAATAGGTCTAGAAGTAAAAGGCCTTCTTTTGCGCATTCTTTCAAAAACGAAATAGTATCCGGAAACAGCATTCCTGGAAACAAAGTATTTTTAATAGTACTTGTCCATCCTTGACCGGTTGTTGGGTTGCCTTTTGCAATATTCCATCGTGTTATGGATGGATTGTAAAAATAATTCAGCAGATTAGGAGGAGGTGCTTCACCAATTAAAATCTTCTTGATTCTTCGGTTACAATTTTCTACTTTCTTCTTTTCAAATGCATCTTGTATTTCTTCTATTGTTGTTTTAACAGGATATTCCCCTTCCGCATTCATGATGCACATATAGTATATATATCGCAAAAAGTATACGTCGTAGTTACTAATGTAATCAGGGAAATTTGGGACTGCTTTACCATTAAAGTAACCGTCAGTAATTCCAGTCGGGTAATTGTACTTTCTAGCTGTTATCATATGTTTCGTTTTAAAAACGTTACACAGCGGTTCTGTTATTGTAAAACTACGCGTTTACAAAACAGATTTTGCGAGTAACTTTCTAATTATTAAGTGTTTAGTATGCGTTGTTAAGGATAATTGAATCGAAGGCGTGGTCGTTGTTGTGTTTGCATGTGCTCCTTTCAGTAAAGATTTGAAGTTTTGAATTTAGCTAAACATGTGGTTTCAATTTTGGGAGTCATACAAACCGAGTACCGCGAAAGTAGAAGATTGCCTTGTTATAAAAAAACACGGTCTCGCAGGTTCAGTAATTAGAGGAATTCAGACGTTTATCAAAATTCAGTTACCTTTAAAGACGGCACAATCGGAATATGAGTTCACCAATTTTAGACCCACAGCACGAGGTTTTCCTCCGGTTGCAGAGTGTGTCGAACAAAGATGGCGCTCGAAAATTTTTGATTGAATTGGCGTCGTTTCAACAAAAGAATCTGCAAAAAGCCATCCCCTTATCGGAGTTGGCATCCGTTTTCGGAAAATGGAAATCCTCGCCTAGGCTGTTCACGGATTTAGCATTGAAAAGCTACAAGGGCCATAGCGTTAAGAAGTATACGCCGGAGCTGTGGGACAGCATTTGGAAATTAATTTCGGTAAAGCAACTTGAAAAAAGTATGCGGCCCTTTTTGGTCGATTTGTTTTTGTTTGTTCAAAGCCAAGAGGCATCAAGAGAGCAGAATAGAGAGCGGGTTCTGCAAGCGTTAAGGACCCTTTTAATGGTTCACGGTAAGTACTTTCAGTTTATAACAGACGATAATTCAAATTCCTTTAGGGCCACAAACATGTGGTTCTATGAGCCCTTCTTGCAGGAGATACTCCGCCGGAATCTGGAGTATTCGGCGCTGTACGAAGTGCTTGAACAGGTCTCCTTTCGTTGTATTCCTTCCGACAGTCGTTTTATTTATTCTTTTGAGTACCGATTTGGCAATACCACTGAGCGGGCGGGTTTTTATCGCTGGATTTTGTCCAATGCGGAAGACAACACCCTGAAAATACTCACTCCCTCTTTTTTGGAGTCGCTCTTATTCATTCATAAGTGCAATCCAAAATTGTTGAATGCAGCTTGCGAGAAGAAACTATCAGGCAGTACTCCGTTGGTTATCTTGAGTTTACTTTTTGAAACCTATTCGGTGCCGCCGTTGCTGTCCATTTATTTAACGCAGTGGTCTGAGGTATTGGATCTCGAGCATAAGGGGTGGATTTCCCATATTTTACAAGGTGACAGCATACGTTCGTACCCGGAATTGTCGTTCCCTGTGAGCAAGGCCATGGCAGGTGTTTTTAGCACGTACCTCCCCACACGGATGGAAAATCTGGACACGGTACTCGCCACCACAGCCTTAATGGTAAAGGGCATCGATTCAGAACGCGCCAGAAACTACCTCAAGAATGTAGCCCGACTGAATGAGTGGGATTTGTTTTTTGAAGTGGTCCCCGTTTTGGACGCGAAGGGGTTTGGACCGAGAGAATTTCGTGAAGTTTGGGATTATTTACTGAGTCTTTCCAATTCAGAGCGGTCGAATTTGAATCTTGCGAAGATCAAATCCGATGTTTTGAGGAAGAAAATTAATTTATGGCACTTGGAATTGGGATCGGGTAAATTCCGGTTCAATGACAAACCCCTTCCAAGTGCGCGGATTCCTTCGAAAACATACATCCATGATTCAGCGCTGCGCATACGATTTCAGCAGTTGCGTACTGAGAAAGATGTTTTTCGTGAGGGCTTGATCCAGGAGCATTGCGTCTTTTCCTACATCCACGACTTGCGCAAGGGCAGAACGTATCTGTTTAGTATGGCTACCAACGCAGATTCATTGAATTCAGACAAGCCATTGTTTCAGCCCGCTTTAACCATTGAACTTGTTGCTCATTGCATTGTTCAAGTTCGAGGTAAAAGCAACCGCATCCCAACCGAGCAAGAGTGGGTTTGGATCGAAAAATGGTGTGAGGACAGGAAATTGAAAATAAACGAGTCGTTAAAATAAACACGGGAAAACATGCTCTACTACCTACTGGATCGACTGGGAAAAACGCCCGTCAAATATGCCGATTTTGCTTTAACGCGCGTTGGGTACAACTGCGAATTTCGTGTTGAAGAACGCTCAGAAAAAGTGGTTTACACGGCGGAAATCAATGACTTAGGGACCTATAAAGTGCCCGTCAACATTTGGGACGTATTGGGTTATTTCCGACCTAGTGAAAAGGATGCCATTTTTTTGTGCCACGAGAAAATTGAAGAATGCGCCAATGCGCATAAATGTTCTTATGCGGTACTCTTGGACATTGTAGCCATTCACGAGTACGCACACATGATTCATTTTCATTGCAATCCCGATAAATTTAAAAAAGGAGAGGTCGGGTTTACCGATCGTGAACATTATGTGGAATGTTGGGCGAATTGGTGTACCCATCGCGTATGTACGTCACTGGGAGGCCCTTATATCAAGACATTTAAGCAATTAAATAAACTCCAAAGCGCTCCCTACCAGGAATTCAAGAAATACAGTTGTTGGCCTGTGGAGGAGGTTGTTGGGCTGTTTTTGAACAATAAGAGCTGGATCAATTTACTGGAGGAGGGTTTGATCAGTAAATTAGGCAAATGGAACAAAACTGCAGTAAAATGGGCTATTGTTGAATTGAACAGTAACCTAAACGTGTTTAAGCTAAAGAAGTCTTGGTCGGACGAAGTTTTCAAGAAGAAAATACGATGTAAATTGAAAGTAGAGAAGGATCAGAAATTGGTTGGTGTTTTAAAGGACTTAGGTTTTTAGGGTGTGCCAAATTGATTTGCAGATCAACCGGTAAGAAAAAAAGAAACCTTTTTAGCTTGCAACAGCCGGAGGCAGATAGCAATCAATCCTCCCAGTTCTCGTCCTGGACTGCTTTGTTGTATTCAGAAACGCCGAAGGCGAGGAGGCGTTGACGGCGTTTTTCGCGGGGGATGGTGATGCCCACCATGACGCCGCCCGCCGCAACGTTGAAGGCTCCTTGCCCTTCCATTTCGCCGGTCAATTCACCGACTCCCGTAACGACGGTCAGTCCTCCGTAGATCCACCAGAAATAGTTCCAGCCGCGGATTTTGGCCGCTTTGCGGAAGGCCGCAGCGGCGGGTGCGCTTTTCGACATGGCGTAAAACTGGGCATCTCCAGCCGTCATGGGTACCCCGTTGTAGTACACCTTGCCGCCCACGAGTTGCATCGCCTTTACGCGGGGTTTGGGCGAAGTGGTTTCGGTTTGCGCATGGAGGGCGTTGGAGCTCAACAGCAGCAGCGCCACAAGGGACAGCAGTAAAGAGGCGCGTCGGGCCAAACGGGTCAGGGCGGTAGAGGGAACCAACATGGAAGGGAGATTTGGTGTGAAGATGAATTTGACGAAAAACAAATGTAGGAAGCGCGGGCCAAAATGCGCTCAGAGGCGAAGGACGACGGTTTCGCTTGCCGAGGAATTCCCCATGCGGTAGGGCGTCTCCTTGCGCACAAATTCGTGCACCGCGTTGCGGAGGATGCCTTCGCCCACGCCGTGGATCACGGTGATTTGGTCCCAGCCGGCTGCCGCCAGTGCGTTCTTCAGCCTGCTCAGTTGTCGCTCCAGCGCGCGGTGTCCGTTGTCCGACTCCGGCAAGTGAAGGTCCAACGTTTGCACCCGAAGCTCCTTTTTGGCGATGCCGGCGCCTTTTCGCAGGCCCAAATCCTGAGCCCGGGGTTGCCCCGTCACCTTCCACGGCACTTCGTGCACCAACTCTTCCGGTTTAAACGTGTGCTCCAAACCGTCGTCGCATTCCACCACCACCTGATGCGGCGCGGTGCGCACCACGGCGCCCTGCAGGGTACCGTCGATCTCGTGAACGCGATCACCGGGAAGGAAGGGGCGGAGGGGGAGCATGGTGCGGTTGGAATCCAGATTGGCGTTCCTTCAAAGGTATCACCCAAAATGCTGCGCAATCCAGCGCGGTCCGTCCGTGCGCAAGGCCTGCACAAACGCTTGCGCGGCAGGGCTCAACACCTTGCCCGACGGCCAAACAATGTGCCAGGTGCTCCGCAAAGGCAACCCCCGAACGGGCACCACCACGGCTTTTTGCTCCCGAAGCGCACTGCGCATGCCAATCAACGGAACAATAGACACGCCCAGGCCGGCCATCACTGCCTGCTTTACCGCTTCGTTGGTGCTCAACACCAACTTCTTTCTGGGTTCAATTTGGTGCGCAGACAGCAGCCGTTCCATGGCGGTACGGGTGGCGGACCCTTCCTCGCGGAACAAGACGGGGAGATCCTCCAAAACCCCCAAAGGGTAAACACCGTCGGGCGGCAATGGGGCCAACAACGGACGCTGCGCCACACACACCAACTCGTTTTCCATGAGCGGCAGGGATTCCAAAGCGGCTTTTTCCGGCAAAACGGAAATCAAGGCCAAGTCTGCCCGGTTCGCCGCCAAATCCTCCAAGACCTTGGCTCGGTTGGTGACGTCCAGCGCCAAGTCCAAATGCGGATGCAACCGCAAAAACTCAGCGAGCAAATAAGGTGCAATGTACTTTCCGGTAGAAACGGCACTGATGCGCAGCGTCCCGGACAACAGACCCTTTTTTTCCGCCGTGCGCTCCTCAAACCCCCGGGCCTCCTCCAAAATTCGTCGGGCCGTATCCTGAAAGTCCAATCCAAAAGACGTGAGGTAAATCCGCTTCTGCACCAAATCCACCAAGGGAGCCCCCACTTCTTCCTGAAGTTGCTTCATCAACAAAGAAACCGCCGGCTGCGTCAACTGCATGGCTTCCGCCGCTCGCGTCATGGACTTAAACTCGGCAACCTTCAGAAATACAGTAAGTTGATGCAATGTGTACACTATAAATGCGTTTTTCGGCCCGACGCCATTAATTAATAATATTAATGACAAAGATTAATAAAATAAATTAAACATTATGAATAATCTCCCCACCTTTGCAGAGTCAATTCAGTTCTGCTTCAATGGATTGACTGGTTGAGGAGTTGTTTTCGAAAGCGACGACCCCAGGCGGCAAAGCCGCCTGGGGAACAACTCCCGCCGACGCTGCGAACAGGAGAACCAATCCCCCTCCAATACCCTACACGTCCCGCATGACCCTAGACTTACTCCTGGCCAACCTCACTTCGCCCGCCTTGTTGTTTTTCCTCTTGGGCCTGTTTGCGGTCTACGTCAAGTCCGACCTCTCCATTCCAGAGAACTCCAGCAAATTCATCTCCCTCTACCTATTGTTTTCCATCGGTTTCAAGGGCGGCCAAGAACTCTCCCACGAACATTTTACCTGGGAAATTGCCGGTAGTTTGCTTTTTGCAGTAGCCGTTTCAGCTGCTATTCCAGTTTGGGTATTTTACGCCGTCCGCAAACGTTTGGGCGCGGCCAACGCTTCCGCCGTGGCCGCCAGCTACGGCTCCGTCAGCGCCGTCACGTTTGTTGCGGCCGTGGCCTTCTTGGAAACCGTGGGCCACATCCTGCCCGGACACATGGTCGCCACCATGGCCTTGATGGAATCCCCAGCCATTGTGGTGGGCCTCGTACTCCTGGGCCTCAGCCAAAAGCGCGCCGGCAACAGCACCCAACCCCTGCAATCTCCCCTAAAAACCTTCATCCATTCCCTGACCCACGGAAGCGTCTTGCTCATCTTGGGCAGTTTGGTAGTGGGGTATTTTGCCAACGCCAAAGCCGCCGAAGGCATCCGCCCCTTCACCAACGACCTCTTCATGGGATTCCTAGCCCTTTTCATGCTGGAAATGGGCCTCTCCAGCGGCCGCCAACTCAAGGCATTCTTCTCCTACGGCGCCTTCCCATTGGTGGTAGCCTTGCTCGTCCCTTTCATCAACGGCACCCTGGTTGCCTGGCTTTCCGCCTTCATTACCGACGACGTATCCGTTCGGTTCGCCTTTGCCTGCCTGGCCGGCAGCGCCTCCCACATCGCCGTCCCAGCAGCCTACAAAATCTCCGTCCCCGAAGCCAATCCGGGCCTGTATCTGCCCATGGCCCTGGCCATTTCCTTCCCAATCAACCTTACCCTGGGGTTGCCCTACTACTGGGCTTTGGTCAACTACTAAAGCGCCCTCGCATCCGCCTTTATTCGTCGTCGTCGCCGGTGCAGTAATACTCCTCGCACTCTTTGGCGTTGACCCCAATGCGGTCGTTGGCAAAACCCACTGAGAAAAAGGTCGGATTGAACGCTACGTACAACTGCTCCACCACGTCCGAATAACTGGGGCTCTCCGGATTCGCAATGGTCTCGCACAAAAAGCGATAACCCTCTTTACCGCCGCACCATTGGGGCGGCCCGGCCATTTCGCCGTACGCCACAAAAATGGGCTCTTCGCCGTCGCGCTCGGTAGCGTGCGCGTCCATCGTCAATTCCAAGGTCCAAGGGATCTCCGTTTCGTACACGAGCTTTAGGGGTCCCGCTTCAAAAAACAGCCACAAGTTTTGATCCGTAGCGTTGGCTGGCGCCTTGTCAATTTGGTCGATGGTGGACAAAGTAGCCCACTGCGTAGGATCGACGACCTTTCCCCCGTTGGGCAAAACAAAGTGAAACGGAGCGTCAGCATCCCAACCCATCGACAAGAAGGACGCCACCGCCAAGGACAACAAGTCTTTGGAGTTGGGAACGTTCAGCGTACGCCAAACAACAGGTTCGACGTCTTGAAGTGTAACGCGAATGAGTAATGAATCCGTTATTGCCATAAATCAACTAGTTTTTCCATTGAGTGGGACAAAGGTCGATACCAAAAACTGCGCTAACCGTTTTTAAACGTTTATAAACGTATGTAAATGTTTGTAATTTAGTAAATAATTGTTTTTCAAATTGTTAGATTCAAATCAGTCGAAAGCGTTTCGTACTGACAAACCATCAACTCAGATCGTTCTCAGCAAGTTTTTGCTGAGTAAGTCTCTTTTCCTCTCGAGCTTTTTTGAGTAGAATCCCCACGCGAAATGCTTCGGCGTCCTTTTCCAAAGCATCTCGACGTTCGCTGCCCTGAGGTCCGTAGAGGTCGTCCTTAATTTGTTGCCAGGTTTTAGTGTTCAGCATCTTCTGTTGTGAATTTTTACAAGGATATCAAGTTAATTCAAAAGTTACCTATTTGCCATTCCCCCTTGATCTTGGTCTTCGAACCGTACATTTTGCAAGTATCGGCAACATTTTAGCCGACAGCCGTACGGAGACGTTTCTAACCGTATATACTCGTTTTTTTCGACGTAGGGTACTAAAAATGAGCTTATTGTGCCGTTTTTACCCGTTTGCAAAAACACCCCGTTAAGGCCTCAAAAAACTTACGGTGTACAAACAAAGGTGAAAACTAGAGGTTGGGAGCCAACAAAGACTTCCAAAAAGTACACCCCCCTTGGCCAATCGCCCACGAATAGGGGCGTGTTCGGCTCGACTGTCCACTCCATGGTTTGCCCCAACGCATTCGTTCTGCGCATCCGCGTTGCCTCCGTCAAACCCTCCACCTGCAGCCAATCGTGCGCCGGGTTTGGCCGAAGCTGGATGTTGGGACCGTCGGGCTCCGACCACCCCAAGTTGGTGCAACTTCCCACCACGTACGTGTTTTTGTTGCCTGCCGTGTTGCGTTCTGCGCCGCCGAGGTACGAATACGTGTAGTAGAAATACAGAAGGGTCCCCTTGCTCGCCTGCAGCTGAAACGGAACATTGGGCTGCACCGTATAACCGGGCATAGACCCCGGATCCGTTCCGTAGTACAAAAGGCACGTGGGCGACCCCGTTCCCGCTTGGGTTGGGATGAAGGTTAACGTTGGATTGTTGTCCGCATCCGAAAACCGGTACTTGAAATCTCCATTCCAACTGCTGCCCACACACTTGGGCGCCGGATCCACCCGCGTGTTTCGAGCGGCAGATAGGGATGAATCGCCCCAGGCGTCGAAGGCCACCGCCCGCAGCACGTGCTGGCCCAACCCCGGATGCCACGTGGCCTCCCAAGGCCCCGAGCTCCGCGACGCCCACCGCACGCCGTTGGCATAAAAATCTACGCGTACCACGGAATCGTTCAAATCCGACACGCTGGCCCGAACCCGAACGGAGTCGCCCTCCAGAAAAGTTTGGCCGGGCTGCGGGGAGCTTAGCGACACCGTGGGCGCCACATTGGGGCTGCTTCCCACGATCACGTACACCTCGTCTTCGTCCGCATGAAGACTGTCTGCCACCGTCAACCGCATTTTGTAAATGCCCGCCTGCAAATTGGAAACACCGGTTTGCAGTGCGGCGTTGTTCGCAAACACGGCGGTGCTGGGGCCGTACACCTGAGTCCAAAGCACGGCGATGGGTCCGTTGGAGCCCGCCGTGCTCGCGGATCCGTTGATGGCCGCCGAGGTGGCCGGAAGAACCGCCACGGCATTGCTGCCCGCATCGGCTACCGGAAGCGTGTACGGCAGGGGACCGGTGTAGGTCCACGTCAGCTTGCCCAAATTCAATTCACCCCCTAGGAACGCAATCCGCAGCACCTGAACACCGGATTTGAGCGGTATGCCCGTCAGCGTTTTGGTGTTCCAAGTATTCCAGTTGCCCGTTCCGGAGACGGTAAAGACGGGTGCGATGGGCACGCCGTCGCTGAAGAGTTGGAGCGGCCCGCCGCCCTGCGGGTTGCCGCTGGCGTACCGCAGCTGCAGCTGGTACAACCCCGCCTGCGCCGCATCCACCGTAAACTCCAACCATTCGCCGTTTGCCGTCCAGCCCACGTACGGGCCTTCTGCTGCTTGCGTCTTGGCGTCCACGTACTCGTCCGGACGGAAGTCGCCCAAATTCGCTCGGGTTCCGTCTTGGTAGGACACGCCGCTGGCGTTTCCGCCGGAAAAGGAATCGTAGTGCCCCGCCGGAAAAGTGCCGGGCAAAGCGATGGGCGTTCCTGAGAAGGGCACTTGATCGCCCACCAGCACCCCGGCAACGTTGGTCAATGCAAAAGAAGCGCCGCTGTACACGCGGGCGTAGAAGGCGTGTTTACCGCTGGGAAGCGACGGGGAAACGGCCGTGTAGGGTGCTTGCGCCACCGTCGCAAAGGCGGTGTCTCCGCAGTAAAAAACCACCTGCGTGGGCGTGCCGCCCGTTACCTGAGCGGAGACGGTTACCGTGCCGCCCGGGTACGCCGCGGGGAAGGAGGTGGTGAGTGTGCCCTTCAAGTTGATGTCCTTGCTGGTGGCCAGCGTCCGCGGCGGCACCGTCAGCGCATACCCCGTGGAAAACAGAACCGTTTTTGGGGTTGCTCCGTAGTTCTGAGCCACGTAGGTGGTGTCTCCGGCCCGGATGAAAGCTGCCGCCAGCGGGTGATTGGCCCGAATGCCCTTGGCCACGCGTCCCAGGGCGTTCATTGCGTGCAGCCAGTGGTAGGTGAAGGCGTCGGACACCCCAAATTTCAGGCTGCGGCCCGGGTAGGAGTTGTACAAATTGAGGGCTTTCTGCGGGTTGGTGAAGGACAAGTACTGCCAGTAGATGTCGTGCCACAGATTCACGTTGGGTGCGTTGCTGAGGATGCCGGTTTTTTGCTCCATTTCCAACCAAAGCTGGTGCGCGTACAGGGTATCGTGCCCCAAGTATAGGGAGCCGCCGTGGATGGGGTAGAGTTCAATCCCAAAGCTGGCGGCAATGTCCCCCGTCCAAAACGTGCCGTTGTCGTAGCTGTTGCCCCACACCCGCGAAACCAAGGCGTGCGGCTGCGTGGGCCCAAAGTTGCGCTGGCGCTGGTCAAACCAGTATTCCTCCACTGCGCGCTGCTCCGTCACGTACAGGTAAATGCCCAAATTCCGGATGGAGTCGTTCCCCGTCACGCTGCCCCAGTGGATCAAAGACGAGTTGAACTGCATGCTTTCCGACGTCGACTCCTGGTCGTTGCCCTGCGGGAAGGTGGCAAATCCATTGGCCCAGCAGTGGCCGGCGTAGGTGCTGAAATTGCGCAAGTACGGAAATAGGGCGTCGTTTCGCCGGGGCGACGCGGCGTCGCGCACGAGGAGGTTGATCATGGGTCCCCACGAGGCGGCCCAACCGGGTTCAAACTGCTCCACAAACGACGCGGCGTGGATGAAGTACCCCCAATGAAAGTGGTGGTCGTTCAAATTCAGATCCTGCCCGTGGCCGGCCGGATAGCCCAGCAGTGCAGACCAGGTGGTGTTGTAGTAAAACAAAAAGGCCACTTCGCCGGACTGGTAGTGCAGCCAGTCCTCCAGGCGGTCCTTAACCGTTTGAAACAAAAGCCCAAAAGCGGCCGTATCCTGCGTCAGCTCCGCGGCGCGCGCGGTTTGGATCAGTCGGTTCATCTCCTGCCCCTCGTTGTAGCTGTCCGTCCAGGTGGCCAACGGATCGTTCTGCAGCAATTGAATCTTGGAACTCAATTCCAGCGGCTGAAACCCGGCGCTGTAGGGGTCCACGTAGGGCAGGGTAGGCAAAATTCCGTGGAAGGTGTCTTGAACCGTTAACGCGTTGGAAGCCAAGCACTTGAGAGTTCCCCGAACGGTAGGGTAGGTGGGGCCCGACGGCGCTGCACTTCCGAGAGCGAGGGAGGACCACTGGTGCGGCAGCAAGCCCATCAGCAGTACGCTGTCCGATCCTTCTTTGACCAAAACGTCTGCAGTAAACTGGGTGGTCACCACGGAGGTGGCTTCGTTGTAGGACCATTCCGCTCGGGTGTTCACGGGCACCACATAAGCATACGGCGCAAACTGCGCCGCGGCGGCGGCCACGCTGGGGGCGGTGAGCGGCAAAAAGGCCAAAGACCAGTAGTTTTTCCCGTTCAGCGTGCTGGTGTAGGTATTCCCGGACTGCACCCAAACGCTGCCCACCGGCGCATACACGGCAAAGTCCGCCCCGTTCCGGGCGTTTTCAATCCGTAGTACTTCGTTGGCCACCGTTGCGGTTCCTTGGTTTACCTGCACCGTGGCGACGTCCGAACTCCCTTTGGTAAAGTGCAAAAACGGCATTCCCAACCCGGCGGTTGTTCCAAATTGCTTGGTTCCGGAGGTCCAGTCCATCGTGACCGTCCAATCCGAGTAGTCCGCCACCCGCGCCTGCGGCGCGTTCAACCCACTGACCCCCACCACAACGGGCTCAATATTGTCGATGGGTCCCCACGGGATGTACGTAACCACCAGCCCGTTGTTTTTGGTTTTGAGGGTGAACGGGTAGGTGAACAGGTTGTCCGAATGCGGATTTTTGAGTTTGTTGCTCCACCAGTCGTTGGTGGGCACCGGCCGCTGCGCGGCCGGCCCGGTAGTAAAAGGTGTCCCGGAAGGATATCCGTTTCGGCCGGCGGCGTCCACGCCCGGGAAAGTTTTGGTGTAGCTCCCGCTGCCCACCGGAACGGTTTGGGCTTGAAGGCCGGAGGTGGCGAGCAGCAGAGCTGCGCCTAATACGAAAGTGGAGCGAGCGTAGGATGAAAAACGGGTTGATTGCGTCATGGAGCGGCGCTTGGCGGTGCGGTGGCGCATTCGGAAGGTCGCACGGTCAAGGCCCGAATGGAGAAATGGTAGCATTTACCTTAAGCAAGGTAGGGTTTTTGGGGAAAGAAAAAAAGTTATCCGGGAACAGCGAAACAGGCGGAAACGGTTGACTAGGTTCTTCAGAATGCCAAAAATCTGTAAATTAGGTATATCCATTGATCAATAAAACAATGCGGATAAAATTCACCCTCCTTGCCTGCTGCTTCTTGTTAATGATTTCAGGATGCAACAAATCTACCGGCCCTTCTGGGAATCCAGTGATTGAATACGAGATTACCGCTGACGCGCCATTCGCGAACAACATCCTAGGATCTCCGATTACTGGTTTATTTGTTAGTTACACCAACGAAACCGGTCAATTCCAGCAAGAGCAATTGAGTCCATCGGGCACAAAATGGAAAAAGAAAGTAATTGTCACGACTCCGCAAAGACCCATAGCCGTTGGCTGTATGGCGGAGGGTATTGTTACCGGCAGTGGTAAAGTAGAAGTAAACGTGTATGTGGATGGTGTTTTGCGCGGTTCTAATTCCGTCAATGCTATAGAAAGTGCCGGATTCTGGCAATTTGGCCCGTTGATGATTAGCGGAATTTTAATCCAGTAGAAGACCCCATTGCACCTGAACATTTAACAAAAAATACCGTGCACAGGTAAAAAAAAGGCCGTCTCGCAGAGACGGCCTTTTTTGAAGTGGAGAATATCGGAGTCGAACCGATGACCTCTTGCATGCCATGCAAGCGCTCTAGCCAGCTGAGCTAATCCCCCGTGCGGCTGCAAAGATACAAAAGAGATCAGACCTGTACAAAATGCGCGACGTCGGTTCAACGTCCCCCCAGGGCGTAGCTCAATTGAATGCCAAAAGTGCGCGGTCCTTGCAACGAGGCGGGGCGCGGCATCACCGTGCGGTTCAACAGGTTGTTCACCTGCGCCGTGATGGAGAAGTCTTGGGAAACGGTCCAACGCAGGCGGGCGTCCATCAAGAGGTCAAAATGCGGCAAATAGTAGGCATAGGCGTCTTGAACCCCGGGCACGAAGGCGTTGAACAGCGAGCTGGTGAAAATGCTGTCCATGTTGTCGAACCGATTGTTATAACGCACGGAAAAGCCCGCGCTCCAGTGCTTGGCCACGGCCTCCACGTCTGCCTTGGCCACGTGGCGGTAACGGTACTTGAGGTACCCGTTGGAGGGATCCGTGGACGTACCGCGGTACGTGATGGGCCGGCCCACAGCGTCCAGCGCGTAGGTGGCGTCGCGGTCTAAAGTGGTAGGAACGGCGTAGGTATAACCTGCTAAAGCATTGATTGTTAAATCATTGCTTACTCGGTACGACGACGTCAGGGTAAATTCCGCCCCCAGTACCTGGGTGGTGCCCACGTTGATGGACTTGAATCCGTTGTTCGCAAAGAATTCGGCTGCAGGATCCGGCAGGGAGTTGGTGTCCCACTGCCCAAAGGTGAATTCCAGCATGTTCCAGTAGCGGCTGGCAAACAGGGCCGCGTCTGCGTAGCCCTGCCAGCGTCGGTTGCGGGAGGCCAGCACCTGCTTCAAGCCCCACTCGCCGGTAAAGCTGCGTTCCGGGCGCACGGCGGGGTTGGCGTAGACTTGCACGGGGCCCGCTACCGCGGCCACAAACGCTTCCGCAATGGTGGGGAAGCGGTAGCCTTGGCCGGCGGAGGAGCGCATGAAGAGGCCTTTGCCCAGGTTGCGGTTGATGCCGGCCCGGAAAATCGGCGCGCCGGAGCCGCCGGTGTCCAGGGTGTAGCGCTCGTAGCGGGCGCCCAAACTGAGGTTCCACGGCCCCTTGCTGTAGTCGGCCTGAGCAAAGAGGCCCCGGGTGGTGGAGGTGTGCTTGCCGCCAAAGAGCTCGCCGTTCAAAGAGATGGAATTTGTGGCGCTGGCGCCCCACGTGGTGTTCCAACCTTTGGTGCCAAAATGGGTGGCGGTGTATTCCGTGTAGAGGGTGCGCGCGGCGTTGGAGTAGTCCTCCAAACCGGCTTGTAGGTTGTTGTCGTGCGCAAAAAAGCGGGACCGCAGGGCGTGGAGCGTGCGGCCTTGGCGGTAGGTGATGTACGGGCTTGCGGTGATTTGGTAGATTCCTTTGTTGGTGGCCGTGGAGTCCAGGGGGATGTAGCCGTTTGCGAAGCTCTTCCAAAGCAGGACGTCGGCACCGCGCAGGCCGCGGACGGAGGCGGCCAAGCCCACTTTGAGGTTTTTGTTGACGGCGTAGTCGTACTTGCCGTGGAAGCGGAGGCTTTCGTCCGTGACGCCGTACACGTAGCCCTCGTCCCATTGCATTTGACCGTGGAGGACCAGGCCGGATTTCGCGGTGGGTTTGACGGCTACGGCAAACCGACCGGTTCCTTGGGTGCGCATGCCGGTGCCCGCCCACCAGCGCATGGTGGGGAAGAGGGGTTGGTCGTAGACGAGGGATTGGAAGGAGAGGCGGGCAACGGGTTGCGCACCGGCTTCCAAGGTTCGAACGTGGATGACGCCGTTGAGGGCGGCACTTCCGTAGAGCGCGCTGGCGGCGCCCTTAACTACTTCAACGTGCGAGATGGCTTCCACCGGAACCAGGGCCCAGGAGGCTTGTGCCGCGTCGGGAGACAGGAGGGGGAGGCCGTCGAGCAGCACCTGCACGCGGGAACCCACGCCGTAGCTCCATCCGGAACCGCTGCGGATGTTGGCCTGACCGTCTTGGATGGTGACGCCGGGCGTTTGAATGAGGGCGTCTTCTACTTTAAGTAACGGCTTGTTTTTCAGGATGGAAGCGGGCAAGGCGTCGATGCTGGCGGTGGTGGTTTCCAGGCGTTGCGCGTAGCGGCTGGCACTGACCACGGTGGTCTGCAGGCGGACGGTGTCGGACAAACTGGATTTGCGTGCGCCTACCGGTTGGCCCGATGTACTTTGCGCGGCCAAGGACCCGCTCAGCAGGAGGAGTGCGGGAAGGAGCGCGGCGCCTAGAATAGTCCGGCAAAGGGCGGTCGGTGAAGAGTGAAGGGAAGAAAAGGTCATAAACGTTTGCGCCAAGGAGTAAATTTGACGAAAGTTAAGGAATTGAGGATGAAAAGAGCATTGGTGACCGGCGCAACGTCGGGGATTGGCTGGGCTACAGCTTGGGCTTTGGCGGAGGCCGGTTGGGACGTGATGGCGTGGGGTCGACGCGAAGAGCGGCTGGCGGGGCCGGAGGGGTTGGTGGCGCAGGCCCGCGCAGCGGGGCTGCGGGGAAGCATCCAAACGCGGAGCGTTGATGTGCGCGACGGTGCGGCAGTGGCGGCAGCAGCCCAAGAATTTCTCGAGCAAGGACCGGTCGACTTTTTGTTCAACAATGCCGGCCTGGCGCTCGGTCGCGAACCCTTGCACGAAGGAAATTTGGAGCAGTGGGAGAACATGATCGACACCAACCTCAAGGGCTTGCTGTATGTATCGAAGGCCATTGGAATGGCGATGGTGGAGCAGCAGCACGGGCACATCATCAATGTGGCCTCAATTGCCGGAAAGGAGGTCTACCCCAACGGTAACGTGTATTGTGCCACGAAGACGGCCGTCGACGCGTTGACCCGAGGAATGCGTTTGGATTTGGGCAAGCACGGAGTGAAGGTTGGCCAAATTGCGCCCGGAATGGTGGAGACGGAGTTTTCGTTGGTGCGTTTTTCGGGGGACGAGGAAAAGGCGAAGGAGGTCTATAAAAACTTGAAACCGCTGTCGGCAGAAGACATCGCAAAGACGGTCCTTTGGATGGTGGAGGCGCCGGAGCACGTGAATGTGGCGGACGTCTTGATTCTTCCCACCTCCCAATTAAATGCGGTTTCTGTGCGCTGACACCGTGTCTTTTTTTGGCGTTTAGTGCAAACGTTTGCCACGGTTAAAGTTTCAGTTGATCAATGAGTTAGCTAAAACTTCCTGCGGCACAAGCTTATATACGTTTCGAACCGACTGTCGGCACAAAAGGGCTGCAACTTGCGGCCATGGAAGATCGAGACGAACGCATTCGCATCGCGGTGGCCTTGTCCCTGTGCAAAGGCATTGGGCCCGTACGTATGGTGCAGATTTACAAGGCTTTTGCGGATCAATGGGAGCGGCTGCCCTTTGTTCCTACTCATGAGTTGGGGTTGCCAGCCCGAACGGAAATGGAGCTGAGTCGGACCGGGTGGAATGCTTTGCTAGACAAGGCAGAGACGTCATTGCACAAGTCTTTTTTGTCCGGGATTCGGGTGCATTGGGTAGAGGATCGGTTGTTTCCCGAACGATTGGGCCCGGATCGATTGCCGGACGGACCGCTGGTTTTGTATACCAAGGGCGATGCGGAAATCTTGCGTGCGCCGCGCACCTTGGGGGTCGTTGGTACCCGAAAGCCATCAGATTACGGTTTGGCGTGTACGGAAATTTGGGTGGCCGGGGTTGAGTTGTCCAATCCGGTATTGGTGAGCGGTTTGGCTTTTGGAATTGATGCGGAGGCGCATTCGTCCGCATTGCACCACTCGTTGAAAACCATCGCGGTACTGGCGCACGGTTTGCACGCGGTTTTTCCTGTTGCCCATCGGGAGATGGCCTCGGATATTTTGGATCGGGGAGGGTGTTGGCTATCTGAGTTGCCGTACGGAATTGACCCGGAGCCGGGGACGTTTCCGCAACGCAATCGGTTGATTGCCGGCATGTCCGATGCAGTGGTCATTCCGGAGGCTGGGGCCAACAGCGGAACGTTGATTACGGCGCGCATGGCGTTGGACTACAACAAACCTGTGTACGCAGTGCCGGGACGATTGGGGGATCCACACAGCGAGGGGTGTTTGGCCTTGCTGGCCTCGCACAAAGCGACGATTGCTTTTCGTCCGGGTCAGTTGTTGGAAGATTTGCAGTGGCAACTGGATCCGGATCGGGCACGCGCGCCAGCCTTGGAGTGTGTTGAATCGGTGAGGGCGGCCATTGAGGTGTTGCGTAGGCGGCGAAAGCGCAAGGGGCCGGCGGTTTTTCGGCGCGACCAACTTTTTCCGTTGTGTCCGGACTGGAGTCGGAACCAAATTCTAACGGCCTTGGATGCACTGGAGGCCAGCGGGCAGGCACTGTACGATGTGGTTAGCGATACGTACAGCGCCAATGCAGTAGCTTATGCAGCAGTCGATGAAGCCGCTTCGGCTTACTCCTCAAAATCGTCTTCGGCGGGGGCGTCGTCGGTGGATTCATCTTCGTCATCAGAAGCTTCATCCTCTATATCACCAGCAGCGGGCGCGACAGTGGGTACGGTTTCCAAATCGTCCAGGTAGCGATCCACTTGGTTTTGGAGTTCGATGCTGATTTTGAAGAGGTATTTGGTGTCTTCGGTTTCCAGCGGAACGGCACGTACCAATTCTCCTTTAGCGTTGGTGTACGTAACCATCACGCCGGGGTCAAATCCCTCCGGGTACTTATCGGTTAATAGGGCCAGAAGCTCTGGCGTACTGTTTTTGTAGTCGATGATGATGCGACGCTTGTCCATGGATGAACGTCCTGTTTTTTTCAGTTGGAACTTCTTGAATTAAACCGAGGAGGGTAAGTGCTGCTTGAGTGGGGGTAATTGGGTTTGAAATGTAGGAATTACCAGCCCAATATCCATGCAAAAATTAACGGAGCTACAATGGTGGCGTCCGATTCCACGATGAACTTCGGGGTGTCGGCGTCCAGTTTGCCCCAAGTGATTTTTTCGTTGGGGACCGCGCCAGAGTAGGAGCCGTAGGAGGTGGTTGAATCGGAGATTTGGCAGAAATAGCCCCAGAAGGGGATGTCGTCGATTTCCATGTCTTGGTAGAGCATGGGGACCACGCAAATGGGGAAGTCTCCGGCGATGCCGCCGCCAATTTGGAAGAAACCTACGCTGGGTGCGGAGGGGTTGTTTGGATTGCGGCTGTTGTTGGTGTACCAATCGGCGAGCCAGGCCATGTATTCAATGCCGCTCTTCATGGTGGAGGCTTGCAGTTCTCCCTTGATGACGTAGCTGGCGAAGATGTTGCCCATGGTGGAGTCTTCCCAGCCCGGAACGACGATGGGGAGGTTGCGCTCGGCGGCGGCCAGCATCCAGCTGTTCTGGGGGTCAACGGCGGAGTCGTATTCGGCGGCGAATTCTGGGAGCTGCACCATTTGGTACATGTACTCGTGGGGGAAGTAGCGTTGTCCTGCGGCTTCGGCACGGTTCCACACTTTGTAGATGTGCTTTTGGAGTTTGCGGAAGGCTTCTTCTTCGGGGATGCAGGTGTCCGTGACGCGGTTCAAGCCGCGGTCCAGCAGGGCGCGTTCGTCCGCGGGGGTCAAGTCCCGGTAGTGGGGTACGCGCTCGTAGTGGCTGTGGGCAACGAGGTTCATCAGGTCTTCCTCCAGGTTGGCGCCGGTGCAGCTGATGATGTCCACTTTGCCTTGGCGGATCATTTCGGCCAGGGATCGGCCCAATTCGGCCGTACTCATGGCGCCTGCGAGGGTGATCATCATTTTACCGCCGGCCGTGAGGTGCGCTTCGTAGCCTTTGGCGGCGTCCACCAAAGCGGCGGCGTTGAAGTGCTTGTAGTGGGCTTCGACGAATTGGGAGATGGGGCCTTTCTGGGTTGCCATGGGGAGGGGGTTGAATCGGGTTGAATCGGATGCAAAAATAGACGAAGAGCGATGTGCGGCGCAGTGGGGCAAAAGAAAATATGCCCGGTCGAAAGCGATTGGGGTAAGGTAATGAAAATCAATAATCTTGTGCCCCGGACAGGGAGGATTTGGGCGGGTGCGGGTGCGGCGTTGGGGCTGTTATCCTTAGTAACCGAGGATTTTGAGCATGCTTTTGTAGCTCTGTTCCTTGGCGAAGAGGCGCGTGAACCACTCGCCGTCGGCGTCGCGGTCGATCACCACGTGTTTGGGCGCGGGGATGAGGCAGTGCTGGATGCCGCCGTAGCCGGAGATGGATTCTTGGTAGGCGCCGGTGTTGAAAAACCCGATGTACAACGGTTCTTCCTTGTCGAGCTTGGGAAGGAAGATGGCGTTGGAATGCTGTTCGGAATTGTAGTAGTCGTCCGAATCGCAGGTGAGGCCGCCCAGAAGGACGCGCTCGTAGTTGGATTCCCATCGGTTGATGGCCATCATGACGAAGCGCTTGTTGATGGCCCAGGCGTCGGGCAGGGTGGTCATGAAGGACGAGTCAATCATGTACCACTTTTCGCGGTCGTTCTGCTTTTTCTCGCCCATGACGGAGTAGAAGGTGGCGCCAGATTCGCCCACGGTGAAAGAGCCGAATTCGGTGAAAATGTCCGGCTCCGGGATGCCTGCGGCGTTGCAGTTGGCCTTGATCTGCGCGATGATTTCCCCCGCCATGTAGTCGTAGTCGTACTCAAAATTGAGGGAGTTTTTAATGGGGAAACCGCCGCCGATGTTAAGTGCGCTGAGGGTAGGACAGACTTTTTTCAGCTGAATGTAGAGGTTCACGCACTTCAGCAACTCGTTCCAGTAGTACGCGGTGTCGTTGATGCCGGTGTTGATGAAGAAGTGCAGCATGTACAGCTCCACGTGGGCGTTGTCCGCGAGGTGGCGTTCGTAGTAGGAGAGGACTTCCTTGTAGCCCAGGCCCAGTCGGGAGGTATAGAACTCAAATTTGGGCTCTTCTTCGGAGGCAATCCGGATGCCTACTTTCAGTTTGGGCGCGTCCGGCTCCAATTGCTCGGCCAACAAGGTGAGCTCCTCGCGGTTGTCCAAGACGGGGATGACGTTGATCCATCCGTCGTTGACCAGTCGGGCAATATTCTCCAAGTACTGGGCACGCTTGTAGCCGTTGCAGACCACGTAGTGATCCTTGCTGATTTTACCTTCCTCGTGAAGCGTTTCGATGAGGTTGATGTCAAACGCACTGGAAGTTTCCAGGTGAATGTTGTTCTTCAGGGCCTCTTCCAACACAAAACTGAAGTGGCTGCTCTTGGTGCAGTAGCAGAAATGATAACTTCCTTGGTAATCCACCTTGGCCATGGCCACGTTGAACATGCGCTTCGCGCGTTGGATGTTGGAGCTGATCTTGGGCAAGTAGGTCACCTTCAGGGGAGTCCCGTATTGCTTGATAAGTTCCATCAAAGGAATGTCGTGCCAGTGGAGAATTTCGTTTTCAACGTAGAACTCTTCTTGTGGCCATTCGAAGGTTTGTTCAATCAGGTCCAGGTAGCGGTTTTTCATCGGAGTAACTTGGATGTGTTTGCAAAGGTACATCTAAGTGAGTTGGATTTTTGCGGTTCTTTTTTGAATTAAAGTGTTGATAATAAATGAATTAACTTAATTTCACTAAAATTTAACACCTTCAATCGGATGGGTTGGTGGTTCTTTTGGGTGCTATTTCAACCTGTTTGACTCGTCTTGTTGGGGGTTGTGGGGGTCGATCCGATTCGCTTTGGGAGAGTTTTTGGAATCAATGGAAGTGAATTTTGCAGTTGCAGTGGGGTTGGTTAAAGGAGCTTCAAGTGCTGAGCTTAAGGTCCTCCCTCGTGGAGTGGATTTGAAGGGTTAGCGTAATGGACGCCGTATTGGTGTGTGCTTTGGTCTTTGCTTGGCGATTGGCGTGTGCGGTTGTATGGGCCAAAAGGTGGTGCGCGGTTGGGCGAATTGGGGTGAAAAAAGCTTGATTTTCAGTTAACTCCGGCCCGTAAAAAAGGGGTACCTTTGCACCTCTTTTTAAAACACCCCCCTATGGAGCAGGCTGGCTTGCGGAACATCGCGATCATTGCACACGTTGACCACGGTAAAACCACCTTGGTGGACAAGATTCTTCACTTTTGCCAATTGTTTCGCGAGAACCAGTCCACCGGCGAGTTGATTTTGGACAACAACGATTTGGAACGCGAGCGCGGAATCACGATTCTTTCCAAGAACGTGAGCGTGGTGTACAAGGGCGTAAAAATCAACATCATCGACACTCCCGGTCACGCCGATTTTGGCGGAGAGGTGGAGCGCGTTTTGAACATGGCCGACGGCGTTTTGCTTTTGGTGGATGCCTTTGAAGGCCCCATGCCCCAGACGCGTTTTGTACTGCAAAAGGCCCTGCAAATGGGCTTGAAGCCTTTGGTAGTCGTCAACAAAGTAGACAAACCCAACTGCGACCCCGAGAACGCCCACGAAATGGTGTTTGACCTGATGTTCAACTTGGACGCCACGGAAGAGCAGCTGGACTTCCCCACCGTGTACGGTTCCGCAAAGAACAATTGGATGGGACCGGATTGGAAGGTTCAGGCTCCAGACATTTCCTACTTGTTGGATCAGGTATTGGAACACGTTCCCGCTCCCAAAGTGGCCGAAGGAACCCCGCAGATGTTGATTACCTCGTTGGATTTCAGCAACTACACAGGACGTATTGCGATCGGGCGTTTGCAGCGCGGCGTCGTAAAGGAAAACATGCCGGTTTGCTTGGTGAAGCGCGACGGAAGCGTGGTGAAGAGCCGCGTTAAAGAAGTTTATGTATTCGACGGTCTGGGCCGCACCAAGGTACCGCAGGTCAGTGCGGGCGATTTGTGTGCGTTGAACGGCCTCGATGGATTTGAAATTGGCGACACGGTTGCGGATTTTGAAAACCCCGAAGGCTTGCCCACGATTGATATTGACGAGCCCACCATGTCGATGGTCTTCACCATCAACGACTCTCCGTTCTACGGTCAGGAAGGTAAGTTGGTTACTTCCCGCCACCTCAAGGAGCGCTTGGAGCGCGAATTGGAGCGCAATTTGGCGTTGCGCGTGGTGGAGACGGACAAGGCCGACACCTTCAAGGTGTTTGGACGCGGCGTTTTGCACCTTTCCATCTTGATCGAAACCATGCGTCGGGAAGGGTTTGAATTGCAGATTGGTCAACCCCAGGTCATTTTCCGGGAGGTCGACGGTGTTCAGTGCGAGCCTATTGAGGAACTGTTGATCGACGTCCCCGAAACGGGTTCCGGGTCTGCCATTGAATTGGTGACCCAGCGCAAGGGCGAAATGATCAACATGGTTCCCAAGGGAGACCGCATGGTTCTGACCTTCAAGGTGCCTTCGCGGGGCTTGATCGGTTTGCGGAACAACTTGTTGACCGCCACTGCCGGTGAGGCCATCATGAACCACCGTTTGGTAGGCTTTGAGCCGTACCGCGGCGAGATGCCTTCGCGCATCAACGGTTCGTTGATTTGCTCGGAGCCGGGCGAATCCATTGCTTACTCCATTGACCGCCTGCAAGACCGCGGTTTCTTCTTCATCGATCCGGGCGAGAAAATCTACACCGGTCAGGTCATTGGCGAGCACACGCGCGGCAACGATTTGGTCATCAACGTGACGAAAGCCAAGCAGTTGACCAACATGCGCGCTTCCGGGTCGGACGAAAAGATGCGCATTGCACCGGCGAAGAAATTCAGCTTGGAAGAGGCGCTGGAATACATCCAAGGCGACGAGTACGTGGAATTGACGCCCAAGAGCATCCGCTTGCGCAAGATTTACTTGAACGAGAACGACCGCAAGCGGTACGGAAGTAAGAATTGATTTTCAGGATTCTGGAACAAAAAAGGCGCCCCACGGGGCGCCTTTTTTTTGTGCCGTGTGCGCCGGAACGCCGACAGCCGTATTTATACGTTTACAACCGGCTCGCGGCGAAAACGCGGTGCACTTTTGCTGCATGAAACAAATCAATGCGCCTCCAGCCAGTTGGGTCCCGTGCCCACTTCAACCTCCAACGGTACGGCCAGGGTGAATGCGTTTTCCATGGCGTGCTTGACGAGCGGAAGCAATCGATCCAATTCGTCGGTGAAGGCGTCGAAGACCAATTCGTCGTGCACTTGCAACACCATCTGGCTCCGGAATCCCTGGTCCGCCAACTCCCGATGCAGGTTCACCATGGCCAGTTTGACAATGTCCGCCGCCGTTCCTTGGATGGGGGCGTTGATGGCGTTTCGCTCGGCATGGCCCCGCATCACTTGGTTGCGCGAGTCGATGTCTTTGAGGTAGCGGCGTCGGCCCAAAAGGGTTTCCACGTAGCCTTGGCTGCGTGCTTGCGCCACTTGGGTATCGATGTAGGACTTGATGCCCGGATAGGTTTGAAAGTATTGATCGATCAACTCCTTGGCTTCGGTGCGGCTCAACGCGGTTTGCTGGGAAAGTCCAAAGGCGCTGACCCCGTAGATGATGCCAAAATTGACGGTTTTGGCGTTGGAGCGTTGCTCTTTGGTCACTTCCTCCAGCGGGACGTTGAAGACCTTCGAGGCCGTGGCGGCGTGGATGTCCACGCCCGAACGGAAGGCGTCCAGCATGGCGGGGTCTCCGGAAAGGGCTGCAATGATGCGCAATTCAATTTGCGAGTAGTCCGCGGAAACCAGCGTTCGGTCCGGTCCGCCGGCCACGAACATGGCGCGAATTTTTCGGCCGCGCTCGGTGCGGATGGGGATGTTTTGCAGGTTGGGGTTGGTGGAACTGAGGCGTCCGGTAGCGGCCACGGCCTGATTGAAGGTGGTGTGGATGCGCTGGGTTTTTGGGTCGATCAACTGAGGAAGGGCGTCCACGTAGGTGCTTTTCAGTTTGCCTACTTGGCGCCATTCCAGCAATTTGTTGACGATAGGGTGGGTGTTGCGGAGGTCTTCCAAGATTTCCTCGCCCGTGGCGTACTGTCCGGTTTTGGTCTTTTTGATTTTGCCCTTGCCGATTTGGAGCCGTTCAAACAGAACCTCGCCCAGTTGGCGCGGCGATGCCAAATTGAACTCCACGCCAGCCAGTTGCAGCACTTCTCGTTCCAGTTGCGCCAACTCTTGTCCCAACGTTTCGGAGTAGCTTTTCAGTGCCGCGCGGTCCACGGCAATTCCGTGGTTTTCCATGGAAGCCAAGACGGGAACCAAGGGCGTTTCGATGGTCCGAAACACGGATTCTACGCCGGTTTCTTGGAGCTTGGGTCGGAATTGAGCGGCCAGCTGCAGGGCCACGTCGGCGTCCTCGGCGGCGTATTCGGTTTGCAGGTCCAGCGGCACATCGCGCATGGTCTTTTGACGCGGGCCTTTGCTTCCAATGAGCGTCTCAATGGAAATGGGTTGGTAGCCGAGGTAGGCTTCGGAGAGGAAGTCCAATCCGTGCCGCTGATCCGGCTGGAGCAGGTAGTGCGCAAGCAAGGTATCGAAAAGGGGTCCGCGCAGTTGAATGCCGTACTGCAGGAGGATTTGCAGGTCAAACTTTAGGTTTTGTCCTACGACTTCAACAGAGGTGCTGGAAAAAAACGGTTGAAAGAGTGCCAATCGTTCTTGTGCAGCGGTTCGGTCAGCGGGAATGGGGACGTAAAAACCGGTGTGGGCTTCAAAACTGAAACTGAGACCTACCAATTCGGCCGAGCGAACGTCCAGCCCGGTGGTTTCCGTGTCAAAGCTGACGCTCGGTTGCAGCAGGAGTTTTTCCACGAGCATTTTGCAACCCACGGCGTCGTTGATGCACTGGTAAAAGTGTTCGGTGGTGGCTGCGGTAGCGAATAGGCTGGGGTGTGCCGGTTGCTCGTCAAACGCGTCGGGGTCGTCAAAGAGCGAAGGTCCTGCCACAGCTCGTTTTGCGGCGGTCGCCGGACCAGAGCTTGCAGAGGCATTGGCAGAAGGGCTTGCTGTGGGTTCAGCGGATGCGGTGCGTTCGGGAGCGGGGAGTGATTCGCCCGTTGCGGCCCGGTGTGCGGCGCGAAGCAATCGATCGGTGACGGTGCGGAATTCCAACGAGGCGCAGAGTTCGCGGAAAGCGGCCTCGTCAGCGGGCTCCATTTCCAGTCGTTTGGGATCGAGTTCAACGGGCACGTCGGTGATTATGCGCGCCAGCTGTTTGGAGAGTCGACCCATTTCGGCGTTTTCGGCGATTTTTTCGCCCAGCTTGCCTTTGATGGAAGATGCGTTTTCCAAAATGGCCTCCAAGCTGCCGTATTCGGCCAAAAGTTTGGCTGCTGTTTTTTCGCCAACACTGGGGATGCCGGGGATGTTGTCCACCGCGTCGCCCATGAGGCCCAGCATGTCCACTACTTGATCCACGTGTTGAATGCCCCAGCGCTCGCAAACCTCCGCCACGCCCCAAATCTCTGCGGGAGCTCCGCCGCGGCCGGGACGGTACATTTTGATTTTCTCGGTAACCAATTGACCAAAATCCTTATCCGGAGTCATCATAAAGACCTCGAAACCCGCTTTTTCTGCTTGCTGGGCCAGCGTACCGATGACGTCGTCGGCTTCGTAACCCGGGATGCCCATGTGCGGAATGTTCAGTGTTTCCAGCATTTGGTGGATGATGGGAACCGCGGTTTTGATGCCCTCGGGGGTTTCGTCGCGGTGGGCTTTGTAGGCCGGGAAGGCCGCTTCGCGGACTTCGGATCCACCTATGTCAAATACCACTGCCAAATGCGAAGGCCGTTCTTTTTCCAGGACGTCCATCAAGGCGAGGGCAAATCCATACACGGCCGAGGTGTCCAAACCTGAGGAGGTCATCCGCGGATTTTTTGCAAAGGCAAAGTGGGCGCGGAAAATTAGTGCGTAGGCATCGAGAAGGAAGAGGCGTTGGGCAGCCATTGGTACGGGATTTGCAACGAAAGTACGGCGGACTTGTCCTACCTTTGACCACCTCTATGAATCTTCAAAACGCCCCCCTGGTGGTCATCCCCACCTTCAACGAGCGCGAGAACATCGTGGCTATTGTAGAAGCCGTGATGGCGCTACCGGAGGCATTTGAATTGTTGGTGGTGGACGACAGTTCCCCAGACGGTACGGCGCTCTTGGTGCGTTCGTTGATGGAACGCTTCCCAAGACGCATTCATTTGGAAGAGCGCGCGGGAAAATCGGGATTGGGCACGGCGTATATTCACGGTTTTCGTTGGGCGCTCGCCAAGGGTTATCCCTTTGTTTTTGAGATGGATGCGGACTTTTCGCACGATCCAAAAGACTTGCCAAGGTTGTTGGCCGCTTGCCGCGATCAGGGTGCGGACGTGGCCATCGGCAGCCGGTACGTTACGGGTGTCAATGTTGTAAACTGGCCCATGAGCCGGGTTTTGCTCAGTTTTTTTGCCAGTAAGTACGTGCAATTCATCACGGGCATGAAGATTCACGACACTACTGCCGGGTTTAAGTGCTACCGTCGGGCCGTATTGGAATCCATGAATTTTTCCGCAATTCGCTTTGTGGGCTACGCCTTTCAGATTGAAATGAAGTTTCGCGCTTGGCGCAAAGGCTTCCAAATTGTGGAAGTCCCCGTAATTTTCACGGACCGCACCTTGGGCCAAAGTAAAATGAGCCGAGGCATCATTCGCGAAGCCGTTTTTGGCGTGATCGCTCTAAAAATATCCAGCTGGTTTACCAAAGCATGACAACACTTATTAAGAATGCTCGCATCGTCAACGAGGGAAAAGTATTTGAAGGAGATTTGTTGCTAGAGGGCGATCGCATTGCGCGCATCGACAAAGAACTATCGCCCGTAAATAACCGCGTGAAGGTTTTGGACGTGGGCGGTAAGTGGGTGCTTCCGGGGATGATTGACACGCAGGTGCATTTCCGTGAGCCGGGCTTAACGCACAAGGGCACGATTTCGTCGGAGTCCGCGGCTGCGGTTTTGGGCGGCATCACCAGCTACGTAGAGCAACCCAATACGGTGCCGCAAGCCGTCACTCTGGAAGAATTGGAGAAAAAATACCAACGCGCCTCAGAGGTGTCTTGGGCCAATTACTCCTTCAATTTGGGTGCTACAAACGCCAATTTGGACGAGTTGAAAAAGGCCTCCAAGCGCACCATTGCGGGCATCAAGATTTTCATGGGTTCCTCCACCGGAAACATGTTGGTGGACGATCCCCAGGCTTTGGAGCGGATCTTCAGCGAGGTGGACCACCAACTCATTGCCCATTGCGAGGACGAAGGCACGATTCGGGCCAACTTGGATCGCTATTTGGCCGAAGTTGGGGAAGCCGGTCTGGCGCCGTCGTACCATCCGTTGATTCGGTCGGAAGAGGCGTGCTGGAAGTCCAGTTCGGCCGCAGTGGCTTTGGCGCGGAAAACCGGAGCTCGTTTTCACGTGTACCACCTTTCCACGGGCAAAGAATTGCAGTTGTTTGACAAGCATTTGCCGCTGGAGCAAAAGAAAATTACCGCGGAAGCCTGCATTCACCACCTGTGGTTCACGGACGCGGACTACGCTACCAAGCAGAATTTCATCAAATGGAATCCCGCCGTCAAAACGGAAGCAGACCGTGCGGCCTTGCGTGCCGGATTGCTGGACGGATCCATCGACGTGATCGCCACAGACCACGCACCCCATACGTTGGAGGAAAAGATGGCCACCTATTCCAAGGCTCCGTCCGGAGGACCTTTGGTGCAGCATGCAGTGGTAGCAGTTTTGGAAATGGTGCGTAAGGGCGTGTTGACTTTGGAGCGCGCTGTGGAGATGATGTGCCACCGTCCGGCAATCTTGTTTGGTGTGGAGGATCGGGGTTTCCTACGCGAGGGTTATTACGCGGACCTGGTGGTGGTGGATCCTTCCCAACCGTGGACGGTGAGCAAGAGCAACGTCGCCAGTTTGTGCGGTTGGTCTCCGTTTGAAGGCAGCACCTTTGCCGCGCGCATTGTGCACACCTTTGTCAACGGAAAACAGGTGGTGGCGCAAGGAAAATTGAACAAAGAACCGGCCGGACAGCGCCTGTTGTTTCGTCGCGACTGAGCGAATGGCACGCGCGCTCGGAGTTCTGGTTGTTTGTTTGCTGGGGTGCTTTGCGGCCTCCTGCGGCAAGGCGGAATCCACGGGCCCGGAAGCGATGATCCCCGATTCCGTATTGGTTCCCCTCTTGGTGGACTTGCACCTGTACGAGTCTGCGTTGCAAACGCGCGGGGGGTCTTTGGATCGATTCCCCACCCCGGGGTCGGCCTCTTTTTTGGAAGATAAATACGGTTTTTCCCAGGCGGTTGTTCGGCAAGAATTGAGCAATTTATTGCTGCAGTCGGACCGAGGGGATACGGTCATGGCCCAGGTGGTACGCCGTTTGCGCGCCTTGCAATCCTCTTTGCCCGCACCGCAAACACCAACGATTGGAATTCAAGACCGTTTGGCAGACGAAGCAGCCGCCAAATTGCCTACGGAACCCGTTCGTCCCATACTACCGGAACGGCGCGGCAGCGGCGGGGCAACCTCCCTGGAGCGCTTGCAGAAGTTTGCTAAAGAAGCGAAAAAACAAGAGAAACTCGATGCTTCCGGAAATTGAGCAGGTGGCGGTAGCCCTTTTTCGGCATCAGTCCCAACACTGTGCCGTCTACCGGGAATACTTGCAAAGTTTGGGCTGGGATGCGCAACGGTGCGCCGCGGTTTCCAGCGAAGCGGATTTGAAAACGGTCCCCTTCTTGCCAGTGGAAGCGTTCAAAACGCGCGAGGTACAAACGGGCTCGTTTGATCCGGTGCACGTCTTCACCAGCAGCGGCACCACCGGGCAAACCCCGTCTCGGCATTTGGTGGCCCATCTGGACGCGTACCGCACCCAAACCCGGCAGTGCTTTGAATGGAAGTACGGCCCCATTGAGGACTACGCCTGGCTCTTTTTGCTTCCGGGCTACCTGGAGCGAACGGGTTCCTCCTTGGTGGACATGGCCAACTACTTCATGACCTGCAGTCCGCATCCGGAGAATGGATTTTTTTTGAACGACTACCTGTCCCTGCTCCAATCCCTGACGGCGTTGGAAAAACGCGGACAAAAGACGATCGTGCTGGGCGTCACCTTTGCCTTGCTGGATTGGGCGGAATGGATGCCTTTCCCGCTGCAGCTGCGCAACACCCTCCTCATGGAGACGGGGGGCATGAAGGGCCGACGGTCCGAACCTACCCGGGCGCAAGTACACCACCAACTCAAGGAGGCCTTTGGCGTGCCGGAAATTCACTCAGAGTACGGCATGACGGAGCTTTTTTCGCAAGCCTACGCGCAGCGGGACGGATTGTACTCGCCCCCGCCATCGATGGTGGTTTGGCCGCGGGACCCTGAAGATCCCTTTGCCTTTGGGCCCTACCGACGCACCGCTGCATTGAACGTCATCGACTTGGCCAACGTGCACTCCTGTGCGTTCTTGGCTTTACAAGACCTGGGGCGCGTTTACGAAGACGGTGTTTTTGAAGTGGTCGGGCGCTTTGACGCTGCCGAAATCCGCGGTTGCTCGTTGTTGGCGGGTTGATGAGGACGCACCCAACTATTTGGCTTAATTTTCGCTTCACTATGGGCATGAATACACCACTTTGGGTCACCGATGCGGGCCGACTCCCCAATCGTCTGGTTCGCGCGGGCTTTTTTTGTGCGGTTCTAGCGGTCAGTTTTGCTGCCACCGCGCAGCGCCTTCGCTCCACCACCGTGCTGGTCAACGGCCAAAAAGGAGTTGAATTCAACGACAGTACCGAGGTCTGGGCCCGGCAAACGGAGACCGGATATACTGTGCAAAAACGGGTGTGGATTCCGCGCAAAGCGCTGGGAAAAGACTCCACCGTCGCCGCGGAAACCGCATTGCTCGGGCGCAACGCACAGCCCGTAGGCACGGCGCTCACCACCCTGAAGCTGCACGACGTACGCCCGTCTGAAGTGGCCGGTTTGCGCCGCCACTACATCGCTTTGGTGCGCGGCACTTCCAAGACCACCGCCTTTTACACCAATTCCTTTCCGGACCGCGCCTTGGTGGAATTGCTCAGCGAAAAGCGAGTCGGCCCTTTTGGCACGGCACTGAAAAACTATTTGGAAACCTTTGGATTTCAGAAGGTTTCGGCTTCAAAATTGCCGGAAGAACTGAATGCGGCCGGTGATTTGGAGGTTTGGGTGTTGCGGCACGAGCACCAAACCACGCAAGAACCTGCGCCTGCCCGGTTGGTGTTGGTGGTGCGGAGCGACGTGGCCTTGGCCGCGGTGGTGCATGCCGACGGCCCCTTGATTTTGCCCAAATTGAAAGAAACCCGTAACCTTTCCAGCGGCAGCTACCACTACTTCGCCAAGCCCGCCAAATCCTTTGCGGAAGGGTTGGAGCTGGCCGTGTATGGATTGTCTGCTTTGGAGTCTGCGGACGAATAGTATGAAACCGATGCGAACTTTCTTACTTCTTTTACTTGCGGTGGTGTTGGGCTCTTGCGACCCCTACGCCAACAAAACAGTGGTGCATCTCTTTGAAGTGCAGGATGCGAGCAAGGAGGTGGCCTTCTATGCCCCGGACGGTACGCGCACCACGGCAGGCCCCGCACAGGAATTAGGCAAGGACGGAAAAATTGTTCTGTTCGACGACAACACCGGTTACTGCACCTCCGTGGCGCTCAACGGACACGGTAAGCGCCAAGGCCTAACCTACACCATGCTTTGGGCCACCGGCCGCATTCGGTTGGATCTGGATGCCAATCCCCTGCGGACCATCTTCCTGGAGCAGCTTCCCACGGTGCCGCCGGGACCGGCTTTTTCGTGGACCGCCACGGAGGATTTGGGGTACGACGGAACCGGTACGCGCAGTGCGGTAGAAGTGCGTTTGCTCCTGGAGGATTTAGCGCAATAAAGGCACCCTTAACCCCAGCAGGGTGACGTCGGGCCGGATGAACCGCCTGACAAGAGCGGTAAATCAGCTGAAGGTGACGAGGGCGTAGGTTTTTTTGCCGCGCTGCAGCAACAGGTACCGATCGTTGAGCAAGTCAGATGCTGTGAACGAAGATTCCAGGTCAACTTTGTGCTTGTTTACGGCAATTCCGCCGCCCTGAAGCAGGGTGCGGGCTTCGCCTTTGGAAGCAGCAAACCGCGTGTGTGTGGCCAACAATTCAATCACCGGGATTCCGTCGGACAAGGCGTCGCGGGAGGCGGTGAACTGCGGCACGTCCTTGAACACGTCCAGCAAAGTTGCTTCGTCCAAGCTGCGCAGGGCGTCCGCGGTGGCGTTGCCAAACAGGATTTCGGAGGCTTCTTGGGCCCGACGCAGGGCATCGGTGCTGTGAACGCGGGCCGTGATTTCTTCGGCCAAAAATTTTTGCAGAGCGCGTTGGTGTGGGGCTTGGGCGTGCGCCGCTTCTACCGCCTCAATTTCCTCGCGCGGTGCGGTGCTGAAAATGCGTACGTACTGGGCCACGTCGGAATCCGCGGCGTTCAGCCAAAACTGATAAAACTGGTACGGCGAGGTGCGTTTGGGGTCCAACCAAACGTTTCCGGATTCGGTCTTGCCGAACTTGGTGCCGTCGGCCTTTTTGATCAACGGTGTGGTTAGGGCGTAGGCCTCGCCGCCGTCCATGCGTCGGATCAATTCCGTGCCGGTGGTGATGTTGCCCCATTGGTCCGACCCCCCCATCTGCAGTTGCACGCCGTGGTGTTTCCACAAATAGTAAAAGTCGTAGCCTTGGATGAGTTGGTAGCTGAATTCCGTGAAGCTGATGCCGGTTTCCTGGCGCGATTTCACGGAGTCCTTGGCCAGCATGTAGTTGACGGTGATGTGCTTGCCCACGTCGCGGATGAAGTCCAAGAAACCAAAGTCTTTGAACCATTCGTAGTTGTTCACGATCTGGGCTCCGTTGGGCCCGCCGAATTCCAAAAACTTCTCCAGTTGCGCGCGCTGTCCGCTGAGGTTGTGCTGCAAGGTGTTGAAATCCAAAAGTTGACGCTCGTCGGATTTGAACGACGGATCGCCCACCATGCCCGTGGCACCGCCCACCAAAGCAATGGGCTTGTGGCCAGCCCGTTGGAAGTGCACCAGGGTCATGACCTGCACCAAATTGCCTACTCCCAGGGAGTCCGCAGTGGGGTCAAAGCCAATATACCCTTTCTTGCCCGGTTGCTCCAGCAACTTGTCCACGCCGGGCATGCTGTCGTGCAGCATGCCGCGCCACTTGAGTTCTTCCAAAAACGACATGCAGCAAAGGTACGTTTTGGGCGCGGGGCAGCGAATAAATTTACCCCAATCGGGCGGTGCGTGCCCTACTTTTGTTTCATGGAACACCGGGTTTTGGTTGTGACGGGCGCCTCTGGAACCTTAGGAGCTCATGCGGTTTCTGCCGCAGTGGCCTCCGGGCGCTGGAATCGGGTAGTGGGGTTGTACCGACGTCCGGAAAGCCTGCGCACCACGGAAAAAGCGCTGGAACCCTCCGTTTTTGCGGCGGTGGAATGGCGTTCGGTGGACCTCTTGGATCCCGTGGGCGTGGAAGCGGCGTTGGCCGACGGTACCCACCTGCTGCACGCTGCGGCCCGCGTGGGTTTTGCCCCTCAAGAATATCCGGCCATGCTTCGGGACAATCCGCGCACCGCAGAATTGGTGTTCAACCAGGCCCTTCACCAAGGCATGCGCGGCGCAGTGCACGTTTCGTCCATTGCGGTTTTGGCGGACAAGCCGGACCGTTCCATGTACGGCCACTCCAAGGCGGCCTCCGAGCAAGAGGTATTTCGCAATTTCGCCGAAGGATTGCCGGTTTCCGTGCTGCGCCCAGGAGTTATTTTGACTCCGCCCTTGTGGGAAGAGGGCAGCAGCCGATTGGTCCGAACTGCAGCAGCAGGATTGCCTTTTGCCTCGCCCGGGGCCACCGGTTGGGTGGACGCGCGGGACGTTGCGGCGGCCGCTTTGGCGCTATTGGAGGATTTGGAAGCCAGAGGCATGGATTCGGATGCAGCCGGCCAAGCCTACGTGGCGGTGGGGGCGAATCACTCGTTTGCTCAGGTGTTTCAGGATGTTGCCCGTGCTTTTGGCGGGCGTCCGCCAAAACGCATGGCGTCCTCTGGAATGCTGGGTTTTGCTTGGCGCGCTGAAGCGGTGCTGGCCCGTTTGACCGGACGGCTGCCGCGGATTACTCGGGACAGCGTCCGCGCGGCCGTGGCCACGAATTCCTACGACGGGAGCGCATTGGCCGCTTATTTGCCCAATGGAGCCTACACCCCTTGGGAACAGACCGTTGCCGAATTGCGTCGGGACCAGCTCTAAGGCCGCCAGCTGTGCCGGACTTGTTTGCCACCCAAGATTTGTTAAACCTACCCCCTGGGTTTGAATATCGTCATGATTTTCTGACGGTTGAAAACCATAATTCCCTTTTTTCAGCGCTCGTCGACGCGGATTTTTGGCGCCAAGAGCCCATTCGAATGTTTGGCAAATGGGTGCTTCAACCGCGGCTTACCGCCTACGTTGGGGATCCGGAGGCGCGTTATTCGTACTCCGGCGCGGAGCAACGTGTTCTGCCTTGGACCCCAGAATTGCTGCAGCTTCGCAAGCTATTGGAATGCGAAGTTGCGGAGCGATTGACTTTGCCCGGAGTATCGTTCAACGCGGTTTTGTTGAATGCCTACCGCACGGGAGAAGACGGCATGGGTTGGCACCAAGACAACGAGCCGGAGCTGGGCGCGAATCCGGTCATTGCTTCGCTGAGTTTGGGCGCGTCCCGACGGTTCTCCATTCGGGCCAAGACCGGTACTGCGCGCTGGGACCTCACCCTGGAGCCCGGGAGTCTGTTGCTGATGCACGGACGTTCGCAAGTTGATTTTCAGCATTCCGTACCCAAGACCCGTTTGGCAGTTGCACAGCGCATCAACTTGACGTTTCGGCACATCAAGACGCAAGGCCCTTTGCGTGCTTGATTCCGAGTGGGTCGGTAAAACACAAAAAATCTGCCGTAACTTAGGGAAATGTTTGTAGCACCCCGTTTTCAACGCGCTACCGAGTTCACCACCGAACTCAAACGCCGCGTCAATCTCCACTTTGAAACCCACCAGCAAGCCCCCACGGGCAACTGGCACTTGTTCAGCAAGGCGTTGATTTTGCTGACTGGACTGGCTTTGGTGTACGTCCACTTGGTCTTTTTTACTCCTGCTTGGGGCTGGGCACTACTCGAGTGTTTGGTGCTGGGGTTGTTTACTGCTTCCATCGGTTTCAACGTAATGCACGACGGCGGTCACGGTTCGTTCAGCGACAAGCCGTGGCTGAATGAGTTGGCGGGTATGAGCTTAAACCTGCTGGGGGCCAACATCACCATGTGGAAAACCAAGCACAATGCGGTACACCATACGTTCACGAACATCGACGGTGTGGACGACGACATAGAGGCAAGACCTTACTTGCGCATGAGTCCGGATCAGACGCGGCACAAAATTCACCGCCTGCAGCATTACTATTTTTGGTTTTTGTACGCATTGTTGTACATCCAATGGATCTCCTACACGGATTACCGGAAGTACTTTACCGGCAAAGTGGGCAATGTGCCCATCAAGCCTTTGACCCTCTGGGAACACATTTCATTTTGGAGCTTTAAGGTGCTTCACTTAATGGCGTTTGTTGTTTTGCCTATTGTATTTGTAGGCTTTGTGCCGTGGTTGGTGGGTTTTTTGGTGTACGGTTCATTTACCGGGATTTTGCTTTCCGTGGTGTTTCAATTGGCCCACGTGGTGGAAGAAACTTCCTTTTTGCAAGCTCCACCTGCGCCAGACCCCTTGCATTTGGAGGATGAATTCATGGTGCACCAGTTGCGCACTACGGCCAACTTCGCAACACGTTCCAAGCTGTTGGGCTGGTGGTTGGGCGGTTTGAACTTTCAAGTGGAACATCATTTATTCCCCAACATCAGCCACGTTCATTACCCTGCCATCAACGGCATTGTAAAACAGGTTTGTTCGGAATTCAAGATGCCGTACCACGAGCACCGCTATTTTGTGGGAGCCTTGTGGAGCCACATGAAGCACCTGCGCACGTTGGGGATGGCTTAGTACAAAAGAGCATATTTTTGCGTTATCCAAGAGCAGTGTATTGTTCGCGAAAGAAGAATTGTATCGAAATAGTAAAATGCAGCAATCAATGAACGGACTTGTAAAATGGGGCTTGCTGACCGTAATGGGCTTGGCGTTGACCGCATCCAACAATCCACAGCCCGCCGGTCTGTTGGGCATTGACATCAGCGCCCACCAAGGTGTTGTGGAGTTTGAAAAGTTAGAGGTTCAAGACAAGTTAACCGGCGAGTGGGTGCGCCCGCACTTCATTTACATCCGCGCCACCAATGGAGCGGGCCGTTTGGACGATTACTTCAACCGCAATTGGACGGAGTCCAAAACGCATGGATTCAAGCGTGGGGCCTACCATTTTTACCAGCCCCGCCACGATCCCCGGGACCAAGCGGATTTGTTCATCAAAACATTGGGATCCACCGCGGGTGATTTGCCGCCCGTGTTGGACATTGAATGGATGCCGTCGTACACTACGCCGGAGCGCCTTCGTCCGGATTTGCACGTTTGGCTTAACAAAGTCAAGAGCCAATACGGGGTACAGCCCATCATCTACACCAACGTTTCGTACTACCAAGACTACCTCAAGGGCCATTTCCCGGGCTATAAGTTCTGGATTGCGCATTACTCCACAACGCCGCGTTTGGATCAGCACGCACACTTTTGGCAGTTTTCGGATAAGGGTATTGCGCGCGGCATTACCCAGAATGTGGTGGATTTGAACTACGCCGTTACGGAGTTTTTCCAGTCGCTTTAAGTTGAGCTGAACAAGCGTCGGATGCAAAAAGCCCGGCCCTCCGCAGGAGGGCCGGGCTTTTTAGTTGCGGCTGCGTCGGCCGTGCAGGCGTCGGATCAAACGTTTTCCAGCATCACCCGAACCGTTTCGTTCAGGTCAAAGCGCGGCTGCCAACCCCAATCGCGTCGGGCGGCAGAGTCGTCGATTCGTTGCGGCCAAGAATCCGCAATGGCCTGACGAAAGTCCGGAGCAAAGGAAATGGTGAAGCCCGGGAGGTGCGCCCGAATAGCGTCCGCCAATTCCGCTGGTGTGAAGTCCAGCGCGCCCACGTTGTAGGCCGTGCGGTGCCGGAGCGAGTCCGCGGGAGCGTCCATCAACTCCAATGTGGCGCGAATGGCGTCTTCCATGAACATCATGGGGAGTCGGGTTTCTGGGCCCAAAAAGGAGGTATAGGCGTTGTGGGCCTTGGCTTGGTGGAAGATGTCTACAGCGTAGTCTGTGGTGCCGCCTCCGGGGGGCGCTGTGTGGCTGATGAGTCCCGGATAGCGCAGACTGCGGATGTCCAATCCCCAGGCCTTGTAGGCGTATTGGTTCCACAATTCGCCGGCTACTTTTGAAATCCCGTACACCGTGGTGGGTTCCAGAATGGTTTCCTGTGGGGTTGGGTTCCGGGGGGTGGTGGGCCCAAAAACCGCAATGCTCGACGGCCAGAAAATTTTCCGAATTCCGCGGTTGCGGGCAACCTCCACTGCGTTGAAGTAGGTCTGCATGTTCAGGTCCCAGGAGGGTAGGGGCGCTTTTTCCGCCGTGGCGCTCAGCGTGGCCACCAAGTGGTAGATCTGGGTGATGCCCTCGCGGTGCACCAGTTCGTCCAAGGCCTTGCCGTCCATAGCATTGAGCACCTGCGACCGTCCGGCAGATTCCGGCAGTGCTTTCAGGTCCGTGGAAACAACGTTGTCCCAGCCGTAGCGGGCTTGAAGTGCTCCGCGCAGTTCGGTGCCGATTTGGCCACCGGCGCCGAGGATGAGTACTTTTTCGATGGAGTTCTGAGCCATGATTCAAAGGTACGGCGGGAAGCGTTTGCGCAGATTGTTGGGTTGGGCAGGCAACCGATGTTCCGCGTCCCGGAGGCCGCAGTGGCCCTAAAGACAGCGGCGCTTCAGTGAAGAAAGGTTGCCTCAGAGTGCGCCGCCCACCACCAAGACGATCTCGCCCTTGGCGGGTTGCGCGGCGAAATGCGCGGCCAATTCAGCCAGCGTTCCGCGGTGGTAGGTTTCGTGCATTTTGCTGATTTCACGCGCCACGCACGCCGGCCGATCGGGTCCAAAAATCCCGGCCATTTCGGCGAGGGTTTTGGCAATTTTGTGGGGACTTTCGTAGAGCACCAGGGTCCTCTTTTCTTGGGCCAGTTCCGTCAGGCGGGTCTGTCGGCCCTTTTTTAAGGGAAGGAATCCTTCAAACACGAATCGATCCGACGGCAGTCCGCTGGAAACCAGGGCGGGAACAAAGGCGGTGGGTCCGGGCAAGGTCTCTACCTCGATGCCGGCGCCAATGCACGCGCGAACCAAAAGAAATCCGGGGTCGGATATCCCGGGGGTTCCGGCGTCCGTTACCAAGGCCACGGTGCCCGCGCCTTGGGCAATCCGTTCCACGGTCTTTTCCAACACCTTGTGCTCGTTGTGCATGTGGTAGGACTGCAACGGTGCGGACAGTCCCAACAAATGAAAGAGTTTGCCCGTGGTGCGGGTGTCTTCCGCCAAAACCAAGGTGCAATTTTTCAGCACGTTCAGCGAACGCAAGGTGATGTCTTCCAAATTGCCCAGCGGGGTGGGCACCAGCACCAACTTCCCCATCTATTCGAAGCGGAGCTTGATCAGGTTGAGGAAGCGTTCCTCGTAGTCTTTCTTGGCGCTCCAGTCGTAGTCTGGCTTGATCATTTGCTCAATAAACGCAACGCTTTCTTCGTAGGACTCGTAGGTATTGAGCTGGTTGACGACGCGTGCCAAATCCTCTTGGTTGTCGTTGAACAAATGCTTGGAAAAGGCCAAACGGTCGTTCAGGCCCAAGCTGAAATTCGCAAAACGCGCATTCAGCGAGCGCCCTTTGGCTTGGCCCGACGCCGCTTTGCTGGCCACAGTAGCGGCCTCGGGGGTTGTCGGAGCTGCTGGCGTGGGCTCGGGTACCGCTGCGGGTGCCTGTACGGGTTCTGTTACAAGTGTGGGCGCGGGTGTAACCGCAGGCTCGGGGGTTGAAGCAGGCTGAGGTGTTGCAGAAGACACTGCCGGAGTCGCAGGCACTGCAGAAACTTCGTCGGGTTCGCCATCCGGGAATCCGGCCAAGACGTTTTTGGCTGCCTGGGCCGCAGCCTTGGCGTAGGCCCAGAGCTTGTCGTCCGCATCGGATTCGGTTGCAGCGGAAGGAGTGGGGCTCGGAGCGGCTAATGGTTCTGGAGCAACTTCGGGCTCGAAGGCAAACTCCTCTGCTGACGGGGCCGATGGAGCGGCCACCGGCGGAGCCGGTTCAAAAGGTGCGAATGAAACCGGAGCAGGAATAAAGGCAGGTGCTTCTGGCTCGGTCTCCGCGGGGAAAGTTGGCGCAGAAAGGGCAAGGGCGGCGGCGGCGCGGGCCGCTTCCGCGGCCCGCCGCTGCTCTGCGAGCAAAGCGGTTTGGCTCTGCCAAACCGCTTCCGCCGCGGCCAAAGCCTCCGCCTGGGCGCTTTGCAAATGGGACAGTCGGGCGTTGGTCAAACCTTGAATGTGCGCCCGAAGGGCGTCCAAATAGACTAATTCCAATAAATTGAATTCCGCCTCAGAGGCTGGATTTTGTACCAAGTCGGCCCGTAAATCGGCCAGTCGTTCGGATAAATGAGGGCGCATAGCAGCCGATTGATTAGTTTTGCGGTTAGGCCTTGAAAAGTACGAAATGTTTCTGGAGAACACGCCCTCGCCGGACGCCGGCTGGATCGAAGTGATTTGTGGTTCCATGTTCTCCGGAAAAACCGAAGAATTGATCCGTCGGCTCAACCGCGCACGGATCGCCAACCAGCGCGTGGAAATCTTCAAACCCAGCGTGGACGTGCGGTACAGCGAAGAACACATTGTTTCGCACGACCAAACAGCCATTCCGTGCACGGCCGTGGAAGCGGCGGAACAGTTGCGCTTGCTGACGGCTGAGGTGGACGTGGTGGGCATTGACGAGGCCCAGTTTTTTGACGACGAAATTGTGGCCGTGTGCAACGAGCTGGCCAACCGAGGCATTCGGGTGGTGGTGGCCGGATTGGACATGGATTCCGACGGTCGTCCGTTTGGCCCCATGCCGAATTTGATGGCCACGGCAGAATACGTCACCAAAGTGCACGCCGTTTGCGTCAAAACCGGACGGCTGGCGCACTATTCCCACCGCAAAGAGTCCGGTGGGCCGCAGGTTTTTTTGGGCGAGTCGGACCGGTACGAGGCCGTTTCCCGTGGAGTATTTAACGCATTGCGCGCCAATGAACTGGGCGGATAACTGGGGCGACTGGGGTCGGCAAACGCTTCGCCGGCTTTCCATTGACTCGCGGCAGCACTTCCCGGAGGGCGACGCCCTGTTTGTGGCCCTGGAAACCCCCAGTGGCGACGGGCATCTGCACCTGCAGCAAGCTTTTGAAAACGGTTGTCCGGCGGCCTTGGTGCACCGAATGCCCGCCGAGGTTCCGGAGGGAATGCACCTGCTCCGCGTCTCCAACACCCTGGAAACACTTCAAACATGGGCCGCGGAAGCCCGAGGCCGCTGGACCCATCCGGTGGTAGCGTTGGTGGGATCCAACGGCAAAACCATTGTCAAGGAATGGGCTGCCGAGTTGCTGGCCACCTCCTTGCGTGTGGTGCGCAGTCCGCGTTCCTACAATTCCCAAATAGGGGTTCCCCTGTCTTTGTTGACCCTTTCGCCGGAGGCCGACGCCGCATTGGTGGAGATGGGTATTTCAGAATCGGGCGAGATGGCCGGTTTGGTGCGCATGGTGCGCCCCACCGGAGTGGTGTTTACCAGTTTTGGATCCGCGCACGCGCTGGGCTTTGCCAGCGAAGAAGCCAAGTTGGCGGAAAAGATGCAGGCCGCAGCGGGTACGGAGTTTGCCGTTTGGTGCGCGGACCACGAACCCCTTCGTCGCGCCTTTGCTTCCTACGCAGGCGATCGCTGGGATTGGACCGTACATCCGGAGCGGCACGCCGGTGCTGCATTTGCGGTGGACACCCGCCGCGTCTTGGGCGGTACGGAGGTGTCCATCCGCGGTAAAAATCAGGAATTGCAGGCGTTTTTGCCTTTTGAGGACGAGGTTTTGGTGGAAGACGCCATCCATGCAGCTTTGCTGGCGTTGCGCCTGGGCGCGGATGCCGCGCTTTTGAGCGCGGGCTTCGCCCAACTGACGCCACTGGGCATGCGCTTGGAGACCTTGCCGGCGTTGGGCGGCGGGGTGATCATCAACGACTCGTACGCCACCGATGCGGAATCACTTCGCTTGGCTTGGGACGCCCTCAACCGCCAGCCCGCCCACTGGGAGCGTCGGGTGGTGTTGGGCCCCATGGAACAGAGTAAACTGCAGCCGGACGCCTTCCGCGCCTTGGTCGCGGAGTACTGCCGCGCGTCTGGGGTGGTGGAATTGTGGGGCGTTGGTTCTTGGGTGGATCCCGCAGATCCGGTTTGGCGCGCCGCCGGCTGGGCCGGAACGGTACGTGCTTTTGCGCAGCCGGAGGAGCTGTTAGACGCCTTGGAACACCTGCCGCAGCCCGTTTGGCCGAATTCTGCCGTGTTGATCAAGGGCCCCCGTTCGCACCGATTGGAGCGGTTGGTTCCCTTTCTGCAAGCGCAGCAGCACGCTACGGTTTTGGAAGTGGATTTAAACGCCTTGGCGGCCAATTTAAAAGGTTATCGGGCCCATTTGAAGCCCGACACCAAGGTGATGGCCATGGTCAAGGCCTCGGCCTACGGCCTCGGCGCCACAGAAATCGCCCGCACCCTCAGCGACCACCGCATCGATTACCTGGGCGTGGCCTACGTGGACGAAGGCCTGCAGCTCCGGCAAGCCGGAATCACCACCCCCATCATGGTCCTCAACCCCGGGGAGACCGCCTACAGCCCCGCCGTGGCGTACGGACTGGAACCGGAAATCTACGACTTGGACAGCCTGCGTCGGTACGGGCGCGCCGTTCAGGCCGCCAGCGGAGCACCGTCGGCCCGCATCCACATCAAGTTCGATACCGGCATGCACCGCCTGGGATTTAGCCCGGACGAAGTTCCGCATCTGCTGGAGGAATTGGCGCGGTGGCCGGAAGTGGTGGTGGCCAGTGCCCTGACGCATTTGGCCTCCGCGGACAAACCGGATCAAGACGACTTCACCCGACGCCAGTTGGCTTCCTTTCAAGCGGCCGCCGACGCCCTGGCCCGCGGTTTGGGCTATCCGGTCTGGCGCCACGCACTCAATTCTGCCGGCGCCGCCCGCTTCCCCGAAGCCGCGGGAGACCTCGTTCGCCTGGGCCTGGGCCTCTACGGCTACTCCTCCGTCCCCAGCGAACGCAGCTGGTTGCGCCCGGTGGCCGGCCTTTTTTCCGTGGTATCCCAAGTGCGCACCGTTCCAACCGGCGATTCCGTTTCCTACGGCGGCACGTGGGTGGCTCCGGAACCGCGCGAAATTGCCACCATCCCGGTGGGTTATGCCGACGGTTTTGCGCGTTCCCTCAGCAACGGCGTGGGACACGTCTGCATCCGCGGTCATCGCGTCCCGGTGGTGGGGGTGGTGTGCATGGACATGTTCATGGTGGACGTCACCGGATTGAACTGCCAAAAAGGCGACCGCGTGGAGTGGTTTGGTCCCACGCAATCCCTGTACGAGGTGGCGTCGGAAATGCAAACCATTCCCTACGAAGTACTTACCGGACTCAGTCCCCGGATCAAACGTTTGTATGTTCGGGCCGACCACTGACGCCTCCGCCCGCGTTACCGTTGTTTTGCTGGCCCTGTACGCCGGTTTTTTGCCCTGGTGGAACACCGGAGCCACCGCGGCCTTGCTGGCCTTGGTCCTGTGGGGATTGCCTCGTTTTTTTCGCACGCCTTTTGCCCTGCCCCGCGCGTTTTGGCCGCTCTGGGCGGCCTTTCTGGTGGCCTTCGTGTGGGCCTTTTGGGACGGGGGCTGGGCCGCGGTTCTGCGCTTTTTGCCCTGGATTTTGGTGGTTCCGGCACTGCAGCCGTGGTCCGCAGGGGTTCGGGTTCGCGGCTGGCTTCTGGGGGTAGCCCTGGGCGTTTTGTGGCTGATGGCCGCGCAAACCGCACGCCTTTTGGGGTACGAGCTTCCCTCTTTGAACCCCGCAGATTCCCACGCGGCAGCGCGGGTGGCCTCTGCGCGTGCCTTTGGCGGAGTAGGCCACCAGCACGTCTATTGGGCGCTGTACGCCTTCCTGGCCTTGGTGGCGGTGGCCGAGCAAAAAGTACTGGGGCGCTGGCGTTGGGTAGCCGCCGCGGTATTATTAGGGGCGGCTTGGCTGGGCGGCAGCAAAATGGCCGTGCTCTCCCTGCTGTTGGGCGCTTGGATTTGGGCCGGCATGCATCCGGCCGCCTTCCGCTGGCGTTGGCTGGTTCGGGGTGCCCTGGTGGCAGGCGCCTTGGCCGTGGTCTTTATCTTCATTCAAAACACCGACGCCCGTTTTCAGCAGGAGCGGTTGCTGCACCCCAAACCCGAATGGGCCACCGGCTCTTTTGAAACGCGCTCCGTCCAGTGGCAAGCGGCGGCACGGCTTTGGGCGGAACAGCCCTGGACCGGTGTTGGCGCTGCGCACAAGCAGTTGCTCTTGGAGGAAGAGTACCGTCGGTTGGGCTACTGGTTTGGCGAAAAGCGGCACCTGAACGTTCACAACACCTATTTGGAATTCCTGCTGGCCTACGGATTGTTGGGGGTTGCTGCCGTGGTGCTGGCTTTGCTGGCCGCCGTACGCGTTTCCGTCCAATCCTTTACCCAGCACTCCACCCGCCGTTTGCCGGAGGAACGCGCCGGGCGCCGCGCGCAGCTTTGGGCGTGTGCCGTGGTCCTGTTTTTGGTGGCGCTGTCGGAAAGCCTGACCGAGCGGGCCCTGGGGGTGCATTTGATTGCGTTGTACGCGTTTTTTGCCGGCACAAGGCCGGAAGTACCCAACGGGCGGATCGAAGCGCCTGGGCCTTAAAAAGGCCCTCTTGGGCCTTCTTTCTAGCCTTTGGGGGCGCTCAGGATCTGCTGAAGGCGTTCCTTGTTCCGCAACAATTCCCGCGCTTGCAGTACCTCTTCCGACGCCAGGGCCGAGTATGCGGCCTGCGAACGTTCGTAGCCGTACAATCCGATGATTTCGATTTCCAAAGCGCTGGAGATTTGTGTCTTGTGGGCCTGCAGTTGATCCTTGCGCGCGGCCAGCAAGGCTTTGCGCACCTGCTCCACGGACGGCTTGAGCGCCGCTTCGTAGCCGTCTTCTCGGGTGAATTCCTCAAAATCGTTCAGGACCTCGTCCAGATCGCTGGTCCAGTCTGGCTTGGACTGCTCCAGGTAGGTTAAAAACTGGTTGTAGTCATTGGGCTTCAAGCGGAACAACTCAATTTGCTGGGGGGCGGGGTTTTTGGCCACGTAGGTGCGGGCAAAGTCAAACAGAGCGCCGTTGCGCACCAAACTGTAAAGCACCGGAGAAACCTCGCCGTTTCCGGCCAGGATGTCTGGGTCCACACCGCCGCCGTCGAATACTTTGCGGCCGTTGGCCGTTCGGAATTCCGTGCGCTTCGTAGCGTCCAAACGTTTGCCGCGTGCGTTGTCGGAGTAGTCAAATGCTTGAATGCATCTGCCGCTGGGCGTGTAGTACTTGGAGACCGTCAATTTAAGCTGCGCTCCGTACGCCAGAGGTCGTGTTTGCTGCACCAAGCCCTTGCCGTAGGAGCGTTGGCCCACCACCGCTCCGCGGTCCAAATCTTGCAGGGCGCCCGCCACGATTTCCGAAGCGGAGGCACTTTGGCCGTCGATCAAAACGGCCACGCTCATTTCCGGGGCAATGGGCTCCCGAAGGGTTTTGAACACTTGGTCTGTTTCCGTCATTTGGCCTTTGGTACGCACCACCACCGTTCCCTTGGGCACAAATAAATTGACGATTTCAATGGCGGCCGTGAGCAGTCCGCCCGGGTTGCTCCGCAAATCCAAAACCAGTGCTTCTGCGCCTTGTTTTTGCAAATCCTGAAGGGCCGTGCGCACCTCGTTGGCGGAGGTTTCCGTGAAGCTGGACAGGGCGATGTAGCCGGTTTTGGCGTCCAGCAGGCCCGAATACGGAACCGCCTTCATTTTAATTTCCGCGCGGGTTAGGCTGACGGTTTTGCGCTCGCCCAAATGCTCGTAAACGACGTCGATCTTGGAACCGGGAGAACCTTTCAGAACGTCCCCAATTTCCTCCATGGTTTTTGTGCTGAGGGCCACGCCGCCGGCTTCCACCAACAAATCGCCCGGGTGCAGGCCCGCTTTGTCTGCGGGACCGCCTTCATGCACCGCCGCCAGCAGCACCACGTCTTCCACAATGCGGATGGTGGCTCCAATACCGCCGTACTGGCCGGTCTGTTGGATCCGAAAATCCTCAATCCGACGTTCCGGAATGAACACGGTGTAGGGATCCAGCTCGGAAAGCATGCCGTCCAGGGCATTTTCCATCAGCGTGCCCGGTTGGGTGGGGTCCACGTAGCTCAACGTGATCTCGCGAAAGACCGCGTTGAACAGTTCAATTTGCTTGGTGACTTCGAAGTAGTCTACCGGAGCAGCGGCTCCCAAACCCAAGAGGGCGAGGCCTGCTGCGGCGCTACGGACGAGATGGCGTCGATTCATGCGCCAAATCTAGGCCTTTTTCCACGGCTTTCCGAATGGCGGTGCGAAGTTCCGGCAGCGGAATTTCCTCGGTCCCGATGTACTGGAGGGCCAACCAAACGGGGGTTGATGGATTCCAATCTGCCACGGCCTTTTCCAGCCGATAGGCCTCGCGCATGCGGCGTTTGTGGCGGTTGCGTTGGACGGCCCGTTTGAACCGTTTTTTGGCAACGGAAAACAGCGTTTGCAAGGCCGGCTCGTGGGCCTCCAGCAAATCATCGGCTGCCGGCACGGCCACCACGCGAATGGGGTAGGAAACGGCAGATTTGCCCGCAGAAAACAGGTAGTCTATGCGCTTTTGGCGGTGCAGCCGGTCGTTCTTGGACAGGGTGGCCCGCACTTACTTGCCTTTGTTCGCCTCTTTCACGTAGAGGTCCAGGGCGGACGTCATGGACGGCGCTTCGGGGGTTGGGACGGGAATGTCCAGGCGCAGGTTGTGGTCCCGTGCGGCTTGTTGGGTGCTGGATCCAAACGCGGCAATGCGCGTTTCGTTCTGCACAAAATCCGGGAAGTTCTTGAACAAAGAACGAATGCCTTCCGGGCTGAAAAAGGCCAGAATGTCGTACTTCACTTCCGCCAAGTCGCTCAGGTCGCTGGCCACCGTGCGGAACAGAATGGCGCGCGTGTATTTCAACTTGTTGGCGTCCAAAAGGGCGGGAATGTCGTCCTTCCAGATGTCCGACGTCGGGAACAAAAAGTGCTCGTCTTTGTGCTTCTTCAGCGTGGGAATCAAGTCCTCCAGGGTTCCTTTGGCCGGATAGATTTTGCGCTTGCGGTACTGAACGAATTTCTGCAAATAAAACGCAACCGCTTCCGAGACGCAGTAGTACTTCCATTCCGGATTTACTTCCACGCGCATCTCTTGGCAAATGCGGAAGTAATGGTCTACCGCATTCTTGCTTGTGAAAATAACCGACGAAAAAGCACCCGGGTTTACCTTGTCCCTGCGAAAGTCAGAGGCGGGAACACCCTCCACTTTGATGAAGGGACGAAAATCAATTTTGATTTTGTGTTTGGCAGCAAGCGCGGCATACGGATTGTTCTCCGCCGAGGGCTCGGGCTGCGATACGAGGATCGATTTGACTTTCATAGGTGCGTCGCTCCATAAAAGGCCCAGGCGATGGGGGCCCCTTCCAGCGTGCAAAGGTAGGCAAAAAGGTGAACCGTGGAAAGCGTAGATTTCTGAATTAACACAAGCATACCACGCACAATACCAATGAGATAGAGAAATGCAGCGCAGCCGTAGAAAATCCACGAGGTAGCCATGTGGCTGCTGGGCAAGATCCAGCCCCACAGCAAGGGCAGGGCCAGCAGTGCCGTCCAGCGCAACCCAACGGACCTTTCGGTCCAGTACAAGGCAAAGGAGGATTGCTGCGCCAACAAAGCACCCACAAGCGTATGTACGGCGTATTGGATGCCAAAAAACACCAGCCAAGCCGCGGCCAGTAAGGCAGACCACGTCCACAGGGGCCAATTGGGCGCAAAGCGCATCTGTTCCGGCACCACGGGAAGGGCAAAAAGTCCTGCGGCCAGGGCGGATAGCACCCAGCTCAAGGAGATGAAGCCACTGGAATACGTTCTGCCTTCAACGGCCCGGGGCTTCCACAGGTCCGCGTACCAGCCCACCAACGCCGCCCGCCGTTGCTGCAAGAAACTTCCCGCCAACAGCGTGAATCCCAGCACCAACCAAAAGAGCCAAGCGGTGGGGTGGTCTGCGCGCAACGCGCCTTCAAATCCAGTTTCCATGAGCGAATCAAAGGTACGATTTCTTCTGCCCGATGCCCCCCGTGCACTACCTTTGCCGCGAACCCTTTTGAAGAAAATTCAATCGATTGCACCATGGCAGCACGTCAAGACCTGTACCAGCACCCCGATTACTATTTGATGGACGAGATGCTCTCCGACGAGCACAAACTCATCCGCGAAGCCACCCGCGAGTGGGTGAAGCGCGACGTTTCTCCCATCATTGAGGAGTACGCCCAACGTGCGGAGTTCCCCAAGCAATTGGTGAAAGGCCTGGCGGAAGTTGGGGCTTTTGGTCCGTACATCCCCACGGAATACGGCGGCGCTGGCTTGGATCAGATTTCCTACGGTCTGATGATGATGGAAATTGAGCGCGGAGACAGCGGGGTGCGTTCCACCTGTTCCGTGCAGTCTTCCTTGGTCATGTACCCCATCTACGCGTACGGCTCTGAGGAGCAACGCCGCAAGTACTTGCCCAAGTTGGCCTCCGGCGAAATGCTGGGCTCTTTTGGTTTGACGGAACCCAACTTCGGTTCCAACCCCGGCGGCATGGTGACCAACATCAAAGACATGGGGGACCACTACCTGCTGAACGGCGCAAAAATGTGGATTTCCAACGCACCTTTCTGCGACATCGCCGTGGTTTGGGCCAAGAACGAAGCAGGCCGCATCCATGGGGTCATTGTGGAGCGCGGCATGGAAGGCTTCACCACCCCTGAAACCCACAACAAGTGGTCCCTGCGCGCCTCCGCCACCGGTGAGTTGGTGTTTGACAACGTGAAGGTTCCCAAGGAGAATTTATTGCCCAACAAATCCGGTTTGGGCGCACCGCTGGGTTGCTTGGATTCGGCCCGATACGGCATTGCTTGGGGCGCCTTGGGCGCGGCCATGGACTGCTACGACACGGCCCTTCGCTACTCCAAAGAACGCGTGCAGTTTGACCGGCCCATTGGCGGGTTCCAATTGCAGCAGAAGAAGTTGGCGGAGATGATCACGGAAATCACCAAGGCGCAGTTGCTGACCCTCCGTTTGGGTCAGTTGAAGAACGAAGGACGCGCCACCACGGCCCAGATTTCCATGGCCAAGCGCAACAACGTAAACATGGCGTTGGAAATTGCACGCGAGGCACGCCAAATGCTGGGCGGAATGGGCATCACGGGCGACTACCCCATCATGCGCCACATGATGAACTTGGAGTCTGTAGTGACCTACGAAGGCACGCACGACATCCACTTGCTCATCACGGGCATGGACGTGACCGGTTTGAGCGCGTTTAAGTGAGCCGAAGGCGGCTTAGCCGCAAACCAAAAGGGGCTGTCTCGCAGTGAGGCAGCCCTTTTTTTTGTTGCATGATTAAATCCACCCCAGAAAAGGTTAAGGCGCCTAAAACAACCCCGGGGGTCAGTACAAAAAGGTGTCGTACGGAAAGCGAACGGCGTGCAGGGTGCTGACCAAGCCGTAGAGGGCGTCTTTGAGGCCGTCGAAGTTGTCTTTTTGGGTGGCGGAAATGAAGACGGCTTGGCCCTGGGCCCGGTCTTCCCAGGCGCGTTTCACCGCGTCCAAGGCGCCGGGCTCAGCCTGTTCCAGAAAGGCGTCCACCTTGTTGAATACCATCAAGATGGGTTTATCTCGGGTGTCCAGTTCGGCCAAAATCAAGTTTACGGAAGCGATGTGGTCTTCGTACGCCGGGTGCGCCAAATCCACCACGTGCACCAAAACGTCGGCCTCGCGCACTTCGTCCAACGTGGACTTGAAGGATTCCACCAGCTGGGTGGGGAGCTTGCGGATGAACCCGACGGTGTCCGACAGCAAAAAGGGCAGGTTGCCAATGACCACTTTGCGCACGGTGGTGTCCAAGGTGGCAAACAGCTTGTTTTCCGCCAGCACCTCGCTCTTGCTGAGCGCGTTCATCAAGGTGGACTTCCCCACGTTGGTGTAGCCCACCAAAGCCACGCGGATCAAGGCGCCGCGGTTGCCGCGTTGGGTGGCCATTTGGCGGTCAATCTTCTCCAATTTTTCCTTCAGCCACGCAATCCGCTGTTGGATGATCCGACGGTCCGTTTCGATTTGGGTTTCTCCCGGTCCGCGCATCCCAATCCCGCCTTTTTGGCGTTCCAGGTGCGTCCACATGCGGCTCAATCGCGGCAGCAGGTACTGGTACTGCGCCAACTCCACCTGCGTCCGGGCGTAGGAGGTTTGGGCGCGGGCCGCAAAAATGTCCAAAATCAAGTTGGTGCGGTCCATCACCTTGATTTCAAACAGGCGCTCAATATTCTTCAGCTGCGACGGCGTCAATTCGTCGTCAAACAGCGCCAAATCAATGTTGTGTTCTTGGATGTAGGCGTGGATTTCCTCCATTTTACCGGACCCCAGAAAGGTGTAGGAGTCCGGCTTGTCCATTTTTTGGGTGAACCGGGCCACGGTGGTGGCACCGGCCGTTCGCGCCAAAAAGTCCATTTCGTCCAAGTACTCCTCAACCTTTTCTTCCGGTTGCAGGCGGGTAATGGCTCCGATCAGGATGCACCGCTCTTCGCGGTCTTCCCGGGTTTGGCGTTCAATCATGCAGGGCGGCGGGTATCAAAAGAGGCGTTCCCACGGAATGCGGGAAAGGATGAGCAACAAGCCAATGCCCATCCACCACGTGCGCGTGAAAAACGCAGCGGCGTCGGGCTGTTTTTTGGATTTGGAGTAACCCACGGTGATCAAGGCAATTCCAATGAGGTTCACGGTGATGTGTTCCACGGCGAACCAGCGCAAATCCGCATTCTTCATGACCTCCGCAGTGTTGGTGGTCAATTGCTCAAACCAAGGGCCCAGAAAGTACAGCGCCAAGCCAAAAAGGAGTTGCAGGTGGCCAAAGATCAACGCAAAAAGTGCGGTCCGACGGTCCCACGCATTTTGTTGGGTGCGCTTGAGCAGCCATCCGTGTTTGGCCATGGCTACAGCGGCAACGGCGGCTACCAAAAAGAGGTACGCAAAAAGGCGGTGGGTATGCAGCAATCCGGTGTACATGAGGCAATAACGTTACAGCCTTTCGGCTTGGGTTTGACGGTATGAAGTTACGGCAAAGGTGCGATGCGCGCTACCGTACCGAAGGGAAGTCTTTTTCCGTGGGGGTCTTCTGCGTAGTGTTCCACCAGGGCGGCGCTGCGTCCAAAATGCAAGTTCAGCAAAGTGTGCGCCACCACGGCGCTCAACCCCATGGAATAGAGGTTCAAAACCACAAAACCGTTGGGTTCCAACAGCTGGGCGCAGTCCCGCAGCAACCCGTCTAAGTGGTCTTCCAAAATCCACTTTTCGCCGTCTGGGCCGCGGCCGTAGGCCGGCGGATCCAACACAATGCCGGCGTAGCGGTTGCCGCGTTTGGCTTCGCGCCGCACAAAGGCCGCGGCGTCTTCCACCACCCAGCGGATGGCGCTCAATCCGGAAGCGTCTTGGTTTTGTCGTCCCCAGTCCACCACCTTGCGCACGGAGTCCACGTGGGTAACCTCTGCGCCGGCCGCGCGCGCCGCCAAGGAAGCGCCGCCGGTGTAGGCAAATAAATTCAGCACCTTGGGAGCGCTTGCGGCCCCGCCCATAGTGCGCACCGCGCCGTAAATCCATTCCCAATTCTCGGCTTGCTCCGGAAAGAGCCCAATGTGCTTGAAGCCGGTGCGCTGCAGGGAAAACCGCAGTTTGTGGTCCTGCAAGGCGTAGCTCACTTCCCACCGCTCCGGGGTTCCGGGTGCCACCGTCCACAAACCCTTGTCCGGGCTGTCTTTGGATCGCGAGAAGGTGGCTTGAGCGCGTTTTTTCCATTCCGACGCCTCCAAAGAGGGCGTCCAAACGGCTTGCGGCTCCGGCCGCGCCAAGACCAACGGCCCAAAGCGCTCCAGTTTGTACTCGTTTCCGCAGTCCAACAGGGCGTAGTCTTTCCAGCGATCGGCCGTTGCCAGGCCAATGTTCACGGGGGCAGCCGATGCGTGCTTCATGCCGCTCAGCGGATACGGCGTTCGTTGTAGTACGCCTGCGTTTCTTCCGACGGATTGAAGTACCCAAAGGCCACTTGCGGGTAGTGTTTCCGCACCAATTCCTGCAACTTCAATACCCCCAGAGGTTCGGGGTCCGGTTCCAGCCGTACTTTTTTGAAGTACCAGTCCGGGTCGATGGTGAAATTCCGCCACTGAATCATGTTCAGGTCCGTCGATTCAATCAACCGCTGCAGGGCCTCCCATTCCGCGCGGGCGTCCGTCACCCCCGGGAACACAAAGTAGTTGATGCTGGCCCAACCGCCGTGCTTGCGCACCACCTTCAGGCTTTCCACTAGGTCTTCAAACGCGTAGTTCCGCGGAAGGTAGTAGTTGGTGTACCAGTCCTTCCGGGCTGAGTTCATGCTCACGCGGATGCTCTGCAACCCCGCTTGGCACAAGGCTTCCACGGCGTCAGGCTTGGACCCGTTGGTGTTCATGTTGATGATGCCCTTGGAGGTTTGGGCGCGAATTTTTTGGATGGCCTGCACCAAGGTTTCCCAAACAAGCAGGGGTTCGCCTTCGCAGCCCTGACCAAAAGAAACGATGGGGTAGGGGGCGGACTCCAGGTGGTACAAAGCCATCTCCGCAATTTCGTTGGGGTCCGGGATGAACTTCAAGCGAAAGTGGGCACTGTGAACGTCCTCGTCTTCCTGCAGGGAGATGCACCCCAGGCAGGTGGCGTTGCACGCGGGCGACGCCGGCACGGGGCATTCCCAGCGGTTCAAAAAGAAATTTTGGGCGGCACGGCAGCTGTAATCGCTGGCGCAATTTTCCGCCAGGTGCTCCACCACGCGGTTGGCGGGGAAGCGCTTCCGCATTTGGTCGATGGACCGATCCACCAGGGGCTGGTGAAACTGGCTGACGTCTTGGCGCAGGTCCGGATCTACCCGAACGGCTGCGGTCCAAAAGCGGTCGTTGAACCAACCCACGGCGGTGTAGGCGTAGAGCGGCAGGATGGGCGCCGTTCCGCGCTTTTCGTAGGCCGCCAAATACGTTTGGCTGTGCGCCGGGCTGATGAATGCCGCCACGGCCTCGGTTCCTTCGTACGGCTCAATTTTGCCGGACTTGGGATTCCAACCAAGAGGTACGCGTCCGGGTAAAAAGAAGAATTCACTTCCTTCCGGCAGCGGGATGAAGTCTTCCGGTTGCAAAACCACAGGGGTTTTGCCCGATCGGCCCACGCAGCGCCAGGTTTCGTGTTCTACAATTTCACCTTCCGCATCCGCAAAGAGCATGAACGGAACTTCCGCCGGGTGTTCCACCGGTCGGGCTTGAAAAAGGGGTGAGGTTGCCAATTCCGCCATGCAGCAAAGGTAGTTGGCCTCAGCGATTTCGCTTCCACCAAGGGGCGGAACTCTTGTTGGCGTCTGCACTCGCAGCATTGCTGCCGCCGTCGGCCCGGTTGGGGCGCTCGGAAGATCCCCCCGTGCGGCCGTCGGCCCGCCCTACGGGCCGGCCTCCTCCGCGCGATTCACCTCCGCGACCTTCACCTCCGCGCGCTTCGCCTCCGCGGTATCCACCGCCGCCGTTGCCGGCCGCGCTACCGCCTCGGTTGGACGATCCGCCCGACGCAGATTTGGAGCGGTTGCCGCCGTTGTTACCACCGCCGTTGCCGCCCTTGCCCTTTCCGGGGCCGCGCGGTTCGCGCGGCGGACGGGGGGGCTCAGGAGCTTCTTGGGGCAGTACCGCACCGGGCTGGTACGGATGCGTAGCGTCCACCGGGATGTCTTGGCGGATCAACTTTTGGATGTCCTTCAAGAAGGGAAGCTCCTCGCGGTCCACCAAAGACCAAGCAATTCCGCTGTTGCCCGCACGACCGGTACGTCCAATGCGGTGCACGTACGTTTCCGGAATGTTCGGAATCTCAAAATTGATCACGTGCGTCAGCTCGTCAATGTCAATGCCGCGCGCCGCAATGTCTGTGGCTACCAAAACGCGCGTGGTGCGGTTCTTGAAGTTGCCCAACGCATTTTGGCGGGCAGACTGGCTCTTGTTGCCGTGAATGGCTTGGGCGGTGATGCCGTTGTTCACCAAGTCCTTAACCACCTTGTCCGCGCCGTGTTTGGTGCGGGTAAACACCAAGATGGACGGCACTTCGGGCGCCACTTCTTTCAGCAAATGGCGCAGCAAGAAGCGCTTTCCTTTTTGGTCCACCTTGTAAACCGTTTGGCTCACTTTTTCGGCCGTCGAGGACACGGGAGCCACCGACACGCGCACCGGCTGGTGCAGCAGAGTGTCCGACAACTTCACCACTTCCGACGGCATGGTGGCGGAGAAGAACAGGGTTTGGCGCTTGGAAGGCAATTTGGCAATGACTTTTTTCACGTCGTGAATGAAGCCCATGTCCAGCATGCGGTCTGCCTCATCCAAGACAAAATGGGTCAAATGACGCAAATCAACGTGTCCTTGGCTCATCAAGTCCAGCAATCGGCCGGGGGTGGCCGTCACCAGGTCTGCACCCCTGCGGAGCGCGTCTACTTGAGGTTGTTGGCCGACGCCGCCAAAGATTACCGAATGACGCAGCGCGAGGTTGCGTCCGTACGAGGCAATACTTTCGTCAATTTGCAAGGCCAATTCCCGGGTGGGGGTGAGGATCAAGACCCGGATGGGCCGCGGTCCGCGCGCTTCCGGAACGTGCATCAGGTGTTGCAAGATGGGCAACGTAAAGGCCGCCGTTTTGCCGGTTCCAGTTTGTGCGGTTCCCAAAAGGTCACGACCCTCTAGGGCCGGGGGAATGCTTTGGGCTTGAATGGGAGTGGGGGTGGTGTACCCTTCGTGGGCCAGGGCCTCCAACAGGGGAGCGGCCAGGCCGAGTTCAGAAAATGAATTCAAAAGATGATGGTGAAGACAGGCCGGTCAATCGGCGGAATATCGGGGTTATTGAGTTCCTTTTTGGTGCTGCGCGGCCCTTCGGGTGTATTGACACCGCCAGCAGGATCGAAAGTACAAAGGTACACCAAATTATTTTGAGGCCTTTCCGGAGCGTGCAGCGCTGTGGCTGGGCGGTCGAACAATCAGACGGATGATGTTCTTGTGGGAGAAGTACTTCATGGCCCAGTTGAACAAAACCACCAGTCGGTTTTTGAACCCAATCAAGGAAACCAGGTGCACCGCCATCCAGAGGTACCAGGCCACCAGGCCCTGGAAGCGCAGGTTGCCCACCTCCACCACGGCCTTGTTGCGGCCAATGGTGGCCATGTTGCCCTGATCCCGGTACCGGAACGGATGTGCGGGCGCCGCATTGGACGCCAACAGCAGCAGATTCTTCGCCACCACCTCCGATTGCTGAATGGCTACCGGGGCCACCATGGGGTGGCCTTTGGGACCCACAAAGGCAACGTCGCCCACGGCAAAGACGTTGGAAACGCCATCCACCTGCAGGAAGTCGTTGACAGACAAGCGATTCGCGCGGGTATAAACGTTGGCGGGAAGGCCGGGGACCGCGGCGCCCATGACTCCGGCAGACCAGATGACGGTGCGCGACCGCAAGGATTCGCCGGTGGACAGCGTCAGCATTTCGCCGTCGTAGTCCAGCACGCGTTGACCCAAGCGCAATTGAACCCCCATGGAGCGGAGGTAGTCTTGCGCCACGTGGGATGATTTTTCCGAAAAGCTGGCCAGCACGCGAGGGCCCGCCTCAATCAAGGTGATCTGCATGGTTTCCGCGTCCACCTCTTTGTACTCTTCGGCCAAAATATTCTTGCGAATTTCCGCCAGGGCACCAGCAACTTCCACTCCCGTAGGCCCGCCGCCCACGATCACAAAATTCAGTGCAGACCGACGGTCGTCGTCTTGCAAATACAAGGCGTCTTCAAATTCCTGCAAGAAGTCCGAGCGGATGTCCAAGGCCTGGGAAATGGACTTCAGCTGAAGTGAATTGCGCTCCAGGGCTTCGTTTCCAAAGAAATTGGTTTTGGAACCGGTGGCCACCACCAAGTAATCGTAGGCAAAAATTCCTTGATCCGTGTGGATGTGTTGTTCTTGAGTGTCCACGGACTGCACCACCGCTTTCCGGAAGGCTACGTTGGGAATCTTGGCGATTTTCCGACGGTAGGGGAAGCCGATGTTGTCCGGCGCTAAGGATCCTGTTGCTACTTGGTAGAGCAGCGGTTGAAACGTGTGGAAGTTGTTTTGGTCGATCAAGAGTACTTTGACCGGTTGCTTCGCCAATTTTTGAATCAGGGTGATGCCGGCGAAACCGCCGCCCAATACCACCACGGTGGGTCCGGGGAGGGCGTCTAAGCCGGTGGAGACCAATTGCGTCATGTAGGGTGTTGTTGGATCAAAGGTCGTTTTGGGCAGCGGGTGCTCCCGGAGTTCGTACGAGCAAAAATTGCACCACATGATCTTTTTGATTCTATTTTAGCACGGTTGTTGCTGCTAGGCACCACCAGCTTTGCCCCTCCATGAGATTAATCCACCACCGCGCCGTGCCCTTCTGTGCTCTACTCTTGGGAGTTGCCACAACAACGTTTGCACAAAAGAGCAGTGCGCCGACTCAGTTGGATACGGCGCAGTCGCAGGACTTGGACGAGGTGGTGGTGGCCGGTTCGCGCTGGAGCCAGGCCATGAACCACCTGCCGTCGCAAGTGGACGTGGTCAGCAAAAAAAACATTGCTCAGTTTCAGCCGCAAACGGCGGCGGATCTGCTGGGCTTGTCCGGTAAGGTATTCATTCAGAAAAGCCAGCAGGGCGGCGGAAGCCCCATGATTCGGGGTTTTGCCACCAATCGACTGATCTACACGGTGGACGGGGTTCGCATGAACACGGCCATCTTTCGCAGCGGCAACATTCAAAACGTCATCAACCTGGATCCGTTCGCTACGGAGCGCGCGGAGGTGGTTTTTGGCCCGGCCAGCGTGGTGTACGGCAGCGACGCGGTGGGCGGTGTGATGGCGTTTACCACGTTGCAACCGCATTTTGGCAGCGCCGTTCGTGGAAACGTAGATTTTCGTTTTTCGTCCGCCAATAAAGAGCAGACGGCCCACGCCGACGTTGCCTACGGCGGCAAGCGTTGGGCGGCCGTGACCAGCCTGAGTCGGTGGGATTTTGATCACCTTCGTCAGGGTTCCAGGGGACCGTCGGACTACGTGAAACCCTTCTACGTGTTGCCGGGTTTGGCGGGGGATTCCGTGGTGCTGCAGAGCGATTCGAACCTGCAAATTCCAACGGCTTATCGGCAGTGGAATTTCATGCAAAAGGTGGCGTTTCGGCCGTCGGATCAATGGAAAATTGAGTACGCCCTGCACCATTCGCAAACGTCTGCCTACGGTCGGTACGACCGACACAACCGGATGCGGAACGGGTTGCCGCGCTACGCGGAATGGGATTACGGCCCGCAGCTTTGGACCCTAAATCTGTTGAGCGCCCAGCATTTGAAAAAAACGCACTGGTACGATCAAGCTTCGTACCGTGCGGCGGTTCAAACGTTTGCGGAGTCGCGCATCGACCGCAGCATGAACGGAACGGACCGCACCGTGCAGTCCGAATACGTCGTGGCGTATTCCTTCAACGCGGACTACACCCGGGCTTGGGGCGATCGGCACCGGCTCTTTTATGGATTGGAGGGCGTGCTGGACGACGTCCGTTCTTCAGGCGAGGTGGTTCATCTGGACACGGATTCAACCGAACCGAATTATTCCCGGTACCCGCAATCCTCGTGGTATTCCGTGGGTGTTTACGCGAGCCACGAGTGGAACGCGTCCCCAAAAACCACGGTCACTTCCGGATTGCGCCTCAACGCCGTGGGCTTGGACGCGGACTTTACCTCGCAATTGGCCTATTTTCCGCTGCCGTTTGCGTCCGCTCAGGTTCGCGACGAAGCCCTCACGGGCAGTTTTGGGGTGGCCCACCGCCCCAATGCGCATTGGACGTTTAAGGCCAACGCCGGCACGGCGTTTCGTTCGCCGAACGTGGACGACATGGGCAAGATTTTTGACTCTTCCCCCGGTATGGTGGTGGTTCCCAACGATCAACTGAAGTCCGAGTACGCCTACAACGCGGACGTGGACATCGCGTGGAAGTCTTCCGCCGGTGTGAAGGTTGATTTTGCCGGCTACGCCACCTTGCTGGAGGGCGCATTGGTTCGTCGGCCCACCACTTTGAACGGGGAGGACAGCATTGTGTACGACGGGGAACTCAGCCGGGTGGAGTCCATCCAAAACGCGGCGGTTGCTCGTGTGGCGGGGGTGCATTTCGCGGCCGAGGTGCCGCTCGCTCCCACGTTGTTGGCCTATGCATCGGTCAACGTGCAGAACGGTACGGAGGTGATGGACGACGGGACGGTTTCTGCCGCGCGCCACGCCGCACCGGTGTTTGGTACGTCGCGGCTAACATTTCGCAAAAACCGACTTCGCGCGGACGCCTACGTGAACTTTCAAGGGGCTCGCGCGCACGATCGCTTGGCGGTAGAAGAGCAAGCCAAGACGGAGATTTACGCGAAGGACGCCAACGGTAAAACGTACAGCCCGGCCTGGTATACGGCGAACGTACGCGCCACCTACACCACTAAATTTGGTTTGCGGGCCCAGGTGGGTCTGGAAAACCTAACCGACGTTCGCTACCGTCCCTACAGCTCCGGGGTTTCCGGTGCGGGTAGAAACCTGGTGGTAGCGCTGCACGTGCAGTTTTAACACTTTTCTATTTTGGTATTTTTTAGGCGGCAGCGGCTCCCTCAGGGAGCCGCTGCTCGTTACAACCAGACCGTCCAACCGGCCACGGCCCATTGGGCGTATTTGCCCAGGCCCGAAGCGGGGAAGCTGTCGTTGAAGGCCAAAAATTGACGCGTTTCCAGACGCAGCAGGGCGCGGGAATGCGGCTGGTAGTTGAGGGTTAGGCCTCCGGACGCGGTCCGGAATCCCGGATAACCTTGGAGATACGGCGTCACCACTTGGTTGGGGTCGTGGAAGTACTCCAGCCGGCCGGACAAGCTCCAGTTTTTGGCCAAGGGGGCCTGTACTTGGGCGTTTGCCTGGCCCCAGTAGCCTTGCCCGGCTTGGTGGCCCAGGTAGGCGTCTGCCGTGGCTTTCCAGCCTTTAGGGCCCTGGTAAATCGCGTAAAAGTCTGCAAACAATCGACGCGTGGCGCTGCTGGGGAACAACTGTTTCTGTTCTTTTCCGACAAAGCCCACGGCGTTCAACAACCAGCGCGTGTTGGGGCGGTATTCCCAGTGAATCACCCCGGCCATTCCGGGCGTTTGGTCCTGCATCTGTTGCCATCCGTTTACGGCATATACTGCGACGGTGGATTTCTCGCCCAGCCCGGCCGTCAGTTTCATGCCCTGCAGGTAGTAGGGAACGTATTCTGCGGAAAAGGACCGCAGGTACATGAGGTGGTCTTTGGACAGCGCACTCTCGTTGGTGAAGGGGGAGCCCAGGACGCCGCCGTCCAGCCACAGGTTGGCCTTGGGGTGGAGTTTGATGCCGGCGTTGCCCTCCAGCAGGGGAAGCTCGCCGGGGGCGTAGTTGGATTGCACGTACGTGCCCCAAGCAGGCATGAGTCGGGCCCGAACGGTTCCGTCGTTGTACCGAACGTCAATGGCGGCCACGTTGAGCGCAAACTGGTTGAGCCGATTGGAGGACACGAAGTAGGGGAAAGCCGAGCCTCCCACAAGGTTGGACGTGCCCGAATAAGCGTCCAAGTACGCACCTACCGTCAATTTGCCCAGTTTGACTCCGCTGGTGGTGTCTGCAAATCCGGGGTTGGCCACTTGAGCGGCAGCGGGGGTAGCCTTTAGGAACGCAAGGCATGCGGCGGTGAGGAGGAACTTCTTCATGGCTTACGGTTGGGTGGCTTCGTTGGCGAAGACAAAGGTGTAGTACGTGGTGCCCTCGTCGTATTTCTCGTACACGGCGATGGGGGCGGCCCGACGGCTGGTTTGGTAGGCTTCGGTCAGCAACGGGTAGGCGCGGAGTGCGCCAATCATGTACGCGAGTGTGTTTGTGGCTTTGTAGGCCACCACCAAGGCGGTTCCGCCGGGGAGGGTGTCCGTGCGCAGTCCGGCCAGGCGCAGCGCGGCCGTACGTGCGGAATCCGGGGAGTCGTGCAGAAGGCGTCCGTAAAATCCACGGCAGTTTTTGGGGTCTACGGTGCTGGGGTCGTCAAGGTACCAGCCAATGCCCGGAGCACTGGGATGTCCCAGAGAGTCCAGCAAAGCATTTGCTTTTTCAAAGGTTGGGAACATGGTTTCGTAGGGCCCCGTGTAGTCCAAACCGGCCATGGGTTGCTGTGAAACTTCAACCGTGTCCACGCGAAGGGATTGGAATCCACCTCCGTAGGCATAGGCGCCCAAAACCAAAGCCGTCACGGTACTGGCCACAACGGCAACGCCGATGGCCCATTTTTTACTCGTTTTCATGAGTCAAAGGTGGGTAAATTTTCCGCTCCAAGCTTCGTTCTCGCGCAGGATTCGCTTTATTTTTTGCCGTACTTCGTGCCATGAAGCAATCGGTTGTTTTGGGCTTAGCGTTGGGTGCCTTCAGCTACGGCTGGCTCTTGTTGGAAAAAGCTTTTGGTTTGCACGGCCCGCGGTTGCCGCTGTACGTTTATTTTGTTTTGATCTCGGTGGTTCCCACGCTCTTGATTTGGCAGTGGGGGATGCGTCGGATTCGCTTGGGCTTGCCGGAGGCGCCCACTTTTGTTCGACTTTTTCAATCCGGCTTGGTGGCGGTAGGTGTGTGGGCGGCCGGCACCGCCTTGGGCCAGTGGTTGTTCCACACCGCGGTGAGTCCACGTTTTTTGGAGGAGGCTGCAGCGCGGGCGGTAGGCGCCGGATTGGACGCTGAGGCCGCGGCCTCCACGTACAGTTTGGGGTCTTATGTGCTTCAAAACGTGGCGAGTACCTTGTCCCAAGGCGTGGTTTTGGCCGCTGGATTTGCCTATTTTGGAAGTCGTCGGGCGGAGGCGCACCGGAAAACTACGGAGGCCGTTCGCGGGATGATCAAGGGCTCCGGCAAAGCGGGTTCTGCGCCCGCCAAGGGCAACCCCAAAAGCGGAAAGCGTGCTTGAGTTGGCGTGTTTTCATCCCCGCGCCGTGGAACGGGCGGCGGAGTGGGGCGTGCCCCGGGTGGAGTTTTGCGCGGATGCATTGGCCGGCGGAACCACGCCGGATCCTGCGGATGTGCGTGCGGTTCGGGCGGGTTACGACGGAATTTTAGGGGCCATGGCCCGGCCGGTGGCGGGGTCGTTTGCGTACGATCGGGCTGCTTGGCTGCAACTGCACCGAGACGCGGTGGCTGTGGTGGAAGCCGGGGCTGATTTTGTGGTATTTGGCGCGCTAAACGAGCACGGAAAATGGGACGCGGAGCGTTTGCTTCAAGTGGCACAGGCGCTGCCGGTCCCCTGTGTTTTGCACCGGATGTTCGACGACCTTTCTGATCCGTTGGCGGCGTTGGAAGACGCCATCGACGCGGGTTTTCAGCGCATCCTCACCGGCTGGGGTGCACGCGATCTGGAAGTGCTGAAGACTTTGCGCGAACGGGCGAACGGACGCATTGAACTCTTGCCGGGCGGCGGTATTCGTTCCACCAACGCGCAGCACTACCGCGCCGCGGGTTTTGATTGGATACATTCCGCGGCTCTGTCCCCGGAGGCCTACCGCGCGGCGGTGCCTTTGCCGGACGAGGCCGAGGTTAAAGCCTTGATGCTGTGATGCTGGACACCGCTTTGGTGGTCTGGGCTTTGGCGTCCCTACCTGGGGCTCCGGCCGTGTGGCCGGAACCGCATGCAACGGTGGTGGTTTGGGAGCTGGAGGAAGTGGACGGCCCGGCGTTGGCGTTTTACGAGCCCGGTACACCGTCCTTGCTGGGTACGTCCAGCCGATGGATTCCGGGTCCGCTGGAGCCGGCTTCGTGGGTGTTGCCGCGTGGCACCCGTTCCACCGATCGGGTGGGCATGGCTTTTCCGGATGCCGACGAACTGGCACGCGTTCGGCGCGCGGCGGACGGCAAACCCTACCCCACGGACAACGATCCCGCCGGTCGAACGCCCCACCTGCGGCGCCCGGGTGTGGAATACGGTTGGGATTTTTCCCGGCCGCAACCCCGAACCGGGCCGGGGTCGCACCGCATTCGGGTGCGGAGTGAGGCGGCACTGGTAGAGCCCGGTTTTCACCAAGACGCCCTTGCCCAAGAGGGGACGTGGACCGTGCGGGCGGCGGTGGCCGCTCCAGGGACCTACCACACCGCGGTAACCGCGGAATGGACGGATGCCGCCGGGCAGCGGGTGGTGCAAACGGTATCGGATCAAGTGCACCAAATTGCCGACGAGCGGGAACTTTCCGGCTCCGTTGCGCTCCACGATTGGCCCCTGTGGCAACCCCGCCAAGCGGGCGGTCGGTTGCGAACGGTGCCGCTGCGGGTTCAACTGAAGTGGCATCTTTGGGCCGTGGACGGTCCAACGGGTGCCGAGCACCTGGTGGATTCTGCGTGGCTTTGGACCGGAAAACGCACGGTAACTCTGGAGCAAACGCCGGAACATCCGTTTGCGCTGGTGGTCAACGGCGAGCGTCGGTTTTGTGCGGGCGTCAATGCCGTCCGCGCTCAGAACCGGACGGCCTACCCGGCGGAGAGTCCTACGCTGCGCGAGGAAGATGTCGTTTTGCAGCAGCGCATGGAGGAACTGGCGCGCTCCGGCGCGAACACCGTGCGTTTTTGGGGCGGAGGGCGCTATCCGTCGGAGCGTCTGCTGCGTTGTGCTGACTCGTTGGGCCTGATGCTGTGGGTGGATTTTTCCTTTGCAGGCACCGTGTATCCGCCGTCGGGCCCGGTTTTTGAGGAGATGAAGCAAGAAGTGGAGCGCCAAACGGCGCGACTGTCTGCGCATCCCTCCGTGGTGCTTCTGTGCGGCAACAACGAACTGGAGGTGGCCTGGAACCATTGGGGTTGGCAAAAAAAGTACGGCATACACGGTACGGACTCCCTTCAATTGGCGCAGGGGATGCAGTCGTTTTTCCGCGAATTCGTGCCGACGGTCCTTGCCCGCCAAGCACCGGGTACCTTGTACGTGCCCACGTCCCCCTTGAGCAATTGGGGAAAACCGTCGGATTTCCAGACCGGGAACAACCACGACTGGCGCGTTTGGCACGGCGAACAGCCCACCGCCGTTCTGGCCGAACGCATTGCTCCTTTTGTGACGGAATGGGGCGTTCCTTCCTATCCGGGCCCCTCGGTACGCCAGCGCTGGGTGGGGTCCAACGACCACTACTTGTTCAGCTACAAGGGCATGCGCCTGTTGAATCGCTACTTGGAAAACGAAACAAACGCTTCCCAACGCTCCTTGGCCACGGAGCGCGGTCGGGCCCGGTGGAGCCGACGTTGGCAGGCGCGGGTGCTTTCTCGTACCATTGCCGCTCAAGCAGCCGACCCTCGATGCGGCGGATCCTTGGTGTGGCAATTAAACGACGTGGACGACGCCATTTCCTGGAGTTTATTGGACGCCGACAACCGGCCCAAACCGGCGTGGCGCGCGGCCAAGCGCGCCTGGCGCCGCATCCGTCGCTAGGCCTCCAACAACGAAGGCACGCGGATCAGTTCGTCTTGTTCTGGGGTGCGGACCGCATAACTGAAGCCCGGGCGCAAGGCGTAGGCACCGGTTTCGCCGCGCCGATTGACGGCAATGAACCCGATTTGGGTGTCGCCCCAGTTGACGCCCCGTCGGATAAAAAATCGGTGGATTTCCTCAACTGCCTGTTTGCACGCCGCTTGCGGGGATTTGCCCGCCGTCATGGCGGCCACCACCCGGAAGGAACCCACCGTGCGGATCACCTCTTCGCCGTGGCCGGTGGCCGTGGCTCCGCCCACGCTGCCGTCCACGTACAGGCCGGCCCCAATGATGGGGGAGTCGCCCACGCGTCCGTGCATTTTAAAGGCCATGCCGCTGGTGGTGCACAGGCCGGCCAGTCGGCCCGCTCCGTCCAGCGCCAGCAGTCCGATGGTGTCGTGGTTTTCGATGTTGGGAATGGGCTTGTATTCGGATTTGATTTTCCACTGCTCCCATTCTTTTTTGGAGTCCGGAACCATCAGGTCTTCAAGGGGAAAGCCCATTTCTCGGGCAAATTGGCGAGCGCCGTCGCCCACCAGCATCACGTGCGGTGTGTGCTCCATGACGGCGCGGGCCAAGCTGCTGACGTGCACCACGTTTTCCACGGCCGCTACGGAACCGATGTTGCCCAAGTGGTCCATCACGCACGCATCCAAGGTCACAATTCCGTCCCGGTCCGGGCGTCCGCCCAAGCCTACCGATCGTTCGTTGGGGTCCGCCTCGGTGCGACGCGCGGCTGCCTCCACCGCGTCCAGCGCAGTGCCGTCGGGTTGAATCAACCCATCCCAAGCGGCGCCAATGGCGGTTTGGGCAAAGGGCCACGTGCCCAGCATGACGGGGCCGCGGGCTTTTTTGCCGCTTCGTTCGTCCGCAGGGCGCGCGTCGGTTTCGTTGGAATTACTCAGAACGTTGGCGCCTTTCAGCCCCGTCCAACCGAACATACCGCCGGCCAAGGCCAGTCCGGCCGACTTCAAAAAATCAATGCGTTTCACGCCGTGTGGGTTATTTGGTGTTGAGAAAATGGGGAGCAACCCGATAGCCGCTGCGCTCCAAGTCGCGGGCATAGAGGCGCATCCGCCGCTGAAAATCCGGGAGGTGTTCCGATTTGCGCGGTCCGGTCCACAGGACTTCCGCCAAGGCCTCCATCCGCGGGTGCATCATGTATTCCACGTGGTCCGGGGTGAGCATGTATTCGGTCCAAACGTTTCCTTGGCTGCCCAAAATGCGCTTTTGCTCCTCGGGGGTGAGGCCGTCGGGCACCACCGAATAGAGGTACACCGCTTCCACCGGATTGTATCCGCCGATGGCGTGCGGCTCGCCGTCTACCTTCGCTTGGTAGTGGTCAAAATAACAAGGTTTTCCGGGGGTCATGATGGCGTTGTGGCCGCTCTTCGCCGCCGCTTTGCCGCCTTCTTCCCCGCGCCAACTCATGACGGTGGCGTTGGGGGCCAGTCCGCCTTCCAAGATTTCGTCCCAGCCAATGATTTTTTTGCCGCGCGCGTTGGCGTAGCGCTCCATGCGTTGGATGAAATAGGACTGCAGTTCGTGGGCGTCCTTCAAGCCCTCGGTCCGCATGCGGGCGGTGCAACGGGCGCACTCGTTCCACCGGGTTTTAGGGCATTCGTCGCCCCCGATGTGGATGTATTCCCCGGGAAAAAGCGCAAAAACCTCCGTGAGTACGTCCTCCAGGTAGGCAAAAGTGGAGTCGTTGCCGGCGCAGAAGACGTCGTCAAACACCCCCCAACCGCGCGCAACTTCCAAAGGTTTTTGGCGGCAGCTCAGTTCCGGATAAGCGGCCAAAGCCGCCAAGGCGTGTCCGGGCATTTCAATTTCGGGTACCACCCGGATGTGCCGCTCGGCCGCGTAGGCCACTACCTCGCGAATCTCCTCTTGGGTGTAGAAGCCCCCGTAGCGCAGGGTGTCGAAGTACTGAAGGGAATAGGGACCTTGCTGGGAGCCGCTTCGCCAGCCACCAATTTGGGTCAAAAGCGGGTATTTTTTGATTTCAATGCGCCAGCCTTGATCGTCCGTGAGGTGCCAATGAAACGTGTTCATTTTGGCGCGCGCCAGGGCGTCGAGGTGTTTTTTGAGGAACTCCACACCGAAAAAATGGCGGGAAACGTCCAGGTGCATGCCGCGGTAGGCAAAGGCCGGACGGTCTTCTACCTCCACTACCGGCAGTCGGTAAGCGTGCGCTGCGGTGTCTTCCAGAGCGCATTGGAATAAGGTTTGAAGGCCGTAAAAGACGCCCGCGTCACTTCCTCCTTCCAGCATGATTTTGCCGGGCCGAACCCGCAGTCGGTACCCCTCCGCGGGAAGGGAGGCGTCCACGCTCAATTGCACGCTCCATTCTTTGGGCTGTGCGGTGGAGGTGCGCGGTGCCGGCAGGCTGCACCGGTTCCACCACGTGCGGAGCAAGTTCGCCTCACGTTCCAGGGAAGCGGGCGCTTTGAGATTCAACGTTCCCCGGAGCACAGCGCTTCCATTCCCCACGTTCCAGGAGGCAGGAGCAGGAACCACGTTTAGCCCGGGTGTTTCCGAATTGTTTTGGCCCCAAAGCGCCGACGGCCCGCTCAGAACGGCCCAAATCAGCAATGCCTGCCCAACAATTTGCGAAGAGGTGAATTGATGTGCCATGCGTCCAAGATACGGACCTATTTTTGCACCATGCACAATTTGGAAGGTCGTCGGGTTACCGTTTACTGCGCGGGAAGCGCAAAAGTTCATCCCAAGTATTTGCGCGCTGCAGAGGTGATTGCTTCGGACCTGGTGGACGCCGGCGCCTCCTTGCTTTTTGGCGGCGGAAAAACCGGCCTGATGGGCCATTTGGCCACCTGCGTGCTGGATCGGGGCGGTAAAGTGCAAGGCGTGATGCCCTACCTATTAAAGGAGATTGAAATGAACCACCCCGGCGTGGAGGATTTTACCTATGTGCACACCATGGCGGAGCGCAAAGCGCTCTTGCTCCAAGACACGGCCGGTTTGGTGGCGATGCCCGGCGGTACCGGCACGTTGGACGAGCTCATTGAAGCCGTTACCTTGAAGCGGTTGGGCCAGTACCTTCAACCCATTGTAGTACTGAATCAGGACGGCTTTTACGATTCCCTCATTGCCCTTATCGACCGCATGGTGGACGAAGAATTCATGAACCCCGAACACCGCAACTTGTGGACGGTGGTGGCGCACCCCAACGAGGTGGTTCCTGCCCTGAAAACCACACCGTTGTGGGACGCTCAGGCGGTTCTTCGCGCGGCCGTGAAGTGAGTTCCTACTGGTGCTCAACACGGGGGTATGTAAATTTCGTGTGAAGTGTTTGCCAACCGTATTGTGTTTCTCAGCGTTTCCCTTACTTTTGTCGACAATCTTAAAAAGTAACTCAACTAAAAACCCCCATGAAAAAGGTTTTTGCTACCGCGCTTCTGGTTGCTTTCGCTTTCCAGTCGCCCATTTTTGCTCAAGACGCCGCAGCTCCTGCTGCAACGGAAGCTGCCGCTGAGGCTACGGACACTGCTGCTGCGGCGGCGGAAGAAGCTGCTGAACCCGCTGCCCCTGTTGCGGAAGAAGCCAGCTTTACGCAGGTCTTCAAAAAGAAATTTATTGAGGGCGACCCCATCTGGATGGCTCCTGTATTGATCATTTTGATCATCGGTTTGGCCGTGGTTATTGAGCGTTTGCTGTACTTGACTTTTGCATCTTCCAACAACGCCAAGTTGCTCGGTGACGTTGAAGCTGCTTTGAATAAAGGAGGCGTTGATGCCGCCATGAAAGTTGCCTACAACAGCCGCGGACCGGTTGCCACCTTGATCTACCAAGGTTTGGCGCACTACGGCGAAGGCATTGATATGGTGGACAAGTCTGTTGTGGCAGTGGGTTCCGTGGAGAACGGCAAGCTGGAGCGCAACATTACGTGGCTGGCCTTGTTCATTGCATTGGCTCCGATGTTGGGCTTCTTGGGAACGGTTATCGGTATGATTCAGGCGTTTGACGCCATCGAAGCAGCCGGTGACATTTCTCCATCGTTGGTTGCCGGCGGTATTAAAGTGGCCCTGTTGACCACCGTATTCGGTTTGATCGTGGCCATGATTCTGCAGGTATTCTACAACTTGATTTTGTCCATGGTTGACGGCATCGTGAACAAGATGGAGGATGCTTCGATTTCCTTCTTGGACATGATGGTAGCCTTTGATAAGAAAAACAAGTAATTCCAGGAATCCATGGAGAACTTGTTGTCTAAATACGGAAAGTGGATTGCCGCTGCTCTAGGAGCAGTAGGTACCCTTCTCTCCTTGCTCATTTTTACGGCCGGTAACACCACCCCCGAGGAAAAGGCAGCGTTGGATGGAGCGGTTGGCAACGCCTTGTTGTTTACGTACATCGTTGGATTGGTAGGCGCTTTGGCAGCCATTGGTTCGTCTGTTCGTGGTTTGATGATCAATCCCCAAGGCATTCGCTCTGCGGCCGTTGGCGTGGGAGCGTTGTTGGTGGTTTTTGTTTTGTCTTATTTGACGGCCGACGGTTCTGATTTTGAGCAGTACAAGAACATGACCGAGAACGGTTCCAAGTGGGTAAGCACCGGCTTGAACGCCTTCTACATCATGATGCTGTTGTCCGTTGGCGCGGTGATCTTCTCTTTGGTCTACCGTTCCGGAATGATCAAAACGAGCAAATAACCGGCCATGGCGAAGCGCGAAGTACCTGAAATTAACGCCGGTTCTATGGCGGACATCGCGTTCTTGCTGTTGATCTTCTTCTTGGTGACTACCACCATGGACGTAGACAAGGGTCTGAACCGTAAGTTGCCGCCTTGGGACGACAATCCCATCAAGGAGCAGTCCACGGTGAAGGAAAAGAACGTGTTTGTGGTTTTGGTCAACGGTCAGGACCAGTTGTTGGTGGAAGAGGAGTACATGGACATCCGGGACCTCCGCACGGCTGCTAAGGAATTCATTGACAACAACGGAGACGGTTCTTGCGACGTGTGTCGCGGAAGCCGCAACCCGGAGTCGTCGGACAATCCCGCAAAAGCGATTATTTCGTTGCAGAACGACCGCGGTACTACCTACGAGACCTACGTTAAAGTTCAAAACGAATTGGTAGCGGCCTACAACGAATTGCGCGATGAACTTTCGCAGCAGCAGTTTGGCAAGCCCTTCGAAATGTTGGGTGAAGATGCTAAGAAATTTGTTCAGGGAAAATATCCCCAGATCATTTCTGAAGCAGAACCGGTAAGTTTAGGAGGTCGATAATGGGACGTATTCGTAAAAAGAAGTCGGGCGGAACCCCGGCACTGTCTACGGCTTCATTGCCAGACATCGTATTCATGTTGTTGTTTTTCTTCATGGTGACTACCACCATGCGGGAAGTTGACCTTAAGGTAGCAGTTTCTAAGCCCAAGGCTACGGAGATTCAGAAGTTGGAGCGCAAAGACTTGGTGGCCTACATCTACGTGGGTACCCCAAAAAACACTTCGACCTACGGTTCTGAGCCTCGTGTGCAGTTGGACGATCAATTGGCCACCACGCAAGACATTGGAACCTTTGTGGTGGTGAAGCGCGAAGAAATCAACGAGAAGGAGCGTCCTTTGATGACGGTTTCCATCAAGTCTGATGTGAAAGTGCGCATGGGTTTGATTGGCGACATCAAGCAAGAGTTGCGCAAGGCTCAAGCCCTGAAAATCAACTACTCCACAAATCCTACCACCAAAGAGGAATTGTTTAAAGTGTATTGATTTCGGTTTTCAAGCATTTAAAAACCCCGCCTTGGCGGGGTTTTTTATTGGGGCCGGTGGCTTTTTGACCCCACGGCGAGTTGGGTTTTCGTCCTGCTGGGTCGTACGCCCTTTTGACGTTATTCTTCTGCCGTTGGTACTGGCGCATCCGGTTCCGCGGGCTGATTGCGGTGGGTGCGGTACAGGAAGAAGCCCAAGGCAGCGCAGAGAAGTGCCGTTCCAACGATCAGTCCTGCCGAATGCGGCGGTTGTTCTGCAAAGCCGTATTCCGCCGTTGGGCTGAGTTTGGCTACCAACAAGGTCAGGCCGTTGTGTGCAAAGTGTGCGGCCATGGGAACCCAGAGTTGCTGGGTTTGTACGTAGGCCAGTCCCAAAAGCAAACCGGCCCCTAATAAAAAGGGCAGTTGGCTCAGGCTCAAATGGGCTGCGGCAAAAAGCAGGGTGGAAAGCAAGAGGGCCATTCGCTTGCCGTAGGCCTCTTTCCACAACGGGAGCAAGGTGCCGCGGAAGAAGAACTCTTCGCCCAGGGCAGCCACGGGAACCAATACCAGGGCCACGCCCCATTGATCCACGAGGAGCGGCGCATCCAGCAGGGTTTGGATGCGGGTAGCTTGTTCGGCTTCAGCCGTCCACCAGTCTGTAAGCGCAGGCCACGCGCTGATGCCTTCCCGCCAGTACCAGGAAATTTGTTCCAAACCAAAGGCAGCGAGGGGGGGGAGTGCGGCCCAGGCGAGCAAGACAGCCCAAGGCAGTGCGGGCGCTGGAGGGGTAAGATCAGGCAGGCCTTGGATTTGACGGCGGGTACGAATCCACGCCGCAGGCAAAACAAAAAAGCCGACGGCCGCAAACAGTTGGAGCAGCCAATCGCGTCTGGGGGTGTCTCCGTACAAGCTGGTCAGTGGTTCCATCGCCAAGGCGGCTACCGTACTTCCCACCGCAAAAGCCAACAAAAGGGTCCACAAGGCTTCCAATCCGGGTTTTACTGGAGGGTTTAAGGGGTTCATTGTACCTTTGCGTTTGGATTCATGGCGAAGATAGCACACATCGACCTTGGGGAATTTCCCTTGCTTCTGGCGCCCATGGAGGACGTCAGCGATCCGCCGTTCCGCAAACTCTGCAAGGAACAGGGCGCAGACATGATGTACACCGAGTTCATTTCCTCAGAAGGATTGATTCGGGACGCCGCCAAGAGTTTGATCAAGCTCGACGTTTTTGAGTACGAACGCCCCATTGGCATTCAGCTTTTTGGCAGCGAGATCAGCAGCATGCGCGAGGCCGCGGAAATCGCAGAAAAGGCGAATCCGGATTTGATCGACATCAACTACGGGTGCCCGGTGAAGAACGTGGCGTGCAAAGGAGCGGGGTCGGCCCTGCTGCAAGACATTCCCAAAATGGTGGCCATGACCAAGGAAATCGTGGACGCCGTGGGATTGCCGGTGACGGTGAAAACCCGTTTGGGGTGGGACGACAACACCAAAAATATTGTGGAGGTGGCCGAACGCCTGCAAGACATAGGAATTTCCGCGTTGAGCATCCACGGGCGTACCCGGCACCAGATGTACAAGGGCGACGCAGACTGGACCTTGATTGGCGAGGTAAAGAACAATCCGCGCATGCACATTCCCATTTTTGGAAACGGGGACGTGGACACGCCCGAGAAGGCGGTGGCGATGCGCAACCGCTACGGGGTGGACGGCGTGATGATAGGGCGGGCCAGCATTGGCTACCCGTGGATTTTTAAGGAAATCAAACACTATATGGCTACCGGAACGCACTTGGCCCCTCCGGCCTTGGAGGACCGAGTTTCCGCGGCGCGCAAGCATTTGGAGTTTGCGGTGGAGTGGAAAGGCGAAGGCATGGCCATACGGGAAACACGCCGACACTACACCAATTATTTTAAAAATTTCCCACACTTCAAGGACTACCGCTTGCGCTTGGTGACCGCGGAAACCGCGGCAGAGGTGTACGCTACCTTGGCGGAAATCACCCAGGTGTACAGCGCAGAAGGCGTCGTTTTGCCCGGCACCAACGTGCACGACGTGGACGTTTCCGCGGCGCCGTGTGATTTTTGAGTACGGAAGAGCGGTAAATCGCTCGGCTTGCTATGCGTTTTGCTGCGCCTTAGCCTTTTTGCGGTCGGCTTTCCCGAGCGGCCCACGCACTGGCCACCAAACTCAAGCCCCAAGCAATGCCAAAAGAGAGCAGCGCTCCGGACCACGTCCAGCGAACGGGGTAGGCATCTAGCGCGAATCCGGTGCCCAGTTGAATCCAGCCAAACGTACTTTGACCCCACACGAGCAAAGAACCCAGGATCACGCCGGTTAGGGCGCCCAAAGCCCCTACGAGTAGGCCGTTGATGCGGTAAACGGCGGCAACCGTATTCCAAGAGGCTCCCATGGCGTGCAGGGAGGCGTTTTCCTGTACTTTCTCCAGTGCCAGGAGTACGGTAGAGCCATAAAGCCCCAGCGAAGCCAGGAAGACTACCAGAATCAAAATGCCCAGGGTGGCCAAGCGTTCCGTGCGCAGAACGCGGAACAAGGCAGATTGCTGTTCCTCCAGCGGCACCCAGCGAACGCCTTGGCTGCGGTCCGGACGACCGTCGGTCCACTGCTGGAGGTCCTGCGTGCGCACCAAAGGTCCGCTCGGCTGAATCCAGGCCAAATGGGTGTAGGTGGAGTCCCATTCCAGGAATTGGGCCCATTGGGGCGACCACACCACCAGGGCGCTTTGGGCGTCCAGCTCCGGGTGAACGGTGAACGAGCCGTTGGGTTGAAAAAATCCACTTTGGAGCTGCGGTTCCAAGTCCAGTAGGTTGTTAACTTCCAGGTTGGCGTTGGAAGGCAACCAGATTTCCAGTGCGGGCCAGTCCCGACGGCCTTCCAAGCCCAAGGTGGTGGCCACGTTGGCGCCCAGCATGAAGGAGGTGGCTTTTGGGGTCCAGGGCCAGTGGGCAAGGTCTTCCTGGTGCACCAAGGTCAGCGTCACCACGCACTCATTCAATCCGTTGCGCAGAAGTACCTGACGTTCCACCACGGGGATCAGGTGTGCGTTGCCGGGCAAGACGGGAGACCAGGCGCGCCGCAGGCGCGCCACGGTTTCCGAGGAAAGGGAAGAAGAGGTGCTGTCCGGTTCCGCGGTAGCAGCAGGGTAGGCCGGGCGGTATACGTCCAAAACAGACTGCTCCAGTCCGTTGAAGGCGCTGAGGACCACCACCATGGCAGCCGTTCCCACGGCCAAGCCCAGGGCGGAGGCCCGGGTAACCCACTGCGCCATGCGCGCCTTCCGGCGTCCGCGCAAGTAGCGCCACGCCACCAACAAAGGGGTGTAGACGCGTCCCATGGGTGGGGTTAAAGGATGGGGTTTTCGCCGCCTTCGCGCAGCAATCGGTCAATCGTTGCCTCGTAATCCAAGGAATCGTCCGCGTGGTAGTGCAGTTCCGGAACCACCCGCATTTGGTGCCGAACCAATTGGCCCACCTGGTTGCGAATGGCGGATTTGTGCTCCTCTATGTACGCCATGGAATCCGCGGTGCGGTCCGTGGGGAAGACGCTCAGGTAAATGCGCGCCATGCCCACGTCCGGGGTAACCCGTACTTTGGTGACGCTCCACAGGGTACCCGGAAAATCCAAGGCTGCCCGTTGGCGCAAAATTTCCGCGACGTCGCGCTCCAACAGGCGCGCCATTTTCTTTTGGCGAGTACTTTCCACAACGCAAAGGTACGGAATTGGCCGTCCGCGGCAGACCGGGAATTCCCCGTACCTTTAAACCCCATGAAAGGCTACTGGCGCGTACTCTCCTATGCGGCCCCTTACCGCAACCATGCGGCTTTGGCGGCTCTGTTCCAGGTCTTTTTCACCCTTTTCAGTTTGGCCGCAGCCGGCATCCTCATTCCGGTGCTGGACTTGCTATTTCAGCAGACCCCGGGCACCAATGTGCTCTATCCGGAGAGCATTCGTTCGATAACCGACGTCAAGGAAGCCCTCTCCGCTTGGGTCAGTCAATTGGTGGCTACCCGCGGACATTCCGGGGCCTTGCTCTGGGTGTGCGGCGCCGGATCGTTGGCGTTTTTGTTCAAAAACCTGTTTCACTACCTCTCTTTGGCCACCGTGGCACCGCTTCGAACGGGCGTAGCGCATAGGCTGCGCGTGGATTTGTACCGCAAACTGCTGTCCATGCCCCCGGGAACCTACACCCACAAGCGCAAAGGAGACATGCTTTCCCGCGCCAGCACGGACATGACCGAAGTGGAGTGGTCCATGCTCAACACCTTGGAATTGGTGGTGCGTGAGCCGCTGCTCATTTTGGGCTCCCTCACCATCTTGCTCAGCATGAGTCCGCGCCTCACGCTATTCTTGTTGTTGGTGCTTCCGCTGTCCTTTACCCTCATCCAAACTGTGGGCAAGAGCTTGAAACGATCCAGCGTTCAAGCCCAATCCCAGCTGGGCCGCGCCTTGGCGCTCCTGGACGAAACCCTCAGCGGACTGCGTGTGGTGCAGGCTTTTCGAGCGGAACGCCTCCTGACGGCCTCATTTGAACGCGCCAGTGAAGCCACCCGGGCCACAGCCACGCGCGTATTGCGTAAAAAAGACGCCAGTTCGCCGCTTTCGGAATTTTTGGGCGCCTCCATCCTCCTGATGGTCATTTGGTACGGCGGACGCCTCGTGCTGGACGATAAAAGCTTGTCCGGCTCTGCCCTCATGGGGTACGTGCTGTTTTTTTACCAACTCATCCCCGCCTTCAAGGCCCTGACCCACGCATTTTACGCCATTCAGCGCGGCAACGCGGCGGCGGAACGCATTTTTGAGGTGCTGGATTGGCCCGACGAGCTCCCGGACCCGGTTGCTTCGGTTGATGCTCCAAACGAGGAAGAGGAACGTGGATCTGCGGGCGCGCCCGCTCCGGTATTTGCCTCGGAATTGAACTGGAACAATGTTTGGGTTCGGTATCCGGAGTCCGATTCCCCGGCCGTACAGGGCATTACGGCACGTGTTGGAAAAGGGCAAACCGTGGCTTTGGTAGGCCCCAGCGGCGGCGGCAAAACCACCCTGCTCAATTTGCTCCCGCGTTTCTTGGACCCCTCTGAGGGAAGCATCACGGTGGACGGTGTGGACGTGCGCCATTGGCCCAAGGAGCGCGTTCGCTCTTTGTTTGGACTGGTTTCGCAGGACTCCTTTTTGTTCCACGACACCGTTTGGGCCAACCTCACTTTGGGCAAGCCAAACGCCACCTTGGAGGAGGTAGAGGCTGCCGCGCGCGCCGCGCAAGCCCACGAATTCATCACCGCCCTGCCGGACGGGTACCAAACCTTGGTGGGCGAGGCCGGAACGCGTTTTTCCGGCGGCCAAAAGCAGCGTCTCGCCATCGCGCGGGCCCTCTTGGCCAAACCCCAGATTTTGTTGCTGGACGAGGCCACAGCGGCCCTGGATGCGGAAAACGAGCGCGCCGTGCAAGCGGCCTTGGACGTCCTCTTGCAGGGAACCACAGCCGTGGTGGTGGCCCACCGACTCTCCACCGTGCAGCACGCGGACTGCATTTTGGTGGTGGACGCCGGACAATTGGTGGAATCCGGAACACACGAGGAATTGATCCGTCGGGATGGATTGTACGCCCGGTTGGTTCGCTCACAGGAGTTGCGCGCTTAATTCCGGAAGGCGGTACCTTTGCGCCGTGAACAAGATTGAACACTTAGGAATCGCCGTAGCCAACCTGGAAGAGGCGGAGGCCCGATGGACCCAGTTGCTGGGGGTAGAACCCTACCGTAGGGAAGAAGTGCCCACGGAAGGGGTGCGCACCTCGTTTTTTCAGGTAGGGCCCAATAAGATCGAGTTGTTGGAAGCCATGCACGCCGAAAGTCCCATCGCCAAGTTCATCGCCAAGCGCGGGGAAGGAATCCACCACACCGCGTTTTCCGTAACAGACATCAAATTGGAAATGAGCCGCATGCAAGAACAGGGCTACCGTTTGCTCTCCGACGAACCCCGCCCGGGTGCCGAGAACATGTGGGTCTGTTTTGTGCACCCCAAGGAGGCCAATGGCGTCCTGGTGGAGCTTTGCCAGCCACGCGAGTAGTGCGGCGCGTAAAAGCAAGGCGTGCCCGGCGCGCAAAAAGTGAATAGCAAAAAACAAGGGGCCGATCCTGCAGGATCGGCCCCTTTTATTGAGTACGCTCAAAAACAGGCTACTTCACCGGTTCCAAAGCTTTCAGCCACGAAACAGAGGTTTCGTTCCACTGTTTGGCCAGCGGCGCCCAGTCCGTCTCAATGAATTGGTTGATGGCGCGCACCCGTCGTTCCGTTTGTTCTTGGTACAACTTGAACTGATTCAGGGTGTTGGCCGACGGTGCTCCGCGCAGGCTCCACACGTAACCGCCCATGGTTCCGGACTGGCTGGCCCACGTGTCCGGCTGCTCGTAGTACCCCTTTTGGTTTTCCTTGCCAAACAAGTCCAACCGACGCGCTTCCAGGCTGTCTTTCACCGCTTTCACGGACTTTTTCAGCCCCTTGGTGGCTGCCGTGTCCGACGAAGCGCCCAACAGCGTCTCCATGCGGGCCATCTGTTCCTTGGCCAAGCGGAGTTGGTCCACCGCGGTGGTCAAGCGCTGCGTTTGGGCCATAACAGACTTTTGGAAGGCCGTGTAGGCGGCCCAGTCTGCCGCCGTAGAGGAGACCCGGGGGTCGTCCTCCACGCGTACCGTGGTGGAGTCCTTGTGGGGGCCGTAGGTAAAAACGATTTTGTAGGTGCCGGGTTCCACCATGGGACCGCCCCAAGGATCCGATCCGTCCTCGCGCTCGCGCTTTTCCAAGGAGGGCGATTCCACCCCGGCGCTGCGCAGGTCCCAGTTCCAACGCAGTAAGCCGGTTTCCTCCGGCACGCGGCGGGCCATTTTGCGCACGGCCGTTCCATTGCTGGCGTACACCGTGGCGCGCAGGTACTTCTCTTTTTTCAGCGCCTTGTCTGCCGTGTCCCGAACCACGTACAGGCTCAAACGCGCGCCGCGGCTGCGGTTTTGGCCCTTGAACATGGCGTCTCCTTGGAAACGAATGCCGTCGGACTCCGCGTAAATGGCGTGGTAAGCGGTGGGGGCGGCAAAGGCCGTCAGTTTGCGCTGGGCGGGAGCTCCTTTTTGGCGCACCCAAGCGCGCAGCGGCTCCAAATCGTCCAGAATCCAAGCGGCGCGTCCAAACGTGCCCAAAATCAGGTCTTTCTCACGCATTTGCAGCGCCAAATCCTGAACCGGCATGGTGGGCAAGCCCTTCCAGCGCTGCCAACTTTGGCCTTTGTTGGCGCTGACGTACAGGCCCGTTTCCGTTCCCAAATAAAGGAGGTTGTCCACCTCGTTGTCCTGAACCACGCTCAACGTGTGGCCGGTGATGCCGCATCCGGCAGGGGTTAGGTTTTTCCAGGTTTTTCCGTAGTCGGACGTGTAGAAGAGGTAGGGGGTGAAGTCGTTTTGGCGGTAGTTGTTCACCACGGCCCAGGCTTCGCCAGCTTGGTGCGTACCCGCATGTAGGTGGGGAACCCACGCGCCTGCGGGCATGCCTTTGATGCGCGGGGTGCAGAGGGTCCAGGTTTTGCCGCCGTCGCGCGTGAGGTGAATCTGGCCGTCGTCGGACCCGGTCCAAATTAGGCCGCGCTCCAGGGAGGAGGGCGCAATGGTCAACAGGCACGTGTGGTTTTCGGCACCCGTGACGTCCCAGGTAAGGCCGCCGCTTTCCAGGGCCTTTTGCTTGTCCGGGTTGTTGGTGGTGAGGTCCGGGGAGATGATTTGCCAGCTTTGGCCGCGGTCGGTGCTGAAATGCACGTACTGCGAGCCGTAGTAGAGGGCGTCGGCCTGGAAGGGGTCTTGGGCAATGGCGGCATTCCAGTGGAAGCGCAGCTTTTGGCCTTCCGGATGCACCGGCTTGATGAAGTCCGCCTGACCGGTTTGGGTGTTCACGCGTCCCAAATAGCCCTCCTGAGCCATGGCGTAGGCGGTGTTGGGGTCGGTGGGGTGGGGCACCACGTCAAAACCGTCGCCAAAATACAGTTCTTGCCACTCGGTGTTGCCGATGCCGGCATCCTTGAAGGTGTAGGCCGGGCCTTTCCACGATCCATTGTCCTGCATGCCGCCGTACACGTTGTAGGGCAGGGCGTTGTCCACGCGGATGTGGTAGAACTGAGCCAAGGGGAGGTTTTCCACAAAACGCCAGGTGTTTCCGCCGTCGTGCGAAATGTTCAAGCCGCCGTCGTTTCCTTCAATCAGGTAGCCCGGCACGGTGGGGCTGGCCCAGAAGGCGTGGTGGTCCGGGTGGATGTTGTTGTAGGGCGCAATCGTTTTCCACGTACGGCCACCGTCTTCGGATTTGGTCACCAGGGTCCAGAGCGAATAAACCGTGTTTTCGCGGAAGGGGTCCACGTAGATTTCCGAGTAGTAGAAGGGGCGGTTGCCGATTTCTTCTTCGTCGGAGATGCGGGTCCACTTAACGCCGCCGTCTTGGCTGCGGTACAGGGCGTTTTTCTCTTTGTTTTCCACTAAGGCGTATACCACGTTGGGGTGCGTGCGGGAAACGGCCAAGCCCATGCGGCCCAGATCGCCGGCCGGAAGGCCGTCTTTGTCCGAGCGCTTCACCCAAGTGTCCCCGCCGTCGTGGGTCACGTACAGGCCGCTGCCGGGTCCGCCGCTTTTAAACACCCACGGCCAACGTCGGTATTCCCACATAGCGGCAAACAATTTGTTGGGATTTTGGGGATCGATGATCAGGTCCGCAGCCCCGCTTCGGTTGTTGGTGTACAGCACCTTTTTCCACGTTTTTCCGCCGTCTTGCGTACGGTACACGCCGCGGTCTTCCGTGTCTCCGTAGGCCAAGCCGATGGCCGCCACGTACACGTTGTTGGAGTTGCGCGGATCCACCACAATGCGGTGGATGCCCTTGGTTTTCTCCAATCCCATGCGCTGCCAGGTGCGCCCGCCGTCCAAACTGCGGAACAAACCGTCCCCAATGCTTTGGGAATTGCGCGGGTTGCCCTCACCGGTGCCCACCCAAATAACATCCGGGTTCGACGGATCCACCTTCACGGCGCCAATGGACGCATTCGGTTGGTCGTCCCAGATGGAGTTCCAGCTCTGTCCAGCGTTGCTGCTCTTCCACAGTCCGCCGGAGGCAGAACCCACGTAGATGACTTCCGGGTGCACCGGATCTGCGTCGATGGCCGTTACGCGGCCGCTCATTCCCGCAGGGCCAATGTTCCGAAACTTCAAGTTTTCCATCAAAGCGTCCGGCAGCGATTCGCTTCCAGAAGTTCGCTTTTCTGGGCCTGTTTGGGCGTTTGCGAACAGCGTGGTTCCCAATCCGATGGCCAGTGCTAAGGCGCGTACGGAAGTGCTTTTGATCATAAAACAGCAGATTTAACGCTGCAAGGTAAATGAACTCCGGCTTCGTTCCGTAACTTGGGGTGATGAAAATAATAGCCCGCGCACTCGGGGGGGTGCTCGCTTTCGTGCTGTCTTTGAGCGCTTCAGCTCAAGAGGCTGCAGTGTTTCAAGGTACCGTAACGTATGCCTTAGTTCCTGATTCTACTCTTCCCGCGGCCTTGCTCAAAGCCTTTCCGGAGTCCATGGCCCTTACTTTTTCTGGGGACGACGTCCGCACGGAGTTCTTTTATAACGGTCGTTTGGGCTCCACCCTCATCTACCTGGCCAAAGAAAAGCGCGCCTTTGCGTATGCTCCGGAATCCACCAACGGCGTTTCGCTAACCGAGCAAGAGAATTGGCTGTTCGCAGGTGGTTTGAAAAAGGTTGAGCTTTCTGAACTGGAGGACGGTACCTCGTGCGTGCCGTTGAGCGGCTCAGTGGAGCTTCAGAACGGTGCACGCGTAGAGTCTGTGGGGTGTGCGGACCCCGCTTGGCACCTTCCCACCAAGGCCAATTACCGCACGGGAAACCAAATTTTGAACGGCCTACCTTCCGGGGTAGTGCACATGCCCATTGGTATTGATTTCGTACAAAAATTACCCGACGGTTCTTCAGCGTACCGCATTCACGTGGAACGCACTTCCCTCGAGCCGGGCCAACCCGAAGAGCTGCTCTTGCCGGAGGGGGTGGAATTTTCGCCCATGAAGGCCTCCGGAAAAGGGCGCTAAATCTTCCTGCGCGAACATCATTCGCGCTGCTTCCTGGATTGAAATTCTACTAAATATGCGCGCTTTATCGCTTAAAGCCCCGCCGTGGGTTCTTTATACCCCCCGAGCGGCGGTGTATTTTTTGGGAGTGGTCCCAAACTTCTTTTTAAATGCAGCAATGTAGTGGCTGGGGTTTTGGTATCCTATCTGAAACGCCACTTCATTCACGGAATACCGGCCGGAGTCCAGGAGCAGTCTGGATTTCTGCAGTTTGGCATCCATTACGTAGCCGTAGACGGTGGTACCGTAAATTTCCTTGAAACCTACCTTAAGCTGGTACTCGTTCAAGCCGTGTTGTTTGGACAATTCCCGCAAGGTCGGCGGGTTGAACACGTCGCGCAGTAGGTGTTCCTTGGCGTCTTTGAGTTTGCGCACGGTCTCTTGATCCCGCAAGAAGGGGCACGCCGCCGTGTTGGGCGCGGTCCGGTCAAAGTACATTCCCAACAGCTGCAAAATGAGGCCGTGCCTAATGACGTGGAGCGCACCCTGGGCGTGGTCTGCATCCAACAGGGATTTCAAAACCACATTCCACGTAGGTTCGCACGCCCGCTGCTCGTACACCGGTTTGTCCGTGCCTGGATTTTGCAAAAAGGGAATGTCCAGGTCGTTTTCCGAGCTGGTCATGAACAAACGGTGGAGTTTGTCAAACGTCAACGAGAGCCCCACGCCCTCTCCGCCCGCTGCAAACTGCAGTTGAACCGGTTGGTCCGTTTTGGGGTTGAAGAGAAAGAAAGACTGTCCTTCCGGCAGCTCGCGTCCGTAGTGGGGGGAGAACTGAAAGTACTGCGGCCCCGTGAGCGCCCAGAACAGGTGTACCTGCATGGCGGGGAGGGTCAGGTCCACACTTCCGGCCGTAGCGTCTGCGGGGAACAGTCCAACCGTAACTCCTTCGTCAATTGCCGTTATTACGGCTTTTCGTTTTGCGGTATTTTTGTGGGGCAGCATGGCTACAAAAGTAGCCAAAATCCAATAAATCAAACACTTTTTATAGAGGTATAGAATTTACGTTTTGGGGTATTGCGTCGTTCGGTTTTAGGGTATTTTAGCAGCGTGAAAAATCCACTTTCGCTCCTAAAAACTTACCAAGGGGTCTACCGATCAGAAGGTTGGTCCGGATTAATCCGCACCATGGGCCGCCCCGCTGCGGTACTGCTGTTCCTTTTCTTTTTGGGTAAAGGGCTGGTTTGGTTGGCGGTGCTGTACGGCGGCGTCAAGTGGTTTAGCTAACTCCTCGAAGCCTGCTCGGGGATTTAGAGGCCTTCTAAATTGGCGCGTAATACATGGTTGGTGTGCAGCACTGCGCTTGCTCACCTTGGTATTTCAATGTTTCCGGCTAGTTTTCGTCCGCGTGTACCGAGGCCGGCAGCCAGTCTGGATCTTCGTTGAGCGGCACAATTTTTACCAATGTTCTACGCCTTCTAGGATCTTTGTTCGCGCGAATTTCACCGGCGATACCCGTTGCGATGTCGGTGGCAACACCAATGGGAAATAAGACCATGGTCCATAAGGGTGGTTCCGATCCATTCAATGCTAGAGTATAGGGAATAATCCCTGTGGCGACAGTTCCAAAAGGATAATACGCATAACGTTCTCCCGGCGCCATCTGAAATGCCCAGCGGAAGGGTTGACTTTTGCGCCAATAGCGCCGCTCGCCAAGGAAAAAACGCAACCCACGGACTAGTTTTTCGTCTTTGTCCCACACCAGTAAAGTCATTCGGCTAGTTGATTTTTCAAATACCAAGTTTCTGCCTTCCCAGTGGTGGTTAATGGTGTCGCCGTCATCGTTGTGCAAGGTGGTGTGCCACTCGCCTCGTAATGTCTTAGCAGCAAGATCTGGCCTCATGGCGATCGGTCCGCGCAGACGGGGTCGAACCGTTTGCTCCGTGGACCAAAAGATCGTGCTGCAGCTGGTAGTACACAAGGCAAGTAGCGCCCCAGTAATCAAGGCAATCAATCGTGGGTGAAGGGTGTTTTTCATACCTTTGCGCTCTTTGATTTTAGGGCCAATAGCTCAGCGGTTAGAGCAGGGGACTCATAATCCCTTGGTCGGGGGTTCAAATCCCTCTTGGCCCACCACGTAAGCAAGCATCCCAAGTTTCAAAACTTGGGGTGCTTTTTTTTTGTGCGCAAGAAAGTTAGGAGCAACCCGCGGCTCGGCCAAACGAGTGCGAGCACTTTACGGATTTGCGCTGAAAAAAGTTTTCAGAATACGGATTACTACTTCAGCCAAGTAATTCATATAAATCTCGTCCTATTGCATACTTTGAGTTAATTTTGGCTCATAACGATTCGTGGTGGTTAAGAACTTGGTACGTCAAAAAATGAAAAGCAAAGTTTTTCTAACGATTGCAGTTTTTTTAATGGTTCTTACCCAGTCAATTCGAGCACAACGCTTTTTTTTAGATTCTTTTATTTCAACAAATACAATTCAATCCGCTCAACCCGGTACGTCGGTGGCATCACCCGGAATGGGAATGTCGTGTGGAATTAAGAATAGTTTTTACGAGATTGGAACTACACTTCGATTGGATGATTATCAATTTAGCAGTTCATCCTACCGAACCAACAGCATTGAATTGTTTTCAGGAGCAAGTCATCCAATTGGGCCTTTGGAATTGGGAGTTCAATTGGGAGCCGTTTATCGCTTGAACTCTGTTCAGTATACCAGTTTCCCAGGAAGTCAAATCACGGGGAGTGCTCTTTATCCACTGGACGGATTTATCTCCCCGGTTTTGCGCTTCTTTCCACTTCGAAAAAATTCAAATTTTTGTCTTTATACTTCGTTTAAACTCGGCCTGCTTAGTTTAGACCCGGATGACCTAGCTTTTGACCAAAGTTACCGAACCAACTCATGGCTGCTTGGCTTCAGGGCGCCATTGCTATCAAAGGCTCAATCAAACTAAGTTTAGCTTTGAAGACTTGGCTAACTTTTATTTTGGTGTTTTGCGCGCTGGCTGTACGCAGCCAGTCTCTGGTGCTGGTGAATTCGGGCACTAATTCTGGGGGTAGTAGCATAAAATCCGGCAGTCAAACCGTTTTTTTCTCCATTGGAAATGCATCTACGGTGGTACCTCTTCGGCACGATGCTCAATTGGTTCACCACGGCTTTGAGTATCCAGTTCTTTTAAAGAAAGGCGTTAGAAACTCCTTGATTTTCAGAGCCGCGCCGAACCCGACCCAAGGTTCAATCCGTTTGATTGCAGAAGGTTTTGATCAGACTTCCGCTACGTTGCTGTTGTATGATGTAACCGGACGAGCTCTTTTGTCCCGACCGTTTACGGATGTTTTGGATTTAAGTGTTTATGCGAATGGCTTATATCAATTGGTTTTGTGTATTGACGGTCAAGCACAAACCACCATTCCGTTAATTGTTTCCAAATGAAGAAGTTTGTTTTCCTATTGTTACTAGTCGGCGCCCAAATTTGGGTGTATGGGCAAAATGGCGTACCGCAATCAATCAATTTCCAGGGAGTTGCAATCGACAAGAACGGAATCCCGGTACCTGGGATGGATGAATTGGGAACCCCTCTTCCGAATAAGTCGATTCGAGTGCGTTTCAGTGTTTTAAATGGAAGCACACAAGGAATCGCCGTTTTCAAGGAGGAACATTTAACCCAGACGGATGAGTTTGGACGATTTAATCTAGCAATTGGTAGAGGGGACAACGTAAGTGGTTCTTTTTCAGGAATAAACTGGGGGGATAATACACATTTTTTAAAGGTAGAAATAGACTTAACCGGAATAGGAACAGATTATCGATTGGCCTCTGTTCAGGAATTTCTCAGTGTACCCTATGCGCTGTACGCGGAAGCTGCGAAGAGCAATCCTAACGATCACGATCGTGATTCCACGAATGAACTCCAGTTGCTCCAGCTGACGGGAAATTTGTTGGAAATATCAAGCGGAAATTCCGTAACGCTGCCGGACGACAACGACCAACAGGTATTGAGTATTACCGGTTCCACTTTGAGCATCAGCAACGGAAACAGTGTTGCGATCCCGGACCAACAGACCCTAAGTATCACGGGAAGCTCCTTGAGTATCTCCAATGGAAACAGCATCCAATTACCACCCGACTCAGACCAACAAAGTTTAGCCCTGGTGGGAACTTCTTTGTCTATTTCCAACGGAAATTCGGTGGTGTTGCCTCCGAACACCGATGAGCAAGTGCTTTCGGTTTCCGGTAACACATTGACCATTAGCAATGGAAATACGGTAACATTGCCGGATGCCCAAACATTATCGATTGCAGCAAACACGCTAAGCATCTCCAACGGTAATAGCGTTTCATTACCTATTGACTCCGATCAACAAAACTTGATCTTGACGGGAAATAGTTTGTCAATCTCCAACGGCAATTCGGTTGCATTACCTGCCAATACGGATCATCAAACCCTTTCTGTCCAAGGTAATGTTCTGAGCATCAGCAACGGTAATTCCATTTCCCTTCCAACAGATAACGACCGTGATTCCACCAATGAACTTCAGGAATTAACCCTGAATGGAGACACCTTGAGGTTGAGCAAATCCATAGGATATTCTGTTTTACCATCATTCGATCGGGACACAACCAACGAGTTGCAATTGCTTCAAGTAACAAAAGACCATTTAAAATTATCCAAAGGAAATCAGATTCCGCTCGATGCGATCGTAAACCCGGCACCCGAGTTTACTCATATTGAATATGCCGCTGGGCGGTACAATAGTGCATCTCAAAGCTTTTCACCGGGTCCCTTTCATGTTGGGAATGTTGGAGATATTATTTCTGATATAATTAGTTTTGACACTATAAATGGATATTTTTTAAGTTCCAATGGAACCTCTTATGTTATTGGCAAAGTTAATTTTAACTCAAAAGCACTTTCATTCGTAGCGGGAGGAGCATCGGGATTGACAAATGGCACGGGTAGTTCGGCTGGACTGAATGAATTATTAGCATATAAAAACCCGCTGATTAAGGGCCCAAACGGAGTTATGTTGATTGCCTTTAAGAATGCAATAAAAACTGTTACTCAAACAGGGGTGGTAAGTGATTATTTGCCTCAATTGAGTTTTTTAAACATCCAGGGAATATACAATGGTGCAAACAATGAAATTATTATCGTTGAACATAATCTAATTAGAAGAATTCAGCCCAATGGAACAGTATTAAATATTACAAATCAGGGAACAACACCGGGGTTTCTTGGTATTGCTGACTCAACGGGTTATTTTCCAATACCAGGATTACCTGAAATGAGTAATTTGGTTTATAATCCAACGGATAACCATTATTATGCATTTAGTAATGGTCAATCTTGGTATAGATGTTTGATTCGAATTAAAGCTGATTGGACAGGTTTTCAATCCGTAGGATTCAATCAGGACTGGAATTTTTCCTCTTTTGATGGAAATTATTTTAACGGAACGGTAAACCTCGGTAACTGGTCATTGAAATTTCTCCAAAATAATGGAAATAACAACATATTATATTTTATAGAAGGTGATAATATGGGTAAGGTTCGTAGAATTAATCTAAACACACGAACATTAACAACCCATTTTTATCATCCTTCGATAAAAGGGATAAGTAAAATAGGCAATAAGTATTATGTAACTGGCCTTTTTTTAGCAGAATTAAAATGAAGCTACAAGTGATTTACCTGGATTTCATTTAATTTCTCAACGAAATAGGTTTCTATGGTTAGCTGTCAGCGGTCCATACCCCTATCTACCGCGGCGTAAACACCAACACCACGCGTCGGTTGCGCTCGTGTGCCGTCTCGTCGCACGGAATTCCATCCGGGCAAGGAGCTTGAAGATCCCATTCGGAACGAGAAGATTCCTTGGAAGATACAGCACCCATGAGTTGGGTCAAAAAGGCACGGGTGCTCTGTGCCCGGCGCAAACCCAATTGCAGGTTGTAGGCGTTGGACCCGCGTGAATCGCAGTGGCCAATCAGCTCGAAGGTGCCCGGTGTTCCGTTCAATTGGGTTACGAATGCGTTGATTCGCGCAGCTTCACCCGGGCGAATTACGGATTGATTGAAATCAAAGTACAGTTCCAGTTGCTGGCGCTTGTTGGAGGGTGCTGGGATAGTTTGCAAGCGCGCATCCGGGGCCTTACGAACCACACTGGATAGAAGTTTTTGTGCCTGTGCTTGGTCGTCTCCACCGGCAACCCAAACGTAGTAACGACGACCGTCGTACCGTACCGAAATTTGTTTTGCTAGTGACGGATCCGTTGCTAATTGCTCAGCGCGCTTTTGGGCATTGTTGGCATCTTCAAAAACACCCGCGGCAATCCAGTATTCATCTGCGCGTTCGGGTGCAGACGTTGCTGGATTCAAAGGAATAAGCGGTGTAGTCGTTTTGATCTCTTGAGCTTTGGTGGTTTGGTTCCCTGAACTTGTTGCGGGTACCACTGCCAGAGGGGCCTCCTTTTGGTCCATTGAATTTGCCGCAGGTTGTTGTTTTTTATCACGGACAAAAATGAATGCGTCGGTTCCGTTTTCCGAGGTCCGACGGTTCAACCAAGCGCTGTCCGCGGTCACTACGGTCCACTGGAAGTCGTTGTTCGAAGAGTTTAATTCAGTTAACGGCGTAGCAACTTTCCCATCCCATTGAAACAGATCCAAGTTGTTGGGAGCTACAGGCTTGCTGTAAAATAATACGTTCTTGTGAAAAGTGGGATATACCGCATCGCCTTCGCCCGGCAATGCCATGGGCACAGGTGCTGGTTCACCGGCCGCCAAGGGTATGGAATAAATTAAAGTAGACCCATTTTTACCTTCGGCATCAAAGAAAAGCAAGGGCTTTGTTGGATGAAACGCAGGGTGCCAAGCCGTTTTAAACTGGGGCTGTCCTACGGACCGAACCAAGTCCCAACGTTGGTTCAAATAATCCAAGTCTGCTTTTTTGGCTACGGTTTGCTGAAATACCAGGAGCTCTATACCTGCAACCCCATCCACGCAACGTTCGCTCCATGCTGGTACGGCCATCCAATCGCCTGTGGAATTGTACACGGGCGGTCCTGCCCATCGTTCTGTTCCTTCTTCACGAACCGATACCGTGCGGGTGCCGTCGTAACGCAAAATGGAATAGGGCTTTCTGAATTTACCGCATCCCAAAACACTGATGTATCCCGGATTAAATTCCTCACGATCGGATACAAAATGCACTATGTTCCCGGTTACGCCGGGGGTGTGCAAATAGTCATTGGTTACGGAGTTCCATTCGGCGGGAACCGTTTTGCCATTTTCCCATTTTCCTGTTGCAGTAGGTTCGGTGGAGTTTTGGGCTCCTAACGGAAAAAAGCAAAGGGACAAGGCAGTCCAAAAGTACGTGCGTAGGTTCATGAGCTTAGAAATAACGAGGGCCAGCAATACTGCAGGGCTTTAATTTGGGCGAAAAAGACAAGCCGATCGTATGCGATTGACGCGTTATCGTTTGCAAGGGGTTCAAAGGATACGTGTAGTTGTAAAACAGTCGATAGGATTTATTGCTCGGTGCTGCCAAGGCAATTCCGATACCGTCTGAGGGTGAATAAACCAATCCGGCTGCTCCCCACTGTTCGTTGGCCCAAACGGCATGCACATTCACATCAAGTGGCGCGTTGGCCACCTGATTCAGCACACCAGATAGGCGTATTTTATTGGCTTTGTTTACCGCAAGATTGACACCCGCAAATGCATGGCGGTGCGCCGGTATGGTGGTCAAAGGACTCCATGCTTTACTCGCAAGGTCCAATGCTGAAAGTCCCGCATAGGCAATATCCTTGTAGTTGTAGCTCAATCCAAAGCCAATGTTGGGCTGAATTAAAGAGGTTTGTCCCAATTGAAAAGCCGGATCGATGGGTACATCCAGCTGTGGTTTTGAGAAATCCACGCTCCAATTGTCCAACCCACCCTTCAAACCGAAGGACAGTTTTTGGTCTCGATCAAGCTGGATGGTCTTGGCAATTGTTACCGATGGAGTAATGCGCGTCAGCGGCCCTGCTTGGTCCGTCAACAACGCACCTTGTATCCCGAAATTTTTGGTGGAAAAGTCCCCCGCGAATGCGGCGGAGCGTGGTGCTCCGGGAATACCCACCCATTTTTGTTGGTAGCCCATGGCGTATTGGTGGTCCAATTGCCCAGCAAAACTTGGATCCAACAACGTAGGGTTCAACAAATAAGCGTCGTTGAAGGACGATTGTTGTCCCCAAACCAAAACACTTGAAGCGGTTGTGAACAGGGTTATAAACCCAGCTTTTTTAACGAGTGATGAATACATATCCAGAGTACTGTCGTTTGTTGGTCAAATCTTTAAACACGAAATAGTAGGTACCGTCGGGCAGCTTACCGTCTCCGGTAACTTGAGACACCCGAACATTTGGCGTCCCGTCGAAAGTGTTGTCGTATTGGGACTTTTGGTAAACAACCTCTCCCCAACGATTGACCACCACAACTTCGTTGTTCGGAGCATATTGAAGGTTACGGATGTTCCAGGTATCGTTGATCTGATCCTCGTTGGGCGAGAAGCCAGTGGGTATCCAAGGGTCGCACAAGTCTGGGTCCAGAATGTTGGGGATACCGTCTCCGTCGCAATCTTCTGTTTCAGATTCAAAGGCGTCCAGAATACCGTCACCATCTACGTCAATATCCCGGAAATCAGGAGTCCCGTCACCATCCGTATCAACGGGGTTCCCACCGTCAACACCGCGTTCTTGATCGTCCGGCTTGCCGTCGTTGTCGGAATCCAAATCCCGGAAGTCGGGAGTACCGTCGCTGTCCGTATCCACAGGATTACTCGGGTCATTTCCTGCTTCTACGGTGTCCGGAATGCCATCGCCGTCGGAATCCAAATCCAGATAATCGGGTTGGCCATCGCCATCGGTATCCACGGGATTGTTGCACGAACCAGCTGCCTCAACGGCATCCGGAATAAGGTCTCCATCGGAGTCTTGATCCCGCCAGTTGCCCGTGAGGTCGTTATCGGTATCAACCACCAACTCCAAGGCGTCCGGTATGCAGTCGTTGTCTGAATCCAGATCCAAATAGTCTGGCGTATTGTCGTTGTCGGTATCGATTACCGGTGCTGCATTTTTTCCTTCTACAACATTACTGATGCCGTCGCAATCATCATCCGTAGAAACAACCAGAACAGCAGTGGAAACCAAGACGCATCCATTAGCATCCGTTACCGTACACTGGTAGTTTCCGGGGGTCAAATTAATGGCGGTGGCGGACGTTTGATTGGGAACAGTGTTCCAAGAATAGCTGTACGGTGCGGTTCCACCGGTAACAGCAATTGCTACAGAACCGTTGCTGCTGTTCAGGCAGGTAGCGTCGTTCAGCAGTTGAGGAGTTCCGGTTAATGCAGCTGCGGGTTGGGCGATGGTAACGTTAGCCGTTGAGGTATTTCCGTTGGCATCGGTAACCGTTACGGTGTAGAAACCTGCAGTAAGGCCGATGGCAATTGCTGTATTTTGTACCGGCGTGGAGTTCCAACTGTAGGCATACGGAGCTACGCCACCCGTGGCGGACACGCTGGCAGAACCGTTGGTGCCCCCGAAGCAGCTTACATTACTGGAGTTGGTTGCTGTAGCAACCAATTGAGCGGGTTGGGTTACTACGACCTGTGCAGATGTTGTACAACCGTTGGCATCGGTTACGGTAACGGTGTAGGTTCCGGCTGCGAGGCCCGTTGCCGTAGCTGCGGTACCGCCCGAAGGAGCCCAAGAATACGTATACGGAGACGTTCCCCCCGCAGGAGAAGCGGTAGCGGTTCCATTGCTCAACCCAAAGCCGGTGGCAGCGGTTGCACTGGCCGTTGCGGTCAGAACCGCCGCTGGCTGAGTGATGGTGAAGGAGCGCGTTGCCGTACAGCTCTTGGAATCCGTCACGGTAACGATGTAAGTCCCTGCTGACAGACCTGAGGCTGCCGCTGTGGTTTTCACTGGAGTTGTGTTCCAACTGTAGGTGTATGGCATTGTTCCGCCTGTTGCTGATACGGTAGCGGATCCATTCGTGCCACCGTTGCACGCTACGTTGGTTTGCGCTGAAGCCGTAGTGGCTAATGCGGCCGCAGGCTGTGTAATGATAACGGATGCAGTGGAGGTATTTCCGTTGGCGTCGGTTACGGTAACTGTGTACGTCCCGGCGACCAAACCTGTTGCAGCAGCGGTAGTTTTCACGGGCGTTGTATTCCAACTGTAGGAATAGGGCGCAACACCACCCGTGGCAGATGCGTTAGCAGAACCGTTGGCACCACCAAAGCAACTTACGTTACCGGAATTGCTTGCAGCGGCAACCAACAGCGCGGGCTGGGTTACGCTGACTTGTGCAGTAGTGGTACATCCGTTGGCATCGGTCACGGTAACGGTGTACGTACCGGCTGCTAGGCCAGTGGCCGTAGCCGTTGTTTTTACCGGGGTTGAATTCCAACTGTAGGTGTACGGAGCCGTTCCACCCGCCGGGATTGCCGTAGCGGTACCGTTGTTCAACCCAAAGCCGGTGGCAGCAGTTGCGCTGGCCGTTGCGGACAGGGCGGCTGCAGGCTGAGTGATGGTTGATTGCGCGGTGGTTGTGCAACCGTTGGCGTCTGTGACGGTAACGGTGTAGGTGCCGGAAGCCAAGCCCGTAGCGATTGCGGTGGTTTTTACCGGGGTTGTGTTCCAACTGTAGCTGTAGGGTGAAGTTCCACCAGTTGCTGAAACCGTAGCAGCGCCGTTTGCGCCTCCAAAGCAACTTACGTTGATACTCGTAGATGCTGTTGCGGCCAAAGCGGCTGCCGGTTGGGTGATGATAGTAGAGACAGTTGCAGTATTTCCGTTAGCATCGGTAATGGTAACCGTGTAGGTCCCGGCGACCAAACCCGTTGCAGCAGCGGTAGTTTTCACGGGCGTGGTATTCCAACTGTAGGAATAGGGCGCAACACCACCGGTCGCTGTTGCGGTAGCGGAACCGTTGGAACCGCCAAAGCAACTTACGTTACCGGAATTGCTTGCAGCGGCAACCAACAACGCCGGCTGGGTTACCGTAGCTTGCGCCGTGGTGGTGCAACCGTTGGCATCGGTTACGGTAACGGTGTAGGTTCCGGCTGCGAGGCCCGTTGCCGTAGCAGCGGTACCTCCCGAAGGAGCCCAAGAATATGTATACGGAGCCGTTCCGCCCGCAGGAGTAGCGGTAGCGGTACCGTTGCTCAACCCAAAGCCTGTGGCAGCGGTTGCGCTGGCCGTTGCGGACAGGGCGGCTGCAGGTTGGGTAATGGTGAACGAGCGCGTTGCTGTACAGCTGTTGGCATCGGTCACGGTTACGGTGTAGGTGCCGGCCGCGAGGCCGGTGGCCGTAGCAGCTGTTCCGCCCGAAGGAGACCAGGAATAGGTGTAAGGTGAAGTTCCGCCGCCGGCAGATACGGTTGCCGCCCCGTTGCTTCCGCCGTTGCACGCAACGTTGGTTTGCGCCGAAGCCGTTGCAGCCAAGGCGGCTGCAGGTTGGGTGATGGTGAACGAGCGCGTAGCCGTACAGCTGTTGGCATCGGTCACGGTTACGGTGTAGGTACCGGCGGCCAGGCCAGAGGCCGTAGCAGCTGTTCCGCCCGAAGGAGACCACGAATAGGCGTAGGGTGAAGTTCCGCCGCTGGCAGATACGGTTGCCGCCCCGTTGC
>CAZDDX010000004.1:0-133694 GCA_964504345.1 uncultured Owenweeksia sp. | reverse complement strand
CCGAAGGCCCGCGTTGAAGCTCAGCGCACGGCAGACAACAACGAGCAGCGCCCCGCGCGCTCTTCGGTAACGGCCCGCTACACGGGTACGGAAACAGTCATTTATTCTGAAAACTTTGCAAACGGTATTCCAGCTTCTTGGGACAATACCGGTGGATTGGCCAACGGCGTTGCCGATGCTGACTCCAAGTGGGAGTACCGCGGCCCCAGCACAACACCTGGTGTTGTAACCGGATCGCGCGGCGGTTATGCCGGTTCAGCAGCTACCGGTCAGCTGGCTATTCAGAGCCCCACGGCAGCCAACGGTTTTGTTTTGTTCGACTCCGACTTTTTGGACAACGCAGGCATTGCCGGCAACTTTGGAAACGGTATTGCTGCAGCTCCTCACGTTGCCAATCTAACTTCGGGCGTCATCAACTTGACCGGCTACACCGAAGTGGATTTGGTGTTTAACCAATACTACCGTCGTTTTGCAGGACCAACCGGCCAAGGCGTACCGGCTACCTACATTGACTTTTCAACCAACGGTGGCACCACATGGCCCTACACCGTGATGTTGAATGCGGGCATTGCGGTGAACTCCGCCACTACCCGTACGGACGTTGCTGCTGTACCCATTCCCGCTGCAGTTGCTGGTCAAGCCAACGTGAAGTTCCGTTTCCGTTTTGACGGTGACTACTACTTCTGGCAGATCGACGACGTGAAAATCATCGAGACGCCCAAGCACCGCTTGGAGTACATCGTGAACGCCAACGGCGCACCTAAAGTGGACATCCTGTACGGTCCTGCTGCCGGTTCTTCCAAGTTGGGCAATATGTCCTTGAAACAAAACCGCTCCATCACGTTTGATGCCAACGTGGTGAACACCGGTTCTGCCAACCAAAGCAATGTAAAGTTGCAAGTGAAAATCTTGAACAGCGCAGGCGCGGTAGTACAAACCTTGAACGGTCCGGTTAAAGCTACCTTGGCTTCTGGCGACACTGCTGATTACAACGATTTGAACACCTTGGCCTCCGCATGGACTCCTGCTGCCGTGGGTACGTACGGAGTGACCTTCAGCGTTGTAACGGACTCTACGGTTGCTGTGTTCCCGGACACCATGGCCGTAACGGTGACCAACGACTTCAACTCTTTGGACTTCTCTCGTTTCTCCAACTCTATCGGTACTCCGAACATCGGTGTGGACGGCTCTGCCTTTGCAGCACGCCACGATTTTGTGAACGCTGAGCGCTTGTTCGGCGTGAACGTCGGCATCTCCAGCTTGACTACCGGTGGTGGTATTGTTGAAATGTCTGTTTTCGATTCTTCTGCCTTCGACGGCTTCACCACCGGTTTCGACCAGAACGCCATCTTGGCTTACGTACAACACACCATCACGGCTGCCGATACGGCCGCGGGTACGATCTACTTTGATTTGACCGACCCCACCACCGGTTTCCCCATGTTGTTGCCCCAAGGTTCGTACTTCTTTGTGTTCACCATGTACTCCAACAACGGTGCAGAAGTGATCCGCATGCGCAACGACGACAGCTTTGAGAATGCATCCGGCTCTGCCATGATGTACCTGACTACGGTGAACGGTACTGCTTACAACCGCTGGTTTACGGGCTACAGCAGCGGTCGTTCGTTCGAAAACCCTTGGATCCGTTCCAAGACGTGCGAATCAGCGAATCCCGTTGCGTGCATGGGCATTGGCATGACCGAAGAGGCTATGGCTTCCATCACGGTTGCTCCAGTTCCTGCGAATGAGTTCATGAACGTTGCTTTCGGCGACGCAGACGGTCAGTTCGAATTGACCTTGATCGACATTACCGGTAAAGTGGTAAAGGCCCGCAACGTAGTTGCTGAAGCCGGTACTTCCGTGCCTGTATACGTTGGTGACTTGGCTGCCGGTATGTACACCCTGAACGTACAAAACGGTGCACAAGTGAAGACTATGAAAGTAGCCATCCAATAAGGATTTACTTTCCAGTTTGAAGGAGCCGCCTCGCAAGAGGCGGCTCTTTTTTTTGCCCCTCCGTCATCGGTTGGGGGTTGCGCGCGATCAGTAGGGGTACGGCTGGGAGCCGTCGGCGGCTACTTGCCGGTGTACTTGGGATTGACGGTGCGCGTGATGAAGTCGCGCTCGGCGCTCCAACCGCGGGCCGGGGAATATTCCCTTCCGTAAAAAATGATCTGCAGGTGGAGCTTGTTCCATCGCTCCTCGGGAAAAAGACGCTTGGCGTCGCGCTCGGTTTGTTCCACGCTCTTGCCGTTGGTCAGTTTCCATCGGGTGAGCAGGCGGTGGATGTGGGTGTCTACGGGAAATGCCGGAACCCCGAAGGCCTGGCTCATCACCACCGAGGCAGTTTTGTGGCCTACGGCGGGCATGGCCTCCAGCGCTTCAAAGGAGGCGGGCACCTCGCCGCCGTGCAGGTCAACAATCATTTCCGACAGCCCCTTCAGGCCCTTAGACTTCATGGGCGTCAGGCCAACCGATCGGATCAAATCCGCGATTTCTTCCACCGAAAGTTGCGCCATCTGGGCGGGGGTGGAGGCGCGGGCAAAGAGTGCGGGCGTAACGGTGTTGACGCGAGCGTCCGTGCATTGCGCGGAGAGGACCACCGCCACCAACAGGGTGAAGGCGTCGGTGTGGTCCAAAGGAATGGGCGTCACCGGGTACAGGCGCTCCAGTTCGTCTTGGATGTACTGGACGGCGTCGGATTTTTTCATAAGACAAAGGTAGATGCGAACCGCAAGCACTGTTTCTTTGTTCCTTTGATGGGTTCGTACTACCGGACCCTTCTAATTTTATCCGCCATGACCCATTTGAAACCGGGCGACGCTGCCCCAGCCTTCCAATCCATCGACCAGAACGAGGCCCCCATTGCCCTGTTTGACTTCGCCGGCAAAAAACTCGTTTTGTACTTCTACCCCAAGGACGACACCCCCGGCTGCACCGCCGAAGCTTGCAGTTTCCGCGACTCCTACCAAGAACTCTTGGACGCCGGTTTTGCCATCTTAGGGGTCTCCGTGGACTCTCCCAAGGCCCACCAGAAATTCATCACCAAATACAGCCTGCCTTTCCCACTTTTGTCCGACGGCGACAAATCCGTGGTTACCTCGTACGGCGTGTGGGGTCGCAAGAAATTTATGGGCCGTGAATACGATGGAATTCACAGAGTTACCTTCGTGATCGATGGTTCTGGCACCGTGGAGCGCGTCATCACGGACGTCGACACCAAGGCCGCTGCGCAACAAATTTTGGCCGACAGCCGTAGTTAAGTGTTTACCTTTGGGTAGGGCCAAAACCTTGCCCTATTTTTGTTCACGTCGGGGGCGAATTCCCGACGTGACTTTTTTATATCCTTTAAAACTGCAGTGCCATGAGCAACGAAAAAGAAGCCAAACTGAAAGCCCTCAAGCTGACCATGGAAAAGTTGGACAAGACCTACGGGAAAGGGGCCGTCATGCGCATGGGCGACGCTGCCGTTGAAGAGGTTGAAGTTATTCCATCCGGTTCCTTGGGCGTTGATATTGCCTTGGGAATAGGCGGTTATCCACGCGGTCGCGTGATTGAAATTTACGGTCCGGAATCCTCCGGTAAGACGACGCTGACTTTGCACGCCATCGCGGAGGTGCAAAAGTTGGGCGGAATTGCCGCCTTCATCGACGCAGAACATGCTTTTGACCGCGCGTACGCGGAGAAATTGGGCGTCAACACGGAAGAACTGATCATTTCGCAGCCGGACAACGGGGAGCAAGCTCTGGAAATTGCGGACAATTTGATTCGTTCGGGCGCCATCGATTTGGTGGTTATTGACTCCGTTGCGGCCCTGACGCCCAAAGCGGAAATTGAAGGCGAAATGGGCGATTCCAAGGTGGGATTACACGCTCGTTTGATGTCTCAGGCTTTGCGCAAATTGACTGGAACGATTTCCAAGACCAACTGCACCTGCTTCTTCATCAACCAGCTGCGCGAGAAGATTGGCGTCATGTTTGGCAACCCAGAGACCACCACGGGCGGTAACGCCTTGAAGTTTTACGCTTCCGTACGCATCGACATCCGTCGCTCCACCCAGATCAAGGATGGAGAAGAGGTAGTGGGTAACCGGATTCGCGTGAAGGTGGTGAAAAACAAAGTAGCACCTCCCTTCCGTTCTGCGGAATTCGACATTTACTACGGCGAGGGCATTTCCAAGGCCGGCGAGTTGATCGACTTGGGCGTCCAGCACGGTATCATCAACAAAAGCGGCAGCTGGTTCAGCTACGGAGATACCAAGTTGGGGCAAGGTCGGGATGCGGTTCGTCAGTTGTTGAAAGACAACCAGGAGCTGGCCGACGAGTTGGAAGTTAAAATTGCGGCCGTTCTGCGTGGTTAAGTCGATTGCCTACCTCGGGCTCGCGGCCGCCCTTTGGGCGGCCTGCTCGCCCTCGGCTCCGGAGGAGCAGGTCAAAAAAACCGAAACTCCTTTGGATTCGGTGTCTGCGTATTTGGAATCGAATCCCAACGACTTGGACGCTCTTGCGTTTCGGTCCGGATTGTACTTGGAGCAGAAGAACCTTCCGTATGCCAAGGCGGACATGGAGGCGGCGCTCGCCCTAGATTCCAACCACGTGCCCAGCCTGTTGCGTAAAGGGGAAGTTTACTTCATTGGCAACCAAACCAGAATCTCCAAAGAGGCTTGGGAGCGTTGCATCCAATTGGATCCGGACAATATTCCGTGCCGGCTCAAATTGGCGGAGTTGTACTCCATCGTTCAAGATTACGACAAATGTTTAACGTTTGTCGATGCGGTTTTGAAGCGCGACGAGAACAACGCCATGGCCTACTACATCAAGGGCTTGGCGTTGCGCGACACCAAGGGCGACACGGCCTTGGCGCTGAAGTACATCCAAAAATCCATCGACCTGAATCCCACCTTTGTACCCGCTTTGGACATGGCCGGTGTGCTCCACATGGGGTTGAATTCAGGGTTGGCCGGGGGGTATTTTCAGCGAATCATCGACCAAGACCCCAACAATGCCAAAGCGTATTACAACTTGGGCATGTTCCATTTGGGCAGCAAGGACTACAATCCGGCGATCGCGGCGTTTACCACCTGCGGTCAATTGAACCCCAACGATCCCGAACCCTTTTTCAATTTGGGATTCATTCACTTGGAGTTGAATATGCTCGCGGAGGCGCGTACGTATTTTGGCCAAAGCATCAAGGCCCAGGAAATCAACTACCGTGCTTACTACGGGCGGGCTTTTGCGGCCGAACGCGGCGGTGATTTGACCAACGCGGAGAAGGACTACCGCAAGGCTGTAGAGTACAATCCGGCCCATACGCCTTCGAAGGAAGGATTGAAACGTATTTTACAGGAAAAGTCGCGCATGAAATGGGAATAGAACCCGTTGCCCCGCGTCGGGACCATCGGATGGAAATCCACGGCCACGAGCGAATTGATCCCTATTTCTGGTTGAACGACCGCGACAACCCGGAGGTCGTTGCCCACCTGGAAGCCGAAAACGAGTACCGTCGGGCCGAAATGGAGCCCGTCCGTGAGCTGGAGGAAACGCTCTACCAAGAAATGGTGGGACGCATTCCCCAAGTGGACGAAAGCGTGCCGGTTTTGCGCGAGGGATTCTGGTACTACACGCGCTACGAGGAAGGGAAGGAGTATCCGTTCCACTGCCGAAAGACGGATGGAGGCGGGGAGCCGGTTGGTGAGGAAGAATTGCTCTTGGACGTCAATAAGTTGGCGGAAGGGCATGCCTACTGCCAGGTGAGCGGTTTGTTTCTCGCACCGGACCACCGTGAGATGATCTACGGCGTGGACTTCGTGAGTCGCCGCCGCTACGATTTGTACCGCACCGTGTTGGGAAGCGATGCTCCTCCCGTTTTGGTGGCCTCAGGCACAGCCGGATCCGCGGCTTGGTCTGCTTGCGGCACTTACGTGTTCTTTCCCACTAAAGACGAACAAACGTTACGGGTGGACCGCATTGTTCGGTTGGAGGTGCGCGCCCCCGGCGCCGAACCCGTAGAATTGTTTCACGAGCAGGACGAAGCGTTTTCCTGCACGGTGTACCGAACCAAGAGCAAGAAGTTCTTGGTCATTGCCACCGGCAGCAGCACGTCGGACGAAATGCACGTTTTGCGCGCGGACCAGCCCACAGGCGCTTGGCGGTGTTTTCAACCGCGAACCCCTCAGTTGGAATACGGTGCCGCTCATTTTCAAGACCGCTGGTACATCCGAACCAACGCCGACGGCGCGGAGAACTTTAAACTCATGCAGTGCCCGGAGGATCAAACCGACCGAATCCATTGGACCGAGGTGCTGCCGCATCGTCCGAACGTATTGCTTGAGGGCATGGAGTTGTTTGAGCATTTCTTGGTTTTGGAGGAGCGCGTCAACGGCTTAACCCGCGTAGTGGTAAAACCTTGGGACACCGCCCAACCGGAGCACGAAGTTGCTTTTGAAGACGCGGCCTATACCGCCTACCTGGGGGCCAATCCGGATTACGAAACCGAATGGCTTCGGATGGGCTACACCTCGTTGGTTCAGCCCAGTCAAGTATTTGACTACCACATGAACACCCGCGAGCGACGCCTGCGGAAAGTGCAGCAGGTGGTGGGAGGATACGACGCCGAAAAATTCCGAACCGATCGCATTTGGGCCACGGCTTCAGACGGTACGCGCATCCCCATTTCTTTGGTGGTTCCGGCAGATGCAGCGGGCCCCATTCCGTTCCTCGTTTACGGATACGGCTCCTACGGCTACTCGTTGGATCCGTCGTTCTCTTCCGCACGTTTGAGTTGGCTGGAGCGCGGCTATGGCTACGCCATTGCGCACATTCGGGGCGGTCAGGAAATGGGCCGCTTCTGGTACGACCGCGGCAAGATGGAGCACAAGCTCAATACCTTCACGGACTTCATTGCGTGTGCGGAGCATTTGGTAGCGGCCCGGTGGGCCGACGGAACCCGCCTCTACGCCATGGGTGGCAGTGCCGGAGGTTTGTTGATGGGCACGGTGCTCAATTTGCGACCGGATTTGTTCCGGGGTGTGGTGGCCGCCGTACCTTTTGTGGACGTGGTGACGACCATGCTGGATTCGACCATTCCCTTGACCACCGGAGAATACGAAGAGTGGGGCAATCCCAACGAACAGGAAGCGTATTTCCGCATGCTGTCTTATTCGCCCTACGATCAGGTTCAAGCCGTCGACTACCCGGCGCTTTTGGTAACTACCGGTTTACACGACAGCCAGGTGCAGTATTGGGAGCCCGCCAAGTGGGTTGCTAAAATTCGCGCCGTTCGGACCAACCGGAAACCGCTCTATTTGCACTGCGACATGGAGACGGGGCACGGAGGGGCGTCGGGCCGATTCCAAGCCTACCGAGATGTGGCGATGGAGTACGCCTTTTTGTTGGGGGTAGACCAGGGGCTACTTTCGTAAACGGATCAAGACGCGAGAATCGCCCGAAGGGTAGCTTCCGAAGCACCGCCTTTTTGCTGCATCCACGCGGTGCAGCCTTGAGGTGGATTGTGTTGCCAACGAACCCATTGTTCGCACAAGTCGTCGGTGCCGTGCGCCGGATGCAAGAAGCCGGCATCCACCGCTTCCCGTGCGTCCGTGCGTGCTTCCATGCCCTCGTGGGCAATTGCCGTGGGAACGCCCCAGGCAAGCGGCTCCCAGTAGTTGTGCTGTCCGTCGGAACGACCTCCGCCCACGTAGGCGAAGGAGGCCAGGGAATAGAGCGAAAAAAGGAGCCCCACACGGTCCACCACAAGTGCGCGCGCGTTTTCCGGGTGCAGGGTGCGGTTGGATCCTTCGCCGCTAACGCCTTCGAGCTGGGACCAGCGCAAGAGGGGAACGGGCAATTTAGAAGTCCAAAAGCGCAGGGATTCTTCGCCGACGTCGTGCGGCACCACCAACCATTTGTACTCCGGAAAGCGGGCGATGAGGGGGAGCACCAAGGGAGCGTCTTCCGGCCACACCGAGCCCAGTACCACCAATCCTTGGGCGTCGTTGAAGGCCGCGAAGGCAGGGGGCAGCCAGTTCAGGGGCAACGGTTGGGACGCGCGTTGCACGACGTTGTCGAACCGGGTATCGCCTACGGCCTGAGCGTTCAATCCCAGGCGCCGGAAGTGGGCGGCGTCCTCTGAGGTTTGGACGGTAATCCAGGAAGCGGATTGCCACAAGTTGCGCGTCCAGCGCAGTGAGGGAGTCCATCGGGCATTGACTACGCCCCATGGTATGCGGCGGGTACGGCAGGCGTGGAGTAGGGCGGGCCAGAGGTCGTACTGCACCAGCACCAAACGCTTGGGCTGGGTGCGGTCCAGAAAGTTGCGCACGGCCCGTGGGGTGTCCCACGGGAGTGTGGCTATACTAGCGTTTAAAGAGGTCGGGATGCGCGCGTGGAGACCGCTTGGGGAAAAAAAAGTTACGAGGATGCGGTCCGACGGGTGTTCCGTTCGGTAGCGGCGCACCACTGGCTGCACCGTTTCCCATTCGCCGTGCGAAGCGCAGTGGATCCATAAGTCAAACGGGCCGCTGGGGATGGGGGTATTGGATCGAAAGCGGATCAGGGCTTGGGCTCGCCGATGGCCGAAAAGGGCGGCCATCCGGACGCCGGACTGGAACAGTTGGCCCGCAAAGGGCGCCAGTAAGGCGTTAATCCACATAAAAACGCGGGCCGGTTGTTGGGGCGGCTGCGCGGAGGATGTTCAGGTTGTACAGTACCCGGACGCCCACGGAAAAATCCCACTTGGCTTGCGTGTCCGGGAGGCGGGTGTCGTAGTTGTAGCCCCGTTGCGGGGTGAGTCGGGCCTGCTGAAATTCCAAGGCAACGGACCAACCGAATTCGTTGTTGCGCGCCTGACGCAGAAAACCAATGCTTTGCTGGGCGTAGTAACCGCGGTGCAGCCGGTCCAAACCGTACCGGTACGGCTCGTAGACCATGGGCACGCCGCCGCTGGGGTTGAAGAACAGGATGCGATGCTGGAGCCAGCCCGCGCCTAGGCGAAGGTCCAGGCCGGAGTTGCGCGCGGCAGCCGATTTTGCTCCCGTTCCGCCCAAAGGCACCACCTTGCCCAATTGCATGCCCAGCTGAGTCCCGCGTCCTTCCGTGCGCACTTCCGCATAACTGCCGCTCAACCCCAAAATTTGATTGTCTTCGGTGGTCAGGAACCCCAACAACGACGAGTCTATTTTGACGCGCATGCCGTACAAGGCACGCAGTTGCAGGGACCAAATCCAGTTTTTGGACGTTTTGTAGGCCGGTTCCAAATGCAGGGTGCCGCCGCCCGCGTAGGTTTTGGCCCATGCGCCCAGCGGTTGGTAGGTTCCCAAGCCCACCTGGATGAGCGCACCGCGCATGGGGACAGGTGCCGGGGCGAATCCACGTGTTCCAGGAACGACCGTTTTCGGCGGGGCCGAGGGGGTGGGGCGACCGGTTGTTGCGGGGGTCTGGCCGTGGGCGGAACTAGCCAACGCAAACACACCCACCAAAAGGCCAAAAAGTCGGGTAAATCCTGCCATTTCAAACAAAGGTAAAGCATACCCGCCACCCGTCGGTGCCGTATCTTTGTGGTTGACTGACTTCGACGAAATTCGCCTACCGCACGTGAACGCATCCGCCCCGCAACCCCCGCGCCCCATTCAGATGGTTGATTTGCTCCGCCAAGCGGAGCGTTTGCAGCCCGGTCTCAACGAGTCGATGCACGCCGTTGTGGCCTCTGGAGCCTTCATTCAGGGGCCGGAAGTGAAGTTGTTTGCCGCGGAGTTGGCCGCGCACGAAGGGGTTCGGCACGTGGTTCCCTGCGCCAACGGTACCGACGCCCTGCAACTGGCGTTCATGGCGTTGGGATTGAAACCGGGCGACGAGGTCATAGTGCCCGTATTTACCTACGTGGCCACCGCGGAAGTGATTGCCCTGTTGGGATTGACGCCGGTATTGGTGGACGTGGACCCGGAGACTTTTTTACTTCAACCGGAAGCTGTGGAAGCGGCGGTAACGCCGCGCACCAAGGCCGTGGTGCCGGTGCATCTTTTTGGCCAATGCGCCCCCATGGAGGGCCTTTTGCGCGTCGCGGAGCGCTTCAACCTCTTTGTGGTGGAAGATACTGCACAAGCCATTGGCGCTACCTACACCTTCTCGGACGGTCGGACGGCCCAAGCCGGAACGATGGGACACATCGGGTGCACCTCCTTTTTTCCGTCCAAAAACTTGGGTTGCTTTGGCGACGGCGGCGCACTGTTTACCCAGCACGACGACCTTGCGGCGCTTTTGCAACAAATGGCCAACCACGGCCAAAAGGTCAAGTACTACCACGACACCGTGGGGGTTAATTCGCGCCTGGACACCCTGCAAGCGGCCGTTTTACGGGTGAAGTTGCCTCATTTGCGGGATTTTGCGGCCCGACGCCAAGCGGTGGCGGCCGCCTACGACGCGGCCTTCGCCGGGAATGATCGGTTGAAAATTCCGGTTCGTGCTGCGGGTTCTACCCATGTGTTTCACCAATACACCTTGTTGCTGCAGGGCGTAGACCGGGCCGCCTTCCAGGCCGCCCTCCAAGAACGCGGCGTGCCCACCATGGTGTACTACCCCGTGCCCCTGCACCTTCAAAAAGCTTATGCTCGCCCGGAATACCCCGTCGGAGCCTTTCCGGTGGCGGAACACCTGGCGCAAAACGTGGTGTCGCTGCCCATCCACACGGAGATGCAGCCCGACGAAATCCAGTACATCATCCACACCGTACACCAAACCCTTTCCCAACTTCCGTTTGCATGAAAATAGCAGTAGTAGGCACAGGCTACGTAGGCCTGGTTACCGGCGCTTGTTTGGCCGACGTCGGCATCGAAGTGACGTGTGTTGACGTCAACGAGCAGAAAATTAACAACCTCAAGAAGGGCATTCTGCCCATTTACGAGCCCGGTTTGGACGCCATTGTGGAGCGCAACGCGGCATCCGGAAGGTTGAAGTTCAGCACGTCGCTGGCGGACGCGCTTCCTGGCGCTGAGGCGGCCTTCATTGCGGTGGGTACGCCTCCGGGTGAAGACGGCAGCGCGGATTTGCAGTACGTGTTGGCCGTGGCGGACGGCATTGGACGCACCATGAACGACTACCTGGTGGTCATCACCAAAAGCACCGTGCCCGTGGGGACGGCGGAAAAGGTGCGCGGCGCCTTGCAGAAGGCCCTGACCGAACGCGGCTCTTCTTTGCCGTTTGACGTAGCCAGCAACCCCGAGTTCTTGAAAGAAGGCGCGGCCATTGACGACTTCATGAAGCCGGACCGCATTGTGTGCGGCGTGGAAAGCACCCGGGCTCAGGAGGTTTTGTCCCGACTGTACCAGCCGTTCACGCTGAACGGTCACCCCGTGCTATTCATGGACATCCCGTCGGCCGAAATGACCAAGTACGCCGCCAACGCCATGCTCGCCACCAAGATTTCCTTCATGAACGACATCGCCAACCTGTGCGAGATCATGGGTGCGGACGTGAACATGGTGCGCAAGGGCATCGGCAGCGACCCGCGCATCGGCAACAAATTCATCTACCCGGGCATTGGGTACGGCGGCAGTTGCTTCCCAAAAGACGTGAAGGCCTTGGCCAAGACCGCCAAGGAGAACGGCTACACCATGCGCATCCTGGAAGCCGTGGAAGCGGTGAACGACGACCAAAAGAACGTCTTGGTTTCCAAGGTGGTGGCGCATTTTGGCGCAGACCTGAGCGGCAAGCATTTTGCATTTTGGGGCCTGAGCTTCAAGCCGCAAACGGACGACATGCGCGAGGCTCCTTCTGTAGTCATTGCAGAAGCATTGATGGCCCGCGGTGCCACCGTCACGGCCTACGATCCCGTGGCTATTGAGGAGGCCAAGCACCAGCTGCAAGACCGCATTCAATACGCAGAAAACGCTTACGCAGCCCTCACCGGAGCGGATGCGCTCCTCTTGATCACGGAGTGGCCGGAGTTCCGCGTGCCGGATTGGGACCGCGTGCAGGCGGCTTTGAATGCTCCCGTTCTTTTGGACGGCCGCAACATTTATTCCGGAGCCGAACTGCGGCAGCGCGGATTCACCTACGCCGGCATTGGCGTCAACTAATACCAGACACCGCATGCCCCGCATCCTCATCACCGGCGCCGCTGGATTCCTGGGTTCCCACTTGTGCGACCGCTTCATCGCGGAAGGCTACGAAGTAGTGGGAATGGACAACCTCATTACCGGCGATTTGCGCAACCTGGAGCACCTTCAGAGCCTGCCGCAATTCACCTTTGTACACCACGACGTCAGTACGCACATCCACCTGAACGGCCCGCTGGACTACATCCTGCATTTCGCATCGCCGGCGTCGCCCATCGACTACCTGAAGATTCCCATCCAAACGCTGAAGGTGGGTTCCTTGGGCACCCACAACTGCTTGGGCCTGGCCCTAGCCAAGAAGGCGCGCATTTTGGTGGCGTCCACCTCCGAGGTGTACGGCGACCCCATGGTGCACCCGCAAACGGAGGCCTACTGGGGCAATGTGAACCCCATCGGCCCGCGCGGCGTGTACGACGAGGCCAAACGCTTTCAGGAGGCGCTCACCATGGCCTACCACACGTACCACGGCCTGGAAACGCGCATCATCCGCATCTTCAACACCTACGGACCGCGCATGCGCCTGAACGACGGTCGGGTTCTACCCGCCTTCATTGGCCAAGCCCTGCGCGGGGAAGACCTCACCGTTTTTGGCGACGGCAGCCAAACCCGTTCGTTCTGCTACGTGGACGATTTGGTGGAAGGCATTTACCGCTTGTTGTTGAGCGACTATGCCCTGCCCGTAAACATTGGGAACCCCGACGAAATCACCATTTTGCAGTTTGCGGAGGAGATCATCAAGCTCACCGGGACCGCTCAAAAAATCGTCTTTGAACCTTTGCCCAAGGACGACCCCACCCAGCGCCAGCCGGACATCACCAAAGCTCGCGAGATCTTGGGCTGGGAACCCCGCGTGTCCCGCGCTGAGGGCCTGAAAATCACCTACGAAGCCTTCCGGAATTTGCCGGAGGAGGTCCTCTACAAGCAGGAACACCGGGACTTTAAAGCCTTTGTAAAATGAAGACCGTCCTCGTCACCGGGGGTTTGGGCTACATCGGCGCGCACACCGCCGTTGTGCTTTTGGAGCGCGGCTACAACGTGGTGCTGGTGGACAACTTGGACAACACCCGGGCCGAGGTTTTGGACGGCATTGAGGCCATCGCCGGCATTCGCCCGCGCTGGGACAACGTAGATCTGTCCGATGCGGCGGCCGTGGAAGCTTGGTGGCCCACCTTGCCGCACGTGGATGGCATTGTGCACTTTGCCGCCCACAAGGCCGTGGGGGAGAGCGTGGCCCAGCCGTTGAAGTACTACCGAAACAACCTGATGAGCCAGGCTTTGCTTTTGGAACGGGTGGCGCAAAAGCCGGAGACGGCGTTTTTGTTCAGCTCTTCCTGCACCGTCTACGGTCAAGCGGAGCACCTGCCCATTGCGGAAAGTTCGCCCATTTTGCCGGCGGAGTCCCCCTACGGAAACACCAAACAAATTGGCGAAGAGATGCTGCGCGACGCCGCTCAGGCACATGGTTTTGGTGCCATTGCCCTGCGGTATTTCAACCCAATCGGCGCCCATCCGTCGGCCCTCATTGGCGAGTTGCCCTTGGGCGTGCCGCAAAATTTAGTACCCTTTGTTACCCAAACGGCAGCGGGAATTCGCCCAGCGTTGAGCGTTTTTGGCAACGACTACCCCACCCGGGACGGCACCGCCATCCGGGACTACATCCACGTGGTGGACCTGGCCGAGGCCCACGCCGTGGCCTTGGAGCGATTGCTGGACCGGACGAGCGAGGAACCTGTGGAAGTGTTCAACCTGGGCACCGGCACCGGATCCACTGTTTTGGAGGTCATTCAGTCCTTCGAACGATCCACCGGCGCTACCCTTCCGTGGAATTTTGCGCCCAGACGCCCTGGCGATGTGGTGGCCGCCTATGCGGACACCGCCAAAGCCGAACGGGTTTTGGGTTGGAAAACGAAACGTACCTTGGACGAGGCCATGGCCGATGCTTGGCGTTGGCAGCAATACGTCCTGAATTCATCCTCCAGCATTTGAACCGATTGCAGCGCTCATGAATTTCCACGAAACCCTCCTCATTACCGGCGGTGCCGGATTCATCGGGTCCCACACGGTCCGACGCTTTCTACGCAATCCCGAAACGCGCGTGGTCAATGTGGACGCCCTGACCTACGCCGGGAATTTAGAGAATTTGGTGGACGTAGCCGGCGCCCCCAACTACGTATTTGAGCGCGTGGACATCACGGACGCTGCCGAGGTGGCTCGGCTTTTTGAACAGTACCGGCCCGATGGGGTGGTGCATTTGGCGGCCGAAAGTCACGTGGACCGCTCCATTGCCGATCCAATGGCCTTTGTGCGCACCAACGTAATTGGTACGGTAACCCTGCTCAATGCGGCGGTGGCCTTCTGGAAGGCCGATGGCTTTGCAGGAAAGCGTTTCTACCACATCAGCACGGACGAGGTCTTTGGCGCCCTCGGCGCAGAAGGTTATTTCACCGAAACCACGCCGTACAGCCCCAACAGCCCCTACAGCGCCAGCAAGGCGGCGTCGGACCACTTTGTGCGCGCCTACCACGAGACCTACGGCCTGCCGGTGGTGCTGTCGAACTGCTCCAACAACTACGGGTCGCATCATTTTCCGGAAAAGTTGATTCCGTTGATGATCCACAACATCGTTGAAAAAAAGCCATTGCCCATTTACGGCGACGGTCAGTACACCCGCGACTGGCTTTTTGTGGAAGACCACGCCACGGCCATCGAAACCGTTTATCGCTCCGGTGCACCCGGCGAAACCTACTGCATTGGCGGGTGGAACGAGTGGACCAACCTGGATTTGGTGCATTTATTGTGCGCCGTAATGGACGAGAAGTTGGGTCGGGCGGCAGGCGAAAGCGCCCAGCTCATCACTTTCGTGAAAGACCGCCCCGGGCACGATAAGCGCTACGCCATTGACGCGTCCAAAATCGAACGCGAATTGGGCTGGAAGCCTTCCGTCACCTTTGAAGAAGGCCTAGCACGAACCGTCGACTGGTACCTGAACAACCCCGAATGGTTGGCCAACGTGACCAGCGGCGCCTACCAACAGTATTACGAAAAACAGTATTTGCGATGAAAGCACTGTACGCATTGGCCCTGGTGGCAGCACCCTTTCTGGGCATGGCCCAAGGCAATTCAAATGTTGGAACCGTTCCATCCGACCTCAAGCCCTTGACCGCGGAGACTCTGTGGAAATTGGGACGCGTTTCCCTGGAAGCCGTTAGCCCGGACGGAAGCCTTGCGGTATACGGCGTGGCCCGGTACGATGTGGCCGCCAACAAGGGCGAGCGCAACCTGTTCACGGTAGACACCAAAAGCGGCATCGCCCGAGCGCTCACGGAAACGGAAGGAGCAGAGTCCGACGCCTTTTTTCTTCGCGGAGGTGCGCGGGTGGGGTACCTGTACCAAGGCCAGTTGTGGACCGTCGGGGTTAACGGAACGGACCGCAAGCAGCACACCCAGTTTCCCGACGGAATCTCCAACCTGAAGGTTCAGGAAACCAAAGACGGTCGCCTGTTGGCCGTGTTCACGGTGGTTCAAAAGGTGGGTACCGCTCCCGCCGAGGGACACCTTAATTTCCCCAAAGCAGACTACAAAGCATACAACGATCTGATGTACCGCCACTGGGACCACTGGACGGACAACTCCTACGAGCATCCGGCTTGGTCTTTGCTGGACCTCAATGCCACCACCCCCGCGACGGCCTTTACGGACCTCCTGGACGGGTTGGCTTATTCCTCGCCTTTGCCCCCCATGGGCGGGTCGGACGCCTACGCCATCAGCCCCGACGGTCGGTACATTGCCTACGTGTGCAAACGCCAGAACGGCAAGGAGTTTGCCCTCAGCACCAACAGCCAAATTTTCCTGCACGACCGCGAATCCGGATCCACCACGGAGTTACCCGGCCAGCCCGGTTACGAAAGCCAACCGGCTTTTTCGCCCGACGGTTCGGTGTTGACGTACCTCTCCATGCCCACCGATGGCTTTGAGTCCGACGTCAACCAGCTGTGGGCGGTAGCCCTGCGTTCCGGACCCGGCGCGGGCCGCAACGCCGTGCGCTTGTTGGACGAAGAGTATATTGAATCGTACAAGTGGCTCAATGCCAATACGCTGTTGTTTCAGTACGCTACCCAGGCTACCCAGCAAATTGCTCGGGTTGATTTTGTTCCGCGTCCTGCAGGGGGCATCCCCTCCGTCAAGAAGGTAACGCCGCTGACCAGCGGCGACTTTAACTACGGCGTTTTCGGCGCCGGCGGCACCACCGTCGTTGCCGAGCGCCAAGACATCAACCGCGCCAACGAACTTTTTGTGTTCCCGTTGGCCGGCGGCGAGGCCAAAGCCCTGACCCACGTCAACGACGCGGCCTACGACGGCATTGCCAAGAGCAAGGTGCAGAAACGTTGGATCACCACCACCGACGGCAAGAAAATGCTTACCTGGGTGGTATTGCCCCCAAATTTCGACGAAAAGAAGAGTTACCCCGCATTGCTGTATTGCCAAGGCGGCCCCCAAAGCGCCGTGTCGCAATTCTACTCCTTCCGCTGGAACTTCCAACTGATGGCTGCCAACGGCTACGTGGTGGTGGCCCCCAACCGACGCGGTGTTCCGGGATTCGGCAAAGAATGGAACGAAGCCATCTCCGGAGATTGGGGCGGGCAGGCCATGAAGGACTACTTGTCTGCCATCGACTCCGTTGCCAAAGAGCCTTATGTCAACAAAGAAGCCTTGGGCGCCGTGGGTGCCAGCTACGGCGGATACTCCGTTTATATGCTGGCCGGCATCCACGAAAACCGCTTCAAGGCCTTGATTAGCCACTGCGGCGTCTTTGATTTGCGCAGCATGTACCTCACCACGGAAGAAATGTTTTTCGCCAACCACGACATTGGTGGTCCCTACTGGGCACCCGCGCCTCCGGTGAGCTACGACCTCCACAACCCCAGCAACTACGTGGACCGCTGGAACGCCCCGCTTTTGGTCATCCACGGCGGACGGGACTACCGCGTTCCTGAAAGCCAAGGCATGATGGCCTACCAGGCCGCGCAACTGCGCAACGTACCCAGCAGATTCGTGTATTTTCCCACGGAAGGACATTGGGTTTTGAAGCCGCAAAACGCCATGGTCTGGAACACGGAGTTCTTTGGTTGGTTGGATCAGTGGCTGAAAAAGCCGTGACGCCCTGGGTTGCCGGTACCTTGCCGTGCGGTCTGCGTTGGGTGCACCAAGAAACGGCTGCACCCACGGGGCACATTGGTTTGATTGTACGGGCTGGAACCCGCGACGAAGGCCCGGACGAACCCGGGTTGGCGCACTTCATTGAGCATCTCCTGTTCAAGGGCACCGCAAAGCGCAAACCGTTCCACCTCCTGTCCAAGATCGAGGACGCTGGGGGCGAGCTGAATGCCTACACCGGCAAGGAAGACACCACCGTGTACGCCAGTTTCCTGGCGGAAAACTACCCGGCGGCGTTGGACGTCCTGCTGGACATTGCCTTCCGATCGGTCTTTCCGGAGAAGGAGCTGAAGAAAGAACAAGAGGTTATTGCGGACGAAATCGACGCCTACCTGGATGCTCCGTCGGAGTTGATTTTTGACGATTTTGAAGAGCTCCTATTTGCGGGGCATGCTTTGGGCCACAACATTTTGGGCACCAAAGAGTCGTTGCAAACGTTTACCCGCGAGCAAGTGCTGCGTTTTGTGCGTACGCACTACGTGCCCGCAAACATGGTCCTGTCTTCCGTGGGCCGGATTTCCGCCGCCCGTCTGGAGCGCCTCTTGCTTCGTTTGACGGCCGACTTGCCGGAGTCCCTAAATGCCCCCGTACCCCAAAGATCCCCTGCACCCACCTATATACCGGTGCAAAAAACCGGCCGGGATACCCACCAGTGCCACGTGGTGCTGGGAAGCAGGGCCCTTTCTGTCCACGATCCCGCTCTGACCACAGGCGTGTTGCTGAACAACGTGTTGGGCGGTCCGGCTATGAGCAGCCGCTTGAATTTGAACATTCGGGAGCGCTACGGCATTGCCTACCAAATCGAGAGTTTTTTCACCCCGTACTCGGATACCGGCTTGCAAGGCGTGTACGTGGGCACGGATTCCGACGCCGTGGACCGAGCTGTGCGTTTGATCCACAAGGAATTGCGTCACTTGCGTGAAGTCCCCCTGGGCGTGGTGCAACTGGCCAAAGCCAAGCAGCAACTGTTGGGTCAGATGGCCCTCGCACAGGAAAGTCCGGGTGCGTGGATGACGGCTTTGGGACGATCCTATCTACTGTTCAACCGCATGGAAACCTTTGACGAGATTCGCGCCAAGGTAAACGCCGTTACGGCTAACGACGTGCGCGATCTGGCCAATCGCTGGTACGATCCTGCCCAACTGACCACCCTGGTGTACGAACCCACCGACGAAGACGAATAAATTCAAGACGCCCTACCATGGAATTTTTACCCGAAAATATTGATCGGTACGCCGGTCTTTGGACCGAGCCGGCGTCGGATTTACTGCAGCGCATTGAGCGCGAAACCTGGCAGGAAGTGTTGATGCCGCGCATGCTCAGCGGCCACCAACAAGGGCGTTTTCTCAGCCTCATCAGCCACCTGATGCACCCCAAGCGCATCCTGGAAATCGGCACCTACACTGGCTACAGCGCGCTTTGTTTGGCGGAAGGAATGGCGCCCGACGGCGTTTTGCACACCATCGACATCAACGAAGAATTGGAGACCCGGGTTCGTGGGTACTTCAACGCCTCCGGCAAAGGCAATCAAATGCACCTGCACCTGGGTGCGGCCTTGGACGTCTTGGCAACCGCAGACTGGGCCCGTGAGCCGTGGGATTTGGTCTTCATCGACGCCGACAAAGAAAACTACAGCGCGTACTACAACGCTGTCGTGGACCGCGTGCGTCCTGGGGGATTGATTGTAGCGGACAACGTTTTGTGGAGCGGCAAGGTGGCAGACCCCAACGAACAGGATTCAGAAACGGAAGGCCTGCGAGCGTACGTGGCGCATGCTCAAGCAGATCCGCGCGTGGTGCACCAATTGCTTCCGTTTCGGGACGGATTGAGCGTCAGCCGTCGAGTCGCTCGGCCGTAAACTCGTTCTGGATTTCCAGCAACGTGCGGAACGCTACGAATTTGCCGCCAAAACGTTCTTCCGTCTGCCTGCGCAGCCCCGGTGCATACAGTTCCTGGTACAGCTGAAAGTCCTCCATTAGGGCAAATCGGTACTGAATGGAGTAGGTGGTGCCAGTTTCCTCCTCTACCAAAACGCGGGTGAACCGACAGTCCAAAAATTGGCCCGTGGACAAGACTTCCGGAATGTGGACCTCCAACATCCAATCCTTCCAAAGGGCGTGTGCGGAGTCGTCGATGTTGACGGTAACGTTGTAGACGTACATCAGTTGGCGGTTTTTGGGCTCGGTCGGTAGCGCTGGCGAGCCAGTTCAGACCAATACGAGTCCGGGTAGATTTCCATTAAACGAAGATACAGAGCACGGGCTTCGTCGGCCCGACTCCCCCCAGAGTTGGCCACAATTTGCGCCCACTCCCACAAAGCATCGTCGCCTAGGGCATGTCGTTCCGGCCATTCCACCAGCGGCCGATAGGCCGCCTCGGTTTGTGCGGCGTTTCCTTGGTCCCGGTTCCAACGCGCCCAAGCCAGGGCCGCGTGGAAGTACAGCGGATTGGATGGGGGCAGGGCACGCACAAGCGAATCCAGAATCCGGCCAGCGGCGGCCTCGCTTCGCTCGGTTCGCAGCAGTTCTGCGCGGGCAAACGGACGCAACGACGCGCCGGTGGAATCCTCCGCCAAAATCTCGTCCAGCAGCTGCGTACGCGCGAGCGCGTCGTTCGCAATTTTCTTCGACGTACTCGTCTTCAGCACCTCCCACTGCGTTTTGGCCCAGGCGATGTCCCCGGTTAAGTACGCCACCCGCGCCTTGCGAAAAGCCGCTTCGTCCCCCAAGGGGTTTCCACCAAAGTCTTGCGCAACCTCCGCATACCGCATCAGCGCGGAAAAAGGCGCGCCCAAGAGCAAATCCAAATCCCCCAAAAACAAGACCACGGAACCCCGCAACGGATCGTTGTCTGGGAGTCGATCCGGCACTCCATCCAGCACGCGTAAGGCAGAATCGTTTTTGTTCCATCCGGCCACCAAAACTTGCGCCAACGCCAATCGGGCCGACGGTTCCCAGCCGGCGGGCCATCCCGATTGCGGCTGCAATCCCCAATTTAACGTTCGGCGAAGTTCCGCATACCGTTCCGGGCGTTTTCCTTGCAAAGACCACAACGCCTCGTGTGCCTCCCGGGCAAACGGCATTTGTACACCCGCTTGTATTAGGTAGCCGTAGCATTGCTCCGCGGCATCCCATTGTTCCGCATTTTCTGCGGCACGCCCCAATTGGTAGATCGCCAAACGCTGGGCCGGTTCCCCACCAGACCGACGGTCCAACGCCTTCAATTGGACCAAGGCGTCGTCAAACAACTGCTCCTGGATGTAGCACCACACCAAAAAATCCTCGTGCGGAAGTGAATTCCCCAACTGCAGCCGCCCAATCAAGGCGTCGTACAGCAATTCCGCGCGCGGAATGCGTCCGTTCTCGTCCAACGAGTTGGACAGAAACATTTGCAAAGTAGCCACGAAACCGGGGTTTTCGTCCAGCAACAGAACGTAACCGCGGTAGACGTTGGGCAGGTCGCCCAAATCTGCCCAGAGCAGTACTTTTTGGTACGTAAACCGCATGCCCGGCACGGCGCTCTCTGCGGCTTCCAAAACAGCAACGGCCTCGGCAAAAAGACCGTAAGATTTGAAACGATCGGATAGGGGAGAAGCGTTGCCCGGTTGCAGGGCCGCACCCGAACTGGCGGACTTCAGCGCTGCGGCATAGTCTTCGGCGCGACCCATTTTTTTGCAAACGTAGGCTTCGTCTGCGGTGTAAAACAGTGCGCGGTTGCGCATGCGTTTGGCGTGCCGGTCAACGACTTTACGTGCTTCATCGCCGCGTTCTGCTTGGAGCAGCAATCCAATCAACGCCTGAAGTCGCTCGTCGTTGGGCTGGTCCTTGTAAGCTGTTTCAGCGACCGCCAGCAAACTATCCATCGACGGCGGCAGAGCGCCAGCAACACCGGCCGGAGCACGACGTACTTTGTTTTGGTTTTCCCCTAGGGATTGTGCTAAAGCCCCCCCAGCGGCCAGCACCGTCCAAACAATCAGCAGGAAAAGGGACCTCATTTCGGACTGCCCCACCGGGCAAAGTGGTCTTCCATGCGGACGTTCAAACTGTCTGCCTTGTCCAAGCACCATTGCGCGGCGTGCATGCGCGAGCGGGCGTCTTGGAGCACCGCCCACAGGGCACCTTCTTCGTCCCGCAGGTAAACCCGGCCTTGCGCCGTATCCAGGTATTCCGTGCGCACGTCGTGGGCCAGGCTTTTCAAGCGTGCGGATCCGGCGGTTAAGGCGCCCATCCAAACGCGTCGCTGAGCTTGAAATTTAAAGAGGTTTTTCGCAGACCGGTCCAGCGTCGTTCCGTCGGACACCACCACGTCTCGCTTGCTGCTGTCTATAGCGTATGGAGCCAACCGCTCTAAGTTGACGCGGTATACGATCAGCGCGTTTTCCACCGCCAAACTGTCTACAGCAGCCAGGCTGTCGTGCAGAGCTTCCACTTTTTCCCGCAGCGTCAAGGCATCCGCTTCCACCTCAGACGAAGCGCTGCACCCCGCCGCAACCACCACGAGGATTGCCAGCGAAAGGCCCGTGAAAAAGGGTATAAACTTCATAGTGAGCTGATTAAGAAATTCGGTCAAAGCCCGTGTACGGCACCAAAGCCGCAGGAATGCGGATTCCGTTTTCATCCTGGTGGTTTTCCAACAACGCGGCCACCACGCGGGGCAAGGCCAAAGCACTGCCGTTCAGGGTGTGGGCCAATTGCGTTTTGCGGTCCAACGTTCGTCGGTAGCGCAGCTTCAAACGATTGGCTTGGTAGGTCTCAAAATTGCTGACCGAACTCACTTCCAGCCAGCGCTGCTGCGCGGCAGACCAAACTTCAAAATCGTACGTCAGGGCAGAAGTGAAGCCCATGTCGCCACCGCACAAGCGCAAAATGCGGTAGGGAAGTTCCAGCGCGTCCAGCAAGCCGGCCACGTGCTGCACCATTTCCTCCAGTCGGCCGTAGGAATCTTCCGGACGGTCAATGGTTACCACCTCCACTTTATCAAACTGGTGCAGACGGTTGAGTCCGCGTACGTCCTTGCCGTAGGATCCTGCCTCGCGGCGAAAACAGGGAGTATAGGCCGTGAGGCGGATGGGTAAATCAGACTCGTCTACAATGACGTCGCGGTACAGGTTGGTGACGGGCACCTCCGCCGTAGGAATCGCGTACAAATTGTCCGCAACGGCGTGGTACATCTGACCTTCCTTGTCCGGCAATTGTCCGGTTCCAAAGCCCGACGCCTCGTTGACAAAGTGTGGCGGCTGCACTTCTGTGTAGCCTGCGGCCGTATTGCGGTCCAAAAAGAATTGGATGAGTGCCCGCTGCAAACGAGCGCCTTTCCCCAAGTACACCGGAAATCCAGCACCCGTGATTTTCACGCCCAGCTCAAAATCAATCAAGTTGTATCGGCTGGCAAGATCCCAGTGCGGCACGGCCCCTTCGTGCAATTGAGGGATGCTGCCCGACGACCGAACCTCTTCGTTGTCTTCGGCGCTCTTCCCAGCAGGAACAGAGGAGTGTGGCGTGTTCGGTACGGCCACCAACAGGGATTGGAGTGCATTTTCGGCATCGCGCAGAACACCTTCCAGGCGTTTGGCCGTTTCCTTCAGTGCCGTGGACTTTTCACGTGCCGCATCGGCTTCCGCCTTTTGCCCGGACTTAAAAAAGTCGCCAACGGCTTTGGCCAAAAGATTGCTCTCCGCCAGGCAATCGTCCAGCGCCACTTGGGCCGCGCGCCGCGCGTCGTCCGCCTGGAGCAACTGCTCCACCAGAGCAGCACCGTTTAAACCGCGTTTGTTGAGAGCGGCTTCGGCCGCGGCGCGCTCAGCGCGAAGTGTAGGTAGGTATAGCATGGGGATACAAAAGTAAAAAACCCCCTGGACCATGAGGCCTCAGGGGGTAAATTCTGTGCGACGGACCTCGTTTAGGCTTCGAACGGCTGCACCGATACAAAAGACTTGTTGTCTGCCTTTTTGCGGTATACCACCAAACCGTCCACCAAAGCGAACAAAGTATGGTCTTTTCCGATGCCCACGTTTTGTCCGGGGTGGTGCTGGGTGCCGCGTTGGCGCACGATGATGTTGCCGGCAGTGGCTGGTTGGCCGCCGTAAATCTTGATGCCCAATCGCTTGCTGTGGGATTCGCGTCCGTTCTTAGAACTACCGACGCCCTTCTTGTGTGCCATGGATCTGCGGAGGGATTAATTGATTATTCAGCAGCGGCCTCAGCGGCTTCTGCTTTTTTCGTTGTTTTCTTTTTGGGAGCGCTTCCGGCACCAATGCCCGTGATGAGCAATTGGGTCAAGTACTGGCGGTGACCGTTTTTCTTGGTGTAGCCTTTGCGGCGCTTCTTTTTGAAGACGATTACTTTATCGCCTTTCAGGTGCTGCAGAACTTGAGCTTCTACGGCAACACCTTCGATAACTGGGGCGCCAACGGTTACGGTACCGTTATCGTCGGTCAAAAGAACCTTATCAAAAGATACGGTTGCTCCTTCTTCCGACGCCAAACGGTTGACGTACACGCGCTGATCTTTTTGCACTTTGTACTGCAGCCCTGCTATGTCAACAATTGCGTACATGATTCTTGGGTTTCTTATAGGGCTGCAAATCTACAAAAAGAATTTGAATCAAATACCGCTGCACCCGAATATCGATAGGAATCTACCTTATCCTGTAGATGTGCTCGCCCGAAATGGATGCTCATGCACAGCGGTAGGGTTGCGAATTTCGCGCTAAATCGGGTCGACCGCAAACAAAAAGGACTCAAGAAGATTCTCCCGGTTGGAAAAATCATTAAATTCGTGGCCCCTCGTAAGAAAAGCGCACGCGCGGCATCCAATTGAGGTAAATGTTTAGAAACCCAAATTCCATGAAAAAATCATTGCTGTTTGGCGCACTCCTGGCTGCCTTGCCCTTGGCACAGGCCCAAAAGACGCAAATTGCCTTTGAGGAATACGACCTGCCCAACGGCATGCACGTGATCCTCCACCAAGACCCCACCACCCCCATCGTGGCGGTTTCGGTCCTGTACCACGTCGGTTCCAAAAACGAGGTTCCCGGACGCACCGGTTTTGCTCACTTTTTTGAGCATCTGTTGTTCGAAGGAACCGAAAACATTGAGCGCGGCGAGTACATGAAGCTCATTCAGGCCAACGGCGGCGCCCTCAACGCCAACACCAGCCAAGACCGCACGTACTATTACGAGATCCTGCCGTCCAATCAATTGGAATTGGGCCTTTGGATGGAAGCGGAGCGCATGCTGCATGCCAAAATTGATCTCGACGGTGTGGAGACGCAACGCCAAGTGGTTAAAGAAGAAAAGCGACTGCGCGTAGACAACCAACCCTACGGTTCGTTCACTACAGAAATGTTCAAGCGTGCCTTCACCAAGCACCCGTACAATTGGGTTCCCATCGGCTCCATGGAGGATCTGAACGCGGCACAGTTGAGCGAATTCATTGATTTCTACAAGCGTTTTTACGTGCCCAACAACGCAACGTTGAGCATCGCGGGTGATTTTGACCCCGCTCAGGCAAAGGCATGGATTGCCAAATACTTCACGGACATCCCGAGCGGTGCCCAAGTGGTACAGCCCAACGTGCAAGATCCGCTGGCTGCAGCCGTGGTGGATACGGTGTACGACAACATCCAGATCCCAGCTGTTTTTGCGGGCTACCGCATGCCTGGCGAAACACACCCGGACGCCTATGCCATGCAAATGCTGACGTCTGTTTTGTCCAGCGGCAAGTCTTCCCGCCTCACCAAGCGCATGGTGGACGAAGACCGCAGTGCACTTCAGGTTCAAGCATTTCCTTTTGCCTTGGAGCAAAATGGGGTATTCATCGCCTTGGCCTTGGCCAACGGTGAGAACACCACCGGCGCGCTTTTGACCACCATCGAGGAAGAAATTGCGAAGCTCCAAAAAGACCTCATCAGCGAGACGGAGTTTGCCAAAGTGCTCAATAAAATTGAAGCAGATTTTGTGACCAGCAACGGTTCTGTAGCCGGCATTGCAGAAAGTTTGGCCAACTACCACGTGTACTATGGGGACGCCAACCTAATCAATACCGAAATCGAGCGTTACCGCAAAGTAACCCCGGAAGACATCCGCCGCGTGGCGCAAACTTACCTCGTTTCTTCTAACCGCGTGGTGCTGCATTACTTGCCCAAGCCCACTGCACAATCTGTAGTAGAATAAGATGAAAAAAGCACTTTTCCTTTTGGGTCTGGCCTTGTCGGCTTGGACCCTCGGTGCCCAGCCTTTGGACCGCAGCGTTCGCCCACAACCGGCAGCGCCCCGCACGCCATCCATTGCAGCGTACGAGAAAATGACGTTGAAGAACGGATTGACGGTGGTGGTGGTGGAGAACCACAAACTGCCGCGCATGTCCGTGAGCCTTTCCTTGGACATGAACGGTGTTCGCGAAGGTGACAAGGCCGGATATGTGGAGTTGATGGGGCAAATGCTGTCCGAAGGCACCACCACCCGCACGAAAACCCAATTGGACGAACAAGTGGATTTCATCGGCGCTCGTTTGAGCACCAGTGCCTTCAATGTTTCGGTGTCCGGATTGAGCAAGTACAGCGCGAACTTGTACGAATTGGTTGCCGACGTCGCCTTGCATCCAGCTTTCCCGGAGGCTGCATTCGACAAGTTGAAAAAGCGGACCCTTTCCGGTTTGAAGGCAGACAAGGACGACCCCAGCGCTATCCAGACTCGCGTTTCCAATGCCTTGTTGTACGGCACCAATACGCCCCAAGGAGAAATGATGACTGAGGCGACAGTCAATAAAGTCGTTTTGGAAGATTGCAAAAGCTTCTACAGCCAAGTATGGGTGCCCAACCACGCCATTCTCTTGGTGGTGGGTGATTGCAAGGCCAAGGACGTGTTCAAAGCCGCCAAAAAGACCTTTGAAAAGTCTTGGCCCGCCGGAACAGTTCCCGCAAAACCCACCTACGAACACCCTGTGCAAACCAAGTCGTTCATTGCCTTGGTGAACCGCGAAGCATCCGTGCAGTCCAACATTCAGTTGGCCAACTTGATTGATTTGAAGCCCGGTGATGCGGATTTGGAGGCGGTACGCGTGATGAACAACATCTTGGGCGGCGGTTCCGACGGTCGTTTGTTCCAAAATTTGCGTGAAGACAAGGCCTATACCTACGGCGCGTACTCTTCTTTTGGAACCGGTAAAGAAAAGCAAATCTTTGAAGCTTCTGGTGAGGTTCGCAACGCCGTGACGGACTCCTCCGTGGAGCAGTTTTTGTTGGAGTTGAACCGAATCCGCACGGAATTGGTGAGTGAAACAGATTTGCGCAATGCGAAGCAAGCATTGGCCGGTAGCTTTGGTCGATCCTTGGAAGGTCCGGGTGCAGTAGCATCTTTTGCCATCAATACCTTGAAGTATAATCTTTCCCCAGATTACTACAACCAATACCTGAATCGCTTGCAAGCGGTTACCGCGGAAGACGTACGCCGTGTAGCTCAGAAGTACATCCAGCCCAACAAGATGGTCATATCCATCGTTGGCAAGGCGTCGGAAGTTGCTGCTGGCCTGGAGCGTTTGGGCGAAGTGCGTTATTTCGACGACCTCGCACAACCCGCAGAGCGTCCCAACATCCCCATTCCCGCGGGCGTTACGGCAGCCTCCGTGGTCAATCAATACATTGCGGCCATTGGCGGTCAAAAAGCCATTGCGAGCGTCAAAGACCTGACCCTGGAAATGGTGGCTGAAATTCAAGGCGTCAAGATCGAAACCAAAGACGTATACAAGCTGCCGAACATGCACTACGAAGGCCAGTTCTCGCCCATGGGCAAGGAGGAAACCTTCTTTGATGGAAAGAAAGGACGCATTGTTCGCAACGGTGCCAAACAGCCCGTAACGGACGAGGACCTGGATGCCATGCGTAAAGACGCTAATTACTTTGAGGAGTTGAAGTGGTTAACTGCAGCGGTGCCTCTACAACTGGCGCCCACCTTCTCTTCCATGAGCGGGGAATCGTGCTACGCTCTTACCGTAACCCAAGGCACCCAAGTGCAGACGCATTATTTCTCCGTGAAGAGCGGTTTGCGTGTTGCTACTTCTACTCCCGTTGGCGAAGGGGAGAAGGCCACGGTACAGACCGTGAACTACGGTGACTACCGCGCCGTAGGTGGGGTGTTGTTTCCGCATTCAGTGGTATTGCCCATTGGCCCCGGCATGAACTTGGAGTTCAAAGCGGTCAACCTCACAGTCAACACCAACGTAGCGGATACGTTCTTCAAGTAAGGATTGAATTGATCAGCGCATTTCAGCGCTGTGATTGCCCAACAAACAGGGCCGTCCCCACCGGGGACGGCCCTGTTTCGTTTTGGCCCCAAGCACCCTTAGGCGCTATTCCTTGCTCTGCCTCGCCCGTGCATTTACCAAATAGACCCCAAATAATATGGTGCCCAGTCCAACCGCGTGGTGCACGTGCAGTACTTCGCCCATGGACAATCCCCAAAGCAAGGCTACCCCGGGAACCAGGTACGTGGTGCTGGCCGCGAAAATTGGGCTGGTAATGGAAATTAAGTAGTTGAATGCCATGATGGCACCGGCCGTCCCCACAACGCCTAAAAAGGCAAGGTACCCCAAGACTTCCGCGGCCTCCGGATTCGTGGCCACTCGGTGAACAAAGTCACCACTCAGCAGCAAGCCCAGGGCAGGAATCCCGGCCACTACGAATGCCCACAGGGTCAAAGCCACCGGATGCGCATGGGGAAGTTTAAACCCAATAAAGTTGATGGACAAACCGTAGCACATGGAACTTGCCGCCGCCAGCAAAACATAGGCCCAAGCACCGGGTTGCGCCTCCGCTGCGGTTGCCTGCCCACCCACCAGCAAGGCCGCACCCGCAAAGCCCACCGCAACGCCCAGGGCCTGTTTGCGTCGGAGTGTTTTTCCAAAAAATAGCAATCCAAAAAGCAACGTAAACAAAGGAGTCAAAGAATTGGTAATCCCCACCAATCCCGACGGGATGTGCGATACGGCAATGGGGAACAACACATACGGCAAACCATTGCCCAAGAAGCCCACCACCAGGTACGCAGACCATTCATTCCGCGGGGGCAGCAACCGAATGTACTTCCAGCCCACCACCAAGCAAAACAGAAGTGCATAAACGATGCGAATGGCCCCCACCTGATGCGGTGCAAACACCGTGATGCCTTTTTTCATCAACAAAAAAGAAGAGCCCCACAGGGCCACCAAAGCAACAAATATTACCCAGGCACGAACGGAATTTTCTTTCATCGGACCGCAAAGGTACTCTACCTTTGCCTCGTGGCCTCTGAACCTACCCCTCGCTGGACCTTTATTCTGCGGAGCTTCCTCCGACTTTCCTTGGCATTGACGCTCCTGGTAATTCTTGCCGGCAGCGTAGTTCGGATGACCGGATCCGGCATGGGTTGCCCAGACTGGCCCCGGTGTTTTGGCCAAACCATACCGCCCACCCGAATGGAACAGGTGCTCTGGAATCCATTGCAGATGTATTCGGAAGGGCAGATGGTCCTCCACCAAGACACCCTCTGGACGGCGAACAGCGCTACCCAACCGCAGCCCCTTTTCAACCGCGCCCAGTGGTCCGCGTACACCAAGCACAATTACGCCACGTTTGTGCCCGCACACACCTGGATCGAGTTCATCAACAGGCTCCTGGGTGCAGCACTCGGCATCCCGGTATTTTTGGCTTTTGTATGGTCGATTTCCCGTTTTCAAGCGCACCGGAAGTGGGTTGCAGCTTTGGGCCTAGGACTGGTACTGCTGCTTTTTGAAGCTTGGCTGGGTAAGGTATTGGTGGACGGCAACCTGGTTCCGCACCACATTACCTACCATTTATTGGGTGCGTTTGGTTTGCTGGCCGTTTTTACCGCCGTGCACCGGAGCGTTTCCACGGAGGCGGAAGCCCATTCTTGGTTCTTTGAAGAACATTCGCGCAGCGAGCAAACCGAGTCTGCGGGCAAATGGCTGGCGCTATTTGCCGTACTTCTGCTGGTGCAGATTGGCACGGGAGCACTGGTTCGCGAGTCCGTGGACGGATTGCGAGCGGCCACAGGCACGGCCCTGTCCAGCCAATTGACTTCGTTGGTGTACATTCACCGGACCTATTCATTGCTTCTGGTAGGTTTGACGTTCTACCTGTTGCGCAAAACCGACGGTTTAGCCGGTATTCGTGCCCGTGTTGGTCTTATGACTGGATTGGCCTTGGCGGAAACCGCCTTGGGCGCGGTCCTGTACTACTTCAATATTCCGCAGAGTCTGCAGCCGTTGCATTTACTATTCTCGGCTTTTCTCTTCGTCTTGGTGGTGGACGCTGCGGTACTGGCATTTCTGCAAGTGCGTTCGCACAAGCGCCTATCTGCTGGTGCTTGAGGAACGAGTCCGAACTACTTCTGCACCATAACGATTCCGCTCAACTACTCCTTGAGGAGCGGAATTCCACCCAGGATCTCCGCCTTCACTTCATCCCTTCATTTACCAACCTTCCAGCGTGCCGTCTCCATCAAACGGATGACTTCCGCTTGCAGGAAAGCGTTTACGGGTGCTAGGGAATCTGCATTGGGCTTGGCCAGCACGTAAACGGACCCGCGCAGGAAATGGTTGGTACTGTCCGTGATGAAAAATTGACACGGTGTAGCCGTGTTGCCCTGGAATTGGTACAAAATTCCGTGTACCCGACGCTCGGGATCCGAATAAAGTTTCTCCTTGATTCCTTGGGCCACAACATCGTGTTTGAAGGCCAACTGATGCGCGTCGTCCAGTAACTTGGGCAATTGATCGCCGACTGCAACGTAACTCAACTGAATTTCAGCACCTAATTGGGGAAACGACACGGTTCCCCAGCCTTTGTCGGCATTCACCGTTTTCCATACGGCTGATTTGTTGGTACGGAAATCTACCCGAAATCCGTCGTGCGCTTTAAAGGCAACGGAGGCAGTGTCCGGGAGGGCGATTTCAAAATATCCTTTGGGCTTGGGCAATTCGGCGGTAGACGGCCGAACCGACGACCACCAAAAGAACAATCCCCCGGCAGCTAATGCGCCCACCGTAAGCACCAGACGCGCCTTCCTATTCAACATCTCGGTCCAATTCTACTTTAACACGCACAATCCGTCGTTTGTCCACGGCCTCCACGGTTAGGATGAGCCCGCCCACTTGCGCTTGATACCCTTTTGTGGGCAGGTGACCGGTGGCATTCTGCAGCAGCAAACCGGCTAAAGATTCTGCTTCACCCCGCCAATCGTCCAATCGGTCCGACGGCAGTCCCAATACGCGAACCACGTCATTCAGGGGTGTTCTTCCTTCAAAAACAACGGTGCGCTCGTCCAAACGCGAGTAGGGAAATTCCTCCTCGTCGAATTCATCTTCAATTTCGCCGATGATTTCTTCCATCACGTCCTCCAGAGTAACCAAACCAGACGTTCCTCCGTACTCGTCCACTACCACGGCCATGTGCATTTTCTTGGTCTGAAATTCGCGCAACAAATCGTCGATTTTCATGCCCTCCGGAACAAAAAGAATCTTGCGCACCAAGCTCCGCCATGCGAAATCGGTTTCAGCACCCAAATAGGGCAGCAGATCTTTGGTGTGCAGGATGCCCACTATTTCGTCCAGTGACTTGCCTTGGACGGGAAAACGCGAATAACCATGATCCACAACGGCCTGCAGGACTTCCGAAAAGGTCCATTCTGAGCGAACCACCACCATGTTGCCGCGCTGGGCCATGATCTGATTGGCAGACACCCCTCCGAAGCGAACAATGCCCCGGAGCCATTGGTTTTCCTGTGTTTGTTCGTTTCCAGATGTCGTAATATCCAAGGCATTTTCGAGGTCATCCACGGAAAGCGTTCCGTTTTTCTTAGCTTCTCCAAACCACTGTCCGGTAGCCATCAGCGGAGAGGTAAGCGGCGTGAGAGCCGAGAAAAGAGCACTTAATGGAGCCACCATGCGCCGGGCGGTAGCCAAAGGATGGGCAGATCCTACACTCTTGGGCAAAATCTCCCCAAACGTTAAAATCAAGGCCGTTACTCCAACAATCTCCAAGAGGCCGACGGTCCACGCGTCCAGGTGGGGTGCTGCAAAACTCTGGAGCAGCCAGGTAGACAAAAGAGCCAAGGCCAAATTGAACGAATTATTGAGCACCAAAAGGGTTGCCAATAACTTTTCCGGGTGATTCAACAAAACATGAATTCGTTGATCGTCAGCGCGCACACTTTCCCGCACATCGTTGCGCATACGGGGATCCAACGAAAAGAAGGCAACCTCACTTGCTGATGCGAACGCAGAGCCAATTAAGAGTAAACCAAGCGCGATTAGGCCAATGAGCAGCGGGAGCGGGGAAGGGTCAGGGTCCAAGGAGGGGGTATTGGTTCACACAAGGGATCAGCCCAAATCATCGGTAGCGTCGTCGTGCTGTCCGTACGGACGGTCTTGACGATCCTGCTGGCGCATGGGGTTGTGGCCGAGCATGGTCATGCTGTCCGCTGCAATTTCAACAGAATATCGTGTTTGGCCGGAATCATCTGTCCACTGGCGCGAACGAATCTTCCCTTCAATAAATACCTTGTCGCCTTTGTGCAAATGACGTTCGCAAACTTCGCCCAGACGCGGACTGCGCACCACTATCGTGTGCCATTCCGTAGACTCTTTACGTTCTCCCTCGCGATTGGTATACGACTCGGTCGTTGCCAATGGAAAGCGAACGAGCATGCCGCCGTTTTCAAAATTTCGAACCTCAGGGTCCTTGCCCAAATTCCCAATGAGCATGACTTTATTTAGGGTACCGGCCATTGTATTAGAATAGCAAATGAGTTGTAATTATCTAATCAAAGATACTATTTTTTTTAAGCCAACGACCCACCGGTACGGGCCAAGCAAGGTCTTCCCAATTACCTTGTGCGACCCACTCAAATCCATCCGGTTGAATGGTTAAATCACGAGCGTCCATGCGGTAAAAATGAATCCACAAGCGTCGGTGACTCAGCCGGTGTTTCACCGGGCTTCCGGCACTCCATGTTTTGATTTCAGCCTCCGGCGTACCCAAGTCACGCGGTTCCGGTAAGTCCATCAATCCAGGCCAAATGCCGCTAACGGGCCTTTTTCTGCACAAAAAATATCCGCCGCGAACTACGAACATGCGGTGCCAGTGCTCTTCTAGAACTTTTGTTTTCCCCAACTTTACCGGGAGCATTTCTGCCTTATTGGATTGAAATGCCACTGCGCAGTCTGCCGAAATGGGGCATTCAACGCACTTGGGTTGCTTGGGTGTACATACTAAACTTCCCAATTCCATGAGTGCTTGGGTGTGGTCGCCGCAATCACCGGTCGGCAGAAGGGAATCTGCTAATTCCCAGAGGGCCTTATGGCCTTCCGGCTTATCGATGGGGACTTCAATTTCAGCCCATCGGCTCAGAACGCGGTTAACGTTTCCGTCCACAGCGGCTGCACGGGTTCCAAAGGCAATGGAGGCAATGGCTCCGGCGGTGTACGGCCCGACTCCGGGCAAGGCGCGCCAATCATCAACTTCGGTTTTCCATACCCCTCCCCATTCGTTCGCCACGATTTTCGCGGCAGCGTGTAAGTTTCGAGCTCGGGCATAGTAGCCCAATCCTTGCCAAACTTGCAGCAAGTCGTCCAGTTGTGCTGACGCTAAATCTTCCACGGTGGGAAATCGTTCCACGAACCGGAGGAAATAGGGAGTGCCTTGTTCCACCCGGGTTTGTTGAAGCAGCACCTCGCTCAACCAAATGGCATAGGGATTGCGGTGTTCCCGCCAAGGGAGCTCACGTTTGTGCACTTGGTACCAGCGAACCAACCGATGCGAGAAGTCTGTCATGAAAAAGGCTTGTTAAATCAGGGTTTACTTCGTATCTTTGCGCCCTCAAAATTAGCGACCTACAACTCTTTTTAAACTTATTTAAATCGAACCAAAATGACCAAAGCCGACATTGTCAATCGCGTTGCTGAGAAGACTGGTATGGAAAAAGCCGACGTTCAGGCAGTTGTAGAAGGAATGATGCGCGAAGTTAAAGCGAGCATGGAAGCCGGTGACAACGTTTATTTGCGCGGCTTCGGAAGCTTTATTTTGAAGAAGCGCGCCAAGAAAACGGGCCGCAACATCTCCAAGAACACCACTTTGGTGATCCCCGCTCACTACATTCCTGCTTTCAAGCCTGCTAAGACCTTTGCAGACTCTGTGAAAACCAACGTAGCCGTTCAGGAGTAATCCGGAATAAACCCTTTGCCGATGACTCCTTCGCGTTCCAAACTCGTACTAAGTATCGCTGCAGCCCTTGTGGTCTCGGCGTCCTTGGTGTGGTTGGTTCCGAGATCGCCATCGGCAGCGCCGCAGGAAGAAGAAGCCGCGCTTACTCCCTTGGATGCCAAGGTGCAAAAAGCGGTCGAATTGATTCAGGGAGGTTCGGAGAACCCCATGGAGGCCATTATGTTGCTGCGCGAAGTCGTCCAAGAAGATTCCAATCACCGAGACGCCCACTTTTGGTTGGGTGAATTTTCGGTGCAATCGGGTCAAATGGACAAAGCGGTGGAACGCTTTCGCCGTGTTGTATCCCTGGATCCTGCTTTTGCACCCGGGGTAGAGAAATTGGCCACAGTGTACTTGCAGCTGGGGCAGGCCGACAGTGCCGATGCTTTGGTGCATCGGTTCTTGGACCGATATCCGCAAGCGGAGGGAGCAGACCGTGTGAAAGCGTTGCACACGGAACACGCCCCCCAATAACCTTTTAAACGACTTAGCTATGCCAAGCGGAAAGAAAAGAAAGCGCCATAAGATGGCCACTCACAAGCGTAAAAAGCGTCTTCGCAAGAACCGCCACAAAAAGCGCTAATCGCCAATGCGTACCGAACTCGTCATTCAAACCAGCGGATCGGACGCAGAATTGGCTCTTCTTCAGGATGGTCGTCTTGTGGAGCTCGTCGCCGAAAAAGGCGACGACCGCTTCTCAGTGGGCGATATCTACTTGGGCCGCGTAAAGAAAGTAGCTCCAGGACTCAATGCCGCGTTCGTGGATGTAGGGCACGCAAAAGATGCCTTCCTCCACTACCACGACTTGGGTCCTCAATTGGCTTCTTGGCAGCAATTCACCAAAAAGGTGTTGTTGGGCAAGCAGCCGGCCACAATTTCCGATTTCCAGCTTCAGGCTGAAATTGAGAAAGAGGGCGCTATGGACGAAGCGGTTAAAGTAGGACAAGACATCCTGGTACAGATCATCAAAGAACCGATTTCCACCAAGGGACCCCGAATTACTTCGGAAATCTCCCTGGCGGGTCGGTTTATGGTGTTGGTGCCCTTTTCGGACCGTGTATCGGTTTCGCAAAAGATTCGGGAACGAAAAGAAAAAGAGCGACTGCGTCGGCTCGCGGACAGCATTCGGCCCAAGGGATTTGGGTTGATTGTACGTACTGTAGCGGAAAACAAAACCGAAGTCGAACTGACTGCGGATTTGGAAGGCCTGATGGCCAAATGGAAATCACTGCACCGGCAATTGCGCCAAGCCAAGTCTGGTCAGCGCGTAATGCAGGAAATGGACCGGGCGTCTGCGTTTTTGCGCGACGTCTTCAACGAATCGTTCACCAAGATCCACGTGGACAACGAGGATTGGGCGAACGAAGTCAAGCAGTACCTCCAGGAAATTGCGCCGGACAAAGCGGACATGGTGAAGTTGTACTCCGGTACAGCGCCCATTTTCCAGCATTTCAATGTGGACCGTCAGGTTAAAACCTCGTTCGGTCGCACGGTAACCTTGCAAAAAGGGGCTTACCTCATCATTGAGCATACAGAGGCGTTGCACGTCATTGACGTGAACAGCGGCAACCGAGGCGCGGTGGGAGAAAGTCAGGAAGAAGGTGCCTTGGCGGTCAATTTATTGGCAGCGGAAGAGGTGGCTCGTCAGTTGCGCTTGCGGGACATGGGCGGCATCATTGTGGTGGATTTTATTGATTTGCACTCCAACGAGCATCGTCGGGCACTGTACGACAAGGTGAAAGAAATGATGTCCCAAGACCGGGCCAAGCACAAAATTTTGCCTCCGTCCAAATTTGGATTGGTGGAAATTACCCGCCAGCGGGTGCGTCCGGAAAAAGCAATCGAAACCCAAGAAGAAAACCCAGACATGTTGGTGGATGCCCCCATTGTCTTGGTGGAAAAATTGGAGCAGGAGTTTGCTTCGTTGGCGCAGCGCAAAAAGAAGGACGGGAAGAAGTGGGCCTTACACGTTCACCCGTTCCTACATGCCTACTTGACCAAAGGGCTGTTTTGGAGCAGCATACTGCACCAATGGCAGCGCAAGTACAAAGGCAAAATGGATGTAGTTCCACGGGACTCGTTCAAGATGTTGGAGTATAAGTTTCAGTAAGGCTTGCCACCGCGTTGCATTGGATGGTTATCCTTTTCAATTGGTGCACAACTTAAGTGTTTAAAAGGCGGCCCCTGGGCCGCCTTTTTTGTTTCTTTGCGGTATGGCTTGGCAAGCAAAGAAAGTTTTCACCTTGGAGGACGGGAGGGCGGCTTTGGAACGCTACTGCGCCTACCAGGAGCGGTGCCAGAGCGAGGTCAAAACCAAGATTGCCTCTTTGGGTTTTCGAGGAGACGCCGCGGATCAACTCCTATTGGATGCTTTTGCAGCGGATTGGGTGAACGAAGAGCGATTTGCGCGGGCCTATGCGCGGGGAAAGTTTCGGTCGTTGGGCTGGGGCAGAATCAAGATTACCCACGGGCTCCGGGCAAAAGGAGTATCGGCAGCGTGTGTGGCGCTGGGATTGAGTGAATTGGACCCGGAGGAATACGAGGCGGCCGCGCGCTTGCGCGGAGCTAAGGAATGGGAGGCCGCGAGCGGGGTTCCCGTGCACCAACGCCGCTTCAAGGTGGAACAGGCTTTGTACCAGCGAGGATTTGAGTCCGAATGGGCGCGGGAGACGGCTCCCGGCCGAGAAGAATAAAGCGTTTTTTGTTCCTTCCCGAGGATTTAGGCTTGGCGGGGTGCGAAGGAACCCAATCCCGCACAAAGGGCTTCCACGGCGCGGTCCCCTACGTCGTAGTGCGTGACGGCGCGTAGCCACCGAGCGTCCATGGCAGAAATTCCGATTCCCATTTCGGCCAAATGACTTTGCAGTTGGCGCGCGTCGCAGCCGTCGGCCAGGCGAAAGATGACGATGTTGGTGGCCACCGGTTTGCATTCAGTCACCCACGAAAGCTGCTTTAAAAACGTCCCAATTTGGGACGCCCTTTGGTGGTCTTCGGCCAGGCGATCCACGTGGTGTTCCAAGGCGAACAAGGCCCCTGCTGCCAGGTAGCCGGCTTGGCGCATGCCGCCGCCAAAGCGTTTTCGGATGCGCCGCGCGTGTTGAATAAAATCGCGGTTGCCCACCAAGACGGAACCCACGGGTGCACCTAGTCCTTTACTGAAACACAGGGAGATGCTGTCGAACAATCGGCCGTAGTCTTCGGGGGACTCACGGTCTTGGACCAAGGCATTCCACAAGCGAGCGCCGTCCAAATGGAAGGCCAGTTGGTGTTCGCGGGCAACCGCTTCAGCGGCCCGGAGTGCGTCCAAACCCAAGCAGGTGCCGCCGCCCTTGTTGCTGGTGTTTTCCAAGACCACCAAACGGGTTGGGGCGGCGTGAACGTTGTCTTGTGGCTGCAACGCTCCGCGGATATCGTCGGGTGACACCCGTCCGTAGGCGTCGCCGGCAACCCGCACTTGCACGCCGGAGTTGAAGGCAACCCCGCCTCCTTCGTAGTTGTAGACGTGGGCCAACGGAGAGCAGATGAGTTCGTCCCCCGGACGGGTGTGCACGTTGATGGCGATTTGATTGGTCATGGTGCCCGACGGACAAAAAAGACCTGCTTCCATTCCAAACCGCTCGGCGGTAGTGGCCTCCAAAAGTTGAACGGTGGGATCGTCGCCCAGGACGTCGTCCCCTACGGGTGCAGCGTTCATGGCGGCGAGCATCTGGGGCGTGGGACGGGTCACGGTGTCGGACCGAAAGTCGGCCCAAAAAGCAGGAGCATTCATGGCACCAAAGTACGGCAAGTGCCGTATTTTTGCATACTTATGGTGACTACGGATCGCGTACGCGAAATTTTTGATCGATTGAAGGCCCTGGAGGGCTACCTGCGCCTGGAAGAGAAGCGCATCACCTTGGCCAACGAGGAGGAACGCACGGTGAACCCTGGTTTTTGGGACGATTCCAAGAAGGCGGAGATCACCATGAAGAAAATCCGGGAACTGAAGTACTGGGTGGACGGTTTCAAGGCGGTTAAGGCGCAGTGCGAAGAACTGGAGTTGTCCTTGGAGTTTTTCCGCGAGGGCGAGCTCACCGAAGCAGAAGTGGACGCGCTCTACGCCGCGGCCGACGATGCCTTGGGCACCATGGAATTCCGGAACATGCTTTCCGGCGAAGAAGATAAATTAAGCGCAGTCTTGCAGATTACGGCGGGTGCAGGAGGAACTGAGTCTTGCGACTGGGCCGGGATGCTCATGCGCATGTACCTGCGCTGGGCGGAGCGCAACGGCCACAAGGTTCGGGAATTGAACTTCCAAGAAGGCGAAGTGGCGGGCGTGAAGACGGTCACCTTGGAAATCGAGGGCGAGTTCGTCTTTGGGTACCTCAAAGGCGAAAACGGAGTGCACCGGTTGGTGCGGGTTTCCCCATTCGACAGCAACGCGCGCCGGCACACGTCGTTTGTGAGCGTGTATGTTTATCCGTTGGTGGACGACACCATCGACATTCAGGTGAACTTGGGCGAGATCGAATGGGACACGTTCCGTTCCAGCGGCGCCGGCGGTCAGAACGTCAATAAGGTAGAAACCGGGGTGCGTTTGCGGCACAAGCCGTCGGGCATCGTGATTGAAAACACCGAAACGCGTTCCCAGTTGCAGAACAAGGAAAAGGCGATTCAATTGCTGAAGTCTCGTTTGTACGAGATGGAAATTGAGGCGCGCAACGCCAAACGCGCAGAAATTGAATCCGGCAAGAAGAAAATTGAGTGGGGTTCTCAGATCCGTAACTACGTTTTGCACCCGTATAAATTGGTGAAGGACGTGCGCACGGGCACGGAAACTTCGGATCCAGATCGGGTTTTGGACGGTGAGATCGATGCATTTTTGAAAGCGTTCCTAATGTCCGACGGTTCGGCAGCTCAAGAGCTGGACGACCTGGATTTGTAATTCGTATCTTTTGACCGTGTGTTCGGTCTCCATCCTTAAGTATTACAGGCTCCAGGCAGCTTTTTTGCTGTTGGCTTGGTGGCTTTTGGGGCTACCTGCTGGCGCACATCGTGCTTTGCATGCTCCTGCACAATTTGCGTCCCCAGTTGCAGCCTTTTTTGGACAGCAGGCCGTAGATAATTCTGCGGGGACTCAGGACACTGCGGCCTTGCCCGCCGGGACGGCGGAAGGTCGGACTACCCGCGTGATGACCAAAGGACCGCGCTTGGTGGTTCCCAATTTAGGACAATGGGCAACACCGGAGGTGGCCCGTTTGGTTTTAGACCAGGTCACGGTGCACGTGGAGCGCGACGCTTTGGTTTTTTCCGTTCGCGTTCCGGACTCTCTAAGGCCCGCGGACTCTACCGCTGCCGTGGCGTATCAATGGGCCGTTCGGCAGCGGTTTTTGGGAGCGTCTCGTGCCGTACGTTGGGAATTGGACGCTTCAGAGCAAGCCCCTGGCGTGAAGCATCATTATTTTTTGGGCACGGATCGTTCCCGATGGCGCTCCAACGTGCCGGGCGGACGGGTGTTGGTGGGCAAGGGAATTTATCCGGGAGTGGATTTGCGTTTGGAGGTAGTGGATCAGCAGCTTAAGTCCACCTGGGTGGCTGCTCGCGGCACCGATTTGCAAGCCGTTTCGGTGGTGTGGGAGGGCGCCAGCGATTGGCGGATCAACCGTCGGGGCGGGGTGTCTGTGCGCTTGGGAGAGGAGTGGGCGGAGGAGACGGAGCCCAAAGCCTTTTCGTCCGATGGGGCTCTGCTGGCTATTGGCTGGCGCGCGCAGCGCGGCAGCCTCCGCTTGGTAGGAGACGCTGTACGAACCCCGGACTCGGTTTTTGTGGATCCGCGGTATGTTTTCTCCACCTTCAGCGGCGGCACCTCGGATAATTTTGGTTACTGCGCCACTTACGACGCCCAAGGGCGAACCTGGTCCGGAGGCGTTTCCTTCGGTCCCGGATACCCCAGTGCCAACGGCTTTCAACCCGCCTACCAAGGGGGTGGGTGCGATGCCGTACTCACCTTGTGGAATCCGGACGGCACCGGGTACCGCAGTTCCACGTTTTTGGGCGGAAACAATCGGGAAGCACCACACAGCATATCCGTAGCGCCCAACGGGGACTTGGTGGTATTTGGCACCACGGGTTCTACCGATTTTCCGCACCTGCCCAATGCGTTTGACACCACCTTTGCCGGAGGGACGGGAGTGAGTGCGGACGGTGTCTTCTTCAACAACGGAACGGACTTGTTTGTAGCCCGATTGGACTCCACGGGGGGCGTTTTCCGGGGCGGAACCTATTTGGGAGGATCACAGAACGACGGCATCAATTTGGAGCCGAACAGCTTGCCGATGAACTACGGAGATCCTGCGCGCGGGGAGCTTTTGGTCAACGGCGTGGGGCGCCCCGGTTTGTCTTCACTCGGAGAGGTTTTTGTGGCCACCAGCACTCGTTCGACTGATTTTCCCGTCCGCCAGCTAAACGTGCTTCCCGGATACCCGCGGGACACCGCTTTCGGGGGTGTTTTGGACGGGATCGTGTTTCGCATATCGCCCTTTTTGGACACCTTGCGTTGGTCCGTGGCCTTGAACGGCAGTGCCTACGATGCGTGGATGGGCTTGGTAGAATCACCGTCGGCCCTGGCATTTGGTCAATTGATGGCGGTAGGGGCCACCCGAAGCGACAGTTTGGCACGGGGAGCCAACGTCCTGCAGCCCCAGCGCGCCGCGCATACGGACGGCATCTTGGGTGTTCTGGACGTGGCCACCGGAACGCGTTTGCGCTCCACCTACTGGGGAACGGGTGGTTTCGATGCACTTTTCTGCGCGGCCTCCAATCCGTCGGGTTCGTTGTCTGCCTTGGACACGGTGGCTGCGGTGGCCGTGGTGGGGCAGTCCAAAGCCGCGTCCGGTTCAGCACCGTTTGCACCTTCACCTGGCGTTTGGGGCCAGCCCGGGTCCGCCCAGTTCATCCATTACATCGGCACAGGACTGGATACCGTATACCGCAAGATGAGTTTTGGCAACGGCCAAAACCAGCAGGCCAACACATCGCCCACCGCCTTGGCTTGGGACGATTGCGGCAACACCTACTTCAGCGGGTGGGGCGGTTTGGTCAATTCCGGCGGCAATACCTTGGGCCTGGCCACCACTCCCAATGCGCTGGATTCCAATACGGACGGTTCGGATTTCTACTTTCTCGTCTTGGCTCCAGACGGTCAATCCGCCCGCTACGCCAGTTTTTTTGGCGGCACCTCCCTGGAACACGTGGACGGCGGCACATCTCGCTTCAGTCCGGACGGCGTGATCCACCAAGCGATTTGCGCCGGTTGCGGGGGCAGCAGCAATTTCCCCATTTTTCCGGCAACCGCCCACAGCGCCACCAACAATTCCGCCAACTGCAACATTGCGGCGGTACAAATTGACTTGGAAGTACAGTCTGTATCGTTACCCGGTTTGAAGCCCTTGAGCGGATGCGCTCCCTTAACTGTTGGCTTCGCGGCAGAGGCCTTGAATGCCACGTCGCTCAGCGTCAATTGGGGCGACGGAAACACGGCTGCCCCCAATGCGTTGCTCGGTGTTCAACACACTTTTACCGCCCCAGGCACCTACCAAGTGGTGGCACAAGGCTACGATTCGCTGTGCAACACCACCGCGCAACGAATTTATACCGTGGTCGTTCGCGCGGGCGCTGGAGCGCTTCTCACGCCAACCGTTCAGAACGACACCTGCTCGGAGGAGCAAAAGGCCGTGCTGCTTCCTCCAACGTCAGTACCCTCCGGAGTAACCTACCGCATCCGCTGGGGCGACGGTTCAGACACTTCGTGGTTCGGTTCGTGGTCCCAGCCTGCGACCCACCGCTATTTTGGTTTTGGTCCTTACCGTGGCTGGGTGATCACCGTGGACACTGTGTGTTCGGTTCGGGACAGTCTTCCTTTCCGCATCCGCTTTGCGGCGCCTTTGTCTGCCGTTCCTCCGGTGGTGGAGGTAGATGCCTGTGCCCAGCCTCCCGTGGTGCGCGTGCAAGGTGCGGTGATTGGCGCCACCCAATACACCTGGTACCCTTTTGGATTTAACGGTCCAGCCGTCAACGGAGCGCGCGCCCAATGGACCGTGCCCGCCCTGGGCAACTATACCGTTTACTTGGTGGCTGCAGACACCGCCTGCGGCCGGGCAGACACCAGCACCACCACCATCAATGTGGTTCCCTTGGACTCCAATTCCGTCAAGCTTCCCAACGTATTCAGTCCGGACAACAACGGCATAAACGACTGCTTCCAATTGCCTTCCGCCGGACAAATAGGATTGATTCTGTGGCACGTGCAGGTGTACAATCGTTGGGGCGAATGCGTTTACGCGGAAACGTATCCAGCAGCTTGTTGGGACGGTACCCGGAACGGTTTGGACTTGCCGGACGGCGTCTATTTTTACCGCGCCCAATGGTCCGACGCCTGCGGCCACGGTGGCGATCTGCACGGAAGCGTGACGTTGGTTCGAAGTCGATAATCACGGACCCACCGGCAGACTTTATCTTTGCCGCATGAAAATTCAATTCTACCACAATCCGTCGTGCGGCACCAGCAGAAATGCATTAGCTCTCTTGCAAGAAAAAGGAGTGGAACCGACGGTTCGCAACCTGATCGACGAGCCGTTGACCTTGGAGGAATTGGAAGATTTATTGAATCTTTTGGACTTGGACGCCCGGGATTTGGTCCGAACCAACCACCCTATCTGGAAGGAGCAATTTTCGGAATTGGAACTGGACGACGAGGAAGAAATCATGCTGGCCTTGATTGAGCACCCCGCCATGATGCAGCGCCCCATCGGTGTATCGGAAAACGGAAAGGCCGTTTTGGCGCGTCCTGCGGAGCGAATTTTGGAATTGCTGGCGCTCTAGCAAACACAGGCGCGCTCGATTTCGCGCAAAAACAAATAAACGAGAAAGGGGCGGTCGCGCAAGCGACCGCCCCTTTTTCATGGAGTCAGAAAAGGCGAAATCAGTGCATACTGCCCACCATATCCTCCGGCTTCACCCAGGCGTCAAACTGCTCGTTAGTCAATAGGTTCAACGCAAGCGCAGCCTCCCGCAAGGTAGTTCCTTCCTTGTGGGCCTTCTTCGCAATAGCCGCTGCGTTGTCGTATCCAATGTGCGGGTTCAAAGAAGTCACCAACATCAAGGAATTCTCCAAATGCTTCTGAATGACCGGAAGATTTGGCTCAATACCGGCGGCGCATTTATCGTTAAACGACACGCACGCGTCGCCCAAAAGACGACCGGACTGCAGCACATTCGCCGCAATCATCGGTTTGAACACATTCAACTCAAAATGACCGGTTGCACCGCCAATCCCAACGGCCACGTCGTTCCCCATGATCTGCGCGGCCACCATGGTCAGCGCCTCCGGCTGCGTGGGATTGACCTTTCCGGGCATGATGCTGGACCCCGGTTCGTTGTCCGGGATGACGATTTCACCAATTCCGCTGCGCGGTCCGGAACTCAGCATGCGGATGTCGTTGCCAATTTTCATCAAAGAAACCGCCACTCGGCGAAACGCGCCGCTCAATTCCACCATGGCGTCGTGCGCGGCGAGTGCTTCAAATTTGTTCGGAGCCGTGCGGAACGGTTTTCCCGTTAAAGCGGCTATTTTCTCCGCAACCACAACATCGTAGCCTGCTGGAGTATTCAGTCCCGTGCCCACGGCAGTGCCGCCCAAGGCCAACTCGGCCACCATTTCCAAAGCGTTTTCAATGGCGCGAATGCCATTGTTCAGCTGCTGCACGTATCCGCCAAACTCCTGGCCCAACGTCAACGGCGTGGCGTCCATGAAGTGCGTCCGTCCGGTTTTTACAATGCTCTTGAACGCCTCGGCCTTGGCCGCCAGCGTGTCCCGCAGCAGGCGAATGCCGGGCAAGGTAAGGTCCACGGTTTGCAGGTAGGCCGCAATGTGCATAGCCGTGGGGAAGGTGTCGTTGGAAGACTGGCTCTTGTTGACGTCGTCGTTGGGGTGAAGCACTTTCTGCGCATCGGTCAACGAGCCGCCGCGCAACACATGCGCCCGGTAGGCCACCACCTCGTTTACGTTCATGTTGCTCTGCGTGCCGGAACCGGTTTGCCAAACCACCAAAGGAAACTCAGCGTCGTGCTGGCCCGTGAGGATTTCGTCGCACACCTGGCCAATTAAGGCAGCTTTGTCCGCATCCAACACCCCCAGCTGGTGGTTGGCTTGCGCTGCCGCCTTCTTCAAGTACGCAAAAGCGTGAATGATCTCCCGCGGCATGCTTCCCGACGGTCCAATTTTAAAGTTGTTGCGGCTGCGTTCTGTTTGTGCGCCCCAGTAAACCTGGGCCGGTACCTGAACCTCGCCCATGGTGTCTTTTTCAATGCGGTATTCCATGCCGCAAAGGTACGTCACAAGCCAATCCATGGCTTTTTAACCGGGCGTTTTCAATACCAATGGGTACAAAAAAAGCCGCCCCACAAGGGGGCGGCTGCGAATAAGGATTACGAGCAATTACTCTTTGGACTCCTTGTGACCAATCAGCTTGTATGCCCATTCGGGTTTCCATTGTTCCAAGCCAATCAACGTCAACCAATACCCTACAAAAAGGGCCAGGAAGATCAACATGCTAAAGCCCATCAAAATGATGACCACGCCAACGAGGAATCCGAGAAATTTCATAGGACAAATATAACTTCAAACGAATTGATTTCCCAACTTGAATTTAACTTCACTTACAAACTTCTTTATTTCTTGCTCCTGGGAGCGTCGGCAAATCAACAGGCGATTCTCGTTCACCACCACCACCATGTCCTCCAGACCGTCCACTACAGCTGCCATGTGCTCCGGGAGCGCGAAGGTATTGTTGTTGCTGTGGTAAACCAACACGTTCGAATGAACGCCGGTGTTGCCCTGCGCGTCGGGTACCTGTTGGTCGTGCACGGCACCCCACGAGCCCAAATCGGACCAGCCAAAAGAGGCCGGCAACACATGCACGTTTTTGGCTTTCTCCAAAATGCCGTAGTCCACGCTTTCGTTGGAGCAGGATGGATAAACTTCCTCGATGTACGGCTTTTCGCGGTCCGTATTAAACGTATCCCATCCGTTGTGGAACAGCCCGTAAATTTCTGGCTGTAACTTTTCAAAAGCGGAGAGAATGGCATTGGCATTCCACAGAAACACGCCGGAATTCCACAAAAATTCACCGGAAGCCAGAAAAGACTCGGCCATGGCGCGGTCCGGCTTTTCCGTAAAAGATTTGACCCGCTTAACTTCTGGGTGCAGCGAATCCTCGTCCTCCTTGTACTGAATGTATCCGTAACCGGTTTCCGGCCGATGCGGCTTAATGCCCAAGGTGAGTAAGATGTTGTGCTCCTGTGTGGTGCGCAAACCTTCGGTCAGTACGCGGAGGAATTCCGCTTCGTTCGCCACCAGGTGGTCCGACGGCGTCACCACAATGTTCGCCAGGGGGTCGCGTTTCTTTAATTTAAATGCCGCATACGCTATGCACGGTGCGGTGTTTCGTCGGGCCGGCTCCAACAGCAACTGGTCCGGCGTCAGTTCCGGAAGTTGCTCCAAAGTCAGGGCGGCGTAGTGCTCGTGGGTCACCACATAAATGCGGTCCGACGGGCAAACGGCCTTCATCCGGCGGAACGTTTGTTGAATCAACGTCTCCCCAGTGCCCAAAATGTCCAAGAATTGCTTGGGGTTTTCTTCCGTACTGGCGGGCCAGAAGCGGGTTCCTACCCCTCCGGCCATGATTACGGCATAGACGTGTTCCATGGGGATGTTGATTGCGGGGGCAAAGATACGGAATACCAACTCCATGCCGTAAATTTGTGGTTTCCTTATCATTATGTTGAACGTTGTACTATTTGGCCCTCCTGGCGCAGGCAAGGGCACTCAATCTGCTTTTTTGGTTGAAGCATACGGATTTGTTCACCTCAGTACGGGGGATGTTTTCCGGGCCAACATCAAGGGAGAGACCCCGCTGGGGACCCTGGCTAAGTCGTACATGGACCAAGGTCAGCTGGTGCCGGATTCCGTGACCATTGACATGCTGGCGGCTGAGTTGGCCAAATACCCGGCAGCGCCCGGATTTATTTTCGACGGCTTCCCGCGCACGGGACCGCAGGCAGAGGCATTGGACGCTTTGTTGAACGGTATGAATACATCCGTTACGGCCATGTTGGCGTTGGAAGTTCCGGAAGCGGAGTTGAAGGCTCGGCTGTTGGAACGCGGCAAGACGAGCGGCAGACCGGACGATGCAGACCCTGCCGTGATCCAGAAACGGATCGACGTCTACAACGCGGAGACGGCGCCCGTGCAGCACTTCTACGATGCGCAAGGCAAGTACATCGGCATTCCCGGTGTGGGCAGCATTGAGGAAATTACCCAACGCTTGAAGGTCGCCCTGGACACCCTTTAATCCATGGCTGATTCCAATTTTATTGACTACGTCAAAATCCACTGCACCTCCGGAGCCGGGGGCGCGGGAAGTACCCACATGCTGCGCACCAAGGGCAACGCCAAAGGCGGCCCGGACGGGGGAGACGGCGGTCGTGGTGGCCACATCGTTTTGCGCGGCAACGCACAAATGTGGACGCTTCTGCATTTGAAGTACCGCAAGCACATCAAGGCGGAACCCGGCGGTGGGGGAGACCGCAACAACCGCATTGGCGCCACCGGCGAGGATGTAGTCCTACAAGTTCCCTTGGGCACCATCGTCAAAGATGCGGAAACCGGCGATTTGCTGGCGGAGATTGCCGAAGACGGTCAGGAAATCATCTTGATGGAAGGCGGCCGCGGCGGAAAGGGCAACGACTTCTTTAAGTCGTCCACCAACCGAGCGCCCCGCTACGCCCAGCCCGGCGGACCCTCCCAAGAAGGCTGGATCATCTTGGAATTGAAAGTTTTGGCAGATGTGGGATTGGTGGGCTTCCCCAACGCAGGAAAGTCAACGCTTCTTTCTGTTTTGAGTGCGGCCAAGCCGGAGATTGCTGATTATCCGTTTACCACCTTGGTTCCTCAATTGGGCATCGTATCCTACCGGGATTACCGCTCGTTTGTGCTGGCGGACATCCCAGGAATCATTGAAGGTGCCAGCGAAGGCAAAGGCTTGGGACACCGCTTTCTCAAGCACATTGAGCGCAACGCGGTGCTTTTATTTTTGATTCCGGCGGACAGCCCGGATGCGGCAAAAGAATACAAAATCCTGTTGGCGGAACTCAAGAAGTTCAACCCCCAGCTGCTCACCAAGCGTCGAGTAGTCGCCATTTCCAAATGCGATTTACTGGACGACGAGCTCACCCGTGAATTAAAAGCCACCTTTCCAAAAAGGTTACCCATGGTCTTCTTTTCCTCCGTGGCGCAGCTTAATTTGGAGGTTTTGAAGGACCGTTTATGGGAATCCTTGCAGGAATCGTAGGATGGGATCGGGCGGCTTTTGCCGCCATCAACGCGAATGGGCTTCCCTATTTGGACGTACCCATGAAGTGGATCAGTTCGGATTTGTTTTTTTGGTTGGTGGGTCTTGCCGTGTTGGTTTTGGCAACCCGAACGGCCTCTTGGTCCCAACGCCTGCAAACGGCCGCAGCATTGCTGCTGGGCATTCTTTTGGCCGACGCCATCAGCGTGCACCTGTTCAAGGACGTCTTCGAACGCCTCCGTCCGTGCCACGACCCCCTTTGCCAAGAACAGCTTCGGTTAGCTGCCGACGCCTGCCGCGGTACATTCGGTTTTGTCAGTTCGCACGCCGCAAATTCCGCAACCTTATTGGCTTTGGCCTTTCGTCGTCCGTTGCCCCGCTGGTCCAAAGTCCTCCTGGTCTTTTGGTTGGTCCTGACCGGCTGGAGTCGGGTGCATTTGGGCGTCCATTTTCCGGGCGACGTGCTGGGCGGATGGTTGGTGGGCGGTTTGTGGGCACTGCTTTGGACCAGAATTCTTAGCTTACTCCCGTGAATTGGATGTTGGTTTTTTTGGGAGGAGGCGCCGGCAGTTTGGTGCGCTATGCTTTGGCTCGCGGCCTTTCCACCGCAGCAAGCAGCCCTTTTGTCGCTGCCGGAGCTACCCTGCTGGCCAATGCCCTCGCAAGCAGTTTGTTGGCGTGGTGGCTTTGGAAAGGTGGAGCGCAACACCCCCTGCATGCGGCGTTGGCCATTGGGTTTTGCGGTGGACTGAGCACCTTTTCCACCTGGAGCGCTGAATTGGCCCACTGGATCAAAAGCGGAAACTGGCCGATCGCCCTGGGGTACGCACTGCTGTCACTGGCCCTAGGTTTTCTGCCGTTCTTCGTGTGGTCCGCCGCCAAGGGCCTGTAAAGCCTGTTTACCGCAGCAAAGTAACCGTGCCGCGCCGTTCGTAAGGCGAATCCGCAAAATCCCGCACGTACACCACCCAAACGTAGACTCCTTCCGGACACTCGGGCCCGGTGTTGCCCACCTTGCCGTTCCACGCTGCCGACGCATCTGTGCTGGAAAAAACCACGTTCCCCCAGCGGTTGAGCACCAAGAACTCGTAGGTATTGAATCCGGTAACCACCGGTCGGAATCCCTCGTTTCTGCTGTCCCCGTTGGGCGTAAACGCATTCGGAACAAACACGTTGAAGGTGGGATTTACCCGAATCGGTAGAAAGGTGGTGTCCGTGCAACCTAGCGAATTGGTCACCACCAACTGTGCCCGGAAACTGCCGGAATCCGCGTAGGCGTGCCAAACGGTAGGGATGCCCGCATAGATGGGGCCGTCGCCCGGAATCAGTACAAAGGTTTCGTCCGGGTCTTGTCCGGATGTTTGAAACAGGACGAGGGGATCGTAGATGCTGACCACCGATCGGTCCGACGTCAATCCCATGGAGGGGGTTGGATGAACCACAACGGATTGAGGAAACACGCGGATGATTGTATCGATGCACCCCGTGTCCGCATAGACCATTACACGCACGGTGTAGGTTCCCGCTTGTCCGTAAACGTGGACCGGATTGGCGGCGTGGCTGGTGTCTCCATCGCCAAAGTCCCAAATATATTTCAAGCGAGTTCCCGCCAACGAATCCTGCGCAAAAGCAACGCGCAACGGGCGGCACCCGGTATCGCCCACGGCCAAAGGAAACCACTGCGGCCGCGGCACCACCCATACGGTATCCCAAGCCGTTGCCTCGCAGGTTTTGGAACGAATTCGAATGCTGACGGGGTACTTGCCGGGTGCGGAATAAACAATGGGTGGAGGACTCAATCCGGCAAAGGTGTCCAAATTGGCTTGCCCGGCAGTGCCGAATCGGTACAAAAACTCGGCTCCTGGGTACCACGTGCCGACGGCGGAAAAAACAAATTGCTGTGCGTCGTAGCAGCCGCTTCCCGAATGAGTCAGTGTTGGATTGATGGGAGGATACACTCGGAAAATAGCGACACTGGTGTCTGCGCACGGAAATCCCGGATTGCCTACCAAACGCACTACGTACTTACCGGTGTCCGGGAAGGTAAAGGTGGGGTTACGCCGCATGCTGGTGTCGGTGGAAGATCCCAGTACCCCAAAATCCCACAAAACTGTCTGAACGTTGGTGGAGGTCATTCGGAACGGCATGGTAGTGCCCAAGCACAAGAGGGTGGGGTCGTCGTCCGCGGTGATGATCTTGACGGACACGTTGGGGTTGCACTGGGTTACGTTGAATTGGTAGTCCCGACGGACCGTACTCAACAAAACCCCATTGCGGTACTCGCTCACGCAAATCCCAATCGAGTACTGTCCGGTGGTGGTGAGGTACCCGTTCAGTAGGCCGGTATTCGCTTGAATGGAAATGCCCGGGGTACCAGGGATTGGATTGGCAAAATTTTGAGGTGCTTGAAACAAGACATTCGTGTAGGGGGGCGGAGCCGACGGATCCGGCGCGGGACACGTGAGGCAGGCAGATCCGTTGGTTTGGCCGCCGCCGTGGAGCAATTGGCACAATTGGTAGTGCAGGGAATCTCCATCCGGATCGGTTGCTGCACTGCTGATGGCCAAATTTTCCTGATTGCACAACACAATGGGCGGGATGCTGCTGAACCGCGGGGAACTGTTTCCGTTGGCTCCGTTGGGCGGAATGCGAACGGTAAATGTATTGCCCCATTGGCTGGGGTTCTGCAAATTGACAATGGTGGAATTCCTGCAGCAGCGTTGGTGGCTCAACACGTAGCCGTTGGCCCGGGGCTGCAGAACTACCACCTGAACGTAGTCCGCGTACTCCGTACAAATATTTGGGGGCGCCCCCAAACACGGGCTACCCGTACTGGCCGGAAGTCCAATGGTGGGGCCTTTAATGAAGGAAAAATTGGCAATTAGCTGTCCCGTTAGGCCGTCGAATGCCGTTACCGCAGCTTGCGGATCCAAGGTAGCCCCGCTGGAATTGCAGTCTCGGTAGATGCGCAGGGTAACCCGGTAGCGGTTGTTGCCCAAGAAGTCGTACCAGATTTCACCGCCCACCAAGTGCTCCGCCCGCAAGTCCAAACTTGCGGCGGCACCCAGCACCCACGCAAGGATTAACCCAAGACGACGCACTCGCTCCACGGCAAAACGGTTGAAAAGCCTAACGCCTTTATTTTTTCAAGGTCCGACGGTTCCCGGACTTGTGCCAAAACGAAATCCCCCCCCCAGGCACCCAAACTTTTGACCGCATGGGGGTAGCTCGCAAAACGGGTTTCCGCAACAGGCACTCTTCCCAAAACCCGACTCATCGCCTCTTCGTGCGAGCGAGCAGCGTCAGACCACTCCTGAGGCGATGAGGCCCGAAGCAGCAGTTCTGCAGCTTCTCCCACGGCTTCTAGCAAAAGTGGGTCTGGCGCAAGACTGCGGTAACGCACCACGTCCGGCGCACTGCGCTGCTTTTCTCCCAGATGAACTAAATACAACGTGGTGTGGGGCCAATGCGCCAACGACACCGGACCCCATTGGGCGCTTGCTGGTCCGGTTCTTGTGTAGCGAATGGGACCGGAGACTAAGGCACAAACGGCGTCGTACCCGCTGCCATTCTGCGTGGCAAAATGAAGCGCTAACGCATCAACTTCGGCCCATTGGGCCACCAAGGCAATTAACGTTGAACTGGAACCCCAGCCGTAGTCGTTGGGGAACTCCAAAAAGGTTTCCACGGATCCGCCCGGTATGGGGGTGCCACGCAATTGTTCCGCTGCTGTGAGCAAACCAGCTAAACCCTCCAAACCAGGAGCTGGTGGTTCCACAGATGAAGACGGCTTCCATCCCTCAGGGGTCCGTTCCAACGAACCTTCCAGCCAAATACTACCGTCGTGCGCACGGGCTGTCCAATTCAAGATTGGAATGTCTAAAACTTCGATCAACTCCAACCGTTGCCCCAAATGAGTGGGTACAGCAACGGCGGGAATTCCGTCCAGCACGACATACTCGGACGTGAGCAGCAACTTGCCCCGCGCAAAGAAGGAGCGCGATGCCGTTGCCATGTTAAACGGTAGTTTTCGTCACCGCAGGGATTGGTATACCACGATGGGCACAAAACGCAGCCACAACGTCTGCGTGGTGCGGCACTTTGTCCTTAAAGAAGTGCGTAAAATGAGCTTTTTCTTCCTCAGTCGCTTCCAATTGGTTCAAAATATTGAGCAGGTGCATTTTCATGTGCCCCTTTTGAATGCCGGTGGTAGTGAGCGCACGCAAGGCCGCAAAGTTTTGCGCCAGGCCGGAAGCGGCTACAATACACATCAATTCGTGTGCATTGGGCTTGCCCAGCATTTCCAACGAGGTTTTAACCAAGGGATGCAATTGGGTCAAACCGCCTACCACGCCCAAGGCCAAGGGGATTTCAATCCAAAAACGGAACACCCCACCGTCCAAGGAGCAATGCGTCAAGCTGCGGTACTGGCCGTCGCGTGAAGCATGCGTGTGACACGCCGCTTCCACCGCACGGAAGTCGTTTCCGGTGGCCAAAATGACGGCGTCAATGCCGTTCATGATGCCTTTGTTGTGGGTGGTGGCTCGGTACGGCTCAATTTCCGCAATGCGCACGGCCTGGAAAAATTTTGCCGCAAAATCCTCCGGAGCAATGCCGGATCCGTCGCTGAGTTGATCAATCGAGCAAGACACCTCCGCGCGCACCAGGCACTCCGGGGTGTAGTTGCTTAAAATGCACATGATGACCTCCACGCGCTCCTCACCCAACTGGGATTTGAGTGTTTTGGCCATTTGCTCCAAGCACGAATTGATGAAATTCGCCCCCATGGAGTCTTTCGTCTCAAAACGCACCTCCAGTTGAAAGTAATTCGCCAGGTCCGCAGACTTATCCACCAAACGGGTACTTAAAATACCGCCGCCGCGGGCCTGCATGTTGGCGGTCAGACGGTCCGTATCCGCCAGCAGTTTGAGCTGCAGGTTGGAGAATTCCGTATGCAATTCCTCAGGGTTGCCTTGGTAGAGAAAATGAACGTGTCCAATCTTGGTAGAAGACAAAACTTCTGCCTTGAATCCTCCTCTTTCCATCCAAAACTGAGCGGCTTTCGCAGCTGCAGCCACCACGGAACTTTCTTCAATCGCCATCGGAATGGTGTAGAACCGATTGTTGATCAGGAAGTTGGGCGCTACGCCCAGGGGTAGGAAGTAGTTGCTGACGGTGTTCTCTATGAACTCGTCGTGCTTTTTTTGAAGCACAGCGTCTTGATGCCAGTACTGCTTGAAGGTGGCAACAGCAGCGTCCGGTTGGGCAAAATGCGACTGGGCAATCCACTCGATTTTACCTTCTTTGGTCCACTTACTAAAGCCTTTAACGGGTTGATTCATGGGAGTTTGAATGGGTATGTAAAGGTAACAAATTTCCCAGGGCAATGTTCGTGCCGAAGGCACCGAGTAGGTAGGCAATTCCGTCCAATGGATCTGCGGTAAACCGGGGGTCAAAGGTGGGGATCCAGCCTTCAAAGATGGCGGCCAAGCCAAGGGCAAAGACCCAAATCCAAGAGGAGGGAAGGGGTACGGTCCGACGCCACAATTGACCAGCGGCTGCGGCAGGTATTCCCACCAGTACCGGTACGGCCAACAACGGGTCCAAAAACGAATCCAAAAACCACCAGGTTTGGCCCCAAAGCATCAAACCCAATTGGTGCAAGGCAAAGAGCAAGGTGCAAGCCCCAACAAATGGGATCAAGGGAAGGCGAGGGGAGGGGGGCGTTTCCATGACGTGCGCAGCGAACAGTCGAACGGTCAAATTCGTGCGGCCCTCACCGGTATCTATGGGGCAAGATCAGACCGCGATCCAGTAGGCCATCCAGGCCATTCCCCCCGCAAACGCCATCACCACAACTTGAATGGCGTGTACGGTTCTTTTGCCCGCACGCGTGTGCCAGGGGTCGTTCGGATTCAGGTGAAGCATGGGAAAGTCGAATTTGGGGGGTCCGGGTGCCGAAAAGTTCGGATGGGATTCGGCACGCTTTTGTGCTGCTGCTTGAAAGTCAAAACCGCAAGAAGGGCAAGTCGTCGGATCCCCCTCGGTCCAAACGCTGCATTTTGGGCACTTAATTTCCATGATGTAAAGGTAGTATACGTGGAAAAAAATGTAGGATTTTTTCCGGATTAATTGCGAGGCAGGGGCTGGGTCTGAAAAAAACAAACCCCGCCGAAGGCGGGGTTTGTTACGAGAAGTGGTTCGGGGCGGAATCGAACCGTCGACACAAGGATTTTCAGTCCTTTGCTCTACCAACTGAGCTACCGAACCTCCCGTTGGGGCGGCAAATATACGTTGATTTTTGAAAATCGCAATAACTTTTGCGCATCGTTCGAATTCTCTAAATTGCCCCACGTCAACAAAACATAGGATATGGGTTTGCTCTGGAATTGGTACCAAATGCGCGGATGGGAGATGATCGACCCCTTTCCTCAAGTGGATCAAGCGGTCCTGATTGTGGGCCCGCACACCTCCAATTGGGACTTTCCTCTGGGTTTGGCCATTCGGAACGAATGGAACATTGACCACGCCAAGTTTTTGGGAAAACACACCCTTTTTGTGGGTCCGATTGGAACGTGGCTTCGCTCCATCGGGGGCATTCCGGTCAACCGCAAAAGCAAAACCGGTTTGGTGGAGCAAGTGGTTGCCGCCTTCAAAAAGGAGCCGAGGTTCCTGTTGGCCCTATCCCCAGAAGGAACTCGTTCGCGTGTAGATCAGTTGAAAACCGGATTTCTGGCCATCGCAAAAGGCGCTGGCGTCCCCATCATCCAGATAGGATTGGATGCGGAGCGCAAACAGATCAGCGTCTCTGCACCGTGGTGGCCTTCCGCGGATGACGCCAAGGACCTGCATCGAGCCACTCAGTTTTTTGCTGCTCTCAACGGTTACCGCCCAGCTCAGGGGATGGGTCACCTCCGCGCCACAGGTGAAGAACCCGTCTTGTTTGAGCAGTTTCACCGGAATGCTGAGCGGCATCCCGGGCGCGTTTTTTTGGACGAGCCAACGGCCAACGGCCCCCTCCGGTTTACGTACCAGGAAGCAGCAGCGTCTGTTCAGCGGACGGTTCGGGCCCTCCACGGTTTGGGCATCGAGCCGGGAGACCGCATCGCCATTCTGGCCAAAAACTCCGCCCATTGGATTTTGGCCGACTTAGCTATCAGCGGAGCGGGTGCGGTATCCGTGCCGTTGTACCCCACCACCACGCCAGAAACGGTGCGCGGCTTGTTGGACCATTCCGGAGCTAAGGGCGTGTTTCTGGGCAAGCTTGACCATCCGGAAGCCCTCTGGGCAGCCTTGCCCGCGGGTATTTTGGCCATCCCCTTTCCCAACGCACCCGTGGCCCCCACCCCGGCCAGCGTTCATCCATGGGACCAACTCCAAGAAGCAGCGCCAGCGCCCGTGGCCCATCCCCAACCGGACGACCTTGCCACCATCATTTATACCTCCGGTACCACCGGTCAACCCAAGGGAGTGATGCACCGGCATCGTGGATTTCAGTTTGCCTTCCAAACCGTGCTTCATCATTTTACCCATCTCCGCAACGAGGTATTTTTCAGCTACCTGCCCATGAGCCACGTAGCGGAGAAGATGTTGGTGAACGCCGGTTCCATCTACCTCTGCGGTCGCGTCCATTTTGTTCAAAAATTGGACACCTTCGCCCACGATTTGGCGGCCGCGCAACCTACTGTCTTCCTGGCCGTCCCTCGCATTTGGGAGAAGTTTGACGACACGCTGCGCGCAAAAATCCCATCGGCCCGACTGCGCCAATTGCTCGCGCCCATACTCCGCAAACGTTTGGGTCTCAGTCGGGCCCGTTTGGTGTTGAGCGGAGCGTCCAGCATCCGGCCAACGCTTTTGGAAAATTTTGCTCGAATGGGGATCACCATTCAAGAGGTGTACGGCATGACCGAGAACCTGGGCATCACCACAGTTAACTTTACCGGCCGCGTACGGGTGGGAACGGTTGGACAAGCATTTGAGGGTGTAGACGTCCGAACGAGTTCGGAAGGAGAAATTCAAGTGCGCTCGGGTGCGAATACCGTCGGATACTACCGGGAGCCCCAATTGACGGCGGAACTCTACGACGGTGATTTTTTGCGAACCGGGGATTTAGGGCATCAAGACCAAGACGGTTATTGGACCCTGACCGGCAGAATCAAGGACCAGTTCAAAACCTCCAAGGGCAAGTTCGTCATGCCCATTGCGTTGGAGAACGAACTTTTGGAAGCACCCTCCGTAGCGCAGTGCTGTGTGGTGGGCGAGGGACTTCATCAACCCTTTGCACTGGTGGTACTTACCCCGGAGTCGCGCGCTCAAGAAGGACCCGCTTTGGCAGCAGAACTGGGCCGTTGGCTGGATCAAATCAACGCCAAATTGCCCAGCCACGAAAAACTACGCTCCATCGTCTCCGTGCCGGAGGAGTGGGGGGTGGACAACGGTTTCCTAACCCCAACGCTAAAGATCAAGCGAGCGCAGTTGGAAGACTACTACAAGCCTTGGTTCAACGATTGGTTGAAAGAATCCAGTCCCGTGGTGTTCGCCCACCGCTAACCCTACCTTTGCACGTGCGACTTTTCATCGACCGCGGAAATACCCGCACCAAGGCCATGCTTTTGCCGACCACTTCAGCCAGCATGCAGCCGTCTCTGACGGCATTGGAGGACCTTCCCGTGCATTACCTGCCCACTCATCCGTCTGCAGAGGACTGGAATCGCATCTTGCCCGACGGTGCTATCCTCGAGGGTGTGTGGATTTGCGACGCACAAGCCCAACCATCTTCGGCAGCCGAGTGGAGCGCTTTATGGGAACGAGGTCCGGTTTACTGCTTATCCACTTCAGAGAAACCTCCCTTTCCAGTGGCCTACGGCGGCAATTTGGGTCCAGACCGATTGGCTTTGGCCTGGGCCCTGCAGGCCCTGCACCCCCAAGGCGACGCATTGGCCTTTTCCGCCGGCACCTGCCTCACCGTCAACGCTCAATTTCAAGGAGCCTTTCACGGAGGGTCCATTTCACCCGGGTTGTCCATGCGCTTGCGCGCCATGCACGAGCAAACCGCTGCGCTTCCGCTGGCTCAAAACCCCACAGGACCTTTGGAGTGGACGGCACCAAGCAGCACAAAACATGCACTTCAAGCAGGAGCTTACTACGGATTGCTTGGAGAAATAGACTTTTGGACAGAACGCTGGCGCACAAAATCACCGGAAATAGTCGTTTATCTAACCGGTGGAGATGCACCGGCTTTGGCTACTCCGCTAAAAAAAGGCATCTTTGCAGCGCCCAAATTGGCCTTTGTCGGTTTGTGGGTCTGGTCCAATGAAGGGAATTAAAACTTACCTCTTACTCGCGTTCGCTGCAGGCGCTCCTTTGGCGTCGGCACAAGTATTGGACGTATCGCCGTATTCATGGTTCGGCTTGGGTACCCAAACCTCCGGTGTCTCACCGGCGCAAGCACTGCACGGCGGAGGATCTGCCGCCTACCGGTCTCTGCTTTACTTCAATCCCGTTCAGCCTGCTGCACTGGGGCGATTGAAGTACACCACTTTTGACATCAGCGGTTCCTACCAGGGAATGGTGTACCAAAACGCGGACACGGCCCTAACCACCTCAACGGGCGGTTTTCAGCAAGTAAACCTAGCCTTTCCATTGGCCAAAAAATTGGCGGCATCCGCCGGATTGCAGCCCTATTCAACGGTGGGGTACCAATTGTCCAGCGTGGTGACCCTCCCGGATTTTGGGGTAGCCAAATACACCTACACCGGCAACGGTGGCCTCACCCAAGCCAATTTAGGTTTGGGATGGTCTCCCATCAAGTACTTTTCCGTTGGATTGCGGGGGGCCTACCACTTTGGGTCCGTTAAAAAGACCACCCTGTTGGATTTTGGCGACCCCCGCTTTTTGAACATTGGATCGCGCGAGGAAACGGTGTACCGCGGTTGGCAGGCCACCGCTGGCGCGCAAGCAGCTTTGCCCCTGGGCAAGTGGTTGGACCTGGAGTTGGGAACTACCCAGGCTTTACGTGCCAATCTGACCGGAGCACAAACCGCTTTGCAGTATTCCTTGCTCAACAACGGATCCGCCGTTCCTACCTATCGAGATACAGCATGGTCTGTGATCGACACCCCCGGAACGGCGCAACTCCCCACAGACCAACGCTACGGTTTGCGTTTTGTTCGCCGTGCACCAGGGTCCAATCTGGACGCGTGGACTTTGGGCATGGAAATCCAACGCACACAAACCCAAGAAGCCTCCTCTTTTTATCCGAATGGAGGTCTTCCGGTCTACCGATACTCCGCCGAATCGCGGACCTGGCGGGTAGGCGCAACGCTGGTGCCGGCGCTTGCATTCCCGCAAGGGAGCTGGAAGAATGGCGCGGCCAATTGGGTCTATGCGGCGGGAATCAGCCAAGCCCAAACCGGTTTAGTTCTGAACCAGGAAGCACTCACCCGGTGGGTTGGCAGCACCGGTGTTACGATTCCGTTAGGAACGCGCAGTTTTGTGCCCGGCGATGTTAAATTTGCAGCCCTCCATTTGGGCGTTCAGTGGGAAAGCTACGGTACTGCTAAAGTTGGTTTGGTCCGCGAAGACCACCTGCGTGCCGTGTTTGGCCTCACGTTAAACGACCAATGGTTTCAAAAGTTCAAATACCGTTGATTGCTGAAATAGAGCATTTTATTTATTCAAAAACAAATTAGCACGCTTTTTGTAATCTACTCCGTACTTAAATACCCAATGCTATGAAACGCCTCGTCCTCCTCCTCGCGCTGCTCTCCAGCACCGCTGTCTTTGCTCAGAAAGGACTTTGGGGTGCCACCGAAGCTGATTCCGTGAACTGCTGGCAGAACTACAACATCTTTGGCTCCAACTACAATTCCAAGTCGTACTTGGAAGCCTACGATGCTTGGTCCTACGTGTACAAGAACTGCCCGCAAGTGAAGGAAAATATCTTCATTTTCGGACCTACCATCGTTCGCGAGAAGATCAAGGCCACCACGGATGAAAATCAAAAGAAAGTCCTTATCAATCAATTGATGGAGGTTTACGATTTGCGCAACAAATACTTCCCCGGAAAGGAGGCTTTTGTTTTGGGCTCCAAAGCATACGACTACATTCAGTTCTTTCCGGAAGATCCAAAAACGGCCTACGATCTTTTCCAGCAAGCCATGTCCAAGGGTGCTACGGACCTAACTCCTCAGCATTTAAACGGGTACTTCTTGGCGTCCATTCGTCTGGTAAAAGACAAGACCATTGATGTGACTCAATTATTCGAAGTTTACAACCAGGTCAACGAAACGTTGGAGTTCCACACCGATCGCCTCAACAAGTCCGTGACGGACCTGAGCGTGGCACGCGATTCAGGAACCCTGGACGCCAAGGGCGAGAAAGAATTGGCGCGCAACGAAAAGTTATTGGAAGGCTACGATAAAGTAGCTGGCAACATCGAAAAGTCCATTGCTCCCGTACTGAGCTGCGACCGTTTGAAGGTGATTTACAACATGGAAACGTTTGAAGCCAATAAGACCAACGAAGTATGGCTGAAGCGCGCAAACAAATTGTTGGCTAAGGAACGATTGGATGAGTCCGGTAACACCGTAGACTGCACAGACAATCCGGTTTACTTCAAGTCTGCGGAGGCGCTTTACGCCATGGATCCCGACGCTCAAGCGGCCCGCTCCATGGGCCGATTGGCGGTGGTCAATGAAAAATGGTCTGAGGCCACCAAGTTCTTCACCGACGCCATTGCACTGGAGGTGGATCCACGCAAAAAATCCGCCGATTACATGCGTTTGGCCAGCATCCAGCAGAAATTAGGTCAATTGGCCTCTGCGAAGCAAAGCGCCCTCAAGGCCGCCAGCTTGAACAAGGAAGACGGCCGTCCGTACCTGATCGTAGCCGGTTTGTACGCCAGCGCGGCAGGCACTTGCGGTGAGAACGTTTTTGAAAAGAACGCCGTGTACTGGGCCGCTATTGATTATGCGAGCAAAGCTAAATCGGTGGATGCCGGTTTGACCAGGCAGGCGGATGCCTTGATTGCGAACTTCAAGAAAGGCATTCCAGACAAGAGCATTGCCTTCCAGTTCAGCAAGAAAGACGGCGACCGCTACACCATCGGTTGCTGGATCAACGAAACCATCACGGTTCGTTTTTATTGAGTTTGAAAAAAGCCGCGATTTCCACGGTGCGAACAGCATGCCTTGCCGGCATGCTGTTCCTGTTTTGGGGCTGTTCCAACGATCAAAAAGCCGTTGAAGCCCTGGCGCAGTCCTTTGACGGAGCCGTGGTGGAACAGCGCGGATTCCGTGCAGCTGTCTCTCAAGGCGGTCGCCAACAGTTCTCGGTTCACGCAAAGCGAATGGAGCAGTTTACCAAAGCTGAAGTTCCGTACGTTCGGTATTACGATGTGGTGGTGCAAATGAAAAAGACCCCCGGTAAACGTGGCGCTTGGATGAAGGCAGGACAAGTGGATCAACGCCCAGGACAACAAGTTTGGTTGGCCAACGGCCGAGTGGTCGTCCAGAATCAGGACGGCAACCGATTGGAAACAGAGTCCATCGTGTGGGATGCCCAAACGGGTCGTATTTTTGGAGAACGCGCCGTTCGGTTAGTATCTTCAAGTCAAATTCTAATCGGAACGGGATTTGAAGCCGACGACCGACTCGAGACTTACACCTTATTCAACGCAGCGGGTCAAATGAACTCCAACAACAAGTAAAATCGAATGAAACCAGAATTGATGGGAAAAACCATGCGCGTCGTGGAGTGGGCATGGGTGTTTATTGCAGTCGTGTCGGTATGGGAAGTGGCCGCTAATTGGTCTACAGACCGGTCTCAGTCTGGTTTGTTTGCCTTGTTTGCTGTTGGGGCAGTGGTGATGTTTGTAGTTCGACGCAAGCAACGCCAGAAGTTTGAAAGCCGGCACGGGAATAACTCAGCCGAATGACCGCTGTACTACTCTTATTAGCGGCACTAGCGGCCTCTGCTTTTTTCTCCGGAATGGAGATTGCCTTTCTCTCCGCCAATCGATTACAGGTGGAGATTGAGGCCAAAAAGGGCAGCCTGGCCGGACGTATTTTGCCGTGGTTCTACCGGCGCTCCACTTCGTTTATTGCGACCATGCTTTTGGGCAATACCGTGGCATTGGTACTGGTGGGCAATTCAACGGCGAGACTCCTCAACGAACCCTTGGCTATTTTGGGTTCTCCATTTGCCGTGGTTGCGGTTCAAACTTTGTTGTCAACGGCCGTAGTTTTGGTTGTAGCCGAGTACATGCCAAAAGCATTTTTTAGGGAGCGTGCGAATGAGTCTTTGCGCGCATTTTCAGGATTACTTGCCGCCGTGGTGGTTGCCCTTTCTCCCGCCGTCTTGTTTTTCACGTTACTCAGTCAGTGGGTGGCCCAGTGGACCGGAAAAAGTGCAGATACCCGCGGCCCAGGTGTTTTTGGACGTGCAGATTTAGATCATTTGGTGGGCGAGCACCTGGCAGACGCAGACGGCCCCGTTGAGCCGGAAGTAGAGCTTTTTCGCAACGCATTGGAGTTTGCGGAAGTTAGACTTAAGGCCTGCATGGTGCCTAGAAATGCCATTGAAGCCGTTCCTGTAGGCACAAATTTGGACCTATTGCGCGAGCGATTCGTTGCCACCGGATACAGCAAACTGGTTGTTTATCGCGATTCTGTGGACGATGCATTCGCATACGTCCATGCCCACGCACTTTTTCAAAAACCAAAGTCGCTGGTTTCCGCCTTGACTCCCGTGGCTTTTTTACCGGAGACCCTTCTGGCGCATGAGGCTTTTCGTCAATTGGTTGCGTCCCGACGGTCCCTCGCCTTGGTGGTAGATGAATTTGGCACGCTGGTGGGCATGGTCACGTTAGAAGATTTAACCGAAGAGTTGTTTGGCGAAATCGAAGACGAACACGACACGGAGGAAACCACCGAACGCATTTTGGGCGAACGCGAGTGGTTGTTTTCTGCCCGCTTGGAAGTCTCTTACCTCAACGATGCCTACAAACTGGACCTCCCGGAGTCGGACGCCTACAATACGCTTGGAGGGTTGTTGGTTCACGGGTTGGGGCACCTCCCTACGGTAGGCGAATCACTGCGTATTGAGGAGCTGAATTTAATTGCGGCATCTGTCCGAGCGAATCGAGTCGAAGAAATCCGATTGAAGGGTTAAACCCTTATATTTGCACCCTTAATTTTTCTTTTGTAGCATCCTAGATTATGGCAATTTTTGAAGATATCCGCCGCCGTTCCGGGCTCGTCATCGTGTTGATTGGCTTGTCTCTACTGGCATTTGTACTGACGGACTTGTTGTCCTCTGGAGGCATTTTGTTCGTTGACGATTCCGTTGGAACCATCAATGGAAAAGAAGTGTCCATCCAAGAGTTTAACGCTGAAATGGAGGAGTTGCGCCAGGGAAATCCCCAGTATGCGCAAATGTCCGCATTGCAATTGTCTGAGATGCTTTGGAATAAGCATTTGAACGAAGCGTTGATGACCCCAGTGTACGAAGAATTGGGAATTCAGGTTTCACAAGCGGAATTGATGGAGGCCATCACCACCAATCCAAGCATCACCGGTATGGCGGGTTTTGTAGACCCCAATACCGGTCAATTCAACAAAAGTTTATTTCTTTCTGCCATTTCCAATCTTCGGGACAACCGCGGTGCGTCGGAAGAAGCCCGGAGTCAGTGGTTGAACTGGATTCAATTTGAGAACGACATCCGCGACCAAACGTTGCAGCAAAAGTTCAACGTTGCATTCAGCAAGGGCATGCGCATGCCAGAAGGTTTGGTTCGTCATGAGTATTTGCGCAATGCAGCCACGGCGCAGGCAGAGTTGGCCTACATTCCCTACAGTTCAATTCCTGATTCGGAAGTGACCCCAACGGACGAAGACTTCGAAGAGTACTACGAAGAGACCAAGGAAATGTACCGCACGGACAAAGAGTTGCGAAACGTTTTGTTTGCCAACTTTGAGTTGGTTCCGTCGGAGAGCGATGCGGCCAAAGTTAAAGACGCCATGACTGTTTTGGCTGCTGAGTACCGCGCATCGACCAACGATAGCGATTTCATCGCCCGCAATTCAGAGGTGCCTTTTCAGGATCAGTACATCAAGGAAGCGGAGTTGTTCAACGGTCTTGACACCTTAGTAAAAGGGCGCCCCGTTGGGTACATGGCCGGCCCGGTGTATCAACAGGGTGCAGCGCAGCTCATCAAAGTTTTGGATCGCCGAATCATACCGGATTCCGCTCGTGCTCGCCACATTCTCATTGGTTTTGCAGGTGCCCAACGTTCTGAAGCTACCCGTTCCTACCAGCAAGCGCAGAAGTTGGCGGACAGCCTGTTGGCCGTCATCAAGTCCAATCCAGGATCTTTTGACGCGCTGAACGCTCAGTATTCAGGCGATGCTGTGGCCAAGGCGAAGGGTGGTGATTTGGATTGGTTTGGTGCGAATAACATGACCAAGGCGTTTGAAGATTTCTGTTTCCGCAAATCTACCGGAACTTTGGGTGTGGTAGCCACGGAGTTTGGTTTCCATGTGGTTCAAGTTACCGGTCAGAAGGGCGGTTCTCCAGCGATTCAGTTGGGTATGGTGGTTCGCAGTATTTTGCCGTCGTCAGAAACAGAAGCAGCAGTTTATGCGGCTGCTACAAAATTCTCCAACAAGGCTCGTGAGCTCAAGGAAGGATGGCAGGCAATGGCAGAGCAGGAGAAGGTTGCACTTCGTCCTGCTGAAGAACTGGGTGCTACGGACGAGAACGTTCCTGGCTTGGGCCAGGCACGTGAAGTGGTTCGTTGGGCGTTCAATGAAGACCGTGAGTTGGGTGATGTTCAGGTCATCAACAACGAGTCACGTGGTTATGTAGTAGCAATCTTCACGCAAGTAGCTCCCAAAGGATACCGTTCTTTGGAGGTTGTTAAGGAGCGCATTCGCCCGATGGTGGTGCAACGCGCCAAAGCGCGCTTGTTGATGGAGCGTTTGGAGAAAGAGATGCCTAAGGGCTTGGCGAATGCTGCCACCGCATTGAAGGGTACCTACAGTCCGGCCACCGTCAGCATGGCCAGTCCGTTCTTGATGATTTCTGGCCAAGAGCCTGAATTGGTAGGACGTTTGGTGGGTAGCAAGAAAGGCGACAAGAGCAATGCATTCCGCGGTTACAACGGTGTTTACGCTTATGTAGTACAGTCGGTACAGCCTGCTGCTGACAAAGGGGTGTATACGGTGGATGTAGCAAACGCAACCATGAATGTTCGCAGCAGAGCTGCAGGTGGTTTGTTCCAAGCGTTAATCAAAAAGGCGGACATCACGGACCGTCGCGGACAGGTTTTCTAATTTGTATTTCGGACTTTATCCATTCAAAAAAGGCGGCCCATCGGGCCGCCTTTTTTTGTGAGCTCCCTGGTCCGGCCAATCAAAGTTCTTGCCAACGCTGGGCATCCAACTTGATGAAGACAAATAACAGCAGGGTAAAGCCCCACAGGGATGAACCTCCATAGCTAAAAAAGGGCAGCGGAATTCCAATCACCGGCATGATCCCCAAGGTCATTCCAATGTTTACTACCAAGTGAAAGAACAAAATGGATACCACGCAGTACCCATAGTAGCGGGCGAAGGGACTTTTTTGACGTTCGGCCAAGAAAACCAGCCGGTAAAGAAGCCCCAGAAAAGCCAGCAATACGGTAACAGATCCTAGAAACCCCCATTCTTCGCCGACGGTGCAAAAAATGTAGTCGGTTGACTGCGCCGGAACAAAATTAAATTTGGTTTGGGTTCCCTGTAGAAATCCTTTGCCACTAAAACCACCGGAACCAATTGCAATTAGGGATTGTGCAGTTTGGTAGCCAGCCGCCCGGCTGTCCTCTACTTTGCCCAACAACAAATTGACGCGCATCTGTTGGTGCGGCTGCAGGATTTGGTTAAAAAAGAATCCCGTGCCCAAGGTGAGCGCTATACTCAATCCAAGACCTATAAAAATAGGCAGAGCGATTTTCCGCTGTCGTCTCAACAACATTAATACGGTTAAAGCTAGGACCGTCAGTCCGATGCTTACATTTAATGCGTCAAAAAGCAAGGTCACCACCACCAAAACAATTGCCCACAGACCCAGCAATAGATAGTACATGGGAAGGCCGGCTCGGTAAAGTACCAAAGCAAAGGAGAAAAAAACCAAGGCCGATCCGGTGTCTGGTTGCGCCAAGATTAAAATCATTGGCAATGCCAATAGGAGTAGAGGCATCCAGCGGTAACGCCATTGTGCAACATCAACATTTTTAAAGGCTAGGTACCAACTCAATACCAACGATGTACCGAATTTGGCCAATTCTGAAGGCTGCAGGGTGAATCCTCCCAATACCAACCAACTCTTATTTCCGCCAACCTCCTTGCCGGCCACCAAGACTAAGGCCAACAAGGCCAATGTGATCAAGTAGATGGGTATAGCCAAAAGCTCGTACAAACGGGCATCGGAAAGTAGTACCACCAAAATCAGTACCAGACCAGCTCCAATAAAGATTAATTGCTTGCCGTATTCCTGACTGGTGTCCCAAATATTACCAAACTCCTCGTTGAATACGGCAGCATATATGTTTATCCATCCAAACAGCACCAAGCCCGCATAAAGCAGAACTGCAATCCAATCTATTTTTCCAAACCAACCGCGTGATTCTCTCATAACGGCAATTTAGTTTTCGTAGACATCCCGTATTCACCTTGAAGATTGCCCTCGATCATACGTCGTTCCAAGTCAGGACGGGAAATTGAATCCGTAAGGTATTTCTCAATCATTAAGGAAGAGATGGGAGCTGCCCAACGAGCCCCCCAGTACCCATTTTCCACAATCATAGCCAATGCAATTTTGGGGTTGTCTTTTGGGGCAAAGGCAACAAAAATTGAGTGGTCTTGGCCGTGTGGATTTTCTGCAGTCCCCGTTTTTCCACACATTTGGATGTGCTTAACCTTAGAGCCAGCAGCAGTACCTATTTCGAAAACATCAAACATACCGTTGATCACTACCTCAAAGTACTTGGGGTGTACCGTAGTTCTCTGCTTTTTGAAAAAGTCGGGATTGTTTACGGGTTGCTTCCCAACCTTTTTAACAATGTGGGGGATGTACCAATGTCCACGGTTCGCGATGGCTGCAGTCATATTGGCCAGCTGCATGGGGGTTACCAAAAGTTCACCTTGGCCAATACCGTTGGAAATAGTGGTTACAGCTCGCCAAGAAGTTCCACCATAAATGCGTGTGTAAAAAGCGGCATCCGGCACAAATCCCTTTCGTCCGGTGGGTAAATCCGACCCCAAGAATTTTCCCATGCCAAAACTTTTGACGTGGTTGCTCCAGGCATCCATGCCCTGCCGAGCTGTTGGGAACTTTTCAATGATGGCTTTGTAAGTGGTACAGAAATAGTTGTTGCAACTGGTGGTGATGGCGTGTTGCAAAGCCATTGACCCCCCGCTGCAGTGGCATCCTACTCTCAAACTCCCGAAATGAAAGCCGTGGTTGCAGGTGTATCGTGTGTCCGCCGTAATTGCGTGGGTCTCCAAGCCAATGAGTGCATTCATCAACTTAAAGGGAGACCCTGGAGGGTATTCCGCCAAAAGACCGCGGTCGTACAAAGGTTTGTTGATGGAATCTCGATAAAGTGCTGCATAATTCCGCGAACGCTTTCTTCCCACCAGCGCGGACGGTCGGTAACTTGGCGCGGTGACTAAGGCAAGGATTTCACCGGTAGCAGGTTCAATAGCAACAATACTGCCTCGTTTCCCGGACATTAGGGCCTCGCCATACGCTTGCAAAACACCGTCGATGGTACTTGTAACATCCTTTCCCGGGAGCGGGTCTTGGTCGAATTGACCGTCCATGTACGGCCCCATTTCCCGGTTGAAATTATCGACGAGTCGGTACTGAACTCCGGCCTTCCCGCGCAGCACCTCTTCGTACGCCTTCTCAATCCCAGCTTGCCCCACCAAGTCTCCCAATTCGTACTCCGGGTGATCCTTGATGTAGAGGTCCGTTACTTCGCCTATGAATCCAAAAACATTGGCTCCATAGTTTACTGTATAATCCCGCAGAATTCGGCGCTGAACGAAAAAACCACGGTAGTCGTTCAGTCGTTCTTGAACGCGGGCGTAGTCGTCCACCGTTAACATTTTCAGAAAGACACTGGCGCGGTAGGGAGAATAAACCCGCGCCTTCGTCAATTCAGACTTTACGTAAGCGCGGTCTATGCCGAGCAACCGAGCAAATTGTGTCGTGTCAAATGCCTTTACTTGACGGGGGATGACCATCAGATCATACGCAACTTGGTTGGCCACCAAAAGCTCACCGTTGCGGTCGTAGATAAAACCGCGTGGTGGGTAAACCTTAATAATTCGCTTGGCGTTGTTGTCTGCACTTAGTTTATACGACGGATCCAATAATTGAATCGTAAACAGACGAAGGATATAAATTAAGCCTACGATGCCAAATAAAAAGAAAAACAGCTGCTGTCTTTTCATTCTTTGGAGAGCATCAGCAATTGGGTTGCATACACCATTGCGGCACTCACCGCCGTGGATGCCAACGAACGAATCAGTACCCAAAATAGTTCACTCCAAGCAAATGCCTCCAATGCAAAAAGCCAGAAATGAAAAACGAACAGACCCATTGCGGTGAAGGTCAAAAACTTTGAGGGCCCCAAGGTGGGTAAGTCTACGGATAGACCCTCCTCAACGGCTCGTGCAACCAAAGATTGCAGCAACAACGGGCGAACATAGGCGAGTAAAACGAGCGCAGACGTGTGCAGTCCACCGGAATTCTCAAAGAAATCCATGACGAATCCCAGTCCAAAGGCAACAACCAGGCTAAGAGCTCGGTTCCATTTCAATGGCCACAACAGAACCAGTATAGGGTAGTAGTAGGGGTTTAAATAACCCAAAAGTTGAACATTTTCCAACAACAACAGTTGGAAGGCCATCACGAGGAACAGGCTTAACGTGTAAAGGACAGCAGTTCTCATTGGGCTTCTGGTTCAGCATGTGCCTCCAAGGCTTTTTGTTCCTTCTTGTAAAGGTTTTCTACGATGTATACTGTTTGCAGTGCAGCAAAGTCAACAGAAAGTTTTACATCCAGAACATAGCTTTGACTGGAAGGGTCCAAAGCAAACGATTTAACTTGGCCAATTTTAATCCCGCTCGGGAACAAGCCACTGCGCGTGTCCGAAAGTACCCAATCTCCTTTTTTTACATTGGCTTGACGAGCAACGTCTACCATGGTGGCAATCCGATGGTTACCACCTTCCCACAATACAGAGCCAAAGTGTTTAGTACGCGCCATAGAGCCGCTCAATCGAGTGCGGCGATGGAGAATTGGAATTACCGTGGCATAGTGTTTCGAGACCTCGTGAACCACGCCAACCACCCCAAGAGGTGAAATCACACCTTGTCCTGGGCGGATACCGTGGTTATAACCCCGGTTGATGGTTAGGTAGTTGCTGCGTTTGTGAAATGAAGCGTTGATCACTTCAGCTTCCTGATACGTGTAGGATTGCAGCGAATCTTGTACCGAACCCTTTCGGATGGTTTCGTCCATTCGTGAAGCAGACAGCCGAGCACGTAAAGTTGCATTTTCACGAGCCAAATCACGGTTTATATCCCGTAAACGCGTATAATTCTCCGCGTCCGTGTAAACCTTTTGGACGGATGCGGCGGTGTTTTGAGCGGTATTCCATGCGAATGACTGGTGGTAGGGTCGGACGCTAAAGGCCGCCGTAAGTGCCCAGATCTGCGCAATTAAGAACAGGAGAAACAAGTGGTAACGGACCAGAAACCGGAAGAGGTTCCGCATGTAATCAGCGCATCAAAAGTGTTTTGTACTTCTCGATGTTTTTCAACGCAATTCCGGTACCACGAACTACGGCACGCAGTGGGTCCTCCGCAACATAAACAGGCAAATCTGTTTTCATGGAAATACGCTGATCCAAGCCGCGGAGCAGTGAACCTCCACCAGCCATATAGATTCCAGAGTTATAAATATCTGCAGATAATTCTGGCGGTGTGTTGGCCAAGGCTTTCATCACGGAATCCTCAATTCGCAAAATTGATTTATCCAGGGCGCGTGCCACTTCGCGGTACGAAATCGTGATGGATTTGGGTTTCCCAGAGAGTAAATCGCGTCCCTGTACAGCCATGTCTTCTGGACCGTCGGGCAAAGATTCAATGGCAGAGCCGATTTGAATTTTGATTTGCTCCGCCATTCGTTCGCCAATGGAGAGATTGTGCTGCGTACGCATGTAGTAAACAATATCGTTAGTGAAAACGTCACCAGCAACCTTGATGCTCTCGTCGCAAACAATTCCACCCAACGCCAAAACCGCAATTTCGGTGGTACCTCCGCCAATGTCAATGATCATATTGCCTTTGGGTTCCAGCACATCTACGCCAATACCTATGGCTGCGGCCATGGGTTCGTGGATGAGGTACACTTCCTTAGCGTTGGCGTGCTCAGCACTGTCTTTAACTGCCCGTTTCTCCACCTCGGTAATGCCGCTTGGTATGCAGATAACCATGCGAAGCGACGGTGCGAATAACCTGCCCGTCAACCCCGGGATGCTCTTGATTAATTCCCGAATCATGTGCTCGGAAGCAACAAAATCGGCAATGACGCCGTCTTTCAACGGCCGAATGGTTCGTATGTTGTCGTGGGTTTTGCCGTGCATCTGCATGGCCGTTTCGCCTACCGCCAGAAATCCACCTGTCGTTCGGTCCAACGCAACAATGGAAGGGGCGTCAACCACCACCTTGTCGTTGTGAATAATGAGCGTATTGGCCGTTCCTAGGTCAATCGCAATGTCGTACGTTAAAAAGTCAAAAAGGCCCATTCCCGTTTAAGTATCAATGCTTGAAATGGCGAATTCCGGTGAAAACCATGGACATCCCGTGCGCGTTGCAGTAGTCGATGCTCAGGTTGTCTTTTACCGATCCGCCCGGTTGAACGACCGCTGTTATGCCTGCCAAATGCGCTAATTCCACACAGTCCGGGAAGGGGAAAAACGCATCGGAAGCCAGAACTGCTCCGTTCAAGTCAAAGTTAAAGGTTTTCGCCTTACGAATCGCTTGTTCAAGGGCATCCACTCGTGAAGTTTGTCCGGTCCCGCTGCCGAGCAGTTGGCCATCCTTCACGAGAACAATCGTGTTGCTCTTGGTGTGTTTGCAAATTGCGGAGGCCACTACCAAATCCCGAAGCTCGGAAGCCGACGGCGAAGTGTTGGTTACGGTCTGAAAATCCTGAACGGAATCCGAATGAGTGTCCCGCTCTTCCACCAAAAAACCGTTTAATGCGGAACGCACCATTTGACTGGGCAACGGCTGAGGTTTCCAGCGGAGGATGATGCGGTTTTTCTTTTGCTGCAACAAAGCCAATGCTTCATTAGAGAATCCGGGAGCAATGGCTACTTCAAAGAACAATTCATGAACCGCTTCGGCCGTCTCTTTATCCAATGCCGTATTGAAAATGAGCACCCCACCAAAGGCAGAAACGGGATCGCCAGCCAACGCTGCGTCCCAAGCTGCACGCTGTGTTGGACGTTGTGCAACGCCACATGCATTGTTGTGTTTGATGATTGCTACAGCGGGTTCCTTTTCAAATTCACCCATGAGTTGAACGGCCGCGTCCACGTCGAGCAAATTGTTGTAGCTCAATTCCTTGCCATGCACTTGTTCCAGAAGGGCGCTCAAGTCGCCGTGAAAGGCGCCTTTTTGGTGGGGATTCTCACCATACCTCAAGGATCTGCCGTCGCTGAGCAATGCAGAGGTATCCAGCGATCCGCCCGCTACCCAATTTCCAATAGCTCCATCGTACCGGTGGGTAACAGAAAAGGCGCGTGCTGCAAATTTTTGGCGCAGTTCAATGGTTGTTTGAACACCATTCTGTTCTACCCAATTTAATGCATCAGCATAGGCACCGCGTTCGGGAATAATCCAAACATCGCGGAAGTTTTTGGCTGCGGCACGAATCAATGAAATTCCACCAATGTCTATTTTCTCGATGATCTCATCATGGGTCCCGCCTGCGGCAACGGTTTCGTTGAACGGATACAAATCCACGATGACAATATCGATGGAAGCCAATGCGTGCCGCTCCATAGAAGCTCGGTGCGAAGCATCGTCTCGGCGATACAAAATACCTCCGAATACCGCCGGATGTAAAGTTTTTACCCGACCGTCCAAAATTTCCGGAAAACCCGTTAAGGACTCAACGGCGGAAACGGGCAAGCCAAGAGACTCAATGAACGCATACGTGCCGCCCGTAGATAAAAATGTAACTCCTTGATTGTGAAGGGCTCGAAGTAGAGGCTCAAGACCTTCTTTTGAAAAAACGGACACCAAAGCGCGCATTGGAGCAGGGGTAGGCATATAGGGCATTTAAATGGAGGTGCAAAGGTACGAAATCATGGCACAGACTTTGTACCTTGGCCGTTGACATGATGCGTATTCAATCGTTTATAGAAGAATCTCTGGGATTCGCATACCACTCGCTGGTTTCTAATCGGTTGCGAACCTTTTTGAGTGTCTTGGGAATTGCGGTTGGAATTTTTGCAATCATCAGTGTTTACGCCCTAGTTGACTCTTTGGAGCGTTCCATCCGCAACAGCGTACAGGGGTTGGGGTCGGATATTGTTTACGTTCAAAAATGGCCTTGGGGCGGCGGCGGTGGCGAATACGCCTGGTGGAAATACTTTCAACGTCCGGAAACGCAGTACCGCGAGTACGTTCAACTTGCCCAACGAATGGAGCGAACCTCTGGAATTGCTGCTGTTATGGGATTGCGCCCCACCTTGGAAGCTGGATCCAACTCGGTGGAGAATGCACAAATGCGCGGCGTGACGGAACACTACGCAACGCTTTGGAAGTTAAAATTGGTTCAAGGCCGATCATTCAGCGCCACGGAGGCCCGCAGCGGCAGACCCGTTTGCGTTTTGGGTGCCAGCATAGCAGAGGGGCTTTTTCCAACCTCCAATGCTGTTGGCAAATCCATTTCATCGTTGGGCCGCAGCTTCACCGTTATCGGAATTTTGGAGAAAGAGGGAGCCTCGCTCATTGGTGAAAGTCACGACGAACAAGTTTTGGTACCCGCGGCCTATTTGCGATCCTTGGTGGACGAGCTGAAGTCGGGTGGAAGTACCATCATGGTTCAAGCTGCACCCGGCCAGTCCGTGAGCGAGTTGAAAAGCGAAATCCGTGGGTACATGCGCTCCATCCGGAAGTTGAAGCCACAGGCTGAGGACAATTTTGCACTGAATGAGTCCTCTAGCCTGAGTGGTGGGTTGGATCAAATGTTTGGCATCATTGGCTTGGCAGGCACCATCATTGGTGGATTTTCCGTTTTGGTAGGTGGCTTTGGAATTGCCAACATCATGTTTGTAAGTGTGCGCGAACGAACCGGTCAAATAGGAATACAGAAAGCTTTGGGTGCGCGAAAAACGTTTATACTCGCTCAATTCCTGGTTGAAAGTGTCCTTTTGAGCTTGATCGGTGGATTGATTGGCCTGATGGGCGTTGGGCTGCTCATTTTAGCAGCCAGTCACTTTACGGAGTTCGACGTGGCCATGACCTGGCTTAATGCTTTGCAAGGGCTCGGAATTTCAGCTGTGATTGGTTTGCTGGCCGGTGCAGTACCTGCTTACCTGGGCGCGCGACTGGATCCGGTTGAGGCCATTCGGGTAAATACCTAAACCTCGGCCTGCCCAATGTCTCTATCCTTTAGGACGCAGCGGGCTCCCAAATACGTGCAACTAAATCACACAGCAGGGTGCAAAAGTGTACGTCGTCGTCCGTAAACGCCCGTAGCGTGTGGCTGTCGATGTCCAATTGACCCACTAAACGTTCGTTGCTGCGGATGGGTACCACCAGTTCGGACTTGGTTTCCAAGCTGCACGCTAAGTAGTTGTCTGAAGAAGCGACATCGTCCACGTTCATTAAGATACCGCTAACAGCAACTTGGCCGCAGATTCCCGTGCCGTAGGGAATGCGCACATGGTCTGTTGGAGCGCCTGCGTAGGCACCCAGTTCTAAGTGTTGGTCGGTATCGTTCATCCAATAAAAGCCAACCCAATCGTAGCGAGGGGCCTCGGACTTTAGCAAGATGCAAACGTCCATGAGGCCATCCTTTCCATTCTCAGCCAGCAGTCCGCGGCACGACTCCAATAATTCAACGTGAAATGCTTTCATAGTCACAAAAGTACGCCCGCATTAAACCTCCAACGCGTCGTTCACTCTTTGAAAGGAGGATTTAGCGCGATTTCCCAACAAATTCGGGTGTTCTGAAGTAACTTTGTAAAATGAAGCAATTTCTTCTTTCGCCCCTAAGCGGGGCGCGCTGGTGGGTCGCAGCGTTGAGCCTGGCCCTGTCCCCCACAGCATTCGGCCAGTCTTTGGCCCTCCAACAAGTCCCCAACTTATCCAAGTGCACCGGAGATACCCTCACCGTTGCAATGACCGTTGGAACCCCTGGTTTTGGCATAGGGAACAAGTTTGTGGTTCAAATTGCCCAGGGATTGCCGCCGGCAGTTTCGTTTGCATCCCCAATTGTTCTTCCTATTGTGAGTTGGTCACCAACAACCAGCGGTACCGTTATGGATACCATTGGTGCTGGAGCCAAGTTGTTTAAAGTGGTCATTCCAAAATCCATTGTTAATAACAACTTTTACTCGTTGCGCGTTCGTGGGACGAATCCTGTGGGGTTTTCGGATACCATCGTAATGGCCGTGAACGTTTCGCCTACAGCGAACATCACCACCATCGCCAACGCCTTCGTCAACCGGCACACTGCCCTCCCGAACGATTGGGGTTTTTGCGACGGCGACACGGCAGTATTGGGTGCAACCCCTGGTCTTGCGAGCTACCAATGGTTGGAGAGTGGGAATCCCATTGCAGGAAAGACCCAATCTACCTTAAACGTATTTCAGTCCGGCGTATATTCGGTTAAAGTGAGCAACGGTGCCTGCTTTTCGACCAGTAAAGACACCATCGTCAACCAGTTTTCGCCAGTCACGGACATCTCTCATTCCAGTCTCCCGTCTTTAGTCATCCGGGACAAGAACACCACCATTGATTCCCTCGCTTTTTGCGAGACGGACACCATTACCTTAACGGGCCCCATTCCTTCGATGCCCATGACCACCATTGGATACCAGTGGATTCGGGATTCTATTGGCCTCTTCAGTCAGGCTTTCCCGCGTGCCATCGCGGGTGCTACCCAGGTTGGTTACAAGACCGCAAGATCTGGAGCCTACCGATTGGTGACCACTTGGAATCCTGGCGGCTGTCCAGATACATCAGGCTACGTGTGGTTGTTTGTGGACACTATTCCTGATGTGTTCATTGTCAATAAGCCTTGGCCAGGTCAGGGCGCACCCAGCTTGAGCATCTGTCCCAACGACAGTACCTTGCTCTCGGCAAACGTTCAATCCAACCCAGGCGTTTGGAGCTACCAGTGGCAGGTGCGTTACCCCATTACCGGAAACTGGCAAAACATCCCCAACGACACGTTGGCAACCTTATCGGCGTCAACGAAAATTGTTCCCGGCAACGCACAGTATCGCCTTATTGTGCAGGGGGAAGCGTGTGATTACACCTCTGCAGCCGTTCAAGTGACGGTGGTTCCCTATCCAACTGTTGCTACCGTTCCCGCGGACTCTACGTTTATTTGCTTTGGGGATTCTACCCAACTGGCGGTTATCGGCAACGCACTAAGCTACAGCTGGAATTTGGTAGGGGGCACCAACACCTCGTTTTTCACCAAAACCCCCGGTAAATATGTGGTTGAAGCTACCGGTCCCAACGGTTGTTTGTCGCACGACACCGTTTTGGTTAAGCTGTTTACTGTTAGTGCTAATGCCGGACCGGATTTGATTGTTTTGCCAGGTGAAGTAGTTCAACTTAATGCCACAGGCGGGGTGATGTACTACTGGTACGCAGATAAGCCGGTTTATTTCTCCGACCCCTACAACCCCAACGCTCAAACGCAGCCGACCCAAGACACTACGTACTACTATGTGGATGTTCTTTCCGCCGAAGGATGCTTTGATCGGGACACCTTGATGGTTGTACAATTCGACCCTACTTCTTTGTTGGTGGATTTATCCAACGTGCAGAATTTCATCAGCCCCAATGGAGATGGAAAGAACGATTTCTTGGACCTTTCGGAAGTCGTTCGTTTGGATTCTTGTGGCATTACCATTTTGAACCGATGGGGCGCAACCGTATACGAGGACGCTCGCTATGTGAACGGCTGGACGGGTACCAACAACGCAGGAGACCCACTGCCCAACGGGACGTACTACATCATTCTCTACAAGGGAGAAGAAATTCGGTACCGTGGTGCCGTAACCTTGGTTCGATAATCTCATTCCTTACAGACTCAAGATTCCAATCGGTATGAAAACGAAATTAATTGCAGCTTTACTACTTGGGGGAATGGCATCGGCCAGCGCCCAACAATTACCCATTTACTCTTTGGGCTTTTTTGCGCCACATATTACCAATCCAGCCCGTTCCGGTGCCAAAGATGGAGCCGTATTGACCACTGTACACCGCCAGCAATGGATGGGCGTTGAAGGTGCTCCAGAAACCAGCATGTTGGCCTTCAACAGTGCTTTGAACAAGGAGAAGGTAGGATTTGGATTGTACGCGTACAACGACGTTACGGACATTGTTCACCGATCTGCGGTGTACGGCAACTACGCCTACCACGTTCAATTGGCGGACAATACTTCCCTGTCCTTTGGCTTGGGTTTGGGATACGTGAGCAATTCATTGGACATGGCCAGCATTCGGGTAAAGAATGCGGATGATCCATACTTGATCCCCGCCAACAACGGTGGTAGTTTGGATTTGAACGCCGGCATACACCTTCAGGCAAGCGGTTTTGGATTGGGTTTTTCCGCTCCCCAGCTATTGGCCCCTGCTATTTCGTACAGCAAGAATTACGACGAGCCGGTTCAGTACCAATTGGTGCGCCACTACACGGCACAAGCGCAGTACGACGTCGAATGGCAAAAAGGCAAAATGGTTTTGACGCCCTTGGTTGCTGTTCGCGCCGTTGGTTTGGGCATCCCCGCCCAGTTAGACGCCGGAGCGATCTTTAACATGAAGGAGTTTGGTTACGTAGGAGCCATGTACCGCAGCAACTTCGCGGTAACTGCGCAGGCAGGTGTTCACCTCACGCCATTGATTTCAGTAGGCTACGGCTACGATTTCTCCACAAACACCTACGCAACTACATTGGGCACTACGCACGAGTTTATGTTGACCTACCGTTTGGGCAACAACAAAGCAGGCGAGCGCATGGAAGCGGAAATCAAACGTTTGAAAGACGCTCAACGCAAACAGATGGATCAGCAAGAGAACTTCATCAACGAGAAGTTTGAGGAGTTCCGCGACGAATTGCGTACTTCCCAAAAGGCAGAATTGGAAAAGCAGAAAGCATCTATTGCTGCTGATGTTGCCAAGCAAGCGGCTGCCAATGCGGCAAAAGTTGGAAACATAAATGCATCCGCTTCTTCAGCTGTTTCCGGTTCAACAGGCTCGCCCGTTCCAGCGTCCGGTGCACTGGAAGGATTTAAAGCAGAGAACTTAGCGGCCAATGTGGCTCCAGGATCGTCTGGTTTCTACGTGACCGCTGGGGTTTTCTCCACCAAGGAAAATGCCATTAAGCTTCAAGGTGGCTTGAAATCCAAAGGCATTCCTTCTGAGCTATTCCAAGACAAGGGTAACAACATGTACTACGTGTATATTTTGAAATTCAAGTCCTACGAAGAAGCAGAAGCCGTTAAGTCCAACCGCCTCAACGGTCGTTTTGACGGCAAGTTGTGGGTGAAAGTAATTGAATAAGGTGCGCGCCCTTCGTTGGCTTGCGGCATGGGTAGTTTTGGCGGTTTCTGCCGAAACGTCGTACGCAACGCACTTGGTTGGCGGTGAACTGACCTACACGTGTGTAGGGAACAATCAGTACCAGGTGAACTTACGCGTTTATCGGGATTGCTCGGTAGCGACGCAATTGGATAATAGCGTGAGCATTGCAGTATACAATGCAGCAGGGACTTTGGTAACACAGTCCAGTGTGTCCAAAGGCCCAACAATCGCAGTAAGCACTGCAACGGGGAATCCGTGTCTTACAACTCCCCCCAATATTTGCACTGAGTACGCCGATTACACCACTACGTTTACACTTCCTCCCATCAATGGTGGATACACCATTGTGCACCAACGTTGCTGCCGCAACAACACGATTTCCAACATTACTCAACCCGGCTCTCGGGGGAACACTTATTTTGCTCAGATTCCATCCAACGATGCGGCCTGCAATTCATCTCCGGCCTATGCCACGGTTCCTCCCATTGTCCTTTGTTTAGGAGACAATGCCCAAGTTGACGCTTCCGTAACGGAATCTGATGGTGATTCGCTTTTCTACGAATTATGCGACATATTCAACGGCGGCAGCAGCGGAAATCCCCAACCCAGTCCGCCCACGGCGCCACCGTACACGGCGTTGACCTTTGTTTCTCCCTATACTTCAACTCAACCGCTTCCCGGAGTATTTTCTTTAGATCCACAGACGGGAATTTTGACAGGTAAGCCCACCACTACCGGTCAGTTTGTGGTGGGATTGTGCGTTAGTGAGTACCGGAACGGCCAGCTACTGTCCACAGTGCGTCGGGATTATCAATTCAACGTGACGGCGTGCATCAACAATATAGTTGCTGATGTTTTAACCCAGGTTGAAGATCCTTCATTATTGTGTGGTGGACGTACGGTTCAGTTTCAAGCCCAAACCCCAGGTGCACTTTATTACTTTTGGGATTTTGGCGTTTTGGGAAGTGCTACAGACACATCCAATTCACCTACCCCTACGTTTTCCTTTCCGGATACCGGATTGTACAACGTCACCTTCATCGTCAACCGGGGATTGGTTTGCACGGACACCGTAGTGGTTCCGTACCGAATTTTGGATGCGCCGGACTACACCATTACGTTCTCGGGAACTCCGTGCTTGGACGTTCAGGATTTCGTATTCACGGCCACCGGAACAACTCCTGTAGACGCTTCATTCTCCTGGACTTTTGGACCGGACGCTTCGTTGCCTATGGCCAGCGGAAAGACCGTGGGGCCTGTGGATTTTAATGCGCCGGGTAAGTATCCCGTCAAGCTGGTGGTTCATTCCGCCACCTGTTCCGACACCTTGTACGATTCGGTGGAGGTTTTCGCCTATACATTCGATATCGATGGAGGCCCGGATACCGCAATTGCTAGGGGAGACACCGTTTATTTAGCCGCGACCGATGCGTCTCGTTACCGTTGGTTTGCGGACAAGGCCGTGTACTTCAACAATCCGCGTCAACAGGCTCCTCAAGCCTGGATGCGCCTAGATTCCACCACATTCTACGTCATTGGAGCCAGTCCGGAAGGATGTTTGGGTTTGGACACGGTTTTTGTCTATTGGCTCCCGAAGCACACCGGGCCTGCCTTGGACTCCGTGATGAATACGATAACACCCAATGGCGACGGGAAGAACGATGTTTTGGACCTAACAGAGGTGCAGTACAAAGATGCATGCCGATTGATCGTATACAACCGTTGGGGGGCAGAGGTTTATCGGGCAGATCCCTACCGAAACGATTGGGGCGGCACAAACCAAGACGGCGAGCCCCTTACTGCTGGTACTTATTATTTCTACCTCATCAACGGTTTGGAAATTCGCTACCGCGGCGCAGTGACCGTCTTGCGTTAGTAATGTACGTCCCAGACGCAAAGAGCCCGGCGAAGCCGGGCTCTTTGCGTTAAACGGTTCCGGAAAACCTAGAACATATCCCTCAGTCGATCAAAAAATCCTTTGTCCGACGCATTTGGATTGGGCTCAAAATTCTTACTCTCACGCAGTTTTTCCAGCAACGAGCGCTCCTCAGCGCTTAAATTTCTGGGAGTCCATACCTGTACGTGAATCAGAAGATCCCCGGTTCCATAGCTGTCTACACTAGGCAACCCCTTGCCTTTTAAGCGAAGGACTTTGCCGCTTTGCGTTCCCGCTTCAATTTTGACGCGCGCTTTCCCTTGGAGCGTAGGAACTTCAACACTAGCGCCCAAAGCAGCATCCGGTATGCTCAGGAAAAGCTCAAAGTGCAACGTTTGACCGTCACGCTTCAATGAATCGTGCTCTTCTTCTTCAATGGCTACAATCAAGTCACCTGCAGCACCTCCGCCTGCAGCAGAATTGCCCTTTCCGGCAACGCGTAATTGCATGCCGTCTTGAACACCTGCAGGAATGCGGATGGAAACTACTTCTTCTACTTTTTCCAAACCATCTGGACCCACACCTGCGGGCCTTTGGTCTACTTTTTTACCGCTGCCTTGGCAGTTGGGACAAACCGCAGCGGTACGCATTTGACCCAAGATGGTATTCTGAACACGCGTAACTTGACCTTGACCACCGCACGTGTCGCACGTTTTATACGTAACTCCGGCGGCGGGCATTGCGCGTTTAATCTTGATTTTTTTCTCTACTCCGGCGGCAATTTCTTCCAAGGTAAGGCGAACACGAACCCGCAAATTTGAGCCGCGAACGGCTCCGCTACGGCCTCCACCGAAGCCTCCAAAGGCTCCTCCAAAAGCGTCACCGAAAATGTCTCCAAAATGGCTAAATATGTCGTCCATATTCATGCCGCCGCCAAAACCACCCGATCCGGAACCAAAGGCCTGGTGCCCAAACTGATCGTATTTCTGGCGCTTGTCTGGGGTACTTAGAACTTCGTACGCTTCCGCGGCTTCCTTGAATTTTTCTTCAGCGTCTTTATCGTCCGGATTTTTGTCCGGATGATACTGTATGGCAAGTTTTCGGTAGGCCTTTTTTATTTCCTCCGCAGAAGACTGTTTGCTGACACCCAGTACTTCGTAGTAATCACGCTTCGCCATGATCTATGCTTCGGCGATTTTCCCCACCACTACTTTGGCGTAGCGGATGATTTTCTCACCAACGCGGTAACCGCGCTCTACTTCGTCTAGAACCAAACCTGATTGTGCTGGATCGGCAACGGTCAGGGTGGTTATGGCTTCCATAAACTCAGGATCAAATGAAGTCCCTGTGGTGGAATCCATAGGCTTCAAACCTTGCGACTTTAGGGTGTCCGTCAGTTTGGCATGGATCAATCGCATCCCTTCAGCCACCGCGTTGTCCGCTGGAATCAATTTTAAAGCGCGCTCAAAATCATCGAGCACGGTCAAAAGTGATTTTAAGGTAGACTCGTTGGCGGAGGTGATCAAGTCCAATCGCTCACGTGCAGTGCGCTTTCGGAAATTCTCAAATTCTGCGTACAAACGCAGATTTTGGTCTTTTAACTCCTGAATCTGAACCGACTTATCTGAACTTTCATCTGGGGCAATTACTTCGCTTTCTTGGCTTGTATGCTCCGTTTCTTGAGTTGCAACCGGCTCTTGGTGATTTTCTTCCGGAGCAATGGGGTCGTTGGGGGATGATTTCATGGTAGGTATTTAATCAAACGACCTGCCAAAGGGCAATGGATGCCAAATTGACAGGTCGCAAAATCGGCGAAGTATTCTCTGTTGCTCGCGCAAGTGTTTACTTCAACATGCTTTTGAGTTTCTCCTCCAAGGCGGGTCCGCGCAAGCCCTTGGCAATGATTTTGCCTTCGCCGTCCAGCAAGTAGGTCATGGGAATGGAGCGCACGCCGTAGACGCCGGCACCTTCTGCATTCCAACCTTTCAAATCGGAGGTGTGGTTGGGCCATGTCAATTGGTCCTGTGCAATGGCAGCCACCCAACGGTCCTTGTTTTGATCCAAGGAGTAGGAGTAGACCGTAAAGCCTTTTCCAGAGGTGAATTTAGCGTCTTTGTACTGGTTGTAAACGCGAACCACATTGGGATTCTCCATGCGGCACGGGCTGCACCAGGATGCCCAAAAGTCCAAAAGGACTACTTTGCCGCGCAACGATGATAATTTGATAACTTTCCCGCTGGGATCAGGGTACGCCAAATCTGGTGCAACATCGCCAACATTGTAGCTGGACATTTGCTCTAGGGCCGCAGTTTTCAAGTCAACTCCGTTTTCTTTGGCGTAGGACGCATTGGTGCGTGCAACATAAAGCACAGCAACACCCGTCGCCAAGGCAACGGTCCAAGCAGCAATCTTCAAGTTTTTGTTCATGGGGTGGGTTGTTAGTCGTTTAATCGTACAATTTTCGCGCCAAGGGCTCGAAGGCGCTCGTCAATCCGCTCGTAACCGCGGTCAATTTGATCGATATTTTGAATGATGGATGTTCCTTCTGCGCTCAATGCAGCAATCAACAGGGCAATACCCGCACGGATATCCGGTGAAGCCATGGTAGTGCCGCGCAAGGGCACTTTACGGTCCAAACCGATGACCGTAGCGCGGTGGGGATCGCACAATATGATTTGCGCGCCCATGTCAATCAACTTGTCGGTGAAGAACAGTCGGCTTTCAAACATCTTTTGGTGCACCAAAACAGAACCGCGTGCTTGGGTTGCGGTCACCAAGATGATGCTCAATAAATCTGGGGTAAAACCAGGCCACGGGGCGTCGGCAATGGTAAGGATGCCCCCGTCCATGAAGGTTTGGATTTCGTAGTGTTCTTGAGCGGGAATGAAAATATCGTCGCCGCGTCGCTCCAACTGAATGCCAAGCTTTTGAAAAACTCCGGGAATCACGCCCAAATGGTCAAATCCGGTGTTTTTGATGGTGATTTCAGACTGGGTCATGGCCGCTAAACCGATCCAACTTCCAATCTCAATCATGTCCGGCAAACAGCGGTGTTCCGTACCTCCCAATTGATCCACACCGGTGATGCGAAGTAAATTGGATCCGATTCCCTCGATTTTAGCCCCCATGCGCACCAACATGCTGCACAACTGCTGCAGGTACGGCTCGCAGGCCGCGTTGTAGATGGTGGTGGTCCCATGTGCCAAAACGGCGGCCATGACGACGTTAGCCGTCCCGGTCACGGATGCTTCTTCCAACAACATGTAAGTACCCTTCAGTCCGCTTGCGGGCTGTTCTACGCCGTAGAAGCTGGACCCATCTTCACTTTTGAATTGAGCCCCCAATGCCATCAGGCCTTGGAAGTGCGTATCCAGTCTGCGACGGCCAATCTTGTCCCCTCCAGGTTTGGGAATGTATCCTTTGCCAAAACGTGCCAACAGAGGACCCACGAGCATGATGGAACCGCGCAATGCCGCGCCCTTTTTCTTGTAGGTGTCCGTGAACAAAAAGTCCAAGTCCACTTGGTCAGCCTGAAAAGTGTAATCGCCGGGGCCGTTTTTTGTTACCTGAACGCCAAAATCCGCCAGGATTTCAATGAGCTTATTGACGTCGATAATGTCTGGAATGTTCTGGACGCGAACCGGTTCTGAAGTGAGCAAAACGGCGCACAGGATTTGGAGGACTTCATTTTTTGCACCTTGTGCTTGGATTTCTCCGCGCAGTCGTGCGCCCCCTTCGATTTGAAAACGTGCCATTATTTTTTACGGTTATACGGTTTGAAGCCTCCTCCGGGAGAGGGGGTATTGCCCGATCGGTTTTTGAAGAAAGGCTTTTTGTTGGCCTTTTTGGTCTTGGTGTGCAGGGGCGCGTACTTAATGGCGATTCCGTGCTGGATGGTGAGGGCCACATTTTCCACGTCGATTTGCCCACCCGAAAGCGTTCGCAGTTCTTTGAAAATTACGGCGTCGTCCACGTAGTCTTTGTTCCACGTCAAATAGGAGCGCTTCATCTGGTTTGCGATGTCGAAGATCAGGGCGTCGCGTTCTTCCCCTTCCGGCAGCTCCAACGCTTTGGTGATCATCTCCCGCAGGATGTTGCCGTAGTATCGATGGGCCGTGCTTTTAATTGGATAAGGAACGGGTTCCGGACGTGCGGTACGAGCTTCTGGTTGGGGTGCCGGAAAAGGAGATTCAACATCCAATTGGTAATCGGCCAAGAGGTGTATGTGGTCCCATAATTTGTGTTGCCAATCCGGCTGTTCCTTTAAGGCAGGCTGCAGCTGGGCAATGGCCTCTACCACCGCGTGGGCCGCATGGGTTCGTTTGTCCCGATCCTCCAACGTCTGAAGATGATCCACCATGAACTGAACGTGGCGTCCGTACTCAGATAACTTGAGCGGCGCATGGTCCGTGTTGTAGGCCAAGGATAAGGTGTCGATCTGTTGTGTATTGATCATATAAGGCGCTGCAATTTAGCAAACTTCAAGAGGAGTTTCTTCACTCCTGCATTATCGAATTGAACCGTGGCCCGCAGGTCGCCCATTTCACCACTGATTTCCGTAACGGTGCCCGCGCCAAAACGCTCGTGAAGTACCCGTTCCCCGGCGGTTAAATCCAAAGGCGCTTGTCCGTCAGATTGCACGGATTCTACCGGTTTGAATCGGCCAGGAGCGGCCATGGAAAGCGGAGTAGGGGTGGAAGATGTTTTTGATGCAGTCGCATTTCTTGGGTCACGCGCCCCCCCCAGGGTATTGCCCGTGGCATTGGGGCGTTGGTATTTTTCGCCGGTGCGAACGGTCGGTGAGGGGGCGTCAAAGGCGTCCAGCAAAGATTGAGGTGCGCGGTACGAAGGAGCAACCACCGGGATATGTACGTCCAGGTACTTTTCGTCCAATTCGTCCAAAAACCTACTGGGCTCGCAGTCCACCAATTTTCCCCAACGGAAACGGACGTGCGCGTACGTGAGGTACGCAGCATGCTCGGCGCGCGTCAGTGCTACATAAAATAGCCGACGTTCTTCTTCTAAATCCGACCGGCTTTGGCTGGCCATCAATGAGGGGAACAGCGTTTCCTCCAAACCAACAACAAAAACCACCGGAAACTCCAGTCCTTTGGCCAAGTGAATGGTCATCAACGTCACTTTCGGCTGGTCGTCTTCCTTTTTGGTGTCCACGTCCGTGAGCAAGGCAATGTCTTGTGCAAAAGCATCTAGCGAAGGGTTGCCCCCTTCCGTCTGTTCTTGTTCCTCAACAAATTCCTGTATTCCGTTCAGCAGTTCTTGAACGTTTTCGTACCGTGAAATTCCTTCGGGTGTTTTGTCTTCTGCGAGCGTACGTACTAGGCCACTGTGCTTTGCAATGTGCTCCACCGCGTCAAACGCATTCTTTTGACCAGCCACTACCCCAAAACTGCGGATTAAGTCAGCAAAGTCAACTAATTTTTGAACGGTCGGACGGTTGATTCCCATGTCCAGGGAGGGCAGGAGATTCAACGCACCCCACAAGGATAGACCTTGCTCTGATGCCACCACCGTCAACCGGGTAAGCGTAGTGTCGCCAATGCCGCGTGTGGGCAAATTGATGATGCGGCGCAGGGCTTCCTCATCGTTTGGATTCAAGGCCAGTCGGACATACGCCATGACGTCCTTGATTTCCTTGCGTTGATAAAACGACGTCCCTCCGTAGATGGTGTATGGAATGTTCCTCCGTCGAAAGGCTTCTTCAAACGAACGGCTTTGGGCGTTGGTTCGGTACAAAATGGCAAACTGGTCCCAATTTCGTTGCTCGCGCATGTGCCGATCCCACATCGTTTGCGCCACGTAGTGCGCTTCGTCGGTGTCGCTCATGGCCTTGTGGACCACAATTAAATCGCCCTCAGCGTTGGCGGTCCAAACGTTTTTCTCCAGTTGTTCCTGGTTGTGGGCAATCAAAGAGTTTGCCGCACCAACGATGTTCTTGGTGGATCGGTAGTTCTGCTCCAGTCTGATTTCGGCAGCATCCGGATAGTCCGAACGAAAGTTCAGAATGTTGCGGATGTTCGCGCCGCGGAACGCATAGATGGACTGCGCATCGTCGCCGACCACGCACAAGTTTTCGTACCTGCTCGCCAATGCCTTTACAATAAGGTATTGGCTATGGTTGGTATCCTGGTACTCGTCCACCAGGATGTATTTAAATCGCTCTTGGTATTTGGCTAGGGCCTCCGGAAAGCGAATGAACAATTCGTTGGTTTTGAGGAGCAGGTCGTCAAAATCCATGGCGCCGGCGCGAAAGCACTTTTCCATGTATGCCCGGTACAGGTTGCCCAACTGCGGCAGACGGGCTGCAGCATCCTGTTCCTGCAAGTCTCCGCGCTGATCGTAGGCCTTCGGCGTGATCAAAGCGTTTTTGTATTGACTGATTCTGCTGGCTACGGCTTTTACCTTATAGATATCTTTATCTAACTGAGCCTCTTTGATCAAACCTGCCAACACTTTCTGCGCGTCCTCGGTATCGTAGATGGTAAAATTGGACGGGAACCCAAGCCGACCGGCCTCCGAGCGAAGAATGCGCGCAAATACGCTGTGAAAAGTGCCCATCCAAAGCGATTTTGCACTGCTAGCGTCCACCAACTTGGCAATCCGACCCTGCATTTCCCGTGCGGCCTTATTGGTAAACGTCAGGGCCAACACGTTGAAGGGATCTACGCCCTTTTCCAGCAAGTGGGCGATGCGCACCGTAAGCACGCGCGTTTTACCCGATCCGGCGCCCGCAATGACCATCACCGGACCTTCGGTGTGTTCCACCGCTTCCAATTGGGGTGGATTAAGTCCGGCGCGCAAATCATTCATGGAGTAGGGGAATTTTTCGGACTGCGAAGGTACAACAAAGGAATCGCCTCAGAATTAATGCCTATGGGTGTTGCCGGTTGAGAAAAAATTTCTACATTTGCAGTCCCCAAAAAACCGGGGATACGTATTCTATTGAATTAACCTAACCTACGCATCGACAAATGCCAACGATTCAGCAGCTCGTTCGCAAAGGGCGCACCAAATTGGTGGACAAGAGCAAGTCGGCCGCCCTGGACTCTTGCCCGCAACGCCGCGGAGTGTGCACCCGTGTGTACACCACGACGCCCAAGAAGCCGAATTCTGCCATGCGGAAAGTCGCACGTGTGCGCCTGACCAACGGCAACGAAGTAAACGCCTACATCCCTGGTGAAGGCCACAACCTCCAAGAGCACAGCATCGTATTGGTGCGCGGAGGTCGTGTGAAAGACTTGCCGGGTGTGCGTTACCACATCGTTCGTGGCGCGTTGGATACAGCCGGTGTAAACGGCCGTATGCAGCGTCGTTCTAAGTACGGAACCAAGCGTCCCAAAGTAAAAAAGTAATCCCTTAGTGAATAGTACTCTGTCATGAGAAAAGCAAGAGCTAAAAAGCGCCCCCTGTTGCCGGATCCTCGTTTTAACGACACGCTTGTAACGCGTTTCGTGAACAACTTGATGTACGACGGCAAAAAGAGTATCGCATACGCTATTTTCTACGAATCCGTAGACATCGTATCCGAGAAGACCGGCGAAGGCAATGGACTGGAAATGTGGAAGCAGGCGTTGACCAACGTCATGCCCCACGTGGAAGTGCGAAGCCGCCGTGTTGGTGGATCCACATTCCAAATTCCTCAGCCAATCCGCCCCGAGCGGAAGGTGTCCATGGCCATCAAATGGCTCATTGGCTACGCCCGCCAGCGCAACGAAAAATCGATGGCTGCCAAATTGGCTGCTGAAATTTTGGCCGCCTCAAAAGAAGAAGGCGCTGCGGTTAAAAAGCGTATGGACGTCCACAAGATGGCCGAAGCCAACAAGGCTTTCTCTCACTTCCGCTTCTAATCGGTACGTATCATGGCAAAAAGAGACCTTAAGCTCACGCGCAACATCGGCATCATGGCGCACATCGATGCCGGTAAGACAACAACTACCGAGCGCATTCTGTACTACACCGGTGTTAGCCACAAGATTGGTGAAGTACACGACGGTGCTGCTACCATGGACTGGATGGTTCAGGAGCAGGAGCGCGGAATCACCATCACGTCTGCTGCAACAACCTGTTTTTGGAACTACCCGACTACACAAGGTCAGGCGGTACCCGAGACGGAAGAATACAAGATCAACATCATCGACACCCCGGGTCACGTTGACTTCACGGTGGAAGTAGAACGCTCGTTGCGCGTTTTAGACGGTGCTGTTGCCTTGTTTTGTGCTGTTGGTGGTGTTCAGCCTCAGTCGGAGACTGTTTGGCGTCAAGCTACGAAGTACAGTGTACCTCGTTTGGCGTTCGTCAATAAAATGGACCGTACCGGTGCTGATTTCTTCAACGTGGTTAACCAAATCAGCGACAAGCTGAAAGGCAACCCCGTTCCGCTTCAGGTACCCATTGGTGCTGAGCAAGATTTTCGTGGTGTTGTTGATTTGTTGGACCGCAAAGCCATCATTTGGAACGACGAGACCCAGGGCATGACCTACCAGGAAATTGATATTCCTGCTGATTTGCAATCGACTGTTGACGAGTACTACAGCAAGATGGTTGAAGCCGTTGCTGAATTCGACGACAACTTGATGGAGAAGTTCTTCGACAATCCGGAGTCCATTACCCGCGAGGAGTTGATCAACGCAATTCGCAAGGCAACCATTGCAATGAAGATTACCCCTGTTTTGTGTGGTTCTGCCTTCAAGAACAAGGGTGTTCAGACCATGCTGGACTCGGTTATGGCGTACCTGCCGTCTCCGGTGGATGTTGAAGCTATTTCCGGCATCAACCCCAAGACAGACGAAGAAGAAATTCGTCGCCCCGACCCAAGTGAGCCATTCGCTGCTTTGGCCTTCAAAATTGCAACCGATCCTTTTGTGGGTCGTCTATGCTTCTTCCGCGTATACAGTGGAAAGTTGGCTGCCGGTTCGTATGTTCAAAACATGCGTACGGACAACAAGGAACGCATCTCCCGCATTTTCCAAATGCACGCCAACAAGCAGAACCCAATTGAGTTGATTGAGGCGGGCGATATTGGTGCCGGTGTTGGCTTCAAGGATATTCGCACGGGCGACACCCTTTGTGAGGAAAAGTCACCAATTATCTTGGAATCGATGAGCTTCCCAGAACCGGTTATCGGTTTGGCGATTGAGCCCAAGACCCAGGGCGATGTGGACAAGTTGGGCATGTCTTTGGCCAAATTGGCTGAAGAAGATCCCACCTTCAAGGTTCACACCGATGAGGAAACCGGTCAAACCGTTATCTCTGGTATGGGAGAGTTGCACTTGGAGATTATTGTTGACCGCCTGAAGCGTGAATTCAAGGTAGAATGCAGCCAAGGTGCTCCCCAAGTTCAGTACAAAGAGGCCTTGATTGGTTCATTTAATCACCGTGAGGTTTACAAGAAGCAAACAGGTGGTCGCGGTAAGTTCGCGGACATCGTGTTCACGATCAGCCCAGCTGATGAGAATGTAGTTGGTTTGCAATTCATAAATGAAATCAAGGGTGGTAACATTCCTCGTGAATTCATTCCTGCGATTGAAAAAGGCTTCAAAGAGTCCATGAAGAACGGTCCCTTGGCGGGCTATGCTTTGGACAGCATGAAGATCACTTTGACCGACGGTTCTTTCCACCCGGTTGACTCCGATGCTTTATCCTTTGAATTGGCTGCTAAGGCCGGTTTCCGCGAGGCAGCACGTCGTGCCAATCCGGTTATTCTAGAGCCCATCATGAAGTTGGAAGTGGATACTCCCGACACGAGCATGGGTGACGTTGTAGGTGACTTGAACAAGCGTCGCGGTCAGGTAGAGGGCATGGATTCCAAGTTGGGAGCTGCCGTCATCAAAGCCAAAGTGCCTTTGAGTGAAATGTTTGGTTACGTTACTGCCTTGCGCACCATTACCTCCGGTCGCGGTAGTTCAACCATGGAGTTCAGCAATTATGCAGAGACTCCAAAGAGCATTGCCGACGAGGTAATCGCCAAAGTAAAAGGAAACGCTTAATCTTCTCCGTGATGAGTCAAAAAATTCGTATCAAATTGAAGTCGTACGACCACAGCTTGGTGGACAAGTCGGCTGAGAAAATTGTTAAAACGGTGAAGAGCACCGGCGCGGTGGTTAACGGTCCTATTCCGTTGCCTACCAACAAACGCATCTACACGGTGTTGCGTTCTCCACACGTTAACAAGAAAGCTCGTGAGCAGTTTGAATTGTCTAGCTACAAGCGTTTGTTGGACATCTACAGCTCTTCGAGCAAAACCATTGACGCCTTGATGAAGTTGGAATTGCCCAGCGGTGTTGAGGTTGAAATCAAAGTGTGATCTGTTTTTTATTAATAATTAATTGTTCTGAATCATGCCTGGATTAATTGGCAAAAAAATCGGAATGACCAGCATCTTCGACGCGGACGGAAAAAACTATCCGTGCACGGTGCTTGAAGTGGGTCCCTGTGTGGTGACTCAAATCAAGACGAAAGATGTCGATGGTTACAATGCCGTGCAGATTGGATTTGGTGATGTTAAGCATCCCTCCAAGCCTGCCGCCGGCCACGCTGAAAAAGCGAAAACCAATGCAAAATCCAAGTACGTGGAGTTCCGCGATATGGACACCAACGGTATCTCCTTAGGGGACGTACTGCCTGTTTCTCTTTTTGAAGAGGGCGAGTTTGTGTCTGTTGTTGGTACTTCCAAGGGTAAGGGTTTCCAAGGTGTTGTGAAACGCCATGGATTTAGCGGGGTAGGTGAGTCCACACACGGACAGCACAACCGTTTGCGCGCACCGGGTTCAATTGGTGCGGGATCCGATCCCTCTCGTGTCTTCAAAGGCATGCGCATGGCGGGTCGTATGGGCAATGACCGCGTGAAGATCCAGAACTTGCAAGTATTGAAGGTCGATACGGAGAAGAACTTGTTGATTGTAAAAGGTTCTGTTCCTGGAGCCAAGCAGTCTACGGTAATTGTTGAGAAATAATGGAACTGAGCATTCTTAACTCCCAGGGCAAAGAGACAGGTCGCAAGGCGACTCTGAACGATAGCGTTTTCGGCATCGAGCCCAATGAGCATGCGGTATACTTGGACGTGAAGTTGTACTTGGCCAATCAGCGCCAGGGAACACACAAGTCGAAAGAGCGTGCTGATATTGCTCGTACAACGAAGAAAGTGCACAAGCAAAAAGGTACCGGTGGTGCACGTCACGGTTCCATGAAGTCTCCTTTGTACCGTGGTGGTGGTCGTGTTTTTGGACCCCAGCCTCGCGACTATGGTTTCAAGCTGAACAAGAAAGTGAAAGCATTGGCCCGTAAATCGGCTTTGTCGATCAAGGTTGCTGCGCAGAAGATCGTTGTGTTGGAGAACGTTTCTTTTGAAGCTCCGAAGACCAAGCAATATGCTTCAATGATCCAAGCTTTAGGCTTGCACGGAAAAAAATCTCTTGTAGTGCTTGGAGATTCAGATAAAAACGTATATTTGTCGTCCCGCAATTTTGAGGGCTCGAATGTTGTAACTCACTCAGAACTAAACACTTACGATATTATGAATGCCGGTGTTTTGGTTTTAGTAGAGTCCTCGATTGAGAAAATTGAAACTGCATTAAGCGCGAAATAATGGAACACATCCTGATTCGCCCGATCATTACCGAAAAGGCTTCCGCGGCCAGTGAGAAGCAGAATTGTTACTCTTTTGTTGTTGCAAAAGATGCGAACAAACTGCAGATTCGCAAGGCGGTTGAGGCCAGCTATGGTGTGACGGTAGAAAGTGTACGCACAAGCATCGTGGCGGCTCGCCAAGTGGTACGTTACACCAAAAGCGGCACCCTTGCCGGCAAGAAGTCTTCGTACAAGAAGGCTGTTGTTCACGTGAGTGAAGGGCAGACCATTGATATCTATAGCAACCTGTAAGTCATGGGTGTACGTAAATTAAAACCAATCACTCCGGGACAGCGTTTCCGCGTGGTAAACGACTATAAGGTATTGACTCCTGGCGTTGAGCCGGAGAAGAGCCTCTTGGTTTCCAAGAAGAGTCGTGGTGGCCGGAACAACACCGGTAAGATGACCGTTCGCTACCAAGGTGGTGGTCACAAGCAGCAATACCGTTTGATTGATTTCAAACGTGAGAAACTAAACATTCCCGCAACGGTTCGTTCCATTGAGTACGATCCTAATCGTAGTGCATTTATCGCTTTGTTGGTTTATGCAGACGGTGAGAAGCGTTACATTCTAGCACCTAGCGGTGTTACTGTAGGTATGACGTTGGTCAGCGGTAAAGGAAGTGCTCCTGAAGTAGGTAACGCATTGCCCTTGTCGGATTTGCCTTTGGGTACGGTTGTTCACAACATTGAAATGCGTCCAGGTCAAGGTGGAGTTATTGCTCGCTCTGCTGGTTCTTTTGCTCAGTTGGTAGCTCGCGACGGTGGTTATGCCGTTCTGCGCATGCCTTCTAGTGAAACACGCATGATTTTGATTACGTGCATGGCAACGGTTGGTGTTGTAAGTAATAGCGACCACGCCTTGGAGGTTTCTGGTAAAGCAGGACGCAGCCGTTGGAAAGGTCGTCGCCCACGTACTCGTGCCGTTGCAATGAACCCTGTTGATCACCCCATGGGTGGTGGTGAGGGTCGTGCTACGGGTGGACATCCTCGTTCACGCAAGGGTATTCCTGCTAAAGGGTACAAGACCCGTACTCCCAAGAAGGCTAGCAATCGTTACATCATTGAAAAACGCAAGAAATAAGCCATGGCTCGTTCACTGAAAAAAGGACCTTTTATCCACTTCAAGCTTGAGAAGCGTGTAGCGGAGAATGTTGAGTCGGACAAGAAGACAGTGGTGAAAACCTGGTCGCGCGCCTCAATGATTAGCCCGGATTTTGTAGGTCAAACTATTGCCGTTCACAATGGCAAGACCTTTATTCCGGTTTATGTAACGGAGAACATGGTAGGTCACAAGTTGGGTGAGTTTTCACCTACGCGCACCTTCCGTGGTCACGCCGGTAACAAGAAAGACAAAGGAAAACGATAAGCCATGGGATCTCGTAAGTACAATGCGGCCGAAGCCCGCAAAGAAGCACGCAAAAGCGTTGCCATGGCTTCGTTGAACAATTGCCCAACGTCTCCACGTAAAATGCGCCTCATGGCTGATTTGATTCGTGGCATGGCTGTTGAAAAGGCTTTGTTTGTATTGAAATACAGCCCGAAGGAATCTTCTATTCGTTTGGAGAAACTTTTGCTCTCAGCTTTGAGCAATTGGCAGACCAAGAATCCAGCTGCGCGTATGGAAGACAGCAATTTGGTTGTTGAGTCTGTGATGGTTGACGGTGGTCGAATGTTGAAGCGTATTTCTCCTGCTCCGCAGGGTCGTGCGCACCGCGTTCGAAAGCGCTCCAATCACGTCACAATCGTTGTGGGTAGTAAACAAGTGATCACCGAAAACGCTGAAGCATAAAAAATGGGACAAAAGACTAACCCCATCGGCAACCGCCTTGGTTTCATCCGTGGATGGGAATCGAATTGGTACGGTGGCCGTGTATACGGTGAGAAATTGGCTGAAGATGCACAGATTCGCAAGTATCTGTACGCACGTCTGACCAAGGCAAGTGTATCTCGCATCGTTATTGAGCGTACGCTGAAAGTCGTTACCGTTACGGTAGCTACCGCTCGCCCTGGTGTCATTATCGGTAAAGGTGGACAGGAAGTAGACAAGCTGCGCGAGGAGTTGAAGAAACTTACCGGTAAGGAAGTTCAAATCAACATCTACGAAATCAAACGTCCAGAGTTGGATGCCAAGTTGGTAGCGGACAGCATTGCTCGTCAGATTGAAGGTCGTATTTCCTTCCGCCGTGCAATTAAAATGAGTATTGCGGCAACCATGCGTATGGGAGCCGAAGGGATCAAAGTACAGATCTCAGGTCGTTTGAACGGTGCGGAAATTGCTCGTTCGGAGAAATTTAAAGATGGTCGTACTCCTTTGCACACGTTTCGTGCGGACATCGATTACCACATTTCCGAAGCACACACGACATACGGTCGGATTGGCATCAAAGTGTGGATCATGAAGGGTGAAGTATATGGCAAGCGTGACTTGTCTAACTTGCTCGGTCCTGCGAAGAAGACTGGTGCTGCCGGTTCGAACGAAGGTGGTCGTGATCGCGATCGTCGTGGAGGTGCAGGTCAAGGCCGCGATCGTCGTGGTGGTGCAAAGAAATAAGTAGAACGCCAAAGAAGCTAAGCGATGTTACAACCGAAACGCACGAAGTTTAGAAAGCAGTTCAAGGGACGCATGAAGGGCAATGCCCAGCGCGGAACCACGTTGGCGTACGGTTCCTTCGGCATCAAGTCGTTGGAGAATGTATGGATGACGGCTCGTCAGATAGAGGCCGCACGTATTGCTGCAACCCGTTACATGAAACGCGAAGGCCAGTTGTGGATTCGCATTTTCCCGGACAAACCGGTAACCAAGAAACCCTTGGAAGTTCGTATGGGTAAAGGTAAAGGTGCGGTTGAATATTGGGCTGCTGTTGTTCGCCCAGGTCGTATGTTGTTCGAATTAGACGGTGTACCTGCCGATATTGCGAAAGAGGCATTGCGTCTTGCCGCTCAAAAATTACCGGTTAAAACCGCGTTGGTCGTTCGTCGCGATTACACGGAAGCCTAATCCTTCGTTAGATCATGAAAGCAGCAGAGATCAAAGCCCTTAAAGATGCCGACTTGGCCTCGAAGGTGACACAATTGAAAGATGAATTGTTTCGGATGAAGCGTACCCATCGCATGTCTCCTTTGGAGAACCCGATGCGCATCACCGCAACGCGAAAACTGGTTGCGCGCTTAGCAACAGAATTGGAGCAGCGCAAAAATCACTAAGAGATAGAGCAATGGAAAGAAATTTGCGCAAAGAGCGTATTGGTATTGTAACCAGTGCGGCTATGGAGAAAGGAATCACGGTAAGTGTTTCTCGTCGCGTCAAGCACGGTAAGTATGGCAAGTTCGTATCCTTTACGAGCAAGTTTCATGCGCACGACGAAAAGAACGAGTGCACCAAGGGCGATACCGTCCGCATTATGGAAACTCGTCCGTTGAGCAAGACGAAGAACTGGCGTCTTGTTGAAATCATTGAAAAGGTAAAGTAAGATGTTACAACAAGAATCCCGTTTGCGCGTTGCGGACAATACCGGTGCCAAGGAAGTTTTGGTCATTCGTGTGTTGGGCGGAACTAAGCGTCGCTATGCGAGCGTTGGTGACAAGATCGTAGTTACTGTAAAGGACAGCACCCCTTCGGGTAATGTTAAAAAAGGACAAGTATCCACTGCGGTAGTCGTTCGTACTTCGAAAGAAGTTCGTCGTGCCGACGGTTCCTACATTCGCTTTGACGACAACGCATGTGTGTTGTTGAATGCCGCAGGTGAGATGCGTGGTACTCGTGTTTTTGGCCCCGTAGCTCGTGAATTGCGTGACAAGCAGTACATGAAAATTGTTTCTCTGGCACCAGAAGTGCTTTAAGTATAGAACGATGGCGAAGTTTCATATCAAAACCGGCGATACCGTAATGGTGATTGCAGGTCAGTCCAAAGGACAGACCGGTCGCATCATTCGCATGATCCCCAAACAGCACCGCGCTGTTGTGGAGGGTGTGAATATGGTGACCAAACACCAAAAACCTACGGCCTCTAGCCCTCAGGGCGGTCTTTCTCAGATGGAAGCACCGTTGCACGTCAGCAATTTGATGCTGATTGATCCGAAAACGGGTACTCCAACCCGCGTGGGAATGAAAATCAACGACAAAGGCCAGAAGGTTCGCGTTGCGAAGAAATCAGGCGAGACGATTAAATAATGGAACAGCGTTTGAAGAGCATGTACCGGGACAAGGTAGTTCCGGCTCTGCAAGAAGAATTTGCCTACAAGAACATGATGGAGGTTCCCCGCCTCCAAAAGATTGTTCTTAGCCAAGGTATTGGTGCAGCGGTAGCTGACAAAAAGTTGGTTGATTACGCCGTTGAGGAGATGACCATCATCGCTGGTCAGCGCGCGGTTTCAACCCGCTCAAAGAAAGACATTTCGAACTTCAAGTTGCGTAAAGGCATGCCGATTGGAGCGCGCGTAACGTTGCGTGGAGAGCGTATGTACGAATTCTTCGACCGCTTGTTGACTGCAAGTTTGCCGCGCATTCGTGATTTTCGTGGTGTCAAAGAAGGATTTGATGGCCGTGGGAATTTCACTTTTGGAATCACCGAGCAAATCATTTTCCCGGAGATCGACATCGATAAGGTGAATCGCATTGCCGGTATGGACATCACCTTTGTTACTACGGCGAAAACCGATAAGGAGTGCAAAGCGTTGATTACGTCGTTTGGATTTCCGTTTAAAAAATAATTGAAGGACCCGTGGCAAAAGAATCCATGAAGGCCCGCGAGGCCAAGCGTGAAAAGTTAGTAGCCAAGTACGCTGCCAAGCGTGAGGCTTTGAAGGCTGCTGGCGACTACCTGGCCTTGCAGAAATTACCTAAGAACGCATCCCCGGTGCGTTTGCACAACCGGTGCAGCCTTACGGGACGCCCCCGTGGTTACATGCGTCAGTTCGGCATTTCGCGCGTGACGTTCCGTCAAATGGCGAATATGGGCTTGATCCCAGGTGTGAAAAAGTCCAGCTGGTAATAATCGATTAAAGGAACGACGTTATGAATACCGATCCGATTGCAGATTTCTTGACACGCATTCGCAATGCGAGTCGCGCCGGTCATACGGTGGTAGAAGCTCCGGCTTCGAAGATGAAGATTGAAATTGCGCGCATTTTGATGGACCAAGGTTACATCGCAAGCTATAAGCACGATGCAGAAGGCCCACAGGGTGTTGTAAAAGTTGCCTTGAAGTACGATAAGGCTACGAAAACTCCGGTTATTCGTGGTATCGATCGTGTTTCAACTCCTGGCTTGCGCAAGTATTTTTCAAAAGTGGATATGCCCCGTGTAAAGTACGGATTGGGTATTGCCATTGTAACTACCTCCAAAGGTGTAATGACGGACAAAGAAGCTCGTCTAAACAACGTTGGTGGAGAGGTTATTTGCTACGTATATTAATTACAAGTCGATACTATGTCACGCATTGGTAAGGCCCCGATACAAGTACCAGCTGGTGTGGAGATTTCTGTCTCCGGAACCGTGGTTACCGTCAAGGGCAAGTTGGGTACTTTGACCCAAGAAATTCATCCCGACATTACGTTGCATCAAGAGGGCGGCATCGTAAACGTTCTTCGTGCAAACGAGGAGAAGCAGACTCGTGCTAAGCACGGTTTGTACCGGGCATTGATCAATAACATGGTGGTTGGTGTATCCAGCGGCTGGAGCAAGGAGCTCGAATTGGTGGGTGTGGGTTACCGCGCTTCCAATCAAGGTCAAATCTTGGATCTTTCCCTGGGTTATTCGCACACCATCATGGTTCAAATTCCTGCGGAGGTAGCCCTTGAGACTAAATCCGAAAAAGGTAAGAATCCTATAATCATCCTCAAATCCTTCGACAAGCAGTTGTTGGGTATGATAGCTGCCAAAATCCGCAGCTTCCGCAAACCAGAACCTTACAAGGGCAAGGGTGTGCGTTACGTCAATGAAGTGGTACGTCGTAAGGCGGGTAAATCAGCCGGTAAAGGCAAGAAATAAGCGATATAGATTATGGCACTTTCATCCATTGATCGCCGCAACCGAATCCGTCGTCGGATTCGCAAAGTGGTACAGGGCACCGCGGAGCGTCCTCGTTTGGCTGTTTTTCGCAGCAACAAGGCGATTTACGCACAACTTATTGACGATGTTACCGGTACCACGTTAGGTTCGGCTACCAGCGTAACTAAAAAAGGTAAAGCATTTGAAGGTGCGAAGACCACCCAAGCGTTTGAGGTAGGCAAGGCTATTGCTGCAGTTGCCCAAGCGAAAGGAATCTCCGCAGTCGCTTTTGATCGCGGTGGTTACTTATACCATGGACGTGTAAAATCTCTGGCCGACGGTGCCCGGGAAGGTGGACTCAACTTCTAAGCAATTGATATGAAATCAGCACAAAATTCGCGTCGTGTCAAGCCAAGTGGCTTGGAGTTGGTGGATCGCTTGGTGGGCGTTCAACGTGTGACCAAGGTTACCAAAGGCGGCCGGGCATTCGGTTTTAGCGCCATCGTCGTTGTTGGCGACGAGAGTGGAATCGGTGGATACGGTTTGGGTAAGAGCAAGGAAGTTTCCGAAGCGGTTACTAAGGGCATTGAAGATGCCAAAAAGAATCTATACCGCTTTCCTATTGTAAAGAAAACGGTTCCTCACGAGCAGGATGGTAAGTTTGGTGGCGCACGAGTTTTCTTGCGTCCCGCTTCGCACGGTACTGGTGTAATCGCCGGAGGTGCAATGCGAGCCGTTTTGGAGTGCGTGGGTGTACACGACGTATTGGCGAAGTCAAAAGGGTCGTCGAATCCGCACAACTTGGTTAAAGCTACTTTTGAGGCGTTGCATCAGTTGCGTGACGTGAACGAAGTTGCTCGTCAACGCGGTATTGCCATTACGAAGGTTTTTAACGGTTGATAGCGATACATCATGGCGAAGATTAAAATCACACAAGTGCGCAGTACGATCAATCGTCCCGCACGCCAAAAGGCCACGATGGCCGCTTTGGGCATTCGTAAAATGAATCACTCTGTTGTTCACGAAGCAACCCCCCAGATCTTGGGCATGGTTCGTAAAGTAGAACACTTGGTTCAGGTACAAGAAGTTGAACAAGCCTAAACGCATTAGATCATGAACTTGAATGAATTAAAACCCGCAGCAGGCTCGGTTCGCAACAACAAGCGGTTGGGTCGCGGTCAAGGATCAGGTCGCGGTGGTACTTCCACACGTGGTCACAAAGGTGCTAAGTCACGTTCTGGCTTTTCGATCAAGATTGGTTTTGAAGGTGGTCAGATGCCGCTTCAGCGTCGTGTTCCAAAATTTGGATTTACGAATCCAAATCGTGTGGAGTACCGTGCCATCAATTTGGACGTGTTGCAAACCTTGTCCGTTGAAAAAGGATTGGAGCGCATTGACGCTGCTGTTTTGATTGAGAACGGCTTGGCTTCCAAGAATGATTTGATCAAAATCTTGGGTCGTGGAGAATTCACGGCAAAGGTTACCATCTCGGCCCACAAGTTCAGTGCATCAGCCATCAAGGCAATTGAGGCAGCTGGCGGAACCATTGAGCAAGCTTAATTAAGATTCCATGAAGCGTTTGATCGATACCTTCCGCAACATTTGGAGCATCCAAGAACTGCGCGACAAAATTTTGTTGACGTTGGGTCTGCTGTTGGTCTACCGTTTGGGGTCCAACGTGGTGTTGCCCGGCATTGATCCGACTTCGTTGACCAATCTTCAAAGCCAGGCAAGCGAAGGTTTGATTGGCATATTGAATGCCTTCTCCGGAGGTGCCTTTGCCAATGCTTCGGTTTTGGCTTTGGGTATTATGCCGTATATCTCAGCTTCTATTTTATTGCAATTGTTGGGATTGGCTGTGCCTTCCATACAGAAAATGCAGAAGGACGGAGAGAGTGGTCGCCGCAAGTTGAATCAAATAACGCGTTACGTTACCATTGCTGTAGCATTGTTGCAAGCACCCGGATACATCACCAATTTGATGTACCAAGGTGTGGGATTGACTTTGCCTACTTCAACGTTTTGGACGCTGGCTTTGATTACCCTAACGGCGGGAACCATTTTCGCTATGTGGTTGGGTGAGCGCATTACCGACAAAGGAATTGGCAACGGTATAAGCCTGTTGATCATGATTGGTATCATCGCTCAATTGCCTCAGTCGTTCTTGCAAGAGTACGTAAAGCAGGTGAGTGAAGCAGGTGGTGGCATCGTTGTATTTCTCCTGGAGTTGGTAGCGCTGTACTTGGTTATCTTGTTTGCGATTGCCATTACTCAGGCGGTGCGTCAAGTGCCGTTGGAGTATGCCAAACGTGTGGCTGGTGCATCCGGTGATTCTGCTCCTCGTTCTATTGGACGCAGTTACTTGCCCATCCGCGTGAACACCGCCGGTGTTATGCCGATTATCTTTGCGCAGGCCTTGATGTTTATACCGATTACGGTATTGCAGTACAGCGGTGCAGGAACGGACACGATGCCTTGGTTGGTGGATATATTTGGGAACATTCAGGGTTTCTGGTACAACTTCATCTTTGCGGCATTGATTTTGGTCTTCACCTTCTTCTACACCGCCATTCAGTTCAATACCAGCCAGATTGCAGAAGATTTGCGTCGAAGCGGTGGTTTTGTTCCTGGGGTAAAACCTGGCGCAGATACAGCTGAGTACTTGGACCAGATTCTATCACGAATCACGTTACCGGGTGCAATTGCCCTTGCATTCTTGGCGATTCTTCCTTCCCTCGCAAATATTGCAAACCTAACTCCTCAGTGGGCTAATTTCTATGGAGGAACCAGTTTGTTGATTATGGTTGGGGTAATCCTGGATACCTTGATGCAGGTCGAAAGTTATTTGTTGAACAGTCACTACGACGGCCTCATGGAAGGCGGTCGGATAAAGGGTCGTTCCACAAACGCAAATTAAGTCATGGCAAAGCAAGGAGCAATTGAGCAGGACGGCGTGATTACGGAGAATCTCTCCAATGCCATGTTCCGCGTGGAGCTTGAAAATGGTCACATGGTGACTGCGCACATTTCTGGAAAGATGCGCATGCACTACATCAAATTATTGCCGGGTGATCGGGTAAAGTTGGAGTTATCTCCATACGACCTGTCTAAGGCTCGAATTGTTTATCGTTATTAATTGCCGACTGAGATATGAAAATCAGAGCATCCCTGAAGAAGCGCAGCCCGGAGTGCAAAATTGTTCGCCGCAAGGGCCGTTTGTATGTCATTAACAAGAAAAATCCGAAGCTGAAACAGCGTCAAGGATAATTTAATTAACCAACGAAATGGCGAGAATAGCTGGTATCGACCTTCCGAAGAATAAGCGCGGAGAAATTGGTCTAACGTATATCTATGGAATCGGCCGCAGCCGGTCCCGGGAAATCTTGGCTGCTGCAGGTGTCGATTACGACACCAAGGTGGGTAATTGGTCCGATGACCAGTTGCAGGAGATCCGCACGGTAATTTCTGATAGCTTTAAAGTAGAAGGCGAATTGCGTTCGGAAACGCAAATGAACATCAAGCGTTTGATGGACATTGGTTGTTACCGCGGCATCCGCCACCGTTCTGGTTTGCCCCTCCGCGGTCAACACACCAAGAACAACAGTCGTACGCGCAAAGGAAAGCGCAAGACGGTAGCGAACAAGAAGAAAGCGACCAAGTAATCCCTGATCCTCATGGCAAAGTCAACAAAAACGGTCAAGAAGCGCAAAGTGAAGGTGGAAGCCTTCGGCGAAGCGCACGTGACGAGCACCTTCAACAACATCATCATTTCCTTGACTAATTTGCAAGGACAGGTGATTTCCTGGTCTAGCGCTGGGAAAATGGGATTCCGTGGTTCTAAGAAGAACACACCTTACGCAGCCCAAACAGCTGCTGAGAATGCTGCATCTCCTGCCATGGAGGCTGGTTTGCGCAAGGTGAAAGTATACGTAAAAGGCCCAGGTAATGGTCGTGAAAGCGCTATTCGTTCCTTAAACAATGCTGGAATTGAAGTAACGGAAATCATTGACGTTACTCCCATCCCACACAACGGCTGCCGTCCTCCGAAGCGTCGCCGCGTATAATCATTAATCAGAAGAGTTAAGAGTTATGGCACGATACAGAGGCCCATTGACGAAAATCGCCCGTCGTTTTGGCGAACCTATTTTTGGACCGGACCGCGCTTTGGAAAAGCGTAATTATCCTCCAGGTCAACACGGCTTTGCCAAGAAGCGTGGCAAAAAGAGTGAATACGCCGTTCAGCTGGCGGAGAAACAAAAGGCAAAGTACACCTACGGTATTTTGGAGCGTCAGTTCCGTACTTTATTTGAAAAAGCTCACCGCTCTAAGGGCGTTACGGGTGAGGTTCTTTTGCAATTGTGTGAATCCCGCTTGGACAACGTTGTTTACCGTTTGGGTTTCTCACGTACCCGCCGAGGCGCGCGCCAATTGGTTTCGCACCGTCACATTTTGGTGAATGGCGAGTTGCTCAACATTCCTTCCTACCAGGTAAAGTCTGGCGATGTGATTTCAGTTCGTGAGAAGTCAAAATCGATGGAGGTTATTGCTGATTCCTTGTCCGGTCGACGCGGTGAGTACTCTTGGTTGCAGTGGAACGATGCAACGCAAATGGGAACCTTTACAGGTGTACCTTCGCGTGATTTGATCCCTGAGAACATCAAAGAGCAATTGATCGTCGAATTGTATTCTAAATAAACGATTATGGCCATTCTTTCCTTTCAAAAGCCCGAAAAGGTCATTGTCAATGCTGCAACCGAAACCGAAGGTCAATTCGAGTTTCGTCCCTTGGAGCCTGGCTTTGGTCTCACGATTGGCAATGCCCTTCGCCGGGTTTTGTTAAGCTCGCTCGAAGGCTATGCGTTTACTTCGGTACGCATTTCCGGAGTGGATCACGAGTTCTCGACCCTGAAGGGTGTGGTGGAAGACGTGACCGAAATCGTTCTGAATCTGAAGCAAGTTCGTTTGAAGCGTCAAATCGATGCAAGCGAAGGCGAAACGGTAAAGGTGAGTATTTCCGGTCAAGAGCAGTTTACTGCTGGTGATTTAGGGAAATTCACGGCTGCCTTTCAAGTGCTGAATCCTGATTTGGTAATCTGCCATATGGAATCCAGCGTAAAGATCGAGATGGAATTAACCATTGAGAAAGGCCGCGGATACGTTGGAGCAGAGGAGAATAAGCGTTCAGAAGCTGTAAAGGGTACCATCGCATTGGATTCCATTTATACTCCGATTAAAAACGTAAAGTACAGCATTGAAAACTACCGGGTTGAACAGAAAACGGACTTTGAAAAGTTGGTTTTGGATGTACAAACCGACGGTAGTATTCATCCCCAGCACGCAGTTACTGAAGCGGCGAACATCTTGATTGAGCATTTTTCTTTGTTCACCGATGAACGCATCAAGTCAGAAGAGAAGGTTGTTGTAGAAACGGAATCGTTTGATGAGGAGATTCTTCACATGCGTCAATTGTTGAAGACGAAATTAACCGATCTCGATTTGAGTGTGCGTGCTTTGAATTGTTTGAAGGCGGCTGAGGTTGAGACCTTGGCAGACTTGGTTACCTACACCAAGCAAGACTTGATGAAGTTCAGAAACTTTGGCAAGAAAAGTTTAACCGAATTGGATGAGTTGGTGGAGACCAAAGGTCTGGTATTCGGCATGGATGTTACGAAATACAAATTGGAAAAAGAGTAATGAGACACGGTAAGAAATTCAATCACTTGGGCCGCACAGCATCGCACCGCAAGGCGTTGTTGATGAACTTAGCGAATTCATTAATCGAGCACAAGCGAATCAATACGACTTTGGCGAAGGCCAAAGAATTGAAGAAGTACGTTGAGCCTTTGGTGACTAAGTCAAAGGTGGACAGTACCCACAATCGTCGTACTGTTTTTGCTTATTTGAAGAGCAAAGAAGCGGTTACGGAGTTGTTCCGAGAGGTTGCTGTAAAAGTTGGTGATCGCCCCGGAGGCTACACCCGCATCATCAAGACGGGCAATCGTTTGGGTGACAACGCCGAAATGGCCATGATTGAGCTGGTGGACTTCAATGAAGTTTACGGCGCAGACAAGGTTGCTAAGAAGGGTACACGTCGCGGACGCAAAAAAGCTGATGTTGTTGCAGAGGCCGTAGTTGCGGCACCTGTGGTGGAAGCGGCAGCAGTTGAAGAAACTCCTGTTTTGGAGGCTCCTGTTGTTGATGAGGCCGCTTCGAGCGAAGATTCAGAAACCAAAGAATGATTCATTGGTTGTTCATTTTAAGAAAAGGATAAGGTGTTCCCTTATCCTTTTTTTATGCAACAATCAGGCGTAAATTAATGGACAGAATGAAAGGACGATCCGCACTATTGGTTTTGGCAGACGGCACCGTTTTTCACGGTAAAAGCACGGGCTTAGATGGTACCGCTTGGGGTGAAATTTGCTTCAATACGGGCATGACGGGATACCAAGAGGTATTTACCGACCCCAGTTACTTGGGTCAGTTGATGGTAACGGCAACGTCCCACATCGGGAATTATGGAGTACACAACGATGAAGGGGAAAGCAATCGGGTTCAAATATCAGGATTGATTTGTAAATCCTTCAGCAGCGTGCAAACACGCCCCGGCAATACCAGGACTTTGGCAGAGCTTTTTGCAGAACAAGGAAAGGTTGCCATTTCGGATGTAGATACTCGGGCATTGGTTCGACACATTCGTCAGGCAGGTACCATGAATGCTATAGTTTCTACGGAGATTGAAGATGTGTCTGAACTTTTAGCACGTTTGGAGAAAGTTCCTTCTATGGATGGGTTGGAATTGTTGCCCCAGGTAAGCACCAGTGAGGTTCGTAGAGCACACGTGGAAGGTTCCGCGTACCGAGTAGCTGCGTTGGATTTTGGGATCAAGGAGAACATCATCCGACGTCTCAATGCTGAAGGTATTTCCGTTGATTTATATCCCTACAACACCCCTTATTCGGTACTGGCTTCCGATTCTCCGGATGGGTTCTTCTTGTCCAATGGACCTGGTGATCCTGCAGCATCACCGGAGGTGGTAGATACTGTACGGGAGATTGTAGAAAGTGGCAAGCCCGTTTTTGGGATTTGCTTGGGTCACCAAATGATTGCGTTGGCGTCAGGTCTAAGAACGTATAAAATGCACAACGGCCACCGAGGGATCAACCATCCTGTGAAAAATGTGTTAACCGGTAAAGGGGAGATTACTTCACAGAATCACGGTTTTGCCGTTTCAATGGAGGATGTTGTTGATCATCCGATGGTTGAATTGACGCACGTGCATTTGAACGACGGTACGGTCGCGGGAATTCGCAGAACAGATAAACCTGTATTCAGCGTGCAGTACCATCCCGAAGCGGCTCCAGGGCCTCACGATTCCCGCTATTTGTTTACGCAGTTTGCATCTTTAATGAATCAACAACACTAATCCATGGCTTTAATTGCAGCGGTGCACGCGCGCCAAATTTTGGACTCTCGAGGAAATCCGACGGTCGAGGTTGATGTAGTAACTGAAAATGGTGCCTTTGGACGTGCGGCCGTGCCCTCGGGAGCATCTACTGGTGCGCACGAAGCGGTTGAATTACGCGACGGCGATTCCCAGGTCTATTTGGGACGAGGGGTGTTGAAAGCAGTCGATAACGTCAACAGTGAACTAGCTGAAGCGATTGAGGGAATGTCTGTATTTGACCAGCCGGCATTGGACGCTGCCTTGTTGGAACTGGACGGCACGGAGAATAAGTCTAAGTTGGGTGCTAATGCTTTATTGGCGGTGAGTCTTGCAGTGGCCAAGGCAGCTGCAGAAGAGGCCGGAATGCCCTTATTCAACTACGTTGGAGGTTCCAATGCGCGGACCTTGCCGGTGCCCATGATGAACATCCTCAACGGAGGTGCACATGCGGACAATGCCATTGATTTCCAGGAGTTCATGGTGATGCCGGTAGGGGCGGAGAGCTTTTCGCATGCCTTGCGCATGGGTACGGAAATTTTCCACCATTTAAAGGGTGTTTTAAAGGCCAAAGGTTACAGCACCAACGTGGGTGATGAAGGCGGTTTTGCGCCCAACATCCGGTCCAACGAAGAAGCGATTGAAACGGTCTTGGTGGCCATTGAAAAGGCTGGTTACAAACCTGGTGACGACGTTTTAATCGCCATGGATGCGGCCATGACGGAATTGTACGACGAGAAAACCGGACTCTACACCTTTAAGAAGAGCAGTGGGGTGCAGATGTCTTCTACGGACGTGGTCAGTTACTGGGCCGACTGGTGCAATCGTTACCCCATTTTGAGCATTGAAGACGGCTTGGCGGAGGACGATTGGGCCGGCTGGAAGCAACTCACGGAGAAATTGGGTGCTAAGGTGCAATTGGTTGGGGATGATTTATTTGTCACCAACGAAACCCGCTTGGCGCGAGGCATTCAAGAAGGCATCGCGAATTCGATTCTGATCAAGGTCAACCAAATTGGAACCCTTACGGAGACCATCAATACCGTTCAGCGCGCACAGCGAAATGCCTACACCAGCATCATGAGCCATCGATCGGGCGAAACAGAAGACACCACCATTGCAGATTTGGCTGTAGCCTTGGGTACGGGCCAAATCAAAACGGGATCCGCCAGTCGTTCCGACCGCATGGCGAAGTACAACCAGTTGCTTCGCATCGAAGAAATGTTGGGCGATCAGGCTATTTATCCTGGAAGAAATTTGCGATAATCAACCCTTGTTCAAAAACACTATCTAATCCAAAACAACATGGACCGCTTAAAAGAGCACTTTGCATCCAAAATCCCGGGTGCTGTAGCCGAAGTAAAACAGTTCATTACCGAAAAAGGCGATGAAGTGGTCGGTCAAATCACAGTGGCTCAACTGTATCAAGGCATGCGCGGCATGCTGGCCCTGATTTGCGAAACGTCGAAATTAGACGCCGAAGAAGGCATTCGTTTTCGCGGGTACAGCATTCCTGAGTTGCAAGAAAAATTACCGAAGTACCCCGGGGGCGAAGAGCCGTTGCCGGAAGGGTTGTTCTATTTGATGCTCATGGACGAGATGCCCACAGATGATGACGTTCGTCGTTTGAGCAACAGTTGGGCGCGTCGGGCCATTGTACCGCAACACGTTTTTAAGGCTATAGATGCCCTACCGACTACAGCTCACCCCATGACCCAGTTTGTGGTGGCAATCATGGCTTTGCGTACGGAAAGCGAGTTTGGAAAAGCGTACAAAGCAGGAATCCCAAAAAGTGACTACTGGTCCTACACGTACGAGGATTCCATGAATTTGATTGCTCGACTGCCTCGTGTTGCGGCTTATATCTACCGTCGTACCTACTGCGAGGGGGTACACATTGAACCGGATCCTAAATTGGACTGGGCAGGAAACTTCGCCCACATGTTGGGATTTGAATCCGAAGAGTTCCGCGAGTTGATGCGTTTGTACATGACAATTCACGCGGACCACGAAGGCGGCAACGTATCAGCACACGCCGTGAAGTTGGTGGGCAGCGCACTTTCAGACGCCTACCAAAGCTTTGCAGCAGGAATGAACGGTCTGGCAGGTCCGCTCCACGGGCTTGCCAACCAGGAAGTCATGGTTTGGACCCTGAACATGTTGGAAGAGTTGGGTACAGAAACGCCTACGAAAGATCAAATTTCCGACTACTGCAAGCGTACGCTCGCAGAGGGTAAGGTGGTTCCAGGTTTTGGCCACGCAGTACTGCGCAAAACAGACCCGCGTTACACAGCGCAGAGAGAGTTCGCCTTGAAGCATATGCCCAACGATCCTTTGTTTCAAGTAGTCTCCAATATTTACGAGGTTGTTCCAGAAATTTTGCTTGCTACCGGTAAGGTAAAAAATCCATGGCCAAACGTAGATGCACACAGCGGTCAGCTATTGATGTACTACGGTTTGAAAGAATACGATTTCTACACCGTGTTGTTCGGTGTTTCCCGTTCGTTGGGTGTTTTGGCCAACCTCATTTGGGATCGCACCTTAAGTTTCCCTATTGAGCGTCCAGGTTCTACAACAACCGCGCTATTGAAAAAGAAATTTGCGTAACTTTGCACTCCTTTTTTGCGGCAGGTAAATCCCTGAGGCGCTGCAAAAAAGGTGTTAACCAACCGTATAACCCTCCTGCCGAAGGCCGCAGCCTCAGGTTTCGCAGGATACAAAGGTGATGAGTGATGTCTGAGGAACTCAACCAGAATGAAGAAACTACCCCTGAGGCGGTAGTACCTATGGAAGCAGCTGCAGAAGCGGCTCCCGTTGCAGCAGAAACACCTGCTCCCGTTGCGGAAGTAGAAGAAGCTGTTGCAGAAGCACCCGCGGCCGTTTCCGGAGTGGAAATGGACGAAGAAGAAGGTGAATTGGACTTGACGATTGTTGAGGAAGAAGAAGCTTTTGACTGGGATAAGTTTGAATCATCAAGCAAGCACGATGCGGCTTACTTGGAAATGGAGAAGCGCTACGAGGCGACTTTGACGACTTCTGTTGAACACCAAGTGGTGAGTGGCGTTGTGGTCAATAAGTCCGATCGCGACGTTATCATCGACATTGGATCGAAGTCTGAGGGCGTGGTCTCGATGAACGAGTTCCGCTACAACCCCGATTTGAAGGTTGGGGATTTGGTTGAGGTATTGGTAGACAAGCAGGAAGATAAGTTGGGCCAGTTGGTGCTTTCGCACCGCAAAGCCCGCTCCATCAAGGCTTGGGACCGCGTCAACGATGCGTTCTTGAGCGAAGAAGTAGTACAGGGCTACGTGAAGTGCCGCACCAAAGGCGGTATGATCGTAGACGTATTCGGATTGGAGGCCTTCTTGCCTGGTTCGCAGATTGACGTCAAGCCTATTCGCGACTACGACATCTTCGTGGACAAGACCATGGAGTTTAAGATTGTCAAAATCAACCACGAGTTCAAGAACGTGGTAGTATCGCACAAGGCGCTTATTGAAGCGGACTTGGAAGAACAAAAGCGCAAGATCATTGGTCAGCTGGAAAAAGGACAAGTCCTGGAAGGCGTGGTCAAGAACATCACCAGCTACGGTGTTTTCATCGATTTGGGCGGCGTAGATGGATTGGTGCACATTACCGACCTCTCTTGGAGCCGTATCTCGCACCCGAGCGAAGTGGTGGAGTTGGATCAGCGTTTGAACGTGGTTATCCTCGATTTCGACGAGGCCAAGACGCGCATCCAATTGGGCTTGAAGCAATTGTTCCCGCACCCGTGGGAAGCATTGACAACCCAAATCAACGAAGGCGACCGCGTGAAAGGCAAAGTAGTGGTTTTGGCCGACTACGGTGCGTTCGTGGAAATTCAGCCGGGCGTAGAAGGATTGGTTCACGTTTCCGAAATGAGCTGGGGTACGCATTTGCGCAGTGCTCAAGACTTCGTGAAGGTTGGCCAGGAAGTTGAAACCGTGGTTTTGGGTATTGATCGTGAAGATCGTAAAATGTCTTTGGGTATCAAGCAGTTGACGCCAGATCCATGGGCTTCCATTACCACCAAGTATCCTTTGAATTCAACCCACAAAGGCACCGTTCGCAACTTCACAAACTTTGGTGTATTCTTGGAGTTGGAAGAAGGAATCGACGGTTTGATTCACATTTCTGATTTGTCTTGGACGAAGAAGGTGAAGCACCCGAGTGAGTTTACTTCCGTGGGAGCTATCATGGAAGTGAAGGTATTGGACATCGACGAGTCAAACCGTCGTTTGAGCTTGGGTCACAAGCAGATCTCCGAGAATCCTTGGGACAACTACGAGGCTGTATTTGAAGTGGGAACTTCACATACAGGTAAAGTAACGGAGGCTGTAGACAAGGGCTTTAACGTATTGTTTGAGACGTTTGGTGTTGAAGGTTTCTGCCCTGCACGCCATGCTGCCAAAGAAGACGGAGCTAACTTTAAAGTTGGTGATGTTTTGGAATTCAAAGTATTGGAATTCAATCGCGATTCACGTCGCATTTTGGTGAGCCATGCACAAACGCACAAGGAAATGCCAGCTGAAGAAAAGACTTCCGGTGGGTCCAAAGGCAAGAAGAGCAATTCAGGAAACAGTGGAATCAACGAAGTGAATGCTGCTGTTGAAAAAACCACCCTGGGTGACTTGGATGCTTTGTTGCGCTTGAAAGATCAAATGGACAACAACGCGTAAGCAACGAATAGTTCGTACGATCAAGGGCCGCCTCTTTTGAGGCGGCCCTTTTGTTTTTAATCGGTTGGCTTTTGCGGACCGCAATATTGCAAACTGTTTGGAGGCCGTGGGTGCCGTTGTATCTTTAGGAAATGGAATACACGGCGACGGTTGGCGGATTAGCTGATTTTTTGAACGATTGGGCTCCTGTTGGTTTGGCCGAATCTTACGACAATGTTGGTTTGCTGGTGGGGCGCAGAGAATGGCACGTTGAACGCGTGTTGGTTGCTTTGGACATTACGGAGGCCATTGTTGAAGAGGCTGTTCAGCGCGGTGTACAGGCAATCGTTGCACACCATCCCGTCGTTTTTCAAGGGCTTAAAAAGTTGGTAGGGCAGTCGGACGCTGTACGGGCTGTTGAGTGCGCCATTCAGTCCAGGATTGCCTTGTTGGCGGCACACACCAATCTGGATGCAGTTGCTGATGGGGTTAGTGTGCACTTGGCCCAGAAGTTAGGTCTAGAGTCGGTTCGTATTTTGGAACCCCGGGCGCAACAGCTGTTGAATTTGACGGTTTTTGTACCTACGGAGTCGGTATCTGCTGTTCGTGAAGCGGTATTTGCTGCAGGTGCCGGTAAGGTGGGTAATTACGACCGTTGTGGTTTCTCTACGCCAGGAGTTGGGACGTTCCGGCCCTTGGAACGCGCGAACCCAGCGGTGGGGTCAGTCGGAAAGGAAGAGGAAGTGAATGAAGTACGTCTTGAATTTTTGGTGCCGAAAACACGACGACTTGCCGTGGAAAAGGCCCTTTTTGAGGCACATCCCTACGAGGTTGTGGCTCATTTTTGGCACGAGCACCAAGGACTTTGGGAAGACGTTGGGTTCGGCGCTGTTGGCAATTGGTCCGAGGGAAAGACATGGAAAGAGGCCGTTCAAACGGTTAAGTCGTCTTTAGGCCTTTCGAGTATGCGACACAGTTCCCCCCCCAAAGGATTAATTACATGCGTAGCTGTTTGTGGAGGCTCGGGTAGTGATTTGTTGGAACAGGCTCAACGTTCTGGAGCACAGTTGTTTATAACGAGCGACGTCAAATACCATCGGTACTTCGATGCCGATTCACGGTGTGCATTGGTGGACATTGGACACGCAGAAAGCGAACAGCATACGGTTGAATTAATGATTGCCCGCATTAGCGAAAAATTCCGTAATTTTGCCGTCCTTGGAGCGGAAACACGCACCAATCCTGTAACGACTTCATAACCATGGCAAAGACCAAAGAAACTACGGCAGAAGAGAAGCTGCGCGCGTTGTACGACTTGCAGATCATTGATCGCCGAATCGATGAAATTCGCAACCTTCGCGGGGAATTGCCCTTGGAAGTGCGCGATTTGGAAGATGAGATTGCCGGATTACAGACTCGTTTCGACAAAATGGGTCGTGAGATTAAAGAGCTAGAAGCAGAAATCAAAGCCAAGAAGGCTGGAATTAAAGAGGCTCAAGAGAAGATTTCGAAATACCAAGAGCAGCAGAACAACGTTCGGAACAACCGAGAGTTTGATGCTATTGCGAAAGAAATTGAATTCCAAGAGCTGGAAATTGTTTTAGCCAACAAGAAAATCAAGGAGTTTGACGCCAAGATCACCCACAAAAAGGAGTTGATTGCGTCGGTTGAAGAACGACTTAATGAGCGCAAAAGTCACTTGGAGTTCAAGCAAAGTGAGTTGGACGGTATCCTTGCTGAGACCTCCAAGGAGGAAGCTGCCTTGGATGCCAAAAGCCAGGAGTTAGCAACTCAAATTGAAGAACGTTTGTACGTGGCTTACCGACGCATTCGCACTAAAGTGAGTAATGGTTTGGCCGTGGTGAGCATTGAACGTGGCGCTTCTGCTGGTTCTTATTTCATGATTCCTCCGCAGCGTCAAATGGAGATTGCTCAACGCAAGAAGATTGTGACGGACGAACATTCTGGACGCATTTTGGTGGATCCGGAATTAGCACGTCAAGAAGAAGAGAAGATGGCCATAGTATTGGCTGGTATGATTCAAGGTTGAACCGGAATAGGGTTGATGCCTATGTAAAAAGGGCTGCCTCGTTGGAGGCAGCCCTTCTTGTTTTTAGCAACGACAGCAGTGCGAATAGCGCCGAGTTTTCTTTACGCGACGGGCTTGCGGCAAATGTAGAGTGGCTCGCCCACCGGTAAACGGTAGCGCTCAAAATCTTCCGAAGCGAGGTGTTGCTCCATGTTGATGCACTCCACGTCAAACCCGGCGGCCCGCAGGCGATCCGGATAGTCTTTGCCGTAGATTCGCACGTGGTCGTACTGTCCAAAACGACGTTCGCGTTCGGCAGGGTCTGTAATCGATGGGTCCTCGTCCGTGACGATTTGGGTAGGAACAAAAGGAACCTGGAAGATTCCCCATCCGCCTGGCTTCAGGACGCGGTAGAGTTCGCACAAGCATTGTGCGTCGTCCGTGACGTGTTCCAATACGTGGTTGCAGAAGGCCACGTCGAACCGATTGTCTTCCAACGGGATGTGGTGTAAATCAAAATGCAAATCCGCCAAGGGCGATTCAATGTCTCCGGTCAGGACGGTGAGGTTGTTTAATCGCTTGAACCGTCCGTAAAAGCACTGTTCTGGAGCGATGTGCAGGACGTGTTGGGGACTTTCGAAAAAGTTGGTAAATCGCTGGAGGTAAAGCCAGAGCAAACGGTGCCGCTCCAAGGAATTGGTGCCCGGAGCCAAGGCATTTTCGCGAATTTGGTTCCCGTATCCGTAGGGGAGGAACCGTCGGTACGACCGCCCGTCAATGGGGTCTGTAAAGCGTTTGCCTGCCCAAAGGACCGGGGCAACCCATTGAACCAAATAGCTCAAACGTATGAGCCACGGACGAGGTAGGTTTCGTAATGCCCAGCGTATCATGCAAAGTGGGGGTCGTTTTTGGGCAGGCCCAGTGCCTCGTAGATGTAGTCAAAAGTAGAGAGAACCACCGGCCTACCGTCCACGAGCGCTACATCGTGTTCAAAATGAGCGGATGGCTTCCGATCGCCGGTCACGATGCTCCAACCGTCTTTTAATTGGACCACGCGGTGGGTGCCGCGGTTGATCATGGGTTCAATTGCCAAGACGAGTCCGTCTTGTAAAAGTTTACCGGTGCCGCGCTTTCCGTAGTTGGGGACCTGAGGTTCTTCGTGCAGTTCCCGGCCCAATCCGTGGCCCACCAACTCGCGGACAACGCCGTAACCGTGGGATTCTGCGTGTTTTTGTATGGCGTTTCCGATGTCGTTTACGCGGTTGCCTTGGCGCATTTTATCTATTCCGATGTACAAGCTTTCCTTGGTCACACGCAGGAGCTTCCGGGTGTCCTCACTGACTTCGCCTACCTCAAAAGTGTAGGCATGGTCTCCGTAAAATCCGTTGAGAACAACCCCGCAATCCACGGATACAATGTCTCCTTCTGCAAAGGGGCGGTCCGACGGTATTCCGTGTACCACCATTTCGTTCAGGGACAAACAAAGGGTGTTTGGAAAGCCGTACATACCTTTAAATCCGGGTATTCCTCCGTTGTCTCGAATAAATTCTTCGGCCAAACGGTCCAAATGGAGGCCGGTGGCACCGGGTTTGACTTCGGTGGCCAGAAGCCCAAGCGTTTTGGAAACCAATAGCGCACTTTCGCGCATCAGGGCGATTTCGTCGGGAGATTTTAACTTCACGGATGCAATCGATTTTGGCCCGTCATGGATGCGGGTTGGGGTATGCTCAGCCAATGCAATACGGTGGGGGCGATGTCACCCAAGACGCCATTGGTTAAGGTCATGTCCGCGGTTTCCGGCCCGACTGCAAAGAAGGGTACGGGCTGGGTGGTGTGTGCGGTATTGGGCGTGCCGTCTGGATTACGCATGCAGTCTGCGTTTCCGTGATCTGCGATGATGAAGAAAGTGTAGTTCTGGGGCAAGCCGGCTGCTACAACCGCTTGAGCGCACGAGTCAACCGTTTCTACTGCACGAATAGCTGCGGGTAAATCACCCGTGTGGCCCACCATGTCTGGATTGGCGAAATTTAGGCAGACGAAGTCTACTTCACCGGCATGTAAAACGGGAATCAGTGCATCCCGCAGGTCTGGGGCGCTCATTTCCGGCTGTAAATCGTACGTAGCGACCTTGGGAGAAGGGCACAAAATGCGCTCCTCGCCAGGAAAAGGTTCCTCCCGTCCGCCGGAGAAAAAGAACGTTACGTGGGGGTACTTCTCGGTTTCCGCAATGCGCAATTGACGCTTTCCATATTGCGCTAGAACCTCACCCAAGGTCTCGCTAAGATCTGCTTTATCAAAAAGCACATCCACGTTGCGGAACGAGGCATCGTAGCGCGTCATGGTGGCGAAATGAAGTCGGAGTGGGGCGGTATTGTGTTCGATAAAGGCTTGCTGGGAGAGCATTTGGGTGATCTCGCGGCCGCGGTCCGTGCGGAAGTTAAAGACCAATACGGCGTCGTCCTCTTGCAGCACACCAATAGGCTTGCCCTCATCGTCCACGCACACCAACGGCTCCAAAAATTCATCCGTCACGCCCGCCGCATAAGAATCGTTCAGGGCCTGCAGGACATCGGTGCATGGTGTGCCCGCACCGTTTACCAAAGCGTTGTAGGCTTTGGCTACGCGCTCCCATCGGTTGTCCCGGTCCATGGCGAAATACCGTCCCGTTGCGGTGGCCAGTTGGGCACCTGTTTCAGCGCAAACCTCCAATAGGTCCTTTAAAAAGCCATTGCCGCTTTTGGGATCCGTGTCGCGGCCGTCGGTAAATGCATGAACAAATACACGATCGATACCGGCAACTTCAGCCAGCCGGAGCAATGCATGAAGGTGTTCGGCATGACTGTGTACCCCACCGTCGGAAACCAACCCCATGAGGTGCAGCGGTTTGTTCTCGGATTTGCAGTAGTTCACTGTTCGCAACCAACCGGGGTTTTCGGCCAAGGAACCGTCTTGTGCGGCCAACGATATTTTGACCAAATCCTGGTAGACCACTCGGCCGGCTCCCAAATTGGTGTGTCCCACCTCAGAATTACCCATTTGGCCTTCCGGCAGTCCAACGGCCAAACCGCTCGCTTCCAATTGGGCTTGGGGATAGTTTCCGACCAAGCCATCCATGAAGGGCGTGTGGGCCAAATCAACCGCAGATACGGCCTTGTCTTTTGCGATGCCCCAGCCGTCCAGAATCATCAATACCGCCTTGCGTTTCATGAAACAAAGGTACGCTTATTCCCCAACTCGGATGGCGCCTGGGCTCAATTCCAAAGCAGGTAATCCGGCTTGAAAGAGGCGCGCATTTAAGGAACCTTTGAGTTCCAATATACCTCCGCGTAGCTCCAACCAACTTCCCTCGCGAAGGCCCAAGACCGGCTGCGGGTGGAAGTAATGAAATTCGTCAATGCGTTGTTCGCGCGTTTCCCCTTTGTGGGTGGAGTGGGGGTCCGGATCTAGGTAATGCGGATTGAGGTTGAAGGGAACCCAACCAAAGGCATTGAGGTTAGTCGGGTGCGCAATGGGCATGTCGTTGGTGGTCCCGACGGTTCGTCCGGCAAGATTGGTTCCGGCACTGCTGCCCATGTAGGGTTTGCCGCCTAGGACGGCCTCGTTCAGGTGATCCATCCAGTTGCCGCGTTGCAGTGTGTCCAGAAGAACGAAGGTGTTGCCTCCGCCAACAAAAAAACCGTCGGCCTCAGCGGCTGCTTGTTCGGGCGTTTCCCACGTATGAATTCCGCGCAATTCCAACCCCCATTCCGCAAAAACCCCCGCGGGGCGTACCGTGTAATCGTCCCAAGTCAGGCCGCCAGGACGTGCGAAGGGCACAAAGGCAATTGTTTTGCAATCTAAAAAATGGGCGCGTACCGCCGATTCCAAATAGGACAGGTAAGACGCTCCATGGACGGTTGAGGTAGAAGCCAATAGTAGATTCAGCTGGGTCGATATCATAGTTGGATTGCAGGCGAAGGTTCTGGTGTGGGCGGGTGCGCACGATTTAGTTGGGTACGCTACGGATGTCGGGGCGGATTTTCACCAAACAAGGCAACTTCATTCAGCGAAAGGCACCACACGCTGTTGACTCCGTTGTGTTGTTCCGTCCAAACGGCGTATACCTGACCATTTTTAACTTCCAAGTGGTTGTAATCGCCAAAAAAGACTTCCGGCTGGGTGGTGAATCCCGATGCTTGTAGGGGAAGGTGCGTCCAGGTTCGGCCCCCATCGGTAGATCGGCTGTAGTAGGTGCGGATCTTCAATTCCGAATCCTGTGCGTAGCTGATGGCGTGCAGGTGCTGGGTGGTGGGGTCCACGGAGAGTGCACCAAAAAAAGCATTTTGGCAACCGGGTTCCGGACGGAACTCAACTGGGGTTTGCCAGTGCTCGCCCTGATCCCGGGAAACCACGATCCACAGCCGAGCAAAGTCGTTTTGTTGCGTTCCAAACAAGGTAAATACCTCTTCCTCTCCGCGGCAGACGGTGAAAGGCAGACCGTTGGCGCGGCCGAGACTGGGTATGGAAAAGGTCCATCCACCGGGTTGGGCTGCAACCAGGTGCTCTTTGGCAAGCCAGGTACCGCCTGCGTCGTCGGAGCGGTTGTACCACAACTTACCGTCTCGGGACCAAACCACGTGCAATCGGCCTCGTGCGTCCAGGGCTGGCACCGCGCCCTCTGTCGTCCCGTCGTCGTCCCGGCAGTCGCCTTCCAAAAGAGACAGAACAGTAGGGGAGCTCCAGGTGGCTCCGCGGTCGGTTGATTTTGCGTATAGAATGCGCGAGCGGTGCGTTGCTTTCTTGGAGCCGTAGACGTCAAATTCAGTCCACGTCAAATGCAAATGTCCGGTGCGCGGATCGATGCAAACCCACTCCTTGTCTTGATCTTTTGGAGGTCGGTAACCAATGCCGACGCCTGAAGACCACGTTTCGCCGTTGTCGTCGGACCACTGCACCACCATTCGGTCCAAAAGGCCTTCCCCTTTCCAGCCTTTGCCGTCGGAGTCCGACAGGTGAAAGAAATACAGTCTGCCTTCCGGTCCGTACGCCAAGACGGGGTCACCGTACACCCCAAAGGGGGATTGAACGGTTTGGCTTTCCCACTGAGCGCCCAGAGAACCCGTTCGGTGGATGCGGCTCAAAACGGTTCCTACAACGGCTTGCGCTGGGTTGGTGGGGTGCACGGCTACCGCCGGTTCGCAGGCCCATTCTCCCGGGCCAGACCGTGCCGTGGCAATTCTGCGCACCAAGGCTCCGGGAAACGGGGAGTATCCCAACGAATCCGTGACGGACAACGATGGCACCGAGGTCATTGGGAGTGGCAACAGGGACGAAGCAGCTGTGCCAAACAAATCGAAGGTTCCGACCAACCAAAACCCAGTTCCAACCAACAAGCGAAATGCTGAAGTCATGCTTCAAAGGTAGTAACTTGCTCCCGTGATAAACGACAGCATTCAACGGCGCGGTGCCCGCATCTTTCAAAGGGCGACAGCGTTCCTTCAATCCCTAAAACCGGCGCGTGCGGCTCTTGTTGCCGCAGTGCTCCTGGGCGGCGCCTTTCGATCGAACGATCACGAGTACTACGTGGGTGTGGCGGAGTGCCGGTATTTTCCGGAAGCCAAGCTTTGGACATGGGAGCAAAAGTTGTTCACAGACGATTTAGAACAAGCCTACAACTTGGCCCATCCTTCGGCGAAGATTCGGCTGGACAACGCCTTGCCCCGTGTGGACACGGCGGTTTCAAACTGGGTTTTGTCCCAGTTTCGGGTGCAGTGCGGCAAGAAAAACCTATCCTGGGTTCTGATCGACCGCGTTTCATCGCCGGAGTCTACCGTTTTGCGCTGGAAATCTCGCGGCGTTGATCCTATTGGCAAAAGCATAACCATTCAACACGACGCCCTGCGCGCAGCCCTGCCGCAACAAATCCACTTGGTTCATTTTCGTCGACAAGATTTCCGATCGTCTCATTCGTTCAAGGAGTCCGGAACTTTTTGGACGCTCCAAATTCCGTAGATTCGCCGCATCATGGACGTTTGGAACCTTTTTTTGGAACTGGGATTTTTTCATATTTTGGACCTGAGGGCCTGGGATCACTTGTTGTTTTTGGTGGTCCTAGTGGCCGTTTATGGCTTAGAAAACTGGAGGCAGTGGGGAGCTGCGACGGCAGCATTCTCACTAGGCCACACCCTGAGTTTGGTTTTTACCATGGCCTCCGGAATTCCTTTGCCGGAATCGTCCGTTGAAATCGCCATTCTTTTGACCCTGGTCTTGACGGCTGCGATCAACCTGCACCCGCGTTCCATTCGCCCCAAAGGATATGGACGCGCCTGGATTTCCGGTCTGCTGGGACTTGTGCACGGTTTGGGCTTTGCCAAAGATTTCCGCGGAATGGTGCTGGATGAATCCTTGAATGTTTCCACGCTGTTGGCCTTTACGGCGGGCATTGAACTGGGCCAGTTGGTAGTGGTTTTGGTGGCCTTGTCTTTTTCAACCTTGCTGGAGTCTGCCGCAAAATGGAAACCCCGCGAGTGGGTGCTTTTTTGTTCCGGAGGCACCTTATTTTTGTCGCTTTATTTACTCGTTCCGCACTTCCTTAGTTGACTGATTTTACTCCCCTATGCATTTATTTAAATCGATCACAGCGCTCGTTGCATTATGCCTCTCCTGGTCAGCAACTGCGCAATCCGTCCCGTTTGACCGCACCAACCAGTCCAAATTCCGGCAATTGGGAACGGAGCTCCCAACGCCCAACAGCTACCGTACGGCCAGTGGCGCCCCGGGTGCCGCGTACTACCAGCAGCAGGCGGATTACGATTTGGAAGTTTGGTTGAACGAAGACACCCACTTGCTGAAAGGGTCGGGTACCATCACCTACACGAACAATTCCCCGGATGTATTGGAGTACGTTTGGTTGCAACTGGACCAGAACGAAAAGAACCCCAACAGCGTCAACCAAAAAATCACGCGCGGCAATCCGCTACCGGAGAAAATGACTCCGGAACGATTGGAAGATTTCTTTTACGATTTTCCAGGCGGATTCTCCATCGACAAGATGGCTCAAAACGGCAAACCCCTCAAGTACACCGTGGTGAATACCATGATGCGGGTGGATTTGCCGCAACCGTTGAAACCCGGACAAGTGCTGCAGCTGCAGATGGCATGGCATTTCACCATAAACGACCGCATGCAAGACGGCGGTCGGTCGGGCTACGAGCATTTCAAGGAGGAAAACAACACCCTCTATACCTTGGCCCAATTCTTCCCGCGCATGGCGGTTTATGGAGACAATGTGGGTTGGCAGCACAAGCAGTTCCTGGGCATGGGCGAGTTTACCCTTCCCTTTGGAAACTACCGCGTGCGTATCCACGTTCCTGGCGATCACGTGGTGGCAGCAACGGGAGAATTGCAGAACGAGTCGGACGTACTGACTGCGGAGCAGCGCCGCCGCTACGCCAAAGCACGCACCGCATTGGACAAACCGGTGTTCATCGTGACCCAAAAAGAAGCCGAGGCCGCGGAAAAAGGTCGTGCCAAATCGGAAAAAACGTGGGAGTTCAAAGCCACGAACGTTCGGGATTTTGCCTTTGCGACCTCGCGCAAGTTCATTTGGGACGCCATGGGCGTTCGGGTGGGGGGCAAGACCGTCATGGCAGAGAGCTTCTACCCCAAGGAAGGCAATCCACTGTGGGAGCAGTACAGCACACGCGTAGTGGCCCACACCATCGCCACGTACTCCAAGTTTACCGTAGACTACACTTACCCGCGCGCTATTTCCGTGCACACGGCAGACATCGGTATGGAATACCCTATGATTTGTTTCAACGGCGGCCGTCCGGAACCCGACGGCACCTACTCGGAGGGTACGAAGTACGGCATGATTGGCGTCATCATCCATGAGGTGGGCCACAACTTTTTCCCCATGATCATCAATTCCGACGAACGCGATTGGACGTGGATGGACGAGGGATTGAACACGTTTGTTCAGTACCTCACGGAGGTAGCGTGGGATCGGGACTACCCTGCCCGACGCGGCCCCGCCTATAAGATTGTGGACTACATGAAGTCACCGGCCAACAGCCAGGTTCCCATCATGACCAATTCGGAGTCGCTCCTTCAATTCGGGAACAACGCGTACGGGAAACCGGCCACCGCGCTGAACGTCTTGCGCGAGACCGTTTTGGGGCGCGAGTTGTTTGATTTTGCCTTCAAAACCTACTGCGAGCGTTGGGCGTTCAAGCATCCATCGCCGGCAGACTTCTTCCGAACGATGGAGGACGCCTCAGGAACGGATTTGGATTGGTTTTGGCGCGGTTGGTTCTACACTACGGAACCCTGCGACCAAGCACTGACCAAGGTGCGCATCGCAGCCATGCCTGATTTCCCGGCGGAAGCCAAGGCGCGCAAGGTGAACGCGGAGCGCGAGCGACGCAACGCACACATTGGGTATGGTCGGAATCAAAAAAGCAATTCGTCCACAGTGGTAGACCGCGTCCCGGAGGCTTCTGATTACTACAACTCCGCCTACAAAAGAGAAGAACTTACCAGAGCGGAGTCCGCTCTGGCCAAGGCCAACGCTGAGGCGCAGAAAGCCGCTGCAACCAAGCGCGCCGGTACTTATTTCCATGAGTTGACCATCACCAATAAGGGCGGTCTCATCATGCCGGTAGTGATTCGCTTTACGTTGGAGAACGGCCAAGTAATCGACGAGCGTCTTCCGGCCGAGGTGTGGCTGCGCAACGAAAATGAGTTCCTCAAGACGTTTTCGTTGCCAGGAAAGGCCGTACGGATTGAGTTGGACCCCCAATTGGAGACGGCGGATATTGACACCGAGAACAACGTATGGCCTGCTTCAGCCGATACCTACCTGGAGTGGGGACCGTCCGGTTCTGGACGCGGTGGCCGCCCGGCAAATCCCATGCAGGAAGCCGGTTTGGGAAAGAAGTAAGTTCCAGAGCGCGCTAAGTTTGTGGACAGCTCGCCACTGCTCAGGCACCAAAAAAAGCCCGCCCCGATGCAATCGGGGCGGGCTTTTTTTGGGGGTCTCCAATCTCCTGAGACCTCAGAAAAAAATCAGAGACGGTTCCAAACCCATTGATCACCTGCCTTCAAGCCAATGCGCTGTGCCGTTCCTCCTGGGACCTCAACCACCACATTGGCCGGCCCTTCGGAAGGGCGCGGAGTATCCGTGAGCGGGGTGCAATTCTCCTGAACACTCACCACAACGCCCTTTCTGTTGACAAACACGATGTCCAACGACACGTACGTATTGTGCATCCAAAAGCTCTGTTGCGTTTCCTCGCCCATGAGAAAGACCATCGCCATGTCCTCATCCATGTGTTTCCGATACATCATACCGTACTGCACTTCGTCCGGACGCTCGGCAACTTCCACGCGGTAGTTTCGCAAGGTATCCCCGTTAGATGCAGAGATGAATGCGCCAACGCCTTCTTGGGTAAACGGTGGCTCGTACGCCTCCTGGGTCTCCTCAACTCCGAGGTCTTGAACCGACTCCGGCTCTTGACGCTGGCACGCGGGCCCAATTTGCACTGCTACAAATCCAAGAGCAGCCAGGAGGAGCAATGCGGTGCCCACTTGTTTCGTCAATCGATTCATAGCCAGAAAATAAAAGGTGTTTAAAACTAAAAAAATGAGCTAATTACTCAGTGAGCCGGGTTCACTGGTCAGCCGTTTTGTTGTTTCGAGCGCGACTGCCACAAAAGGTACAGTCCAACTGCAACCAAGGGCAAGCTAAGCCACTGACCCATGTTGAGTGCCATGCTCGCTTCAAAACTACTCTGATTGGCCTTCAAAAACTCCACCACAAACCGGAAGCCAAAAACACCAATCAGGAAGGTGCCAAAAATCCGCCCCCCGGCCTCAAAAGAACCCCGTCGGGACATCCAGAGCATAAGACCGTACACCAACAAATAAAAGAGTGCTTCGTACACTTGGGTGGGGTGGCGCGGAATGCCATACCCCGGCAAGGCAAATTCGCCATTTTCCAAAGCAACAACTTCCGCTTCCGGGGCACCCACAAAATGAATGCGGTCTGTGGGGCGCGATTGGAAGTGTGGCATGAGTTGCCCTTCCCAAAGCGCCTCCAATTCACCCGGACCCATTCCCTCAACGGGTTGTACCACCAATCGATAGGCCGGCAAACTCAAGGAGTCTGTTTCCCGGTCCGGTCTGTTGGCGTCCCGCTCCAAGCGTGCTTCCGTCAGCGCATGACCGTAGTGGTTGTCGATCAAGTCCAAAACCGGCCGTGCAAAGACGGTTTGGGCAACTGAGTTCGCGGGGTCTCCGTAAATCTCTGAGTTCATCAAGTTTCCGGTGCGAATGAAGACGGCGGCCAATGCAACCGTGATGACCAATCGATCCATCATCCAGAGGTAGGGTTTGTGGATGACGTATTTGGCGTACCAAAACATGGCCACCAAGATGGCAGCAGCTGCGCCGTGGCTGGCCAATCCACCTTCCCAAACGTACAGGATTTCCACCAAGTGGTTTTGGTAGTAGTGCCAATCGTAAAAAAAGACGTGCCCCAGACGAGCGCCAACCACGGTAGCTACCACCATAGTGGTCAGTAACGTGTCCAGTTGTTCGTTGGTCAATCCGGCGCTGGCGAACCACTTCCGCATTTGGCGGTAACCCAGAAAAAAACCAGCAGCAAAGAGCAGGCTGTAGTAGCGAAGGGTAAAAAAACCAAGGTCCAAACCGTTTTCGGCAGCCCAAGTAAGTGTAGCGGTGGCAAACATGAGGGAAAGTTACGTGAAATCAGTTGAGCTTGGAAGTTAAATCAGCTTCGGGTTTTTGGGGCACAGGATCGTATCCCCACGAGCCCCACGGATGGCATTTGCTCAGTCGGCGTAATCCCAAAAGACTACCGCGCCACGGCCCCCAAACGCGAATGGATTCGCCCATGTAGGCAGAACAAGTAGGGGTGTGCCGGCAGGAGGGAGGAGTGAGCGGCGAAACCACATACCGGTAAAGCCCAACCAGCGCCAAAAGTGGACTGGCGAAGAACCATACCCAAAAACGTTTCACGGCCATAGGTTTGCCTAGGATCGACGGTCCACCGAATATTCGGTGCCTTCCTTTCCGTCCTTCAAAACGATTCCACCTTTTGCCAAAAGATCCCGGATGGCATCGCTGGTGGCAAAGTCGCGTTCGGCGCGTGCCTTTTGGCGCACGTGAATCACCGCGCTCATGGCTGCATCAAGGGCCTCAATCGTTCCAGAGGATTGAGTACTTTGTTCCTGATTTTCCAATCCCAAAACCGCAAACAGCCAAGAAGACAATTCCGCAAGAAGTTCAGAGGCGTCCGCATCCGTTAAAGGAGCACGTCCGTCTGCGTCCGCCTGTATGGCCTTGGCGGCATCAAACAAGTGCGCAATTAAAATGGGGCTGTTGAAATCGTCGTCCATGGCGGAGCGGCAATCTGCTTTCCACGCGGTCAAAGACCACGAGCTCGGTCCCGCAAATAGCTTAGCACTGCGCTCGTTCAACACCTTCCAAGCGGAGAGCAATCGATCGTAGCCCTTTTCCGCGGCCAAAAGTGCGTCGTTGCTAAAGTCCAAAACACTTCGGTAGTGTGCCTGGAGCATAAAGAATCGAACCACAGAAGGTGCAAATCCTTGGGTTAGATGCGGCGTGTTGCCCGTGAACAACTCTTCCGGAAGCAACGTATTTCCGGTGCTTTTCGACATCCGCTTGCCGTTCAATGTCAGCATGTTGGCATGCATCCAGTAGCGCGCTCCATCGGTTCCGTTGCAGCCGATGTTTTGGGCTACCTCGCATTCGTGGTGCGGAAACTTCAAATCCATGCCGCCGCCGTGGATGTCAAACGAAGCGCCCAAATACTTGGTGCTCATGACGGAACACTCCAAGTGCCAACCGGGAAATCCTTCTCCCCAAGGAGACGGCCACCTCATGATGTGGTAAGGAGATGCTTTTTTCCACAAGGCAAAGTCCATGGGGCTGCGCTTCTCGCTTTGGCCTTCCAGTTCCCGTGAACCGGCTTGCAATTCTTCCAAAACCCTACCGGACAGTTTGCCGTAGTGGTTGGATTTAGAGTAAGTAGCAACGTCAAAATAGATTGACCCATTGACTTCGTAGGCCAATCCGCGTTCCAAGAGCACTTTGCACGCTTCAATTTGCTCCACAATGTGGCCAGTGGCTGTAGGTTCGATGCTGGGCGGCAAAGCGTTGAACTGCCGCATCACTTCGCGAAACCCAACGGTGTAGCGTTGAACGATTTCCATCGGTTCCAAAGACTCCAATCGTGCCTTCTTCCCAATTTTGTCTTCGCCCTCGTCGGCGTCGTTCTCCAAATGGCCGGCGTCCGTAATGTTGCGCACGTAGCGCACCCGGTACCCCAAAAACTGTAGGTATCTGAACACCAAATCAAAGCTCAAAAAGGTGCGAACATTGCCCAAATGCACGTCGGAATAAACAGTCGGTCCGCACACGTACAAGCCTACATGCGGTGGGTGCAACGCTTCAAACGGTTCCTTTTGACCGGATAAGGTATTGTACAGCTGCAAGCTCATGCTCCAAATTTCGTTTCCAAACGAATGTAGTCCATCAAATCGCGACGAAGCTTCTCTTCGTGCAAAAATCGACCTCCGTATTCGGCGGTTACCGTACTGCTGTCGATGTCTCGGATGCCCCGCGCATTCACGCACAAATGTTTGGCGTCGATGATGCAGGCCACGTCGTCCGTTCCCAAGGCCTCTTGCAGCGCAGCCACAATTTGCCGCGTCAAGCGTTCCTGCACCTGGGGACGTTTGGCGTAAAAGTCCACAATGCGGTTCATTTTACTCAGTCCGATGACCCGTTCGTTGCTCAAATAAGCAATGTGCGCCCGGCCCACAATCGGCAGTAAGTGGTGTTCGCACGTGGAGTACACCACAATGTTTTTCTCCACCAGCATCTCGCCGTAAGCGTAGCTGTTTTCAAAGGTGTTCAAGGACGGTTTGCGGTCCGGGTTCAAACCGCCAAACGTTTCTTTGACATACATTTTGGCAACCCGACGGGGCGTTCCGCGCAGCGAATCGTCCGTTAAGTCCAAACCCAGTGTGTCCAAGATGGTGCGCACCGCGCCCTCAATTCGATCGATTTTTTCTTCGTCGCTCAACGCAAACGCATCGGCGCGCAACGGGGTTTCCACCGACCCTTTGGGGTGGTCCATTTCCCGATCTTCCAAGCCTTCGTGTGGATTCATGCTGCAAAGGTACGGGTCTTTCGCGGGGATTCGGTACCTTTGTGCCCATGAGTATCTCCGTGAGCATCATTGGGACGGGCAGCGTAATACCGGACCAAATCGTACCGAATAGCGCCTTTTTGGACCGCGAATTTTACGACGAAAAGGGTCAACCTTTTCCCCATTCCAACGAAGTCATCATTCAAAAGTTTGAAGAAATCACGGAAATTAGGGAGCGGCGATGGGCCAATCCGGAAGAGCAGTGCTCCACCCTGGGAACTCGCGCAGCGGCGCATGCCTTGGAGCACGCCGGGATAGATCCAGAAACACTGGACCTGATCATCGTAACGCACAATTTCGGCGATTTGGCCTTTGGGTCGCGCCACACGGATCAGATGCCTACCTTGGCTTCGCGCGTTAAGGCAGGCCTGGGAATTCGCAACCCCAATGCCGTTGCTTTTGACGTCTTGGCTGGGTGTCCCGGCTGGGTTCAGTCCGTCCTTACCGCACAGTCCTACATGTTGGCAGGTCATGCCAAACGAGCCTTGGTTGTTGGTAACGAAATGCTTTCCCGTACCGTAGACGTGCACGATCGCGATTCCATGATTTTTGCCGACGGTGCAGGCGCCGTGGTTTTGGAAGCGGGTGAAGACAACCCCTCCAACATCTTGGGCCGGGCCATGCAAACCCACACGGCAAACGATATTGCGTTCTACCTGAAGTCCAATCCATCCAACAAACCGGGGTCGGACCCTAAGGAAATGCTTATCAAGATGAAGGGCCGCAAGATTTACGAATTTGCCCTGCGCCACGTCCCGGACGGAATGAAGGCCGCCCTAGACAACGCTGGCGTGCATCTTTCTGAAATCAAGAAGATTTTCATCCACCAGGCCAACGCCAAACTGGACCACGCGGTCATTGAACGCCTGCATCGCTTGTACGGCATGAAAGTGGATCACGTTGACGCCATCGCCCCCATGAGCATTCAGTGGCTGGGCAATTCCTCCGTCGCGACGGTTCCTACTCTTTTGGATTTGGTGGTCAAGACCCAATACCAGGGTCACAAAATTCAACGCGGAGACCTCCTCCTTTTTGCATCCGTAGGTGCCGGCATGACCATCAATGCCTTTGTCTACCGCTGGTAAGACGCAACCTCCAAACCGTACCAACGAAAATCGCCCGCCTCCATCCGGAGGCGGGCGATTCATTTTCAACTGGCTGCGCGCGGGTTGGCGCGCGTTGCGGCATACTCAATCCGCATCAAACGTCAGCACAGACATCCCACCAGCTTTCACCAGTTCCGCATCCAGCTTTTTCAACGACGCCCAAGCGGCGGCCAACTGCGGCTCCAACGAAGCCACTCCTGCCTTCACCGCAGCCAAATCGCTCACCATCGTACTGGTGGGCGCCGAGCGGTGGGACCAGGATCCCCAGGTGGCGGTGCCCATGCGGTCCGTTAAGCTCGGAGCCGTTTCAAATTCGCGCTTGCTCATGCTGCCGTCGCCGTACAGTTCAATGCTCCAAGCGGCCAATTGAACCTCCAGTTTGCGCGCCTCCGCCAACGTTTCCAGTGAGGCGCCTGGCGTATTGCGCAAGCCCGCCTTCAACTCCCCAACATGCTCCTTCAAAACGCGGAACGAGCGCTCCACGGATTCCAAAGACTGAGTGGTTTTGTTGGCGTCGGCCCAAAACGCATTCCGTGCTGCTTCGTCGGCAGGCGTAGTGGGGTGGGTGCTTCCGTTTTTCAAATGATTCAAACGGAAGGATACTGGTCCAGCCAACAGACTTCCCGCACCATTCACTACTTGATACAAGGAAACTTGATAGTTGCCTTCGGGGGCAAAATGAGCGCCCGGTGCTGTCGTAGTTGGCTCTGAGCCGCGGCTGCTTCCGTCCATTCGTCCCAGCTCGCCGTCCCAAACCACGCGCTGGATGCCTTTGGAAGCGGCCTGGCTGAACCGACGCACCTCTTTGCCGTTGCTGTCCGTGATCACAAACAAATGATAGGCCTTCTCCTCTTGGTCTTCCGCCCGAATGGCTTCCGCCGAAGGATAACCCGTGACGCCGGATTTTTCCTTCTCCTGGCGCTGCGCCTTCAAACTCTTGGGAACATCCTTCACGTGCACCGTGAATACCGCACCCATCGGCGGATTTTCGGCCATAAAGTAGGAGGCTCCCATAAATCCGGGAGGCCCATATCCCAACGGGTTTGCCGTGTGGAACACCAAGCCGTCCTTAACCGGCAGAATGGCCGCGGGCTTCTCCAACGTTTCCTTGCTCAAGTGGCGCAACGGGCTGTAGTCGTCCAGAATGTAGAAACCGCGTCCAAACGTTGCAATTGCCAAGTCGTTTTCCCGACGTTGTACGTCGATGTCCCGCACGGCGATCGTGGGCAGTCCGCTGCCCAATGCCTTCCAAGACTTTCCGCCGTCCAGCGAACAGTAAATGCCAAATTCCGTGCCCACAAACAACAAATTGGGGTCCACGTGGTCTTCTGCTAGCGTGTGTACGCTTCCACGTACGGGCAAGTCAGCGGTGATGTTGGTCCAGCTTTTACCGTTGTTGGTGGATTTCAATACATAAGGTTTGAAATCACCTTGGCGGTGGTTGTTGAACAACGCATACAACACTTCCGGATTGTGGCGCGACGGCTCCAGGTCCACCACGGGCGTGTTCGCGGGAATTCCCGGGAACGACTCCACGCGGGTCCACGATCCGCCGTCGTTGGTGCTCACCTGGATCAAACCGTCGTCCGTTCCAGCGTACAGCCAGCCCTTCTTCACGGGCGACTCCGCCAAAGACAGGATATTGCCGTAAATCGACGTGCTTTGGTTTTTGGCCACCGCATCCATGCTCCAAACCTTGCCCATAACCGGCAGCGTGTTCCGGTCGATTTGCTTGGACAAATCCGGCGAAACGGTTTTCCATTCGTTGCCGCGGTTGGTGGATTTGAACACCACGTTGGCCGCAAAGTACAAAGTAGCGGGGTCGTGTGGGCTGATCAGCAGGGGAGCGTCCCAATTCCAGCGGTAGGGCTTCACCCCGGGAGGCGATACCGGTTGGATGGGTACTTTCTCTCCGCTCAAACGATCAAAACGAGACAACCAACCGTATTGGGCTTGCGCGTACACAATGTTTGGGTTGCTTGGGTCGATTTGCGATTCAAAACCATCGCCTTCTTGCGTTACAAACCAGTCCGAATTCACGATGCCCCGGTCGTTGATGGTGCGCGACGGTCCTCCCAACGAGAAGTTGTCCTGCGTACCGCCGTATACGTAATAGAAAGGAGTAGAATTGTCTACCGTCACGCGGTAAAACTGCGTGATGGACAAATTCGGTTTGTAGTGCCATGTACCCGCGTTGTCCCACGTTTCGTACAAACCACCGTCGCAGCCCATCAGAAAGTGCGCCGGATTTTTGGGATCCAACCACAACGCGTGGTTGTCTACGTGTTTTCCAGGCTCACCAACGGCTTTAAAAGACTTGCCGCCGTCGCGCGATACCTGCGCGTACGTGTCCATGGAGTAGACCGTGTGTACGTCGTGCGGGGAGGCGAAGATTTCCGAGTAGTAATTGCCCGCCGTGGAGTGATCGCTCATTTTGCTCCATGATGCCCCACGATCTACGGAACGGTAGAATCCACTTCCTTCAACAGCCGCATACACCACGTCCGGATTGACAGGGGAGAGGCTCATGCCAATGCGTCCGATTTCACCTCCCGGAAAACCATTGCCCGCTTTGGTCCACGATTTTCCGCCGTCGCGGCTGATGTGCAACCCGCTTTCCGGCCCACCGGAAATGTAGGTCCACTCGTGCCGACGGCGCTGGTGTGCGGTGGCGTAGAGCACGTCTGGATTGCGGGGGTCCAAGTGGATTTCGTTAAACCCGGTTTGGTCCGACACGTGCAAAATCCGCGTCCACGTCTCGCCGCCGTCCGTTGTTTTGTAGATGCCACGTTCACCACCGGCATTCCACACGGGACCGTAGGCAGCCACATACACCGTGTTCGGTTGCGTGGGGTGCACCACAATTCGGCCAATCCGCTCGGATGCTTTCAAACCCATGTTTTTCCAGGACTTTCCGCCGTCCATGGACTTGTAAATACCGTCTCCGTAGGCAACCGACCTTTGGTTGTTGTTCTCACCGGTTCCCACCCAAACCACATTGCTGTTCGTGGGATCTATTGCCAAGCAACCTATGGAATACGAGGATTGCCCGTCGAAGATGGGAGAAAAGGTTACTCCGTGGTTGGTGGTTTTCCACACGCCGCCGCTGGCGGCCGCAATGTACCAGGTGTCGGGTTGATCCGGCGCAACCGCCAAATCGGCAATTCGGCCGGACGTGGTTGCCGGTCCAATAGCTCGCCACTGAAACGCGCTTAAATCTTGAGCAAAAGCTCCCCAAGGCAAGGCCAAAAGGCTTGCCACAAAAAATACTTTTTTCATAGAACTATCGAATTCGATAGCCCAAGGTAAGCATTGCACGCGTAGCTACCATCGGCAAGTTCCAGGCGCCGTCCCATTGTGCAGACGTGTACTGAGCCCTGCGGTACGTCGCTTGCCATGCAGCGTCCAAGAACCACTTGTTTCCGCGAACGCCCACGCCCAAACTGCCTTGTTGCAATCCGTCCCAATCAAATTTCCCGGTGGTATTGGGCACGTACCGAAATCCGGCCCGATAACTCCAAGCTCCCTTACGCAGCTCTCCGCCGGTACGGGCTTCCCACTGTCCCAGCGTATTTACTCGCCCTTCCAAACTCACCAGTCCGTCCCGGCCAAATACGTGCGCTGCGGACAAGGTAACCTGCCCCGGGGCATTCCAGGCTTCCTCCGTTTTGTCCACCACCTTGATGGGCTTCACCACCACCGAACTGCTGATGGATTGCGCATCCATCAAGGACGTAGCGCTGTCGCGGATCGTTCCAAAGCCAATGCCGCGCCAGGCCAAGCCCAACCGCCACGGTCCCCCTTCGGGATTCCACCAGGCTCCCATGCGTGTGCGCCAACCGGTCCAGCGAGTGGTTTCTTCCGTATTCCAAGACCACGAACCAATCAAGCCGCTGGATGAGAACCCTCCTTCTTGCACTTCAGATACCAAGTTGCGCGTTCGTTGAGCACCTTCTACGGATAGACCCACTGAAAAATGTTCGCCGCGCACACTTCCGTGCACCATTTGCTGATATCCTTTCTCCGTCCAGCGCACGGTTTGCTCCCCAAAGGAAGGCGCGCCTTGCGCCCCAGGAACCCAGTCCACGTTGGATGACGTTGGGTCAATGATGTACGTGAAGTAGGCTTGAAATACATCTGTAAGCCCCAAGCTCATCAATTCACCTGCACTGTGTCCTTGCGCTTGATCCAACCAGCGTCCAACCCAAGACTTTCCCTCGTCCGCCGTTCGGCTCCACGAGCCCGTGTTCAGGGTATTTTGCATGACAGACCCGCCCAAGGCCCAACGCGTAGAACCGGTTTGAAAGACGTGCGTGTACGCCACATTGGGGACCCCAAATAGAGCCTTTCCGTTGGCCACCGTTTGCGCCAAACTACCTTCCCACTGGCCCACTCGGTAGACCGTGCCTAATGCAGGATTGTCTGATGTTGCACCCGCGTCGTGCCCGACTGCGCTCATTGCGCCGCCCATGCCCACGTAGCGAGCGCCTCCAAAAAGCAGGTCTTGCTGCACAAATCGCATTCCGGCCGAGGATTGACCTTGGGCCACGCCTCCAGTCAACAAAACCGAAAGTCCGGTCGCCAAAGTGAGAAACTGCTTCATGTTTAAGACCGAATTAATGCCCACGATCGTTCGTCATCCCACCTCGTCCTCCACCGGACGGAACCGTACTTCTACTGGCCGGAGGGGTCGGCCGGCTCGCGGGCGCAGGCGCTGTACTCCGGCTGGGGGCCGGGGAGGCGCTTCGGCTGGGAGCGGAGGGAGTAGCGCTTTGGCTGGGCGCAGCGGGCTCGTAACTGCGGTTGGGCGCTGGTGAAGTACTCCGGCTGGGCGCAACCGAAGGCCGGCTCGGCGATGCAACAGGCTCATTACTCCTACTCGGTTCGAATGCGTTGGTTGAACTGCGTCTGGGCTCGTACGATGGAGCCTCTCGGCGCGGCTCGTTGGCGGGAAGGGTATTTCGCCCGGGGCTTGACGGCACCACGGTTCGGGGCCGAACGGGTTCTGTCGCACGCACGGGTGCGCTGGGCCTTGCTGGGAGTTCTTCCCAAGCATGAGCGTTGTTCACCCCTTTATCCGGTACAGAAGTGGGCCGGGGCGTTAAGTCCCCGCCCGCATCGCGGGAAGGTCGGCTGGAATAACCTGGAAGTTCTCCATTCTTGTCGGCCAGAGGCGTGCGCACTTCTGGGGTGTTTTCGCCCAACGTCGTGCTGCGTCCGGGGCGATCTACCGAAGTCAGGGGAGTCCGCAAAGGCGCATTGTCGCCAACCACCAACCGGGTAGGCGTGCGACTGGGTTCAACCGTAGAACCTCCACCGTTGTTGGAGCCGCTTCCGCCGTTGGAACCGCCGCCGTTGGAACCGCCGTTGTTGGCAAACCCACCGTTGTACCAGGGATTTCCGTAATTGGAACCGTAGTAACCGTTCCAGCCATAAGGAGACCCCCATCCCCAAGGGTCGTTCCAACCCCAAGGGTCGTTGAAGCCGAAGGGTGAACCCCACGGATCATTAAAACCATAAGGAGAACCCCAGCCGTAGGGGGAGCCCCAGTTACCATAGGGGGAACCACCCCATGCATAGGGATTTCCTCCCCATCCGTAAGGACTGCCCCAACCGCGGTTTCCCCACGGTTGGTTGTACCCCCAACAAGATCCACCGGGACCGTTCCATGCATAGGGATTGAACCCATACGACCAATAGGAATATCCGCGTCGGGTAGACCACCCGCGGGAATAGTTCCAGTTGTTGGTGTAGGGGCGGTAGATGTAGGTGTTGTAGACGATCGGACTTGAGCCCCAGCCGAAGTACCCCGGCGAAGTCCAAGGATCGTTGTAGTAGTGGTAATGGTTCGTGCGGGTGCGACTCCGGTTGGCATAGCGCGTGCCCGTGGTTGGAGTTACCGTGCGCGCCCCGTTCCATTCGTTGTTGTCGTAACTGGACGCGTCTTGTTGGTTTGCATTACTGCCCGCGGCAAGGATGTCCACCGGATAAGGACGTGCAGAATAAATGCCGTCGTCGTATCGAACGCGTTCGGCGGGGTTGCCTAAACTGCAACCCACTGCGAAAAGTGCAGCAAAAAGGGGAAGAATAACGTGTCGCATACGCAGGAGGGATTACCTTTGTCAATAACATTACAAAAGCCGTACCAATGGCCAAAAACCTTACCGCGCGTGCCACCGATTACAGCCGATGGTACAACGAACTCGTTGTACAAGCAGATCTTGCCGACAACTCCGCAGTGCGGGGTTGCATGGTGATCAAACCGTATGGATATGCCATTTGGGAGCGCATTCAAGCAGACTTGGATGCACGATTTAAAGAAACGGGTCACGTAAACGCCTATTTTCCCTTGTTTATCCCCAAAAGTTACTTCAGCAAGGAGGCCTCCCACGTGGAAGGCTTTGCGAAGGAATGTGCGGTGGTAACTCATTACCGACTCAAAAACGACCCCAACGGAAAGGGCATAGTGGTGGACGAAACTGCCAAACTGGAAGAGGAATTAATTGTTCGCCCCACCTCGGAGACCATTATTTGGGACACGTACCGCGATTGGATTCAATCCTACCGTGATCTCCCGTTGCTGATTAACCAGTGGGCCAATGTAGTGCGATGGGAGATGCGTACCCGACTGTTCTTGAGAACCACCGAATTCTTGTGGCAAGAAGGACACACCGCACACGCTACGTCGGAGGAAGCGGTTGCGGAGGCGGTACAAATGCTGCACGTGTATGGCGATTTTGTCGAAAACGTCATGGCAATTCCCGTTCTTCGCGGCGTAAAGTCTCCCAACGAGCGATTTGCAGGGGCGTTGGAAACGTATTGCATAGAAGCCATGATGCAAGACGGAAAAGCTCTTCAAGCTGGCACGTCCCACTTTTTGGGACAGAATTTCGCAAAAGCCTTCGACGTCAAGTTCCAAAACAAAGACGGCAAAGTGGAGCACGTTTGGGCCACCTCCTGGGGCGTCTCCACGCGCTTGATGGGGGCCTTGATCATGACCCATTCGGACGACAACGGCCTGGTATTACCACCTAAATTGGCGCCGGATCAGGTGGTCATTGTGCCCATCTACCGCGGTGAGGAGGAATTGGCAAAAGTTGAAGCGGTAGCTAAGGAGCTCCAAGCACAGCTACGTGCAGCGGGTATTCGCGTTAAGTACGACGGCAGGGACACGCATAAACCGGGCTGGAAGTTCAACGAGTACGAGTTGAAAGGGGTCCCCGTCCGCATTGCCATTGGCCCGCGCGATGTGGCCAATGGGGTGGTGGAAGTGGCTCGACGGGATACGCTCAGTAAAGAATCCATGCCTATGGAAGGATTAGCGGCTACGGTATCGGTTTTGCTGGATGAAATCCAAGCTAATTTGTTTGCGAAGGCTGTTGCGTACCGCAATTCCACGACAAAATCCGTCGATACGTGGGAAGCATTCGAAGCGGCACTGGACGAGGGCGGATTCGTAATGGCTCATTGGGACGGCACACCCGAAACGGAGGAGAAGATTAAGGAGCGCACGAAAGGGACCATCCGTTGCATTCCCTTGGATTCGCCGGAAGAGGTTGGTATTTGCATCTTGACGGGTAACCCGTCAAGCCGACGCGTGGCTTTTGCACGTGCCTACTGATCAATCGCTTCAACTGCACATGATTCAAAGCCCAGGTTGTCTAAAGTCTGGGCTTTGTTCGTTAAATTGGCTCAATTAGTTACCATCATTCCCAATTTTTAAGGCTTTTGGCCACTTAATGTATGGCAAAGAATCCGTCGGATCGAATTATTGAGGTATTGTCCACCAAATCCAGCACCAAGCAACAGGTGCACCGAAACGTCCTGAGTACGTTTGCGCGGCTGAAGGGAGTGCTCATTCAACTTGCTGCAGAGTTGAATGCGGCCGTTTGCGACATTGACCGGCACGTGGTGGTGGAGTTTTTTGACCGAGGTGAGTTTGAAGCTGAAATTCGATTTTCCGGCGACGCACTCGTTTTTCAAGTGCACACGAATGCCTTTGCGCTGCCCCCGGACCATCCCTTGCGCAAGCTGCCGGAGGCCAAATCGGATCCATTGTTCGCCTATTTTGGAATGATACACGTTTACAATTTCTTGGCAGACTCTTTCCGGATGAATCGACTTAATGATGCCGGTTATTTATTGGGACGTATCCTCGTTAATAAGGATGGACGTGCCATGCTGGAAGGGCACGACAAGTTGACCCGCGCCTTGTCCAAAGGAGCTGTGGATGAAGCCTTATTGAAGGAATGGGTGCAACAAGCTATTTTGTATGCCATGGCCTTTGACTTGATGGCCGCTCCGTTTGAAGGGCTGGAGGAAGTCTCCGTAGCGCAATTTTTGGACGTCAGTGGTCAATTGAAGCAACGAACAACCAAGACCTTGGGTTTTCGTCCAAGTTGATGCTTGCGAGAAGGTAAAAATCAGCCACGGGATTTGACTCCTCTTATTTAGTTGAGGTTGCCTAGCGAACCCTTAACGCGTACGCAAATCGTTCCGAAAGCCTTGTTCGAGAAAACTACGATGCCCTGAAATTTAAACCTTTTTCAAAACTAAGCGCGTCCTTCGCCCTACTCGGATCGACGCTTTCGCAATGAAGACTCACCCTCATACCTCAGATTATGGATGCGGCCAATTCAAAATGTCAAAAAATCTTTCCGATAGATTTGGAATTTTAGAATCGTTGCGTACATTTGCACCCGCTTTCAAGGGCCCGTTCGTCTAGCGGTTCAGGACATCTCCCTTTCACGGAGAAGATCACGGGTTCGAATCCCGTACGGGTCACAAGCCGATTGAAACAAAAAAAACACAACAATGGCCAACCATAAATCTGCATTGAAGCGCATCCGCCAAAGCGAAAAGCGTCGTGTGCACAACAAGTACTACCACAAGACCACCCGTAATGCGGTTCGACGTCTTCGTGAAAACAACGACAAGGCAGACGCTGCAGCGTTTTTGCCTCAAGTCGTAGCAATGTTGGACAAGCTTGCGAAGCGCAACATCATTCACAAAAACAAAGCCAGCAACCTGAAGTCTTCTTTAATGAAGCACGTTGCTGCCTTGTAAGACTTCTTCTTTCACACGATACAAAGCCTCCCATTAGGGAGGCTTTTTTTTTTGCCCGCCATACTGTTTCTAGCACTCAATGCGCTGTGTGTGGATCACTCGTGGATCAGAATTTCAGGGAAAAGCAATGTTTGCAGGACCATGGTCGAGTGCAATTCGTCCCCTATTCTTGGTGCTCAATAAAATGGAGAAAGTGGTCTGTGTTGATTGATTCTTTGCTATTCAGGGAGCTTCAGGCGGGAAAAGTATCAATCTTTGGATAGCGGGATGAGTATTGATAAAAAAGTGCTTGAAAAAAATCACAATCGAGAAGTGCTGATTTTCAGTAGTTAAACATCTACAGGTTACAAAGTGTCATCACTTATATCGCGAGACGCTTGTATTTATTGATGTAGTTGCCCATGATCTACTTGTGGGTTTGAAAACTTTAGGTATCTTTGCAACCCTCAATCAGGCAAACGTCTTAATGAGGTAAGTTCACTGACAAGACTGTATTATCCCGAATTAAAATCGAATCAATTCATTGTCTCGATTTGTTCGACACTCAATCTCAGGAGTTCTTGAAATATTTTTAAGAGTCCTTGCGAGTGTTGGAATAATTACTATCTTTGCAGCCCGAATTACCTGAGGCAACTCAGAAGTTCTTTGTGTAACGGCCGATTAAAAATTTCTTCTAGTTCATTCTAGAGTCATGTTTTCCCGGCCTTGCTCCCCAAACGAAACAAGTGAACTAAGTGTTTGCTGAAAGTCGCGAAAGGGATTG
>CAZDDX010000003.1:124561-207328 GCA_964504345.1 uncultured Owenweeksia sp. | reverse complement strand
ATTCATATATTTACATCAAACTAACCCCGAATTCTCTAGTTAAGAGTGTTACTAACAAGGGGAGGACCTCAAAAAATCAAAAATTATACTTATCATTGTTTCAATCTTTCGGGGGGAATACAAGTCGTTGCCTCATTTTGATTTCTGTATATTGAAAATTATCACCGTGTGCACCTACTGAATGAATACATAGTTTTCCGAAGAATTAATATATTTAGCTTATGCTAATAACAAACAAAATCTTTAATTATGGCTTTTACAAAAGAAGAAATCGAAGACTTGCTCTTTGACGCTGAACAACTTCACAACTCATTTACAACATACCTAAATAAAAGCGAGCACATCGATGATAGTACTTTGATTTTGTATGCTCTTAAAGCAAGTAAAATATCTCAGACTTTGCTTTCCGAAGTAAATTCTCGTGGAACGCAAGGAAAGAACGTTGGTTGGAGATTTGATTTGTTGAAAAAGTTTCAAGAAGCGTACCCAGATTTCGAAAAAAACTAAGTTAAGTACTGCTGAATTTCAAGGATCAGAGGATATTTCTGGGGAGCGCATCGTGGCCTTCTTTGCCAACCGTGACACCAATGCCTACGCGAAACACTCTATGCACAAATCAAGATGTTTAGGTCTAACCAACGTGGGGTAACCGATACAAATTCTTCCTATTCAGGCTTGAAAAAATCTTTGCTTAAATCTTTAGCTCCTTAGAAATATCCTCTGATCCTTGAAATTCGGGGAGTATTATATTTAATGTCAGTTTAATTTAAAAAGGTCAAAAATGAAAAATGTTAACGTTGGTGATTTGCAGGCTGGAGGTATAGTTGCTGCAATAATTGAAGATGGTAAAGGGCTTGTTGTTGCTCAGAGTGATTTAAGAATAATGCGATGGGAGGACGCGAGTAATTTTAATCAAGAATTAAATGGTTTTAACGATTGGCGATTGCCGACAAAGGACGAATTGATTGTTTTACGTAAAAACAAAAAAATACTTGGCGGATTTACAGAGGGCGACTATTGGAGCGGCACATTAAGCAACGATGAAGGATGCGCTTGGGCACAATCCTTCGAAGAAGGATCAGAGTTTCAGTTTGATACACATATGTCTAACGGATTATGTGTAAGGCTTGTAAGGGAATCAGTAATCCAGTAAATTAGGCGTTACCCATCCTACGGTTTAGGGTGCTTGTGTGTATCACTTGAGTGTGCACAATACTTAATTGTCCAATTTTTAATTGAGAGAATAATCGCTCAGTCGATTTTGATATCAATTGTTTGACCTTCACTTCAGAATGTCTACTCAGGCAATCCCATGGACTTCGGTCCTTGGGATTTTTTTTGCCCGCTAGGGAGCTAAGACTGTAATGCTCCCCATATCTAAACCATGGATTGTGTTTTGCTAAGTTAATTATTCAGTGGTTAGGATGCTTTGTTTAGGGAGATGGAATTCGTGATGTAGAAGTTGTTGGGTTTGTTTTTGATTCCTTGATGGTACCGGTTGTTGTAGTAGGTGACGAAGTACTCAACTTGCTGGTAGAGTTCCGTGCCGGTTTCAGCGGGATTTAAGTACAAATGATCCTTCTTGATGGTGCGCCAAAAGCGTTCAATCCAGGCGTTGTCTGTTGCTCTTCCTTTTCCATCTGACCTCTTCCCTTGATTTAGTACGTTTCTAAACTAGAGTTTTTGGGCCCAAGTCCCCGGGCAGTGGGTAGTGAAAAATCACGAAATTGGACCCATCATGAAGAAGTCAAAATTCTCGGAAGCTCAAATCGTTTATGCCATTCGCGAAAACGAATCGGGCACTAAGGTCGCTGAGATTACTCGTCGGCTAGGCATTAGCCAAGCCACCTTCTTTACCTGGAAGAAGAAGTACGGCGATATGGGCGTAACGGAGTTAAAGCGCTTGCGTGCGCTTGAAGATGAAAACGCCCAGTTGAAAAAGTTGGTTGCGGATTTGAGCTTGGACATGCAAATGTTGCAAGACATTTTAAAAAAAAGTTCTAGCAGTTGCTATCCGAAAGGCCATGGCCCACTACCAAATGCGGACCGTCGGTACATCTCCAGATAAGAAACCGGCCAATGTTGCAGACTTTTCAACCGTCGCTGCGTTGGGTTGAACCGATTGACCGTTGAAATCAACAGTGATGAGAATCTTTTTGGATGCCATAATGAATTATTTGATCACCGAATATTCAAAACCTCCGGATACGGCACCAAAGACTCGCACAAGTGGCCAACGTAGTCGCGCAATACGATGGAGATGCCCAACACGAAGGCAGCGGTGATCAATGCCGTTGCGGTGTTGTTGTTCTTCAATTCTTCCATTTCGTTGACCTTGGTGATTTGGAAAAAGAGGGCCACACCGCCCCAAGTAACGAGCAAGGCAGAGATTAGGCCAATCAACAGGAACGAAATCAAGTACACGGCGCTGGAAACCACCGCCATCCAAGTGAGGGCGTCTTGCGTGAGGAATCGGATGGCATTCATGGCCGGAGACACCACCGTGGCCAAGAGATTGGCCGTAGCCAAAAGGATCCCCGTCTGAAAAACGGACAACGCCATGTTTAATTCTTGAACCTCAAATTGCTTTTTCAGGTACAACTCCATCACCTTGTAGATGGTGAACAAACTGGCCATGCCAATGGCAAACGCCAAAAAAGCTTGAACAATAATGAGGACATTCATGATTTTGATGGATTAAAAATTAGTGTAAATAGCTACTTTCCAGTTGGACATTTGGCTTTGTTCCGGGGCAATCATTCCAATGCGGAAATCCTTGGCGGTCAACTCCACGGCGTAATGCGGAACTCCTTGAATCACTTTCCGGTTGCTGGAACTGCCCGGAACGCCAACCCCCAGAATGGAGTGACCGTAGGCACTGCTCACCCACACGGACGACGAAATGCCCAAGCGGTTGAGTACCGCATGCGCAAACAACGTTCGCGTATCGCAGTCGCCCTTGAGGTTGTGCATGAATTCATAAGGCGACTGCACGCCGGCTACTACATCGGGCAGGCATTCCTTGCCTTGCATGTGGTACTGCGCCACAAATCCACGGTACTTCAATACCGCGTCTTTGCAAGACAAGTCGTGCACCAAAACATACGGAACCTCCTGAATCATGGTAACGAGATACTCCGCCGTCTGGGCGGGGTTGTACCGACGTTGTTTGGAAACCTTCCGCACCACCAATGCCACAGAATCCACCTTCTTTTGGTCGTTCTTCAACAACAATTGGTAGGCCGATTGCCAAAATTCGTCTTCGGTCTGCGCCTGCAGTCCCGCCACCTGGCCGTGGGTCTCCAGGGATTGTGCGTACTCCTCTTCCGACGTTTGGTACTCCAGGGTGTTCCGTTGATTTTTCTGCGGATAAGCCCACTCAATCCAGTGGTTCGCCGTAACGCGGTTGTCCCCTTCCTTCCGTTCTTTCTTGATCCGAACGGCCTTTCGTCCGTCACCGTCAGCTGCGCCCTCCTGCAGTCTGGATTGCAGGAGCGGCAAATACGCCAAAACCGCAAACAAGGCAAACAAAATACCTCCCAAAACCAACCAACTGCGCTTGCCGCCTCGTTGCACCAAGGCCACTAAAAAGCCCGCAATCAACAGTGGCCAAGCCCACGGTGAACCCACAAAAAAAGCACCCACTACGAGCAAGGTCAGCACCAAGCCCAGCAACCAGCTCATGCCCGTTGTGGGCGTGGACGTGCCGGATGCCCTGCTCCAGCGGTACAACGGCACGCTGAGCAATGCCATTCCCAGCATGGGAACGGTCCCTAAAAAACCCAACCCAATCAAAAAAAGGAGTCGGTTCAGCCATTTGTTCCAAACGGGAACCACGCGGTCGTTCCATTCTTCCATGGGCCGCGGGGCTGTTTCAACCTCTACATCTCGGGCAAGCCCGTCGCCACCCTGGACCAGCTCCGTTCCTCCCAACAGCGTTGTGCGGGGCAGGCCTCCTTCAAGTGGCTTTACTTGAGGCGCTTTGGGTTCCGGTACCTCAATTTGAAAATAAGCACGCCCGTTCAACGGAATCAATTCTCCGGAATTTTTGGAAGATGCCAAGCCGTGGATGTGCCGCACTCCCCCATCCTTTTCTTGGAATTCGGGGTGCAGTAAAACAGACTTGATCAACTTTTCATTGAGAATTCGTTGATCGCCCAAAACCAAACCAAGGCGGGTGCCAAACCAACCCCCAATGGGAACTTCCAAAAACGGACCTACTCGTTTTTCGTGAAGCTCGTGCCCGGAAATTTCCCGGACATTACTCAGGGATACGAACGCTATATCCGGCGCGAAAAACTGCACCTTCCCCCCTGCTGCCACACGCCCCTTCGAACGCTTTGCCGCACATCGGAAATCGGATTCAAAATACTTGACGGCCATACTACTTGATGCGGTCTATTTTTTCCGATTTCAAAACCGTATTGGACAATTGTACCTCAACCCGACGGTTCATCAGCCTACCTTCCAACGTCTCGTTGGAGGCTTTTGGCTTGGTTGAACCAAACCCTTTGGCCTTAACCCTGTTTCCTTCCACGCCCAGCTTAACCAAAAAGTCTTTGACCGCTTGTGCCCGACGCTGCGACAAATCAACGTTGTGCAAACTGTCTCCCTTATTGTCTGTATGCCCCATGATCAAGGCATTGATGTGCTTGTTTTTAATCAAGTACTCCGCCAATTGCTGAATGTCTGGCAACGATCCGGGCACCAAAATGTCTTTGTCCGTTTCAAACTGAACGTTCGGCAAGGCCACCATGTCCGTAGTTTGCACGTTGTTGGTCTTCACAAACTTCGCGGTATCAATGCGCACAACTTCCAGCGTATCTACGCGCTCTTTTACCACCTCAACCACCACGGTGTCGTGGATGTAAACCACCTGATTGCCCTCAGTTCTACTGCAGTTTTGAAGCGAACTCAAGAGATACAGCAGCAATCCAAGCAGCCCCAGAAGACCCAAGATTCTGCCCAACCATCCCAATGAAAAGCATCCACCGGGCTGACTGGCCGCACCAAAGCAACCGCCCGGCGCACCCATGCCCGGCAATCCCAAGCCCCCAAACAAGGACCGGGCAGGACCAAAGCAACCGCCGCCGCCCGCACCCGCTCCGCCAAACAACCGTCCAAACAACCCTGAAGAAGTGCCACCGAAACATCCAGAACGTGCCGACGTGGGTTGAAAATTAAATCCCCCGCGCGGCAATAAATCCGGCCTCCGAAGAATTATTTTCTGGATTTCTTCCCGGTCCTTAACCACGCGCACAAAAGCCTCTGCGTTTAACTTTCCTGCCTTTAGGTCCTTGGAGTAAAAAGTGCCGGGTTCCACAATCCACCGGTCCATGGCGCAATAGGCCTTGGCTTGATCCAAAAGCAACAAGGAGCCGTTCTCCGTCTTGGTTCCAGAAAACACTTCCACCCACTCGTTGCCGGACCACTCCACCAATTGGGTTTGGGAACGGGCGTGCAATTGGCACTTGCAATCGTCGGCAGACTTCAGGCATCCGCCTTGTTCCAAAAATTCCACTTCCTCAATCTCTTGGGCCTCATACAACTGGAATTTGGGCTCCAACCGAATGGGGAACATCTGGAAACTAGGCTTGGACGCAAACCGCGTATCGCACTTTTCCTCGTCTCCCAATGAAAACTGGGCGCGAAGCTGGCCTTTAAAGTACCGGTAGGTTAACTTTTCTGAGGCCATAAAGCACGAATTAATGCCGCATCTCCCGCGGCATACGGTTTAGAGATTTCCGCTTTAACGGCATTGATGGGGTAATCCGCATAACACAAATTGTGCGGGGCCGCCTCTGCACCCCATTTTCGAAGCACCTGCTCCCGTGCTTGCTCCCACTCGGAATACGCACCCCGGGCGTTGGTTTCAACGTTTGTGTTGACCGCATCCTGGTAGGTAAACCGACTTTGCATTTTTATCAAGTAAAGCAGCGCGATGGGGTAAAACAAGGCTCCAAAAACCAACAACAGAATGGTTCTTGTGGTACCCGTTTGAATCAAGGTAGAATACACGGCAACCGGATAGTGGGTGTGTTGCGCAGCTTCCAAATCAGTACTATACCCAGATGTAAATCCAGCTACCGCAGTCGATTCGTTTGCCAATGCCCGGAGCTCTTGACGTTTTTCCGCAGCAATGCGCTCCACCTCATTGAATTGAAGCAAAGCAGCGATGGGCATGGCCACCAGAAACAACATCACGGATGGTATTAAAAACCGCACTGCCGTTCCAAAATCAGGAACCCATCGCTTCCATTTGGACCACGCAAAATACCCGGGTGGGCGTTTGATGCTGATCAACAAGATGCGGTACAAGAAACCCAGCAAAACCGGAAACAAGAGTGCGCCCAAGGCTACCGAGAAGAACGAGTCGTTGATGTAGTAGAGATTCAATCCCCCGGCCAAAGCCGACAGAACCACCACCACCCAAAATCCAATCCCCGATTGGCTGTACAAGCTGCGTTCCAATTGGCTGCATTGCTGGATTTGGTTTTCTTCCAAACCCAGGACGAAAACCCCAAAATTCATGGTTTAAACTTGCTCGCTTTTGTAGAAATCTTCGGGCCGATCCCCCAATTTCTTCAACTGCGCAGTTTTCCAATTGCCCACAATGTGTGCGCTCAATTCCTTCTGGGCCGCCAAGGCATCCTCCTTTTCCTTCTGAATAGCCTCCACCTGCAAATAGCGGTATTTTTCCATCAAAAGAGCCCCATCCTTACCCTCGTAGAGGTGTTCTTCGCGGATGATTCCGTTTTCAATGTTCTGTTTCAAATTGAAATTTTCCACCATGTAATCGTAGGCCCCCTTGGTCATCATCATTTTGAAGAAAATGGGGCCCATCTCAATGGACAAGAAAACCAACGTCAAAATCCAACCCATCAACGGACTGAGGTCGTGGCTGGTTTCAATGCGCGCCAACAAACCGTCCAAATTGTGCGCCTGCTCCATATTGGTGTGGGTGAGCTCGTAATCCAACTCTTCCAATTTCTTTTGCCGCATTTTTTTCAAATTGTCTACCTGTGTTTTGGTCTTGGCATCGTACGCTTCCACCAAACGCTGCTTCTCATCTTGTAACTCCTTCAACAGCTTCGCTCGAGGCCCAAAGCCTGCTGCCCCAGAACGCCCTTGCATTTGATCGATGTACTCCTTTTCCGCGACTTTTTGACGCTCTACCAATACGTTGCGATCCGTCTCCAATTTTGACAAGTCCGCATCAATCCGATCGATGTCCTGTTGAAAACGCTTGTTCGTTGCTTCATTAAACTCAGCCAACTTCTCCTGTTGTTTTTTGCGCAATTCAACGTTAATCTCCGTCTCTAATATTTTAATTTCCAATGGCTTAGAAATAGTTAAACCCAAGATCAAAGCAATGATGATCCGCGGAATGGCTTGGCCAAATTCTTTCCAAGTAATGCTGTCCGTACCGTCCCCTTTTCCCGTACTGGAAACGATGAACCGGTCGAGATTGAAAATCATGATGCCCCAAGCCACAGCAAAAAGGGCGGTTGCCACCATAAAAACCGTACTTGCGGACTCCGCCGAACCGGCCATTCCCTTTGGTCCAAATGCCGTGGAAAAGGCAAAGCCGCCGGAAGCCATAGCCAACGCTCCCGTCGCCAATACGATTCCCCCGATCCCCGCATACTTTACGCGGTCTTGCTTGGGGGAGCGCAACAGAAAATAGGTGTCTGCTCCGGCGCACCACCAAAGAAAGCGGGTAAACCAACTAACGCTCTTGGGGTCGTAGCCGTTAAAGTAGTCCGAGTGATTCATAGTGCTTTTGTTCTGAGGGTTTTAGTTGACTTTTTCGGATGCTTGCCCAGTCTTCAATCGGCAAAGTGCAAACTGGCTCTTGCCGGAGGGATGCTCGATCCAGATTCACTCCCGAATAGCCAATGGAGGGATTCAATACTTCGGGAGAGGAATAGGTAGGTGGTGTTCCAGAAATTAGAGAAAATGTTGGTGCGTCGATCTCAAGCTTCCACGGGTAAAACCGAGTCAACCTTGGTCGAATGGGCTGTGCAGCTATTGGATAATCTATGGGGGTGTACCCCGTCGCGAAAGACTTCCACCGAATCCAAAAAACACGGGTTTCGCCATGCGAGGGTGGGCCCAACCAAATGCGTTTGGAAGCAAAAATCCAACGCGAAGTGCTTTTTCTTTTGCTTGTATTTCGGTAAAAAACTGCAAAAAAACCGCGACGAACGGGCTGAACAAAACGATCCTGTTCCATAACCGCATTCCGCACCCATGCCCAGGTGTGGGCAGGGACGTCCAGCTCAATGGGCCATCGTTGGGGATTTTGCACGAAAACTTTGTGTTCGGTTTGGTTTTGGAAAGATAGGAAACCCAAATCAATTTCACGCTACTGAACTCGCTTCAAACTAGCATTCACAGCCCTCACTTCGACCCCAATTCTGCAAATTTTTGCGTCATGGTTGGGTTTCCCCGGGTCAATTTCTTGACCGTCAATTCGTCGGCTTTGTTGTTGGCCAACCGCAAATTATTCTCGGAATTGAGCAGGTTTTCCTTCACCTTGGTGAGCTGATCAATGGTTTTGTCAATACCGTCCACGGCCGCCTTGAACTTCTTGCTGGCCAAATCAAAATTGCGGGCAAATCCCTCCCGGAACTCGTTCAAGCGGTCTTCGAATTGCGTGATGTCGATGTTCTGCGCGCGCATGTTCTCCAACTCCATGCGGTACTGCAAGGAGTTCCGGGCAGCATTCCGCAACAGGGTAATGATGGGTATAAACGACTGCGGACGAACGACGTACATCTTGTCGTAGTGAAACGACACGTCGGTAATGCCGGAATTGTACAACTCGTTGTCCATTTCCAAAAGCGAAACCAACACCGCATACTCGCACTTTTTATTGATGCGGTCGTCATTTAATTTCTTGAAGAAATCCGAATTCTTCTTTTTGGTGGCAGACTGCTCTTGCTCGTTCTTCATCTCAAACATGATGGAAATGAGCTCCACGCCGTTGTCGTCCCATTCGCGGTAGATGAAATCCCCTTTGGTTCCGCCCGACGCATCGTTGTCCTTCTCAAACTTCACATTTTTACCAAAAGCCGTCGTCCGGATCTTGTTGAATTCAATCTCGCAGTGCTGCTCCAAAGACTCCCCAACCATTTTCGTGGACAGTCGGGTTCTAAAATCTCGCAAACGCTCGATGGCCTCGTCCTTCATCTGAAGCTCGTTGTCCTTGCGTTCCAATTCCGAACGCAACTTCTCTTGATGGGATGCCTTCAGATTGTTGACCTCCATCTCCTTCATCTGGCGCTCAGCGGCCAATTCAAAAGCCAGTCGGTTGCGTTCCTGTTCCAATCCGGAAACCGCATCCCTCAAGGCCAGAGACTTTTGCAGTTCAAAACTGTCCAATTGCGACTTTAATTGGCCCAACTCGCGCTCGGCCTTCGCCCGCTCTTCTGCAAGTTCACGTTCCTTGGCGCTCAATGCAACCTGCAGCTTTTCATTGGCCTGAGACTCCGCCAGCTTCAAGGCATCAAGCCGTTGGCGCTCCATCTCCGCCTCGCGTTTCTCTAATTCAATTTGGAACTGATGATCGCGAACTTGGCGCAAGATATCGGCGTATCCGGCATCGTCCAACTTAAAGGATTTGGTGCAGTGGGGGCAGGTGATTTCATTCATTTTTACAGTGGATTAATACTTATAAGGTGTGCGTAAAAAAATATACGTCTTAATAATATTTCAGAAGAACTAAACGGCTTTTAATTAGGCCAATTATAATTAATCAGGATGGTTTGTATTCATGAATAAACAGGTATACACCCGGTTCATTTGGAATATTAGTCGTTTGATCATAGCTATGATTAGAGGAATTAATAAGTTGATTAAGTAATTTCGAATAAATGGATTCCATATCTACCTGCCATTTGCCTTGATTAGAATTTAAAATCGGCTGTGGTTTTATCTTTTGTATAGCATAGAACTGAAAGTCCTTCGCCTCAATTCCAACGGGACATACAACAAATTTCCATTTACCAGTGCGTAAATAATTTGTAATTCGCTGTTCACCAATCAACGGAGTGGGCAAATTAATTCTTACCCTCCAAGTTCCATTCTCTCTTTGTTGCCTCGCCAAAGTTAACCCCATAGCTGAAGCTACGTGCTTTCTCAAAGATGATCCTTCAACATTTCCACTGCAATGTTGGTTTCTAATTCTAGACCTTATTTTGGATCCATCTCCAATATATATATTCATATTTCGTATTGTTAATTCACCATGCAAAATAGAGTACAAAACAGTATCGATTCTAATGAGGCCATCTAGGTCTTTTTTATTATAAATATACAGTGCTAAACTAGTTAATGATTAATAATTTTCATTAAATCAAACAATTTGAATGCCTCTTCGAAATCATTACTGATCTTTGGATTAAGACGCATACTCTTATTATTATTTAAAAAGTAATTATTGTGGAATGCAAATAGCGCTCGCTCGATGTTGGAAGCATCGTTGTTTCCAAAGTATTCTTCTGACTTATGGCTAAATTCAATCAAAACTTTTGTGTATTCATTATGCGCGAATAAATCTTGTAAATTAACATAGCCTAATGCGCCAGCTATTTTCGAGTCTATGATTATCAAACGTTTCGGTGCTGACTTGCTCCAAAAAAAAGCATGCTTAGACGCAAATGAACTTCCAATACCCGGTATGCTCTGAAATGTTTCAACTGCCAAAGGATTCGACTGCATGGCCAATTCTATTCCTTTGAAGTACCTTTTGAAATTAGTGGTCTCCATAATTTGAATACGTGGGCTCGATTTGCCCTTACGATCGAAATAGAACATGCGCCCTGAAGGCCCTCCCCAAGCATAAATCAAATCGATTACTGTCTCTACAGTTTTTCTGTTCTCTACGGATGAATAATCTTGACCTACTGCGTCAATTAAACGATTAATTTCATTCTCACAGGTCATAATATCGCCTTGGAAATGAAGAAACATTCTCGAATGCATGTTTGAATAGGTAGACTTCAATCCAACGGACTGATTCCAAACATTCAGCCAAAACGGATAATTAATTTTGGGAAAATACATTGTCATAATGTAAACTTTACTAATTTTTTAACTTCAAATAATTAAAAATAACCACCATACTCAACGTATCCAATTTACAATATTCCAGCAATTCATTCGCCAGTTTTTCTTTAATTTCTGGTTGTGTTGCTCCGGCACCATAGAGCATGGTGTCGTAAGCGGTCATAGCTTCTGTTCCGTCGTGCACTCCGGGCAGTAATTTGTACGGATCCAACAATCCGCCGCCAACCGTTTCTTGATACAGTCCGGCAGCTTGTAATAGGTCAATGTTTGCTTGAGGTTGAGTCTCCAAAAGGATGGCCGGAAGAACTACCTTAATGGAGGTCCTGTTCTTCATGAAGCGGTGGTAGTAATACTTCTTGACCACGTCGTCGTGCAAGTCTACCTGCCTCCAACCTCCGTCCTTCTCTTTCAAGACGCTTTGAAGCCATGCGGTTAGGTCGTGGTCCAAGGAGCCTGAATCCAATAGCTCGGCCAGGATGTTGCGCAACTGCGTGTTCTCGTAGGAGCTCCACGTAAGCACCGTACCGGTTGAACCCAATACCTCCTTGAGCGCGCGAACAAAGCGCTCGTTGGGCTGTGTGGCATCTGTATTCAAAAAAGCAAAGTGTTCCAATTCCGCCCCCCGGTATGCAATTCTATGGCACGACCATTGAAACAACACGATGGAACGGTACGGAGACATGCCCGCATGGTAGGGAATTGCGGTCCGAATGGCTTCGAAATCAATAAAATACAAAGGATACTCCAGCGAATCCAACAGTTCTTGACCTTCTGGCGCCCAGTACTCTTGGACTCCTTGAACTTGAAGCAATGGCATGCCGTAGACCCGCGGACCATTTTTACCCTGCAATAAATCCAAAGGCACTTGATCCAAGCGCGACAACCCTTGTTCTACATGTGGATTGAGCAACTGCGAAACCCAACTGTCGCGACGGATGTCAAAAATATGAGGCTCTACCGACGCATCCTTACCCCAACATTGAGCAAAACCGTTTCGCTCCTTTGGCTCCGACGGCATGTTGAATGCACACTTTGCGCACGCCATGCTGCGCGGACTGCGAAAGGCCTCAAAATTATCAATCTCCTTCAGCGCTTGAACGCGTGCCGCTACAAGCTCGCGAACCTTGCCTTTCCGTGCGCTAACCTCATCCTTACACGGCCATAAGACCAACAGTTCCTGTGCCCGCAGTTCCTGTAAATCGCCGTCGTAGAAAACCTCATTCGAGCGAAAACGGCCCTCGTCGGACGATTCCACTACCCGAAAATTGCCGTACAATCCCTCAATTTGATTGACCGCATTGCGGTCCAACAGGCACAACGCCGGTTCCACTAAAAAATCCGGCTGCGCACGTTCCACCAAAAGCGTTTGAAACGTTAGATCCACCAATTTGTCATCCAACTTCTTAATCTGATCCTTGGCAGGAGTACCCGTAAGCGTGGAATCAAATCCGGAACTCTTCACTTCAATAACCTCCAAAACCGAACCCCGCTTGCGCAACACGTCCACACGAGCCATTTGGCCGTCCACCAAAAAGGTAGCTTCGTACAGAATGCCATACTCGGTGCCGGCGATCCAGTCTGCTGTTTCCTGTGCTGCAACTTCCGCCCCTTGCGCCATCGATATTTCACGCCCACCCGGAAATGTGACCTTCGCCAAAAAGCCTACCATGTGGCCCACGCGCGCCATGCTGGCCATGAAACCGTTCTCCAAGTTGCTTGGGAACTGGTGCTTTTTGAAATACAACTTTGCTAGGCAGTCTGCCGAGGCGGTGAAATCTGATTTAGACAACAACATACACCATTACTTAGGTTAAAAACTTTTAATCGAACCCAGCGCGGTCCGACGGTTGATTTCAAGATTTTGCAGCACGATACATCGTGCGGCCCAACAACAAGAAAAAATACCAGCCAAACAACACTTGGAATCCATGCCACTTGGTAGCCAAGAAAAGTAGGGTGGTGGTGACTCCCATCACCACCAATCCCAAATTAGTTAAGCGCACTTCAGCCATTCGGAATCTTCTTTTATCGGTTTCATATAAAGAGGACACCCCGCTAAACTTCGAAACTCTTGACCATACGGTATTGCGCTAATGTGCGCAGCTCCCTCGGTTCGACGGTAACGAAACTCAGGCTTTTCCCGCTCGATACCGTATTCAAAAAAGTCCAAATACTCAGGAGAAATGGTTCCCTTCGTACACACATAAGTACTTAAATTAAAATGAGACCAATCACCCTTTTCTGAGGTCCATTCGATTTCAAATCGATAGGGATCCAAGTACCAATCTCTTTTCAATCTGTGGGTGTCTATCCGCACCGCCATGGTATTCAGTTCATCAACAATAGTGGCACAAATTCCATCAAAAATTAACGGATACATGCGCATGGGGTCCCGCAGCCGTTGGTGGGCGAAGACCAATGAATTCGAAGATTCAAAGGCCAACAACCCCTTTTCTCGGAAGCTGTCGTAGGACGCGCGGTGCGCCATGTGCCACACGTAGCGGACTGTTTTGATTTTTTGGAGTTCCATCCTTTTGTAATTTAATGGTTTAACAATCAGAACACGAATTCTGGATTGCCACACACCCCGGGGTGAGCTTACCTTCTTTCTGCCAATCCCAAAGGCCAACTTGGGGGCATGAAAAGAATACAATCCTGCCGGCTGACGAGTGCTATGCCTTTTGGGCCCTCACTCTGCAGCTGAATTCTGCTAATGGATTGTTGATGGAACTCTGCAAATATAGGAAAAATTTCCTGTACTTCCAAATCAAAATTCAAACTTCCTTTATGATCGCCTCAAACTTGCCCATTTCCCCCAATAAAATCAGGTAAAATGAAGCATGAATCCTTTGTTTCCTTGAACCCTTAAAAGCCCATGTCATTCATGAAGGGAAGCGCCCCTAAAGAGTGGTGCGTTCCGCGCCAGCCAAAGCCGGCGCGGAACCACCCGCCTCAACCCACACGACGAAGACCGTGGTGCTGTTGGAAGGCGTCCTCTAAAATCGAGTCAAACTTTTGCACACGAACTTCCGGCAGAGCCAAGCCCAATTCTTGAACCCAATAAGCCCGCATGTCCTCTTCGGTCAAAGTCTCCCTCACGTAGAGCTCGTGAGCAAGAGCTACCAATGTTGACTTATGCGCTTCCAACAACTGACGCGCAGACTCGTGTGCCTTGGCCAAGGTGTCGGCAACTTCCTGATCCAGCTTTGCATCTTCCGCTTTCACCGACCATTCACACTCAGACGCTTGGTGGTCACCGTGGTAATAAACACTGCCCTGCCCGCGCTTTTTGATCATCAAGCCCGCCGAGCGAGTGGCCTGCAGGATGTCATCCCCGGAGCCGGCCGTGGCCTGGTGCTTGCCAAACAAGACCTCCTCCGCCACCAAACCGCCAAAAAGCACCTCCATGTTCACGAATTCATCTTGAGCCGTGCGCACTTTTACCCCAGAGTCCCGACGTGTCGCAGAATACCCCAGCAACGAGCGATTGGCCGTAACACTGGTAAGGCGGGTTGGGAAAACCCCGGTGCGCAACAATTGAACCAAGGCATGGCCGGCTTCGTGTACACTAATCACGGCTCGCGTTGCAGGCGTTTTTTGCTCGCGGGCTTTTTGGTTCAAGAGCACCACCCGATCCGACGTCGTGGCCAACAGGCGTCCACCGCGGTAAAACTTGGTCTCCATGTTCCCCGTAGAGCAACCTTCCAACACCACTCGGTCCGTAGCTTCATCCAGCTCACAGGCCGATAAATAAATAGCCGGAAGGCGGGAAGTGATCAGTTGGTCCACCGTGCTCAAAACCGGACGAACTCCTTGGGCAGGTGCCACACCTTCTTGATACACTACGGCCAATAAACTTGGGGCGGCCTCCAGATCAAATCCGTACGACGCGCCGTGACGACTCAAGACTTCTTGGGTGGTGCGCGCAATGATCTCCTCGTATTCCTTGCGTCCAAATGCCGGGTAAATCAGATGCCGGTTGCCCAAACGCGCAATTTGTTCGGGTCGGTAGCGCCGAAGGAGCGCAGACTTGATCTCAGGAAGTCCAATAGCCAGACTCTGGGATTTCATGACGTCGGCGTCCGAATCCACCTCCACGTCAAATGCCATGTCGTAGGCGTCGTCCAGATTTCCTGCCACAAACACCAGCGCGTTGTGGGTGTCGTACACCCGTGGAGCCAACAACTCTCGGATCTCGTCTTCCAACAGGTCCACCATGGACGCTCCGTCCGGGCAACGGCACAAGGCTTGATACAGGGTAAACGCGGTGCTCCATTTACGTGGGTTTTGATCGGCAATGAACTCCAAGGTGCGGAACTTCACAAAAAAAGGTTTGCGCTCCTTGCGCTCTCGGCCTTCTCCAATCAACAAGTCGCCCAGCAAATCGTAGTCTCGGTCTTCCATGATGCTCTGGTAGAGCTTCTCTTCCGATACCACGCGCCCTTTTTCTACTCCTACCCCCATCTCCACGCATTGGCGCAATTTGCGCACTTCTTGAAAGGCATAGGCCAAATTATGGATGTGCGAGGTGTCCGTCATCTTACCCGTGTCCAGCCATTCCCAAAGCAGCCCTTCGCCGTACACTTCTTTGCCCTCTTCCACCGTGAACCCGCGCTGGAATTCGTCCAGCAGAAAAATAGGCGCGTTGAGTTTGCCGTCTTCGGCCAGTTGAGACAGCCGAGTACTGAGACTGCTGGAAACTTTCATCTCCCCGCTGTCCAAAATACTCAGGCGCGAAGTCCATTCCATGTGGTGCGCCAAGCGCTTGATCAAAGAACTTTTACCGACTCCGGTCAACCCCCACAACCCAATGATCGTAGGGCGCTGTTGGGCCTCCGGCATGCAGGCCCACGCGGTAACCCCATCAATCAACGAATCAATGATGGAATCCAGTCCGATAAATTCAGACTTGAGTAATTCTTGGGCACGACGAAGCCGTGCGCGCTGCGCTTGAATCTGGTCTTTCATAAAGTTGGTGTTTTAGCTCTACAAAGCTCCGGCAGCACCTCCCTCAAATAGTGGGGGAGGTAAACGTTTTAATCGATTGCTTTCAACAATTCCAACAATCTTTTCTTGTACTGCATTTTAAGGGAATTAGGCGCCACGATTCGGAAGGAATTCCGCAAGCGCATCAGCAGCTCCATAAACTCGGCATTGGGATCAATGGTCCAGTGCAATTCCACCCATCCGCGCGGTGCCTCCAATGGGATTGTGCGCACGTCCAACTGTTCAAAATCAACCGTCGCTTGGAGCCAACGGTAACCTGGAGCATCCACATGCAGCACCACTTCTTGCGCATCCGCGTCGTGGCCAGACACCCCTATGAACCGACGTCCAAAAACCCCCGGGGCATCTTCGGGTCGCGCCACAAACGGCTCTTCCAAACGAACATCCCGGATGCAGTCCAGTCGGAACGCGCGTGGGGGTTCGTCCGGTCCCAATCCGCAGTCCCGCGCAAACAAATACCACTGGCTGGCGTACCAACGAATGAACATGGGCTCCACCATACGACGCTTGGAGATGTTGGAAGCCAGGGACTTGTACTCAATCTCCATCCGCCGAGATTGCTTCAACGCGGAGATGACGTCCTTCATGTAAAACCCTTGGTGGCCCAAATTGAAGTACCCCAAATCAAACACTGGAACCTCCTGTCCTTTGACCTGCACCATTTCCGCAAACTGGTTGTTGACCGACGCCGCCAAAAACCGATTCATGTTGAAATCCTGCTCTACATAATAGCGGTATTTCCGCACCTCAATCCGGAGCAAGTGTTTCTCCCGAAGCATGCGCAGGTGGCGCTCCAAACTTTTCTTTGAAACGTTCTTACCGGTGTACTTCGCCGCCACATACAGGAGCTCCTTCATGTCCGCTCCTTGGGCTCGACGCATCGCCGCCACGAGCATTTCCAGGTACTGATAATCCATTGACATAGGGCTCCAAATATATAAACAGAAACCGCGAATTATGCAAGGATTTTGGGCGTTTTTTATACGAGGTGTAAAACCTCCTATTATAAGTGAGGGAGGTTTAACCGCGAGCGACGAATTCTAAGCGGGTTTCGACGACTTTAAAAAGGAGCTGAAGCCAATGCTTAAAAAGGTGCATTAAATTGCTCTTTTTTATACCTATCAGCGACTTTCAAAGAAAATAACGATTCAAAGTGCATTTAAATGCTCTTTTTGGTAAAATATACATGTTTTTCGCTATTTTTACACCAAATCGAGCAGTATGATGCCCCTTCACGATCTCGTTCGGCAAATTAAAGAGCGCAGGGAAACCCTGAAGATCACGCAAGAAACCTTGGCGGACCTTTCCGGCGTGGGGCTTCGGACCCTCAAACAACTGGAGGGGGGCAAGGCCAACCCCACCTTTGCCACGCTGTCGGAACTTGCCGACGTACTCGGCTTGGAGCTGGTCCTTCAAGTCAAACACCTACCGAGGTCGTGAGGTCCGGGAGCGTTTACTACAAAGAACAATTGGCGGGTTGCGTGAGCCAGTTGGATCATGGAGGCTACCACTTCAGCTACGACCCTTCCTGGCTGATGGACCCGCGAAAACCGTCGATCAGTCTGACCCTGCCCAAAGCAGCATTGGAATTTGAATCGGACACACTCTTTCCCTTCTTTTTCAACATGATCCCGGAAGGGGCCAACAAACGTCTAATCTGCCGCGCCAAACGGATCGACCCCGACGATTACTTCGGCCTGTTGCTGGCGGTTGCGGGAGAGGACACCGTCGGTGCGGTGAAAGTCGTTCCAAACGTATAACCCACGCAGATGGAACCAACGCGATGCCCCGGCACCCTAGCCACCGGATTCATCACCTACAGCAGAACATGCATCAAACGCGTGTTCGGCGGGAACAAAGTCAGCCACGTGCTGCCCTATACGTCGTTGCAGACCATCGGGGCCGATGCGGATGCGTTTGGGGAAAATGCCGCACGTATCTCCCTTTCCGGCGTGCAAGAAAAGTTTTCGCTGATTCAGGTGAAAAACAAGATCCGACTGACCCAGGAAGGCGAGCCGGGCACACACATTCTTAAACCCATTCCCAGCGTTGCTAGAAACGCGGACCAGATGCCGGCCAACGAGCACCTGACCATGCAGCTGGCCAGCCAAGTATTTGGCCTGGAAACCGCGGAAAACGCCTTGATCTTTTTTGGAAACGGAACGCCCGCCTACCTGACCAAACGCTTTGATCGGATGCCCGACGGTCGGAAATGGGCGCAGGAAGATTTTGCCTCCCTCGCCGGTGTGAGCCCGCAAACGCACGGAGCAGACTACAAATACTTGGGCAGTTATTGGGACCTCTTTGAACTCCTGCGGGAGTACCTTCCCAGCTACAAAGTAGAGTCGTTGAAACTGTATAAACTGCTTGTTTTCAATTATTTATTCTCCAACGGAGACGCTCACTTGAAGAACTTCTCCATCGTCGAGACGCCCCAAGGAGATTTCAAATTGAGTCCGGCCTACGACCTTTTGAACAGCCGCATTCATTTGGAAGACCGGGACTTTGCCTTGGATTTTGGGCTGCTCCCGCCGAATGCCGCACAAGGCACCGTGGCGAAACAATTTCAAACACTTGCGCACCGCGCCGGCATTCCGGAGAAACAAACCCAAGCCATCCTCGCCGCAATGGTTTCAAAATCCGACGCCGTGGAGCAACTCGTTCAAGCATCCTTCCTCAAGGAGCGCATCCAACGCAGCTACCTGCAGGGGTACCGTTCAAAGCTGAAGAAGCTCACGCAGTGGGCCTAAGCTTCCCCCAATCCTCCCTACCTTAGAGGCATGCGCCGATCTCGTTCATTCCCCCTGTGGTTTCGAAGCACACTGACTTTGATCGGACTCCTTGCAGCAGCTGCCCAACCGGCGTCGGGCCAAAACCCGGCCTTCCCTTTTGCTCGCAACCCTGAGGCTGGGGTTGTGTACGCGGACAGCACCGTGCCCCGCATTGACCTCTGGCTGCCGGCAGACACCCTCCAGCGAATTTTGTCCGACGTCACCTCCGACCGCGAGTGGCGCGCTCAATTCCGTTGGCAGGGCAACGGTTTGCGCGATTCCGTAGGGCTGGTGGGCTTCCGCTTGAAGGGCAATACCTCTCGGTATTCCGGGAAAAAGTCGTTCAAAATCTCCTTCAACACCTTTGCACCCGGCACCCGCTGGCAAGGCGTTAAAGATCTGAACCTCAACGGCGAACACAACGACCCCACCGTGGCTCGCGCCCGGATTTCGTGGAACTTTGCGCGCCGCATGGGCCTCGCCGCCGCCCGCGTCAACCACGTGGCCCTGTACGTCAACGGCACCTACTTCGGCGTGTACGCCAACGTGGAACACCTCAACGACGACTACGTGCAGCATCGGTACGGAACCGACGACGGCAACCTCTACAAGTGTTTGTACCCCGCTCCCCTACAATTCCGCTCCACCAACCCCAACGACTACAAATTCAGCTTCAACGGACGAAGGGCCTACGAGTTGAAAACCAATACGGACCGGGACGATTACACCGACTTGGCCACCTTCATTCAGCTTTTGAACCAAACCCCGGATGCCGATCTGCTTTGCACTTTGGACACCCTTCTGGACATCAACGAATACCTCCTCACCTTGGCCGTGGAAATCAGCCTGGGGCATTGGGACAACTACGCCGTCAACAACAACAACTACTACCTGTATCGAGATCCGTCGGACGGCAAATTTCACTTCCTTTTGTACGACCTGGACAACACGATGGGCATTGACTGGTTTGGCATCGACTGGACTTCCAAAAACGTGTACCAGTGGGGAAACACCGGCTATCCGCTGTACGGCAGATTGATGGCCAATGCGGCGCTGCGCCAGCGCTTCACCTACTACCTCAAAGCTGCCAACGATCTCCTCTACGCGCCGGAATTCCGCACCCAAATCCTCCAAATCCGGGACCAAATTGCGCCCTTTGCGGCCCTGGACCCCTACCGTCCAGCAGACTACGGCTACACCTTTCAGCAATTCAACCTGGGCTACACCGCCACGATTGGCGCGCACGCCAAGGAAGGCATCCTCCCGTATTTGTTCAAACGAAACCTCAACACCGCGCAGCAACTGACCACCCCCAGCGGGGCACCACTGTTCCGCAACCCACAGGTGCGCAGCACCAGCTCCTCTGTTCCCGTTGAACTCAGCACCGGCGTAGACGGAGTACAGTTGGTGGCTCGGGTGGGTTGGATTTGGCACGCAGACACTTCTTCTTCGGGCGGGGCATTCGGTGCCGTCTCTGACACCGCGTGGTTGACCTATCAGCCGCAAGAACAACGCTGGATGGGGTCCTTTCTCCCCCCATTGCACACGGATGAATTGAGCGGTCAATTCTGGGCCCAAACCAACGGAAACCGCACTGCTGTTTGGCCGTGTTCCCCGCAAACCGTGCCCCTGCATCGGTCCGAAGGACTCATTTTCAATGAAGTTGGAGCCCGCCATCCGGACTTTTTGGAGTTCTACCACCAAGGGAGCGCCCCATTGAATTTGAGGAATTACGCCGTTTCCAACGACTCCACAGGCACCAACCCTTATCCCTTTCCTTCCCAAACGGTAAATCCGGGCGAGCGCCGATGCTTGGACCTGTCCGATACCCTCAACCGTCCCTTCGGTTTAAGCTCCAAAGGAGAGTGGGTGGTTTTGTTGTACCGTCCAGACACCCTGGCACCGTACCTCCCCGTCGACGTCCTTGGCTATCCTGCACTTCCGGAAGGAACCACTTATGCCCGATTGACCGACGGCCACGCCTTGTGGGGCTTAGCGCGTCCCGGCACGCCGTGTGCGCCCAATGAACCCAACGCGGTTTTGCCGGATACCGTGCCCGTGGTGTACCCCAATCCCCACGGCCGGGAACTGACGGCAGCCAATCCTCATCCGTTTCCCGTGCGCGCTACATTGCACACGGCATCGGGCGAATGGCTGACGGAATGGACCCTGCCCGCATCGTCCCACGTTCCTTTGACCGATGATTTTCCGCCCGGAATTCGAATTTGGACGTACACGGCCGACGGCCTTTTTCTGGGTGCGGAACGTACCGTTCGCCTGCCCTAAGTTTCCACCAAAAGCCCTATTTACGTTCCCCACAGGGCGGTTGGAAAATAAAATTAACATCCCCGCTGCAACCTTTGGCACTCTTTTTGCCTCTACTCCAATGTACGAGTAGATTCAGGACAAGGGGTGATTTTTGTGTTAATGTTCGTTTTCCAACCCTGAATCAAGAAGGGCGGCCCTCCGGGCCGCCCTTTGCTTTTTTGGACATCTCGCTTGCCCCGCAATTAGTGCGCCCCAGGCGCTAACGCAATGCAAATGTTCTTGGGTTCGGTGAAGAAGCGGAGCGCTTCAAAGCCGCCTTCGCGGCCGACGCCGCTGGATTTGATGCCGCCGAAGGGCGTGCGGAGGTCGCGGACGAGCCAGCAGTTGACCCACACGATACCGGACTCTATTTCCGAAGCCACGCGGTGCGCGCGTTGGAGGTTGGAGGTCCAGACGGTGGCCGCCAGGCCGTATTGGGTGGCGTTGGCGAGATTGATCGCTTCCTCCTCGGTATCAAAAGGCTGAACCGTGACGACGGGACCAAAGATTTCCTCTTGATTGGTGCGGCAAGATTGCGTGAGGTTGGTGATGACCGTGGGCGCAATAAAAAAGCCGTTGGCATGCGGGCCGTCCAACTGCACGCGGTGGCCGCCACAGAGCACTTCACCGCCTTCTTCTTTCGCCAGTTCGATGTAGGAAAGAATTTTATTCAAGTGGGCTTCGCTCACCACGGCGCCTACTTGGGTGGTGTCGCTGGCGGGGTCGCCAACGCGGAGGGCGCGGACGCGTTCGGTGAAGGCTTCTAGGAAGCGGGGGTACAGGGAGCGCTCCACCAAAATGCGGCTGCCGCAGAGGCAGATTTGGCCTTGATTGGCGAAGGAAGAACGCACAGTGGTGCGCAGCATTTCGTCGAAATCGCAGTCCGCGAAGATGATGTTGGGGTTTTTGCCGCCCAGCTCCAAGCTGAGTTTTTTGAAGAGGGGGGCTGCTTGGGCGCTGATTTTGGCACCCGTAACGGTGCCACCGGTAAAGGAAATGACGGGGACGTCCGGGTGGGTTACCAGGGCCTCTCCGAGGCCGGCTCCCGTGCCGTGGATGATGTTCAAAACGCCATTGGGCAGGCCGGCGTCGGCACAAATTTGGGCCAAGAGGTAGGCGGTGACGGGCGTGACTTCCGAGGGCTTGGCCACGACGGTATTGCCCGCCGCGAGGGCTGGGGCAATCTTCCAGGTGAAGAGGTACAGGGGCAGATTCCACGGGCTGATGCAGGCCGCCACGCCAATGGGCCGACGCAGGGTGTAGTTGAAGCCGGACACGCCCATGTCGTGGGTTTCCGAGTGGTCGTGGAGGATGGCCGTGGCGTAGAAGGCAAAGTTGTCTCGGGCGCGCGGGATGTCCACGGTGGTGGCCAGCTTCAGGGGTTTGCCGTTGTCCTTGGACTCGGCCGCGGCCAATTCGTCCAGGCGGGCGGCGATTCCGTCGGACACGCGGAGCAAGATGCGGCTGCGTTCGGCGGCCGTGAGGCGGGACCAGGATGGGAAGGCGGCTTTGGCGGCGGCTACGGCGCGGCGCACGTCTTCGGGGCCGGAATCCGGAATTCGGCCGTACACCTTACCGGTGGCGGGCTCCACGTTGTCCAAATAGCGGCCGGTGGCGGGTTCCACGAAGGCACCGTCGATCCAATTGAGTAGGTCCATTTCAGTTGCGTTTTTCCGACGGTTCTACAAATTGGGCGTGCGCCCGCCGTCGACCGGAATATTGATGCCGGTGATGTAGGCGGCATCCGGGGAGGCCAGGAAGGCCACGGCGGCTGCGATTTCTGCGGGTTGCGCAAAGCGGCGCATGGGCACTTCGTCGATCATTTCTTGGGAAACCTCGGCGGAGGTGCGGCCGGTGCGGGCAGCCCTGCCGTCGATGATGGCGGTGAGTCGCTCGGTTTGGGTGGCGCCGGGCAATACATTGTTGACGGTGATGCCGTCTGCTGCCAGTTCGTTGGCCAGGGTCTTGGACCAGTTGCCCACCGCGGCGCGCACGGTGTTGCTGACGCCCAATCCGTGCAAGGGTACTTTGACGCTGGTGCTGATGATGTTCACGATCCGACCGTATCCGCCGGCGCGCATGCCGGGAACCACGGCCTGTGCGAGGCGCTGGTTGTTGATCAAGTGCTGTTGGAAAGCGGCCACAAAGGCTTCGGGCTGTGCGTCCAAGATGGGGCCGGCGGCGGGGCCTCCGGTGTTGTTGACCAAAATGTGTACGGTATTGCCCGCGGCCAAAAAGGCGTTTGCGGCGGCGGCAACTTGGTCCGGCTGGGCGTAGTCCGCCACCAGGTAGGTGTGTTGTTGCTGCGCGGGGGTAGGCAATTGGGCTGCCGCAGCGCGCAATCGGTCTTCGTTACGGGCCAAAAGCACCACGCGTGCGCCGCGTTCGGCCAATTTCAGGGCCACGGCCCATCCGATGCCCTGGGTGCTTCCGCCCACCAAAGCTGTTTTGTTCGTCAAATCGTGCAACATAGTGCGAAAGTACGGCAAACTGGAGTGCTGTGCCTACCACGTCAAGGCCTCAACCCCCGCCTCCAAAAAAGACAAGTGTCCCCCGGGCAACGCCACGCGGCGAGTAACTCCGGGCAAATTCCAGAACGCTTCCGTTGTGGACATCGGAATCACCGGATCGTCTACCCCCGCTACCACCACCACGGGGAACGGTCGTAGTACGCGCAACAGGTCCGAGCGGTCCGGCCTTAACATCATGCCTTCCTGGGCCGCCAAAATTCCTTGAACGGGCATTGAGCGCGCCGCCTCCGCCATTACGCGCAATTCATCGCGAAGTCGGTCGGCATTTTGGGACGCCACCAGGGCCGGGATGGCCGCATGCAAGTAGCTGGATTTCTGTTTTTTGGCCACTTCCATGGCGCGCTCACGCAGCACCTTGCGCTCCTCAGAATCCGCAAACGGATGCGAATTGAGGAGCATCAACCCGCGCAATTGCTGCGGATTCCGCTCCAAAAGCGCCAACGCCACGTAACCGCCCAAGGAATGCCCCGCCACCCGAAATACGCGAAGTCCCTCAGCACGCGCCACCGCAAGCACTAAATCTGCATGATCCTCCATGCGGTGCACGTATCCCGCACAACCCGTTTCTCCGTGGCCCAATAAATCAACCAGAATTACGCGGTACTTCTTCGCCCAAAACGCCGCCAGCGGACGAAAAGCCGCACGGGTCTCCAAAAAGCCAGGGATTAAAACTACCGCCGGCGCTCCGCGCCGGCCCCACACCTCGTACCTCGCAGGGACGCCCCGGAACAGCCGTTCTTTGGGCTCGCATACCGCGCTGGGCGGGCCAAGAGCACCATCCGCGCTGCCAGAGCCCCGCGCAGCTTCGTTCTGCGCGACGTTTTCCACATGATCCGCACGCATCAGCCCAATCGCGCCTCGCGCGCCTCGGCCATCTGCGCCTCAATCTCGTCCACTTCCTTGGGAATCGCACGCGTCAAATTCACGTGCCCGTCGTCGGTGATCAAAATATTGTCTTCAATGCGGATGCCCAGACCTTCTTCTGGAATGTAGATGCCCGGCTCCACCGTAAACACCATGCCCACCTGCATCGGTGCCGTCCAAGGGCCGTAGTCGTGCACGTCCAACCCCAGGTAGTGGCTGGTTCCGTGCATAAAATACTTCTTGTAAGCCGGCCACGCGGGATCTTGGGCGGCCACTTGCTCCGCCGTAATCAATCCCAACTCCAGCAATTCGGCCGTCATGATTTCGCCCACGCGTGCGTGGTACTCGTGCAGAAAAGTTCCCGGTCGCAGCAAGGCAATGGCGGCCTTTTGGACGCGCAAAACCGCTTCGTACACCTGGCGCTGACGGGGGGTAAATTGGCCGTTCACCGGGAAACACCGCGTGACGTCGCAGGCGTAGTTGGCGTAGACCGCACCCACGTCAAACAAAACCAAGTCGCCGTCTTCGCACGGGCCGTTGTTTTCGATGTAGTGCAGCACGCAAGCATTTGCGCCGCTGCCAATGATGGGGGTGTAGGCAAATCCGTCGGACCGACGACGCACGAACTCGTGCAAAAACTCTGCTTCCAGCTCAAATTCCCATACTCCCGGGCGCAGGAACCGCAGGACGCGGTCGTAGCCGGCAGCGGTAATGTTGGCAGCGGCTTGCATGGTTTCCACTTCTTCCGGGAGCTTGACCGCCCGGAGGGCGTTTAAAAGGGGCGCGGAGCGTTTGTAGGTGTGGTTGGGGTAGGCGGCCCGCAGGGCCGCGTTTTCGCGCTCTCCGCGCACCGCTGGGCCGTCCTTGGACCGACGCCAGTGCTCGTTCGTCACCTGATAAACGTTGTCCGCATAAGACATCATTTCGTTCATCACCCGATCAAAATCCTGCAACCAATACACCGTCTTGACACCCGTCCGCTCTTGAGCCTGGGCCTTGGTCAACTTGGCGCCCTCCCAGATGGCAATGGTTTCGTTCGTCTCCTTCAGAAACAAAACCTCGCGGTGCTCTGGCTTAAAGGCGTCGGGACAAACCACCAAAATGCTCTCTTCCTGATCAACCCCGCACATCCAAAACAAATCCGTGGCTTGTTTGAACGGAAAATGACCGTCCGCACTCGTGGGATACAGGTCCGCGGAGTAAAAAACAGCCAAACTGCGCGGCTCCAAATGTGCAGCAAAACGCTCGCGGTTGCGCACAAAAAGAGACGACGGTAGGGGATGGTACTTCATGGGAGTTTCTTGCTTAAAAAGTCTTCCAGGTCTTCGGGGGCCAAAGACTTGGCAATAATCTTGTGGTCTTTGTCCAACACCAAAACCGTGGGAGTCGTTGGAATGTGGTAGTAGTGCCTAAAGGTAACCCGATCGATAGCGGTGTCGGAACCGTTGGACCATCCGGGAACGCCCACCATGCCTTTCTTCTCCACAAAAGACTTCCATTCAGTCAGGGTTAATTCGTTGGTGATGGCTACGGTTTTCAAGCCCTTGGCCGCATACTTTTTGTGGATTTCCAGAAACTTGGGCATGTTTTCCTGGCAATGACCACACGTTGCGTCGTAAAACGCCAACAATGTGTAGGACCCCAAGGTCTCTTTTAATCGATGCGGACTGCCGTCGTAGGCCGCGTAGCCAAAGTCCGGAGCACGCAACCCAATCAAATTCATTCCAATGTCGTCCGCCTTTTTCAAAATCTTCGCCAACGACTCCGGTTTCTCCCACGTGGCGTAGCCCGTTCGGTAGTACTTGTTCACCAACCAAACAAATGCTTTCTCGTGGCCCATTACGTTGGACGTCTCGTACTTATTGGTCAAAAACGCAACGGCATACTTCTGAGCAGCGGTATCCTTGGGCACACTGAAAAAGACGTTCAAGGCAGAAACGACGGTATCTGGATCTTGGATGATGGCCTTGTCAAAAAACAAGGTTATCGCAGAGTGGAAAAAGGGCGAGCGAAAATAGGCCGGATCGGTCAAGGGCAATTCGCTCCAATAGGCCCGGGTCCAGCGTTCCACTCCTCCCGGCTCCACCGCCGTGCGCGCTCCCATGGGATTCCGCGCGCGCAACAGTTGACCAAATCGTGTGGTACCATTCACCGCTTCCCAAGCCAACGTACGCTCGTTGTAGGCCGCCTGGGCCTGTTCGGCGGTCAAAGACCCTCCTTCGTAGTCCCGCTGAATTACCAGGCCAATGTTCTGAAACTCTTGGAATTTTTGGTTGTCGCTGTCTCTAAAATCCACCGCCCGCAAAGCCGTGTAACTTCCCGCAAAGGAGACGGGCGAGCCTCCGTAGAAAAAGTCAAAAGCGTGGGTGGTGTCTAGGAAAAATGTGTAAAAACCGGGGCGCATTTTGCTGCCGCGGTAGACGAAGCACCCTTCCTTGTCCAACACCACCGAATCAGCCACCAAGCGCTTTTCGCCAAAATAGTACCCCAACGCCGCTTTTTTCACCGGTGAACCCGTGATGCACCCGTGAAGCGTTTGAGCACGTAAATTACTCAATGACAGAACAATAACAGCCACCAACGGGGCGGACCATCGAATCGCGCGAAACATTGCATCCATGCCCCTAAAATACGAACAACGGGTTCGTTTGCACCTTACTTTTGCAAACTAAAGAACCCTTAAATAAGACTCCATGGCAACTGGAAAAGGCCTTTTTGGCAGTTCGCTGGCCCGAAAATACTGGATGGCCCTCACCGGACTCTTCCTGTGCAGCTTCTTGGTCATCCATTTGTTGGGCAATTTGCCCCTGATGACGGGAGACCACGAAGCATTTAACCTGTATGCGCGCTTCATGACCACCTTCCCGGTGATCAAAGCCGTGAGCTACTTGCTGTACGCCAGCATTCTCCTCCACACCGTAGACGGCCTGATGCTCACGCGTCAGAATTCCGCTGCTCGTCCGGTGAAATACGCCAACTACAACGGCGCGGCCAACGCCAGCTGGGCCAGCCGCAACATGGCTCTTTTGGGCACCTTTACCTTGGTATTCCTCATTGTGCACCTCAAAAGCTTCTGGTTTGAGATGCACTTTGGCAACGTCCCGACGGTCCTCATCGAGGGCGAAGAGGTCAAAGACTTGTACACCCTGACCGTCACTTCTTTTGCGCAGTGGTGGTACACCGCTTTCTACGTGTTGGCCATGGCCATGCTCGGGTTCCACCTGTGGCACGGCTTCTCCAGCGCTTTCCAAACACTGGGCATCAACCACCCCACCTACACCCCCATCATCAAAGGAATTGGCGCCTTCTTCGCGCTGGTGGTTCCGGGCGTATTCGCCTTGATTCCTATCGTTATTTACTTCAACTCTTTGGCCGCCTAAACCCATGAAACTGGACGCACGCATTCCCGAAGGCCCCATTGCCGACAAGTGGACCGAGTACAAAGGCCACGTGCCTTTGGTCAGCCCCGCCAACAAAAGACGCATCGACGTCATTGTGGTAGGTACGGGCTTGGCCGGCAGTTCCGCAGCCGCTTCGCTCGCAGAATTGGGCTACAACGTTAAAGCCTTCTGCTTTCAAGATTCCCCCCGTCGTGCGCACTCCATTGCGGCGCAGGGCGGCATCAACGCAGCCAAAAACTACCAAAACGACGGAGACTCCGTGTTCCGCCTGTTCTACGACACCGTCAAAGGAGGCGACTACCGCAGCCGCGAAGCCAACGTGTACCGCTTGGCGGAGGTGTCCACGAACATCATTGACCAGTGCGTGGCCCAAGGCGTTCCCTTTGCCCGCGACTACGGCGGCCAACTGGACAACCGCTCCTTCGGTGGCGTGCAAGTAAGCCGCACGTTTTACGCCAAGGGTCAAACCGGCCAGCAGCTCCTTTTGGGTGCCTACAGCGCTCTTTCGCGCCAAATTGCGAAGGGTCGGGTTAAAATGTACCACCGCCACGAAATGGTGGACGTGGTAACCGTGGAAGGAAAAGCTCGCGGCATCATCGCCAAAAACATGGTTACCGGCAAATTGGAGCGCCACAGCGCCCATGCCGTATTGCTGTGTACCGGGGGATACGGAAACGTGTTCTTCTTGAGCACCAACGCCATGGGTTCCAACGTTACGGCCGCCTGGCGTGCCCACAAAAAAGGAGCCTTCTTCGGCAACCCGTGCTTTACCCAAATTCACCCCACGTGCATCCCGGTCAGCGGCGAACACCAGTCCAAGCTGACGCTCATGTCCGAATCCCTTCGGAACGACGGCCGCATTTGGGTGCCCCTGCACAAAGAAGACGCCCAAGCCATCCGCGAAGGTCGCTTGAAGGCCACCGACCTCCCCGAGGAAAAGCGCGACTACTACTTGGAGCGCCGCTACCCCGCTTTCGGTAACCTGGTTCCGCGCGACGTTGCGTCGCGTGCCGCTAAGGAGCGTTGCGACGAAGGCCACGGCGTGAACGCCACCGGCGAAGCCGTTTACCTGGACTTCGCCAGCGCCATCGAGCGCTACGGCAAGGAACAAGCCAACCTGAAAGGACTGCACAATCCCACCAAAGAGCAGGTCATTGAACTCGGCACCAAGGTTGTGGAAGGCAAGTACGGCAACCTCTTCCAGATGTACGAGAAGATCACGGACGACAACCCGTACCGCACGCCCATGATGATCTACCCTGCGGTGCACTACACCATGGGCGGCCTTTGGGTGGACTACAACCTCATGACCACCGTCCCGGGCCTCTTCGCCTTGGGCGAAGCCAACTTCTCGGACCACGGCGCCAACCGCTTGGGAGCTTCCGCCCTCATGCAAGGCCTTGCGGACGGCTACTTCGTTGCTCCCTACACCGTGGGCGACTACCTCTCCAACGACATCCGCACCGGAACCATCCCCACGGACAGCCCCGAGTTTGACGCCGCAGAAAAAGCAGCAGAAGAGCGCCAACAGGCCCTCCTGAACGCCAAAGGAACTACCCCCGTGGACGTGTTCCACCGCAAACTGGGCAAAATCATGTGGGACGAATGCGGCATGGCCCGCAGCGCAGACGGCCTCAAAAAAGCCATCGCTGACATCCGTGCCCTACGAGAAGAATTCTACAAAGACGTCCGCGTCCCCGGCCAACGCGAAGGCCTCAACATCGAACTGGACAAGGCCGCCCGCGTGGCAGACTTCCTAGAGCTCGGTGAACTCATGTGCCTCGACGCCCTCACCCGCGAAGAATCCTGCGGCGGACACTTCCGCACCGAATACCAATCCGCGGACGGCGAAGCTCTGCGCGACGACGCCAACTTCACCCATGTGGCGGTTTGGGAACACCAAGACGGCGACCCCGGAAAATCCGTTCGCCACCAAGAAGAATTGAACTACGAATACGTCAAACTCATTACCCGTTCTTACAAATGAACCTGACGCTCAAAATTTGGCGCCAAAACGGCCCGCAAGACGCCGGCCGTACGGTAACCTACCCCGTTTCCAACGTTAGCCCAGACATGTCCTTTTTGGAGATGATCGACGAGCTGAACATCGACCTCATCAAGAAGGGCGAGGAACCCATTGCCTTTGACCACGACTGCCGCGAAGGCATCTGCGGCATGTGCTCCATGTTCATCAACGGCGAGGCCCACGGCCCAGACCGCGGCATCACCACGTGCCAACTGCACATGCGCACCTTCAAAGACGGCGATACCATCACCGTTGAACCGTGGCGCGCCAAAGCCTTCCCGGTCGTGAAAGACCTCATGGTGGATCGTTCTGCGTTCGACCGCGTCATCCAAGCCGGCGGTTATGTTTCCGTAAACACCTCCGGCAACACCCTGGACGCCAACGCCATCCTCGTCCCCAAAGCAGACGCAGACGCCGCATTCGACGCCGCCACCTGCATCGGTTGCGGAGCGTGCGTGGCCACCTGCAAAAATGCCAGCGCCATGCTCTTCGTATCCGCCAAGGTATCACAGCTGGCCCTACTCCCCCAAGGAAAGGTAGAAGCTGCAGAACGCGTCCAAAACATGGTCCGTCAAATGGATTTGGAAGGATTTGGCAACTGCACCAACACGGGCGCCTGCGAGGTAGAATGCCCCAAGGGAATCTCCTTGGAGAACATCGCACGCATGAACCGCGAATTTCTTTCTGCCTCACTGACCCACTGAACCGTTTAACCGGATCCATCGAACAACCCAAATTTCTCCATGCAACAGCACCGCCTCTCCACTTTTCTCTGTCTGTTCGTTTTGACGATAATTCACTTGTCTGCACAAGTCAAGTCGTTCTCTGAAATGAAAGAGCAAGAGCGGGCGGGGCTGGTTCAATTTTATCATTCGCAATGGGGCGCCGTTGTAGACAACAATGGGTACATCCTCACCACGGCGGACGCCCTGAGCACCCCCTATTTTGACTTTGGCGCATTTGCCTCCAACCATGCAAAAGGAGACTCCATTGCGTTTTCGCCCGCGGCATCCCTTTCCCTGCCTTGGGAAGGAGAATCTCCCAAATTGTACCTTGGAGACGGCAAAGAGGGCGCCATCAGTTGGTTGTACGTGAACGATTTAACCGTGGTTGCCACGGGTCATTTGAAGAAGAGACCGTGGGTTTTGTTGCAATCCAAATCCATCGCCAAGAAGGCTAAAAAAACGTGGGCATTTCCTGCCAAGCCGCTATCGCCTTCTGCGCTACTTACCCGCATTGAAGCCGGTTCAACTCCTGGTAATGCAACAACAGACGGGGCCCAATATTCCAACAACGACTACCTGCAGGCCTACGGACAATTGTTTTCCATGGTGGCCAAATCCAGCAGCAAGAAAGCAGCGCCCTATTTCTCCTACCAGCAACGAACGTTGGACGCTCTTCCAGGAGGTTGCCCCATGTCCCAGTCAGAACGGGCTGCAGCCGTAACGTCTGCTGCTTTGGCGCGCGGAACGGCGGCGTTGACATTTGCTTCCGACGTGCTTCCCTTGATGCGCGAACTTCTCTCCAAACCCACGGACACCCTCGTAAAGAAACAAATTGCCCGTGTCCAAAAGGCTTTTTTTGAGCAGTACGACTACGCTCAAGACGAGTCATTGGCAAACAATGCATTCTTTTTGGCCTACAACGTTTATCCTGCGTCGTACCTCCCGGAATTGTTGGCCAACTACAAGAACAACCACCCAGACCTGTACCGCGCCACTAAAAGCTGGTACGAGAACTCCCTCTTTACAGATGTTGTGCGCTTCAACGACTGGGTAAATGCGCCCAATCAAGGAGCACTGAACCAAGATCCTTTGCACGCATTCGTACAATGGAATCGCTTGGGGGCTCCTAAAGCAACAGGAAATGTACTGGCCTTCACTTCAACCAATGCCGAAGACGCAGGTGCCGAATTGACGCAAATTGCAGGAATGCGCAACAACTGCGCCGCCTCTTCATTGCCGTTGACCATCAAAACAACTTTGGCAGCCGCCAAAAAAGTCAAGGCCAAGTAATTTCGCTAGCGGACCAGCATTACGTAGCCGGTCAATCTATAAAATTGACCGTTTAAATCGTAGAATTCCAAAATATAGACATAAGTACCGGCTTCTGCAGGTGTTCCATTTAGGTTGGTCCCAGGCCACGACACCACATCGTTTTGTGCCTGATAAACCAGCCCTCCAAAGCGATTGAAGACTTTAGCCGATTGAACCTTGTTGTCCGCATTCAACAATTGAATGATCCACGAATCATTGATAGTATTCCCGTTGGGCGTGAAGGCATTGGGTATGTAAGCGGGATAGTTCTGCGAGATTACGATCTGCGCTGCAGCCGTATCCACGCATCCAAATAGGGTATCAATCCCCACAAAATAAAGGTTTCCCGTAGAGGCAAGATTCCAGGTGTGGATCAAACTGTCGCTGATGCCAAACCCACTGCCCAGGGTGTCCCCGTTGTAAATCCAATAGAATCGGTGCGCACCTGTGGCCGAACCCAGCACCGTATCGGTCCAGGGTTGCACCCCATTGATCACGGCCGGTGTGAGCGTGGCTACCACAGAATTGCCGCCCACGTAGGCTATAGAATCCGTACAGGTCATCCCCAAGTCGTCCATAACCCGCAGCTTGATGTAGCCCGTAGCCTGAATCAGCTTGGTGGTGGTTGCCGTGGTATCCCCCGTGGACCACAAATAGCGGTAACCGGAATGGGGATGAGCCGTTGAAAACGCAACCGTAGAACCCAAACAGTAATTGGGGCCCGGAGGCGTGATGCCCAGCGGATTGCCCAAATACAGCGGTATAGAATCCCGTACCCAACAGCCGCCAAAGCGCGCGTCAAATGCTACCCAGCCCTGAAACGTCATCGCCAGTGAATCCCAGGTCCCGTGCCAGCGTACCGAATAGGTGTCTGGAAGCGGCCAATTGAACGCCGTGTACAACCGCTGCACCAAATTCGTGGTGTCGCAATTCAACAACGTCAGGCCTCCGGAAGGGCTGTTGTACTGCAAACTCCGTATACGCAAAGTGTCCGAGCATGAATTCCCAAATTGATCCGTGGCCGTAAACCACAACGTGGTGTCCGCGCCTACGGTCCAGGGAAGCGCAATTTGGCTGGTGTCTCCCGTTGACCATACAAACGATACATTGCCCGCATAATTGGAGTCCAAAACCTGCAAATTCAGCGACGTTCCCAAACACAAAAGTGTGTCTGTTGCCCCAAACTCCACCTCGTTGTAGAAAACACCCACCGTGTCCGTTACGGCACATCCACCGTACTGGGCCGTTACGTAGTAGTAACCCGTGGAGTCAACAGACATCGTGTCTGCCGTTGAACCTGTCATCCACAAAAAGCCCGCAGCATCCTCAAAACGCTCCGTAGTCAACGTATACGAAGTATTCGTGCCGCCCGAACACGTCACAAAATACCGGTCTTTGCCAAAACCAAAAACGTATCCCGGTTTGTTGGCCCATACAATTCCCGTATTGCCTCCTTGGTCTGCAGACTTGTTGCCGGAGTAAAACGGCTTGGGGCCTACAGCCCACAAATCCCGAATCTCCAAAAAGTTCCCCTGAACCGTATCAAACGTGCGGATCTTCGCCTGTTGGCCCTGCTGCGTGGCGCGCATCAAAATTGGATTGCAAAAATCACCGTGCGCATCCAACCACTTCTTCACCCGAAACGTACGGTTGCTCGCAAAAAAATAACTCCGACCGTTGGCCAACATCGCCGTGTCGCACTGGATACTGTCCAAAAACGTGCACGAACCCTTGAACACCATCTTACCAATGTGACTGCCCGGGGACATGAACATGGTTCCCATACCTTGGGGGTCCGTATACTCTACATGCGCCAACGTGTCTGAACTGGAAATGCTCAAATTGGCTTGATTGCCGGTCATGTAAACGGTAGAGCCAGAAGTATTTAATGCACCGGACAGGCCCAAGTGACCCACAACCTCAATCCTACTGTTCGGTACAGAAATAGTATTAGAACCAAACCACCGCCCAAAAAACATCCGGGAAGATGCGTTCACAAAAGAACCTCCATGGCCAAAGTGGTCCCCAAAACACGCAAAATAATTCCCTAAAGGGGTGAACAGACCGTCATTCTGCGAAAAAGTTCCAATCTGCGTACTGTCTAGTACTTGTATGGTGCCGGTTCCCGTCTTCTGCAGCAGCGGAATATACACCCCATGTGTTAAAACGGTTTGCGTACCTGGGGCGGTTCTTAAATTGATCCATGTTCCACCATCTGCAGTAAGTCCCTGTAAACTAACCGACGGGGAAAGGTGAAGCGAACCAAACAACTCCAAGACAGTCAAGGGACTTGCCCCAGAAACCCGGTTCAATGACACAGACTTTGAGGAAGTATTAACCACAAAGTCTCCTGCCAAACAGATGCCCGCTAAAGCAATAGTTACCGAACCCGTCCCTGAATTATTGTCCACTACAACGGAATCAAACGGTCCGGGAACACACTCCCCACCACCACCGCCGGAGAGCAAGGACCAATGCGCCGTATCCTGCCATTGCCCGTTTCCACCCACCCAATACAGAACTCGCCCAACTTGATTCGTAAACGTAACTCCTGAAACGTTGCCGTTGTTGATGGAATTAGAAGCTAACAAAGGGCCGTTTGTTTGTGCGATTTTTTCAAAAATCGTGTACTGAACGGTATTGGACCATCCGGATGAATTCCATGAACTTAAATTATAATTATCTAACGGACGAAAGGAAATATAACCATTGCAATTCCCTGGTGCTTTGAGTCTCTTGTATTGAATATTAGGCGGGAATTTATACGACTTCCCGGCAGCCAAATCCAAGGTGTCCATCAATAAGTTGCACTCCATTTTGCCGTCGCAATCAAACTCAACTTGTCTGATTTTATGGGGTGAACCCGTCAATCTCCCCTCTCCATTGGCTGGCAACCAATGTACTTTGTTCCACTGATTGTTGGGGTTGCTGGTCTCAAACCTCCCAGCATTCGCTATTTCCACCACAGAACTATCTGCCCCCACCTGAAACAAGCTGTTCTGCACGCCTACAAAATCTTGGATGCGCACCCGGGAGCCATAAATTTTCCAATTGGGTACGAGTACAGATGGGTTAATGCCTGCGCCAAATCGAATCCCCAGTACCGTTTCATTATCAACAAATCGATCAAAGCTGGCAAATACGCCCTTCATCTTCAACGTGCCGTGGGTCAAGGACATCCGAGCCACCTGTGCAGAATCCGTCAAAGTCCATTTTCCACCTCCAATGATGTTCAACAAATTCCCGTGTGCGCGCTTTTTGAAATCGATCACGTTCGCGGTATCGCTCCCAACAAACTGTAGCGGACGACCCATGTTCCACACCGAGGAGTTGGACAAAACCAAACTTCCCATCAAAACCAATGGGAAATCACCACCTCCTGAGAGCGTCACCGTCTTCGATGAATTAGTCATCAATAAACTATGCGCCAAACGGGTATCCGAACTACCTAATTGAACCGTGTATGAACTGGTACCACCGTTGTCGTCCAATACCACAGTGTCCAATGGGCCAGGGATGCATCCGGAAGATGTGCCGCCCGATGTATTGGACCAATGTGCCGGATCCGCCCAACTTCCCGTGCCTCCGATCCAATAAAGTGTATTGGTTCCGGACGAAGTGCCTAATAACCCCGTAACCGTGCCCACCTTAGCCACCGGAGTAGCACTCCAACCTGAACCACCAAAATTCAGGTCTCGTGCATGGACAAACGCTCCAGGCGGACTACCCGCTCCCACTGTAAGTGTGGCGCTTCCCCCTACAACATTGCATTCAATCACGCCCCAACGCATGCAATTGTGAACGGCTAGTATTCTTCCCAAAATAAGGTTACTCCCATTTCCTACCGACCAATGCCCTCCCAGCGGCATGCTCAAAGTGTCTGCCTGCCACTGGCCCTGAGTGTTCTGATCTGGTGCCAGTATCACCTTTTTGGCGGAACAGTTTGCTGTTGCACTCAGGTGCCCTCTGTTTCCCAAAAACAGGATGCTCCGATATTTATGGAGCCCTGTAGCTTCATCGGTCGCATTGAAACCGTACATCTCCAATCGAGCATTGGCAGAAGACGCGAAAACGTTGCCATTCAAGACATAACTGTCGTCAATCCGTATCAATCCAGAATCCAGATGAAACTGACCGCCTGTACCGGAAACATGGGTGGCCCAAAAAAAAGACCGGCCCAAATAAACACTTCCAGCCCGTATCCCCACATGAGATGCGTGGAGGGTGTCTTTTACATACCACGAACCCAATCCGCTGTTGAATTCTACCGCACCTAAGTGAACTTTGGGAGCAGCCACAAATCTATTTAAACTGCTGGATTCAAACGACAGCACTCCTTGCCCCAATCGAACAAGTGATCCTTGAATATTCATATTTCCAAAGACCCTCAACGTAGTACCTACAACTATATCTATATTGGTATTTACCGGCGTGTTAACCACCGTAAACGACCGGCAATAGGCATTTAGAGCATTCACTGTAATCGTCCCTCCGTTAGAAGGAAATGACCCCGCGTCAATGATAACGTCGTCTGAAGATGTAGGGGTAATTGTATGCAACTGCATTACTGTACCTCCAGAAACAGCGGACCAATGGTTGATGTCAGACCAATTCCCGGAGCCGCCTATCCAATAATAGGTTAATGCCGAAAGATTAATCGGAATCCAAAAAAAAATTAAAACCCAAATTAATCTGGGGATGGCCGGAATTTTACAACCCGATTCAATCATCACCTAACAATCAAAATCGAGCCCGTTAATCTATAGGGAATTCCATTTATGTCCTCAAATTCGATGACATAAACATAAACCCCAGATTGCACTTCTTCTCCATTTGGTGCTTTACCGTCCCATTGAACCGGGTTATCCTCTACATTATACACCAGTCCTCCAAAACGGTTGTAGACTTTAGCCGATTGAACCTTGTTGTCCGCATTCAACAACTGAATCGTCCAAATATCATTCAACAAATCACCATTGGGCGTAAAACCATTGGGTATGTACGCTGGATAGTTCTGAGAAATCACAACTTGCGCAGTGGCAGTGTCTTGACAACCGTATAGAGTATCAATCCCCACAAAATAAAGGTTTCCCGTAGAGGCAAGATTCCAGGTGTGGATCAAACTGTCGCTGATGCCAAACCCACTGCCCAGGGTGTCCCCGTTGTAAATCCAATAGAATCGGTGCGCACCTGTGGCCGAACCCAGCACCGTATCGGTCCAGGGTTGCACCCCATTGATCACGGCCGGTGTGAGCGTGGCTACCACAGAATTGCCGCCCACGTAGGCTATAGAATCCGTACAGGTCATCCCCAAGTCGTCCATAACCCGCAGCTTGATGTAGCCCGTAGCCTGAATCAGCTTGGTGGTGGTTGCCGTGGTATCCCCCGTGGACCACAAATAGCGGTAACCGGAATGGGGATGAGCCGTTGAAAACGCAACCGTAGAACCCAAACAGTAATTGGGGCCCGGAGGCGTGATGCCCAGCGGATTGCCCAAATACAGCGGTATAGAATCCCGTACCCAACAGCCGCCAAAGCGCGCGTCAAATGCTACCCAGCCCTGAAACGTCATCGCCAGTGAATCCCAGGTCCCGTGCCAGCGTACCGAATAGGTGTCTGGAAGCGGCCAATTGAACGCCGTGTACAACCGCTGCACCAAATTCGTGGTGTCGCAATTCAACAACGTCAGGCCTCCGGAAGGGCTGTTGTACTGCAAACTCCGTATACGCAAAGTGTCCGAGCATGAATTCCCAAATTGATCCGTGGCCGTAAACCACAACGTGGTGTCCGCGCCTACGGTCCAGGGAAGCGCAATTTGGCTGGTGTCTCCCGTTGACCATACAAACGATACATTGCCCGCATAATTGGAGTCCAAAACCTGCAAATTCAGCGACGTTCCCAAACACAAAAGTGTGTCTGTTGCCCCAAACTCCACCTCGTTGTAGAAAACACCCACCGTGTCCGTTACGGCACATCCACCGTACTGGGCCGTTACGTAGTAGTAACCCGTGGAGTCAACAGACATCGTGTCTGCCGTTGAACCTGTCATCCACAAAAAGCCCGCAGCATCCTCAAAACGCTCCGTAGTCAACGTATACGAAGTATTCGTGCCGCCCGAACACGTCACAAAATACCGGTCTTTGCCAAAACCAAAAACGTATCCCGGTTTGTTGGCCCATACAATTCCCGTATTGCCTCCTTGGTCTGCAGACTTGTTGCCGGAGTAAAACGGCTTGGGGCCTACAGCCCACAAATCCCGAATCTCCAAAAAGTTCCCCTGAACCGTATCAAACGTGCGGATCTTCGCCTGTTGGCCCTGCTGCGTGGCGCGCATCAAAATTGGATTGCAAAAATCACCGTGCGCATCCAACCACTTCTTCACCCGAAACGTACGGTTGCTCGCAAAAAAATAACTCCGACCGTTGGCCAACATCGCCGTGTCGCACTGGATACTGTCCAAAAACGTGCACGAACCCTTGAACACCATCTTACCAATGTGACTGCCCGGAGACATGAACAACTTACCCTGTGCATTTGGATTAGAGAATTCAACGCGAACCAGCGTATCCGGTGAAGAATAGGTCATTTCCGGTTCAACAAAGGTGAGCTTGATTAATGCCCCTTTTGAATTAATGGCACCCGTTAGGTTGAGGTATCGCTCGTTAATCTCAATACGGCTGTTGGGTACATCAATGGTGTTGTTTCCAAACCAGCGAGCAAATTTCATTTTCCCCCCGATATTCCGGAAAGTTCCCTGCGATCCCCAGTGATCAAATGCGGTACTGAAGTAATTACCGCCGGCGTCGACAATTCCTGCTCCGTCTTGAAAATACTGCCCAATGCGAGTGCTGTCCAAAAACAGAACATTCGCTGTATTCAACTTTTGAACCAACGGCAACAACCTTCCATGACTCTCAACTGTCTGGGTTCCTGAAATTCCTCGAAATCTAATCCAAGTACCTGTGCCCCAAATATCACCGCCGTAGCCCCAATTAAAAGTAGTTCCGGGTGTTACTTTCAATGATCCGTACAAATCAAGTGATGTTTGGGCGCTAGAACCGGAGATCTTATTGAATACAACTGTTTTCGTTGTGATCGTTGAAATTACTACATCCCGTGCCATGCACATACCATCCAAGGACAACGTCATTCCAGTAGTCATTGAGTTGTTGTCAATTACTACAGAATCGAACGGACTGGGAAGGCACTCGCCTCCCAAACCTCCTGATATTAAAGACCAGTGTGCCGTATCCTGCCATTGCCCGTTTCCACCTACCCAATACAAGGTCCTGCCCAACGGACTTCCAAAAACGACACCGGTAACGTTCCCATTGTTGATGCAATTACCGGCTGTGATTGAACCATTAGATACTGAAATCTTCTCCAACAAAGAGTACTGAATAGAGTTACTAGACCCCAGCGCGTTCCAGTTACTCAAAGCGAGACCATCTATTGGTCGCATTGAAATATATCCGTTGCAATTACCCGTCGCGTAAAGTTTTTTAAACTGCATCGATGAGGGGAACCAATAAGCGTTGCCTGCGGATAATGTCAGTGTGTCCAATTCTAAATTACACTCCATTCTACCGTCGCACTCGTACTTCAATTCACCCACGCGGTGCGGCACTCCTGCCATCTTTCCAACAAAAGAAGATGGCATCCAATGAATTTTACTCCAACGATTAGCCGCATTTTGCGTAACAAATCGGGACTGAGTATTCACGCCCGTAATCCTAATTTCAGAACTATCGGTTTTTGCGACAAATAGAGGGTTATCCAATTGAACTGCGCGGGTAGCAATAATGGACCCAGGCACAATCAATTTTGGACGTAAGGGAAGCGTCCGTATCACCCCATTTGGCAAAAAGTAATAGGGATCATGGGAATATACCAGCCAACGATAACGAATGGGCGTTGCATTGTCTTCAAGTACATCCCACTTAGCAAAACCATTGGTAAGTTTAACTTTTCCATGGGTCAATGCCAATAAGGATACATCGGAAGAATCGGCAAATGTCCAGGCTCCGCCGCCTACAATATTGAGCTGCCCATTGTGTCTTTTCCCCTTTAAATCAATAACGGCATTGGTATCTTGACCCACAAACTGTATGGGGCGTGTTAAGTTCCAGGTCGTGGAGTCAGAAAGTACAAGACTACCTGTTAAAATCAAGGGGAAATTACCTGTTCCTGTTACCGTAACTTTCTTCGTAGTATTCGTCAACAGAAAACTATGCGCTACTCGATAATCCGTATTGCCTAATTGTACCGTAAAATTAGCAGCCCCTCCGTTGTTATCGACTACCACAGTATCCAAAGGTCCAGGTAGACAACCGGATACTGGGCCACCAGAAGTATAGGACCAATGGGCTGTGTCCGCCCAAGACCCCGTTCCCCCAATCCAATACATGCGATTAGCTGACGTATTCGTACCTGTTAAGCCCAAAACAGAACCCAATTTCAAATGAGAGCTTGCCGTCCAGCCTGCTCCGCCAAATGAAATGTCCCGAACGATCACATTCACTCCCGCTGGACTACCATTCCCAACATTCAAAGTTCCTGTACCTCCAACAACGGTACACTCAATGCTTCCCCACTTCAAACAATTGTGCTGCGCATATAAATAAGAAGTATTTATAATACTGTTGTGGTCAATTAGCAAACTACCACCTAGTGGCATTCTTATCGTATCAGCCTGCCATTCACCCAATAACATTTGTTCCTTCCCACACAACAACATACCTGTAGAAAAAGAAGTGCCTGCTCTCAACCAAGCCCGGTTAGATAAAACACGGAAATACTTGAAACGGTGCATCGTTGGAGAATAATCTCGGTACTCAAGTCCACTAAACTCTAGCGAGGCCTGACTACCAAAACACTGAAAAGCACTTTCTAAACTTACCCGATTACTTGCTTTAATGAATGCCGTATCCAAATAAAGCTGGCCACCGATACCGCGAATAGTCCCGAAATCCAAACGCACAGAACCTAAACGAACTTGCCCACCCAGTATACTTAATTCCAGACCCTTCAAAGTATCTTGAACCAACCACGAACCCTGGGAACTTGAGAAGTTCACGCGTCCAAAATCCAGCTTTGGTGCACGAATTGTGCGATTCAATTGACTGGACTCAAATGAAATAACCCCGTTACCTTGCCGAATAAATCCGCCTGAAACGGCGAAATTTCCAAAAACACGCAACGAATTTCCGGATTGAATATTCAGCCTAGAATTCGCAGGAGTATTAATTACTGTAAACGAACGGCAAAACGCACTCAAAACGTTAATCGTAATGGTCCCGCCCGAAATGGGAAAAGAACCCGCGTCGATTACCACATCATCCGACGAAGTGGGAGTAATCGTATGCAGTTGCATTACCGTCCCCCCAGAGACAGCGGACCAATGGTTGATGTCCGACCAGTTCCCTGAGCCACCTATCCAATAATAGGTCAGCGCATTCGCCGAATGAACGCCGAAAAAAAAAAGTAACAAAAGAGATAATCTAAAACAACGGAACATGTGGTATCGGTTTGGTGTACTAAAAATACACCAATTTCTACAACGAAAAGGGCCGCAACTTTAGTTGCGGCCCTTCACCTAGTCATCGCCTATGTAGGCTTAACGAACGCCTTTCTAATCAATACAAGTACATGTCCACACGACGATTCAGCTCAGCCTTACCTGGAGCCAAAGTAGACAAGTCTCCAACTTGAATGGTGATCAAGTTAGAAGCAACCTTGTACTTGCGCATGATGTAGTCTTTTACACCTTCAGCACGATCACGGCTCAACTTGGTGTTGTACTCCTTAGAGCCGCTCATGTCCGCAAAACCTACCAACATGATCTTAGATCCCTCTTTGTAGCCGGACATGAAACCATCAATAGTCGCAAAGTACTGAGCGTCGATTTCATCGCGGTCAAAGCGGTAGTACACGGAAACGATGTTCCGAATGCTTGCAGCACCGCCGTCCATTTGATTAGCAACCTTCTCGTCTTCAAGAATCTTGCGAACCATTGGGTCCAAATCGGTACGCTTCAACAAAGCTGGAATAGTCCCTTCCAACTTACCTACGCGCTCTTCAACCTTCTTAACAGAACCTTCAACGGCCTGCACAGAAGCTTTAGTAGCCAGGGGCTCCAACAAGTCTTTACTCAAAACCTCTTGATTCGCCATTGCAACAGACTTGCCTCCGGACTTATTGCCCAGAGTCCAAACCATACCCACATTGATTCGAGCATACATGTCGTTGTTGTTCACGCCAAAACCGTCGCCATCGAAATTATCGTTCACTACAGAAGGCATAGAGGCCGACACATTCCAAGCCATACCAGACTTAGTAGGAATACGGTAACCCAAAGTAGGAGTAAATGCAAATGCAGCATCACTCAAGCTTGCGTGCATAGCCATATCAACCAACGTGCGCTCCGCAGTATATGCAGTAACACCTGCCAATGCCTGAATGTACAGGTTATTGAAAGGATTCTTGCCTACGTTGAACGGACGGAAATTAATACCAACCATTGGGCTAATGCTGTTGGTGGTAAACTCTTCCACACTGTTAACACCCGCTACACGAGAAAAGTCCAAGGTAACGACGGTGCTCAACAAAGGATTCACAGCGTACAAGTGACCGACATTGATGTGCAAGGGTGCACTCGCCCAATCCGTAGCAAATGGACCGTGAACGCTGTTGTTGTCTCCTCGCTCAACACCCGCCAAATTGACGCCTACGTTGAACATCATCTCGTGACGAAGCGCTTTAGGCGCTTCTTGAGAGAAAGCACTGGTAGCCAATGAGGCTACCAGCGCAAAATTCAGAACTTTATTCATGTTCGTTATTAATCAATTTTGATGACACGTTCAACTTGGCTCAAGTCACCGCTCTTGTTGGAGAGAATCACCTGATAAGTAGCAGCTGGCCATGCGTTCATGTCAATGGTGTGTGACAAGGAACCACGCTCCATGGTTGCAGTGTAGATAACCGCACCGCGCATGTCTACTACAGTGATGTTCATCGGCTCAGGAACCTCGAAGCTCGTTGCTACAGTTACTACTGAAGCAGTAGGATTCGGGAACAAGCTCACTGACTTGATGATCTCATCGTTCGACAAGCCGTTCGCAGAGACTACGAAACCATTAGATTTCGCACTGCAACCGTACAAGTTGGTAACACGCACTTCGTAGTTACCACCGCTCGTGAAGGTGTACTGTTTGTTCACAGCACCTGCGATCGGAGCACCATTCTTGAACCACAAGTAAGCTGCACCGTTCAAGCTGGATTCAATTGTGGTTGCACCCACCTGAACAATAGAAGGCTTAGCTTGAGCAGGAACTACCGTGATGGTGAAAGTTCCAGTCTGCGTGCACGAATTGGCATCAGTGTACACAAAGTTCAATGTGTAGGTACCAGGGGCTACCAAAGAGGGACGGAAAGTCGCACCTGCATCAGTTACACCAGCGCCTGTGAAGACCAAGCCGGTTTGACCGTTCGTCAAATTAACAGGACCGTTGTCCGCGCAAACTTGATTCACAGAAGGCAAAGTGTAAGTTCCCAAAGGCAACACCGTCACGTTGAACGTATGTGTGGTTACGTTGCCGGACTGGTCTGCAAACTGCCAAGTAACTGCAGTAGTTCCAACAGGGAACAGAGAGCCACTTGCATAACCAGCGGTCATGGTTGCCGTGTAACCACAGTTGTCCGTTACCTGATAAGCATAGGTGAAGGTAGCATTACAAGCAGCCAAAGTCACAGTCTGCGGAGCACTAACCAATACCGGAGCAGTAGCGTCTACTACCGTTACTACTTTCGTCGTTGTAGAGATGTTACCGGCAGCATCGCTGGCGAATATGGTCACAGAAACCTGACCCAAATCCGCACAAGTAAATACGTTCGGAGTGATCACTACGTTCGGGGTAGTTGTACAGTTATCAACTACCGAGCTAACAACTGCAGCAGCAGTAATTGAAGCTGTTCCGTTTGCACCCAATACGATGTTTGGTACAGTCGCTACAGTAGTTACTACTGGTGCTAGGTTATCAACAACATTCACTTGAATGGTTTGCGCAGTAGCATTGCCGCTGGCGTCCGTTGCAGTAACCGTTACCGTATTGGCACCAATGTTTGCACAAGAGAATGTATTAGGTGAAACTGTGATGGTTGATACAGCGCAATTGTCTGTTGCATTAGCAACCAAACCGGCAGCATTAACCGTAGCAGTACCGGTAGCGCTCAACGCTACGTTGATTGGACCGCTCACCAGAGTCAAGGCAGGGGCAGTATTGTCCACAACCGTAACCGTGATCTGAGCCGTTGCAGTATTGCCACTTCCGTCTACCGCAGTCACCGTAACGTTGTTCACGCCGAGGTTAGCACAGTCAAAAGTAGACTTACTGAAGGTCAAAGAAGGTGCGCCGCAGTTGTCCGTTGCAGTTGCAAAGCCAACTGGGATGGAGGCATTACCTGCAGCATTCAATGGCAAGCTCAACGTGGTGCTGGTCAAAGAAATCGTTGGGTTGATTACGTCAACAACCAATACATTCTTAACCGTCGTTGCGGTGTTGCCGCTGGCGTCCGTAGCCGTGATCGTCACGGGTACGTTGCCCTTACCGTTGCAGTTAACTACAGAAGGAGTGTACGTAACAGTGATTGCACTAGAAGCAGTACAGTTGTCCGTAACCGAAGTCATAACGTCGGACAAAAGAATGTTCACGCTACCGGTAGCAGAAAGCTGCTTGGTTACTGCCGTAGATACCACGTTGATAACCGGAGCCGTTACGTCCTGAACCGTTACGGAAACGTTTGCAGTTGTCACGTTGTTAGACGCGTCCGTTGCAGTAACAGTGACCGTATTGTTTCCAACATTCGTGCAGTTGAACACCGAAGGTGAGTAAACCACCGTTACAGGCGAACAGTTATCCGAGGTGCTCACTACAACAGCATTTTGGGCCAAAGTAGCAGTACCAGCTGCACTCAAAGTAACCACTACAGGAGTAGAAGGTGTGGTCAATACAGGAGCTGTATTGTCAACAACCGTTACAGCAGCAGTAGAAGAAACGGAATTTCCGTTTGCATCCACCGCAGTTACCACTACTGAATTAACACCCAGATTCGTGCAGTCAAAGTTGGTCTTGCTCAAGGAAACCGTAGGAGTGCCGCAGTTGTCCGTAAGGGTGTTGATCACGTTGGTTGAAGTGATCTGACCGTTGCCAAAGGCATTCAATGCCAAAGTGTAGGTCTTCGTAACCAAGGCCGGAGCCAATTGGTCGCGAACTTCAATCACCTTCGTTGCAGTGGTCGCGTTTCCAGAAGCGTCCACAGCATTGATCGTAACCGTAACACTACCTACCTGTGAGCAATTAACACTTACAGGAGAATAAGTAACCGCAATCAAGTTGCTTGGTGTGCAGTTGTCCGTGATGTCTTGTACAACATCAGTCAAGCTGATCAAAGCGATACCGTTTGCATCCAAATTCTTCGGAGCTACAGAAGACTTAACCGTAATTACTGGAGCAATAGGATCTACTACAGTAACCGTAACCTGGCGTGTCCGAACATTACCAGCAAAGTCTACAACACTCACATTCACCACTTGAGGAGCGGCAACATTAGCGCAGTTGAACGTTGAATCGCTCAAGATTACCGAAGCAATTCCGCAGTTGTCCGCCATGTTGGAGATCAACGAGTTGGCAGAAATAGACGCCAAACCATTAGCACCCAATGTTACAGTACGCGTTGCGCTTGCCAAAGTCAAGGATGGTTTAACCGTATCCAAAACCGTTACAGCAGCAGCCAAAGTAGTAGCATTGCCATCGTCGTCCGTAGCCGTAACGCTCACGCTGTTCACACCGCGATCAGCGCAGCTGAATACAGACTTGGAAAGCGTGTAGGTCAAATTCTGATCGCAGTTGTCGGAAGTAGACAATGCGTTCACTACTGCGGAAGAAACCAATTGTGCCTGACCTGAGGCATTCAAGTATAGTGTAGCAGGCTTCGTGGTCAATACAGGTGCTACTGCATCTACCACATTTACTTCTTTCGAAACAACTGTAGTATTGCCCTGACCGTCGGTTGCAGTGATCACAATGGATACTACACCTTTGTCCGTGCAAGTAAATGCTGACTTGCTCAAGGTTACGTTGCTTACCGGGTTGGTGCAATTATCCGTAACAGAAGTGACCAACGTAGCCAAAGTGATTGAGGCAGTACCAGTAGCACCAAGAGCTACTGTAGGAGTGGTGCTCACCAAGTTGATGGTAGGCGCCGTGTTGTCGACAACGGTTACACTAGTGGTGTAGGTATTGGACAGACCGTTAACGTCTAATACAGTCACAGTCACAGAGCGCAAGCCCAACTGAGCACAAGAGAAAGTGTTCGGGCTAACAATTACGGTATCAACTTCGCAGTTTTCGTTGATGGCTTGCAATACGTCGGTTGAAGTAACATTAACGTTACCGCCGGCATTCACATAAACCATAGCCATAGGCTTGAGGACCGCAGTAGGCTTAGTGGTGTCGAGGACCGTAACAACAGCCGCTGCACTACGCTTATTACCCCACTGGTCGGTTGCAGTAGTCACTAACTGGTGTACGCCAACCGGTACCAACATCAAATTGGTCGCTACAGGATTACCGTCCATAAAGTAGGTCACCGTGGGAACATTAGGACAGTTCTGATCAGCGCTGCTGAAAGTAGGAGCAGCCCAAGTTACCAACTGCATACAATCGTTTTCCGGAGCGATAACTGTGATCGGAGCCGTTTGAACCGTGGCAAAACGAGGGGCTACTGTATCAACAACACGAACCGAAGTGGCAAAAGGAACTTGGTTTCCGCTAGCATCGGTAACAAAACCAGTGACCGGGATTACCGTATTGGCGTCGGTACAGTTGAACAAATCACGAGAAGTGATCGTACCCGTAAACGAACAGTTGTCGGTGGTTGCAGAATCAACGTACTGCCATACCAAGTTGGAAGGAGCTCCGCTGGTTGCGTTGAAACGAATGCGCGCCAAACCATCAGCACCCAAATAGATGCGAGTTGGAGCAGATTTCACAACAACCGTTGGGTCAACGGCGTCTACTACATTTACTTGGAAAGGCAAACGAGCCTTGTTACCGAAGGCGTCCGTCGCAATCAACGTATCCCAGTTGGATCCGCGTTGAGCACAAGTATAAGGGTTGCGCTTGTTGGACAAAACAAAAGAACAGTTGTCAGAAACGCGAGAGTTGAATTGAGACAAGTTTACAACTGCTGTTCCATTCGCACCCAAAGACAACGCAACAGGGTTGATCGGGCCAGAAATAGTAGGCGCAATCAAATCGCGAACTGTTACAGAAACCGTTACAGTATCCTTATTGGTCGTTGGGAAGTTGCGGTCTGCAACGTACAACTTCAAATTGAAGGTCTTACCAACCGAATCACAAGTCAAAGCAGGAAGCTGAGCTGTGTAATCGAGACGACCGCAATCATCCGTAGAAGGAGTCAACCAAGAAGCAAAGGTCGGATTGTGCGTGCTGGTTGCTGTAGAACCACCGTCGCTGCGTCCACGCAACAAGAAAGAACCCGTAGCACCCAAGTTTACGATGTAGGAAGAAGCAGTGGTAGCCGCAACTGGCTTAACGTTGTCGGAAACGACAACCGTAAAGTTCAAGAAGCTGAAGTTACCGCTCTTGTCTTTGATCGTGGCCGTCATGGCATTGACCCCTACGTTTTCGCAGAAGAATACCTCACGAGAAATAGCAGCGGTCAAAATATCCAAACCACAATTGTCAGAAGCAACCGGAGCAGAGTATCCAGGAGTTCCAGGAGTTCCGTAGCCCGTAACTAGAACCTGAGCAGCCGTTACCGTAGCAATACCGTTGTTCAAGCTTACGTAGAACGTGTCGCGAACCAAAGTAGGACGGATGCGATCCATAACACGTACAGGTACGTTGAAGATACGAGCGTTACCGGCAACGTCCGTAACGGTTACGCCAACGGAGTATACGCTGTTTGCAACATCATATTGGGAGAAACCATTACCGTCCAAAGTGTACTTGACATCATTGCAAGTAAATGCGGTGCGGCTAGCACTGAAGGTTAAACCACAATCAGAGATGTTGTCCAAAACATTGCGCTTAATCCAAGAGCGAACACTTGGGGCGTAGGTGGCATTACCAGCAGCGTTCACAAAAACCGTGTCCTCAGCAGCAATAGCGTTCAAAGGCAAGCGAGGACGGATGGTGTCCATTACCGTCACACGTGCTCCTACAGCGGCGCTGTTCAAGTTCACGTCGGTAATCTTCAAGAAGTAGAAATTATCACCCAAATCACCGCAATCGTAAGTGCGTGAAGCCGTCGGGGTAATTTGCGTTGCAGAATCCAACAAACCACGAGTCAGACCAACAGATTCTTGAATGTTACAAGGATCTGAAGATGCGCTGTCCAAACCGTAAGGGTTCGTAGAAGCATTGTAAACGTTAGCATTCACAGTGATGGATGCCGTACCCGTGCCACTTTGTGGGAGGTAGTAAATGGTGTTCTTCGGGAAAACCTTCGGTGCCCAAAGATCCACGACAAACAAGCTCAACGACTTCGAGTCCGAGTTGCCGTAGGCATCTGTAGACACTACCGTAAACTGACGCAAACCGTTGGGGTTGGACGGAAGCGTCCGGAACAGACGGCTTACATCCAAGCAGGTAAGATCACGAAAACCATTAGCAGCCAGCACTCCATCAACGTACAAGGCGTTGGTTACAGGACCACAGTTGTCGGTAACTGAAGCGATGTAGTCGATGCCCGAAGGGGCTTGATTGGAGGACCCGGTGTTGATGGCCACACGACGTACTCCATTGCTGTCCAAACGGATCGTATCACCGTTGGCGCGGTTCAACGTCAACACCGGATTTATGTTATCAATAACACTAATCGCTTTCGTAACCGTTGTCGTGTTGTTTTCAGCATCTTTAACAACAATCGTAATTGTACGCGGAGTAGCAATATCATTACAATTCAAAGTCAAAGGAGACCAAGTCACAGATGTAACACCGCAGTTATCGGTAGCGCTTGCTACAACATCATTTTGTTGAATGGTGTAGGAGCCACTAGCATTCAATGCACGAGTTACCGTACCCGCAACGGTTGTTACAACAGGAGCAGAAATATCTACAACATTCACAGTACGCGTAACCGTGGTTGAATTACCACTTGCGTCCGTAGCAGTCAGAGTAATTGTTTTAACACCCTTGTCAGCGCAAGTAAATTGCGTTTGTGAAGCTGTCAAGGTGGGCGTACCGCAATTGTCAGATAAAGTAGCTACTAACGAGCTCGCCGTAATCGATGCAGTTCCATTAACGCCCAACGCAACGGTCGGCGGGGAAGAAATCGCTGTCAAAGTAGGCGCGATAGCATCTACAATGTTTACGGTAACCGTTCCCGTTGTTGTGTTGTTGCTAGCATCGCGAGCGGTTACTGTAACAACTGCACTGGTACCGTTCGCACAAGAAATAGTTGTAGGGCTGTAGGTAATGACTGGCTGAGCAGTACAGTTGTCTGTAGAAGAAACGAAGACATCAGACAAAGCAATGGAAGCCGTACCATTCGCACCTACCTGCTTCGTGATTGGAGAAGCAACCAAATTCAAAGTAGGAGCCAATTGATCGGTGATGGTTACGGTCAATTGTGTAGTTCGAGTCAAACCGCTGTTGTCACGCGCAAAAGCGTTGATGGTATTAACACCCAAATCAGCGCAGGTGAACAAGGTCTTGCTCAACCACAAAGAATCGATACCACACTCATCGGTAGCCGTAACAGCAGCACTCGTCAAAATGTTTACCGTCCCGTTTGCTCCCAAAGTTGCATTCTGGTTGGTCACCGTGATGACTGGTTGCGTAACGTCAACTACTCGCACTTGTGCTGTACCGGAACTTGTGTTACCCGCGGCATCAACGTTCGTTACGGTAAGCGTAAACGTTTGGTTAACGTCAGCACACGTAAAGGTGTAACGAGGAGTAACTGTTTTGCTAACAATGGCGCAGTTGTCGTAGCTGGTGGGATCCAATGCTCCAGGAGGAACAGAAATCTCACCGTTCAACATGTTGTTGGTGTACAGAATGTACACGTAGTTGATGGTGTTGGTCACAGGTGCCGTGGCATCCGTAACGGTCAGAGCAACTGTTTTCGGGGTTGACGCATTACCGGACTGATCCAGTACGCGGTAGAAAATGTTACGAGAACCTACCTGAGAGCAGTTGAAAGACAAAGAACTCACCCAAGGACCCGTAGCGGATAGTGCAAGTTGTTGAGTCTGTACGGAACAGTTGTCGGTGGAACCGTTCTCCACCAAGTTGGGAGTAACGACTGCCACGCCTTGACCGTTTTGGTTCGCACCAGAAACCGTGCTGATCGTGCGGCTCAAAGTAGCAACCGCATTGGCTACAGGAACGATCTGATCACGCAAAACCAAGTTAACAGTACCTGTAATCACATTGCCGTTAACATCGGTAACAGAATAAGCTACTGCAACAGGGGTATTAACATTGGCGCAAGCAAGAGTTGCCGGTGTGTAGACTACGGTAGGAGCACCACAAGCATCTGCTGCTGTAAAGAAGGTACCGCTGTTCAAGGAGACCGTGCCGTTCGCACCGTAAGTGCCGGACATGATAACCTCGTAGGTATTGGGAGATCCGTTGACTGGATTGCTCCAAGTGATGGTAGGATTGGTCGCGTCGATAACGTTTACATAAGCCGTAGCCGTTGAACTGTTGCCACGTGCATCCGTAGAAGTGATCGTCACCGTTCGCAAGCCAACGTGTGCGCAGCTGAACGAGGAAGGAGTAACTGTGGTAGTTGGGTTAGCGGTACATGCATCGCTTACCGTAGCCAAATTCGCCAAAGTGACGGTTCCCGTTCCGTTCGCACCCAAAACCAAATTGAATGGTGCAGACTGAATAGCACTAACGTTGATTGCCGGAGCTGTAACGTCTGTTACGGTTAAAGTAACTTGGGTCGTGCTTGATTGACCGTTCGAAGGATTCGTAACCGTCAACGTGAGTGCAACAGGCGCACCTACATCGGAACAGTTAAAAGAAGTGCGGTTTACAGAATACTGCAAGTTCGCAGAACAGTCGCTAAACGAACCGTTATTGAAACCGTTGATTTGCGCTTGGGTCAGGGTCAAGTTGCCCGTTGCGTCCAAAGCAATGGTTTGGTTCTTACCGATTGCGGTAGGAGCCGAAATGTCGTAAACCCGAACCCAAAAAGAGCGCGGGGCAGTTGTATCCACATTAACGGCTTGATCCGTGGAGTAATAAAACACCTGAATCGGGCCCAAAGGAACATCAGCGCATGTAAAGACACCACGCGAGATGGTCATCTTTGGATACTTCACTGAGGTGTAGGGGGCCTGAGGAGACGGTGTTCCTCCCAAACGTACGGTACCGCAGTTATCGCGAGAATGTGCGATGACTACGTTACTTGTACCCGCTGGATTGGAGGGGTTTCCACTGTACGTGGATGCCGCCGGTATGACAACTTTGGCCACACCGTCCGCTAAGTTGGACGGAGTGAAATAAGCTACGTTACCGGAGTCACCGTAAACATAAGCCACCGCCTGGCCACTTGAACCTTGAGGAACAGTGAGGCGTAGTTTGTAAGGATCTGCCTGTGTTCCAGCTCCAAAGCCACCGAGGCTCGGTTGAACAACAAAAACCTTGGGTTTCGTTACATCTGTAGTACACGGCAGTGTTGTTTGGCCAAAAGAAAGCTGGCCTAGCGCTGCAATAACAAATGTACCTAACGACAGTACGAGTCGCTTCATGGTTGTGGTATTTAGGATTGTTGCAAAGGTAGAGCATTTTTAACATACGCAATACCTGAAACAAGAAAAAAATGTTACTAAAGTGTTGATAACTTCAAGATCGGAAAGCTGAAAACGGAACAAACCAATATCTAAGTACTTAATTCATAAGCATTTGCTCCAAATCTTCGGCTCCATCAACGGAATGATTCCCTCAGTACGACCTAGGTTATTCGCTAAAAATGTTTCTTAACAGTCAATGACAAGTTGCTCCTTATCAAAATGGAACACCGAAGACTCCTTTATTCAAGTAAAAATCGGCTTATTCGCCATGAAAAAAGGGCCACCGCAGTGCGGTGGCCCTTTATAAATAAGGACTAACCTAATTACTTCACGATCTCAAAACGCACAACACGCGTTTCACCTTCCGTGCTGGTCAGGCGTGCCAAGTACAAACCGCTTGGCAAAGAAGAGGTATTCAGTTGAATTTCGTTGGACTGGTCGGCTACAACCGGTACGGTCAAAGCTTGTCCACTCAACGTGTACACTTGAAGACCTGCCAAGTTGTTGCTGCTCAATCCAACCACTTTCACAAAATCCGTAGCTGGAACCGGGTACACACGAAGGTCCAAAGTAGACAATTCGTCAGCGCCCAAAGAAGATCCGTTGTAGTTTACTTCAGCAGAAGCTGCAGAGCAACCCAAGGTATTGGTTACCTCAACTTGGTAGCGACCCAAGCCTACTACCGGCTGAATCTTGTTAACACCTGTTGCGATTGCCGTTCCGTTGTAGAACCACTGGTAGGAAGTTGCGATGGTATTTGCATCCAACAAACCACCGGGCAACAAGCTAACTGTAGGTTGTGCTGGGGCTGCATTCACAAAAGCATTGATAACACCTGTGTAGATACAACCGTTGCTCGCCGTAAACGTGTAGTTCAAAACGTTGTTGCCGGCATTGGCCAAAGCAGGATTGAACATGCCATTGGAAACACCAGGACCGGTGATTACCATTCCTTGGATGCTGCCCAAAGAAACAGGAGCATCGTTGGGGCACAAGTTCGGAACTGTCGGAACGGTCGGAGCAGCATTTACTACGGTTACCGTAAAGCTGTGCGAAGTAACGTTGCCGGCACCGTCCTTAAACTCATGGGTTACTACCGTAGCACCCAATGGGAAGGTAGATCCGCTTGGCAAACCAGCTGTACGCTTCACCGTAAATCCGCAGTTATCGGTAACGGTGTAGCTGTAATTCACTTGGCTAGCGCAGTTACCAACCGTTACGTTGGACGGAGTAGTGCCCAAAACAGGAGCGCTGTTGTCAACAACAGTTACCGTTTTGGTTGCTGTAGTTACGTTACCGGATGCATCCGTGGCCGTCAAAACAACAACCTGGCTTCCTACTTCGGCGCAGGTAAACTGCAACTTGGAAGCAACCAAGGTCACACCGGAGCAGTTGTCCGTCGCAGAACCCAGTTGAGCCAAGGTAACAGAGCCTTGACCTGAAGCATTCAAGGTAACCGTTGCAGGAGCTGCAGCAGGAGTTACAACCGGAGCAGTCAAATCCATCACGACTACGGTAGCCGTTTTGGTGGTAACGTTACCGGCTGCGTCTGTAGCCGTAACCGTTACGGTGTTGTTGCCCTTGTCGGCGCAGGTGAATGCCGTCTTGCTCAAAGTCACAGTTGGTGCAGCAGAGCAGTTGTCAGATACGCTGTTCACCAAAGCTGCAGAGGTCAACGTTGCTTGACCGGAAGCATTCAATGCCAACACTACAGGTGATGCAGTTACACTTAATGAAGGTGCAATCGCATCCGTCACAGTCACTGCTACGTTGCGGGTACGGGTGTTGCCCGATCCGTCTTTAGCAACAATCTGAATGGTATTGGCGCCCAAGTTGGAGCAACCGAACTGCAAGGAAGATGTGTTAACTGTGACACTACCGCAGTTGTCGGCAGAACTGATGTTCAACTGGCTCAAAGAAACCACCGCAACACCTTGAGCATTAAGAGGAGCACTCAATGTGGCCACAGAAGTCAAGGTTGGCTTGATGGTATCCATCACCGTCACGTTAAAGGTTCTGGTGGCAGAATTACCAGCCGCATCCGTAACAGTCATGACCACAGGCTCAACACCGCGATCTGCACAATTGAAGGTTGACTTGCTCAATGAAGTTACCAAACCAGCCGCAGATGTACAGTTGTCCGTTGCTGTGCCCAAAGCGGCAGCTGCAACGCTGGCCGTGCCTGAAGCATTCAAGTAAACAGACACAGCGGCATTCGAAGTGATCACAGGAGCCGTGTTGTCTTGAACCAAGACGTAAACCGTACCGGTAGTGGTGTTGCCCGAAGCATCCGTTGCCGTGATGTTCACGGATTGCAAACCAATCTGGCCGCATGCATACGTTACCGTAGGAGCAGAAACCGTCACTGCACCACAATTGTCGGTTACAGCATTCACTGCTGATGAAGCATTAAATGCTACTGTACCATTCGCTCCCAAAGTAAGTACCATGGGGGACGTGGAGGTGTTTAATGCAGGAGCAATCAAATCAACTACTTGAACCTGAGCCGCTACCGTAGTTGCGTTGCCCTTGCCGTCCACGACGGTTACGTTCACCGTGTTGGCGCCTTTGTCAGCGCAGGTAAATGAGGTCTTGCTCAAGGAAGTGCTTACAATACCACAATTGTCAGTAGCCGACAAGATTACGTCATTCGCTGACAGGGTAGCTGTACCGGAATTGTCCAAAGCAATGGTTGCTGACTTAGTAACCAATACTGGAGCAATAGCGTCAGCAATGCCGATTACTACGGTGCGCACACTAAAGCAACCCTTGTTATCAATAACACGTCCCACGTAGGTTCCTGCTGGCAAGTTCGTAGCCGTAGCCGTAGTTTGAATTGGGTTGGTGTTCCAGCGGTATTGGTAAGGAGCCTCACCACCAACGTGCGTGATGGTTGCTTGACCGTTGGCTTGACCCAAACAGGTTACGTTGGTAGAGGATACCACTTGGCTACCTACTGAGTCCGATGCGTTGATGCGCTGGTCAAACGTTACCACACAGTTGTTGGCGTCCGTGATGGTGGCTGTGTACAATCCAGGGGGCAATCCGGTAATGGTCACCCCGGTTTGGGGTGTGGGTGTATTCCAAGAAATGGCTTTCGCACCGGTACCACCTACCACGGCAATGGTAGCCGCTCCGTCCACTGATGTACAGGAAACCGTTGATGACGTTACCGTTGTAGTTACAATTTGAGGAGCTTGACCTACGGTGTAGTTCTGAGTAAACTCGCAACCGTTGGCGTCCGTCAAATGAACCGTGTACTGACCGGCCACGATGGAAGTAAGGTCTTCTGTAGTCTCATCGAAGCTCGCATCCGCAGCCGATGTCCACTCGTAGGTGTACGGAGCGGTTCCGCCGGTGAACGTAGCGTTCAACGAAGCCGTATTGGCGCCGAAGCAGTCGGCTGCTACAGTTGTTGCGGTAGAAGCCAAAACCGCAGGTTGAGTAACAGTAAAGGTTTGGGTATTCAAACAGCCAAAGGCATCGCGAACGCGGTACGTGTAACTACCCGCTACCAAATTCTCGTAACTCATTACAGATCCCCAAGGGCCTGTAGAGCCCGTAGCAAACTCAGCCAGGCCGTTGGCACCGGTTGCCACAAGTGTGATTTCACCATTCGATTCGTTGTGGCAATTCACGTTTTGCACCACCGATGATGCCAAATTCACGGTACAACCATCATAAACACGAACGTCATCTATCGCAAGGTCACCTGAAGTGCTAGTGCCCTTTGCATAAGCTATGCGCAAGAATACACTAGGAGTATTTGCATAGGCTCGTAAAGACATATCCAACGTGTTCCAAGCCGCACCGTTGCTCGTTTGCTGCTGACCGGAAAGCGTATCCAAATTGATCCACGTTTCACCGCCATCAATAGAAACTTGAGGGTACATAGTGCCCATAGTGGCGCCGTACATATGGTATTTTAAAGAGAACTTTGGATAAACTTGATTCACAAAAGTGTACTCTGGCAAGAACAAGTATGCCATTTGACCGGTAGATCCTCCTGAAGATTCAACGTACATATAGTTGTTTCCTGTTGCAGCAGAAGATGGGCCTGTAGAAAAACTTGTTCCTGTCGGTCCAGACCAAATCTCCCAGCCATAGGTAAATGTATTGGTACTACGCGGACTTGCGGTCCAACACGGACTAATAGTCTTTGGTGAAGCCGTGAATGACCAGGGAGCAGATTCAAAGGATTCCGCAATATTGGACACTTGTGATTGACAACCTGTTGTCCGCGAGAATGGTCCTACCCAAGCACTAGTGGATGTAGAAGAGCAAATAGCGCGAACATAAAACTCATAAGTCGTACTAGGATTTAAGCCCGATACAACCACGTTTGTTCTGCTCGTTGTAGGGATAATTGTCCCGGATCCTGGGACGTGTCCCACGGCACCGTACTCCAACTCCCATGCAGTTTCAGCAGATGCTCCCTGTGTCCAACTTAAACTAATTGAGCGCGACTTTACCGGGATTGTAACATTTGCCAATCCTAAGCTACCCGGACGTTTACATGCATTAAACTCCTCCGTAGTAATCCGATCAATCGCTAGTCCCATCTTTGGGTTTGTTGACGTTGAACCTGCGGAAACTCCAACAAACCTTAAACGAACATTTCCATTGGCGAAATTGGACAAGTTCACCTCAGCAGTATTCCAAGAGTCTAACGATATCGTAGGCAAATTCACACTAAACTCATCAGACCAAGTTAAGCCATCATCCGTTGATGATTGCAACTTAAGTGGCGATGAAAACAACGGAGTCACCGCTTGTCCGGGAGTAAACCCAAAACGCATATTTGGACGGGTAGTTGTTGTTCCCTTATTTGAAATACTAGCGTAGGCAAGAGAACATCCACTTGTCGTTGCACCGTCGATGTACGCATAGTATACAGATGACCAAGATGTTGATGTGGTGTTTACTCCTCCATTCGTTCCGAATGCTGCGTTGTCAAAACAAACCTGGAATACAACATTACTCACGCCGTCCCAAACAAATGGAGTGGTAAATGTGTGTGTATTCCAACCAGTTGATGTAATTGTAACTCCATTACTTGGGGCAAATACAGTAGTAAAGGCCGAAGAAGGAATTGGGGCTGCCATATCAACTGATGTCGTCGTCGCAGCTGAAATTGTAAATCCATTGAAAACATTATTACAACCCGTACAGGTTGGAAGAGATGTAACATCAAAAGAAATGGAATTGATGATACCAGAATTAGCACCAAGCATCCGTTGCAGTTCATCAGCACGAATCATGTACTGCTGTCTTGCGTCCATATAGCTCATTCCATAGGGGGTAACTAACGATGAAGTAGAAGCCGTTGCTCCGCCAAATGGACGATTACCCGCACCAACCCAGTAATCAAATACAAGTTGTTTTGGAGCTGTAGGCAAGGCCCGGCCTTGCAATTCGAGATTATAAGGGTTCGAAACAATTGGGCTTGTAGGCACTAAGTAAGCATACTTTGTCCCTTCACTGGCTACTGTTGGACCGGAAGCCGTCGAAGGACCCTGCACACTCCAGCCTGTCGTCAAAGATCCAGGATAGGCAACAGTACAACCTGAAATAGGGGTTGTGCCTTCAAAATTCTGGGCAATAGGTAAGACAGTTGAGTAAGAGCATAGCGTCGTTCCATTGATTGCTGATACGGTTAACAAACTTGAATCGGTAGCTGAACAAAGTTCATACAGGAAAACCTCATATGTCGAATTGGCAGCAAGACCAGCAATCCGCGCAGAGGAAGCAGAACCAAAAATCACTTGACGTGTCCAATTCTGTACTCCTTGTTTGCGATAACGGAAAACGGTTCCCAACTTCGATGGATTCAGTGTTGTCCAAGCCAAATCCAAGCTAGATACACCACGACCAATCAACTGAATGTTAGAAGGGCGCTTGCATGGGTAATAAATGAACTCATACGCTCCACGATCAGGAGTTTGTGAACGAGCCGCACCGGTTAAATCCGTCAACACGCCAACTGGAGAGGCGTTGTTGCTGACAGCAATTCCCTGAGGAGTTAAATCTGTGTTGCTATTGTACTCTGGGTCTGCGTTTGTAGAAACGCCTTCTCGTCCACCTGCAAAAGAGCTTACATAAGTAGCAAAAGAGGTTTTATCACCGCCGTAGGTGAACTGCGTGGTAACAGCTCCCAATCCCCAATATGTGTTATTGTTTAACGTCGAGAATGTTGGGTGAGCCGTTGATTCGATGGACATTACACGTCCAGGGCCCCGATTTACTGCGACATTGTTTGCAAAATTCACGCCAATTTGCGTCGATGACGCCGGTGTTGTTCCTCCATTTATGTAAACTGCACGTCCCGTTGTAGCACTACCCGCGGTGATTAAGACGCTGTTGTGATAAATGTTAACATTCCCGATTACCAAACAATACAATCCACGAGATTGAGTCGAGCTGCTCGTTGTATTGTCAAAATCTGTAATTACGTTGTTGACAATTTCAGAGGGCGCGGCTGATGTTGCAATTGAATAGGTCAATGTAAAAGCTTGCCAATTACCGCGTATCGTGTTATTGCGCACAAGCACTCGACTGTTGAAAACAGTAGTAGTTCCTTGTATGCTAACTCCCCATCCACTTGAGGAACTTGCTGCACCTGTCGCGACAACTGTATTTGAGTCGATTCGAATTGTAGGATTCGTAGATCGAGAAAAAGCGTTAACTCCAATATTCAATGCTGTAATGTTGTTCTGGGCCAAGCGAAAAGTCTGTCCCGTCGACATGTGCAAGTAGATACCCTGGGCAACATTTGAAATTTGGTTGTTTTTAATGTAACTAACCAAGCGATCTGTTGCGGTTGACAAAGTCGATGATGGGAAAATTCCATTTGTTGATGTCGTGTTACCAATTAATTGGCAATTCTCAATTTGAATATTTGTATTCAAACCCGCGTAACGAATCAAACTACCCGAAGTTGTCCCCGTAGCAGTAATTCTCAACCCACGCAAAACAACATTATTACGAGCGTTCAATTGAAATACGAAACCTGTTGATAAATCCGATGAAAATTCGACAACACCTGAATTGGAAGGATTAGGTTGAATTGTCAGGCGAAAATTAGACGGGTTAGAATAACCGGATATGTCTACGCTCCCGTTGTAAGATCCAGGATTCACATTCAATGTTACATCACCTGTCATTCCGCAACTTGTCATTACCGCAATCGCGGATGACACGGTCTGAAAATCTGCGCCAGAACCACCTACCGTGTACGCACCGTTCAAAGGAACTGAGGTATTCACTAAAACCGGTGTTGACGGTGTAGATGAACTGCTGTTCGAACATGTTGTTATTCGACGATAGTACTTTGAACCAGATGTAAGTGTGAAATTAGCGTTATAGGTAGTGGGCGTTTCTGCAGTCCAAGGGCCCGTTGCAGAATTGGAAGATTCCCAAGAGTACTGAAAACCTGATTCGGCAATTCCCCCTCCAAATATTTGGAATGAACTACCTGCACAAACTACACCTGTTGGACTACTCAATGTTGAGGATGCCGGAGTTCCTGCACAAATTGATGGGCTCAACGCTGTTAGCTTCACTTGAGGCTTATCTGGTTGAAGTGATGTTGCCGCAGGCGGGGAAATTGGATCAATATTCGTTCCATCGACTCGATAATAAATGGAAGATCCCGTTGCCCCAGAAAAACTAGCCCACAAAGGTGTCGTGCCCCAGCCCAAGGTGTTCTCATCTACGGCAACAACTAAGTTGCCACCCGTATAGGTGAAAGGTGTGCTGAATGTAATTTCAAGCCATTGATTATTTACGCCTGGTGAAACTACTCCATTAAATACCTGCGTAAATTGAGAAATTGGCAACCATGATGTTGCTGAAGTGAAACTTGAAGTAGATGTATTCGTTAAATAAATCACCCAATCCTTGTACTTTGAATTCCAATCCGCCGTAGTTATTGTTGACTTTGGCAAAAAAGCGATTTTTGTCAACTGCGTTCCAGCTGGAATTTGCAGTTCCGCTGGAGTGTATATACTCTGAGCATAACTGTAGTCATAGTTACCCATTATTGGGACATTGCCATTCGTGCCCGCTCCCGAGCCAACCGTATACACGGTCTGTGCAACCGCCGGAAATGCCAATACAGCCACGATTGCGGCGATCCACGTGCGGAACAAGTTAGTAACCTGTTTCATAATCAAGTACTTATGTTATTTGGGGTGATTTGTGAGCGTGAAATATAGTGAGTTATTGACAATTATCAAAAACTGTTTGTTAAAAAATCTTAGGAGCCGCTAGATTCCAGGAGCATCCACCCTTGATTCAAGAGCGGTTCGGCGGCTTTGAATTTTAGGGTACGTTGTTCCCCCGTGAGTATGTTGGCTACTGTGACGGTGTCGTTGGGACGGTGCGTCGATTTTTGCTTCACGACGGGTGCTTGCGCCGGGCGAGGTGGAGGTGTGTTTTTGGCGGCGGACGATGGACCGGCCGTGGTAGAGGTAGTTTCGCTGACCAACGAACGGCTTGCCGTAGTTTGCGGACGCGGGGCGGCCGGGCGTTGAGCGGGTGCCGCCTGCGGAGTCTCTTCCGGTATGTAGGCGCGGAACAAGAAGGACACCGCGGACCGGTTTACTTGGTCCATCATGTCTTGGAAGAGCTTGAAGGACTCGTGCTTGTAAATCAAGAGCGGGTCTTTTTGTTCGTAGACTGCACCTTGTACGTTGGTGCGCAGGTCGTCCATGTTGCGGAGGTGCTCCTTCCAAGCGTCGTCGATGGTGGAGAGGACAATGACCTTCTCCAATTCGCGCAAGGCGCTTTGGCCGCGGGTGTCCACGGCCTTCTGAAGGGGTACCGAAACCTGGAGACCTTTTTGACCGTCGGCAAAGGGGACCAGGATGTTCTGGATTTGTCCGTTGTGGTCTCGGTAGATGCCCTCCAAAACGGGCGCCATGCGCTTGGCCATGGAGTCGTTCTTCTCCTTTATATATATAGAGGTATGATCGAACAGCTTTTGCGTGAGGTCCGACGCAGAGGATTTGGCAAAAGATGCGGCGTCGAACGGCAGCTCGGAAATGCCCAGCTGCTCGTACACTTCCAAAGCAAAGCCCTCGAAATTTCGGTCCGGATGGGTGGAACGAACTACGGTGTCGCACAGATCGTAGAGCATGTTGGCGATGTCCACTTGGAGGCGCTCGCCGTACAAGGCATTGCGTCGTCGTTTGTAGATGCCTTCGCGCTGGGCGTTCATGACGTTGTCGTAATCCAACAAACGCTTGCGGATCCCGAAGTTGTTCTCTTCAACTTTCTTCTGAGCGCGCTCGATGGACTTGGAGACCAGGCCGTGCTGGATGACTTCACCTTCTACGTGGCCCATGCGGTCCATCAACCCCGCAATGCGGTCCGAACCGAACAAGCGCATGAGATTGTCTTCCAACGAAACGAAGAATTGCGAACTGCCCGGGTCGCCTTGACGGCCGGCGCGGCCGCGGAGCTGGCGGTCCACTCGGCGAGAGTCGTGGCGCTCGGTGCCGATGATGGCCAATCCTCCGGCCGCTTTGGCTTCCGGCGCCAATTTGATGTCGGTACCGCGCCCAGCCATGTTGGTGGCGATGGTTACGGCTCCAGCACGGCCGGCTTCCGCCACGATTTCCGCTTCACGCTGGTGCAACTTGGCGTTCAATACGTTGTGCGGGATGTTGCGCAGCTTGAGCGCGCGGCTCAACAACTCACTTATTTCAACCGAGGTGGTGCCCACGAGCACCGGACGGCCGGCATCGCGCAGTTTGACGATTTCATCGATGGCCGCGTTGTACTTTTCGCGCTTGGTTTTGTAAACCAAATCATCGTGGTCCGTACGCGAGATGGGACGGTTCGTGGGGATGACGGTAACGTCCAATTTGTAGATCTCCCAGAATTCGCCCGCTTCAGTTTCTGCGGTACCGGTCATGCCCGCCAATTTCCGGTACATGCGGAAGTAGTTCTGCAGGGTAACCGTGGCATAGGTTTGGGTGGCAGCCTCAATGGTTACGTTCTCTTTGGACTCAATGGCTTGGTGCAGACCGTCGGAATAACGACGACCTTCCATGATGCGGCCGGTTTGCTCGTCTACAATCTTGACTTTGCCGTCCATCAGAACGTACTCTTGGTCCTTTTCGAACAAGGTGTACGCCTTCAGAAGCTGACTCATGGTGTGGACGCGCTCGCTCTTGATGCGGTACTCGCGCAACAGTTCGGACTTGAGTTCCGCCTTGTCTGCCGTGGTCTCGCTGGATTTCTCAATGGCCGCCAAGGAGGTAGAGATGTCCGGCATCACGAAGAACTCGGGATTGGTGCGGTCCGCCAGGCGTTCCATGCCGCGGTCCGTCAGTTGTACCTGGTTGTTTTTTTCCTCAATCGTAAAGTACAGGGCCTCGTCCACCACCTTCATTTCCCGACCGTGGTCTTGGAGGTAGAAGTTTTCAGTTTTCTGGAGCAGGGTTTTGTTGCCGTCCTCGCTGAGGAATTTGATCAGGGCTTTGTTCTTGGGCAAGCCGCGGTGCGCGCGGAGCAGTTGGAAGCCAGCTTCTTTATTGTTTCCTTCGGTGAGCAAACGCTTGGCGTTGTTTAGGGCTTCCTGAGCAATGGTCTTTTGTGCATTGTACAGGTCCACCACGTGCGGCTTGAGCTCGTTGAATTCGTGGCGGTCTCCGTTGGGGGTTGGACCGGAAATGATCAAAGGTGTTCGGGCGTCGTCGATCAAAACGGAATCCACTTCGTCCACAATGGCGAAGTTGTGGCCGCGCTGCACCAATTCTTCCGGAAAACGGGCCATGTTGTCCCGCAGGTAGTCAAAGCCAAACTCGTTGTTGGTGCCGAAGGTAATGTCCGCTCCGTAGGCGTTGCGTCGGGCATCGGAATTGGGCTGGTGCTTGTCGATGCAATCCACGGTCAGGCCGTGGAATTGGTACAAAGGACCCATCCATTCGGCGTCGCGCTTGGCCAGGTAGTCGTTAACGGTGACTACGTGCACGCCAAAACCGGTCAACGCGTTCAGGTATACGGGCAGGGTGGCAACGAGTGTCTTGCCCTCCCCGGTCGCCATTTCTGCGATGCGTCCCAAGTGAAGGACGGTTCCACCGATCAACTGCACGTTGTAGTGCACCATGTTCCACTCCACCGTGGCGCCGGCGGCGGTCCAGGTGTTGTGCCATACCGCTTGGTCACCGTCGATTTGAACGGCGTCCATCCGGCCTGCCAGTTGGCGGTCCATTTCGGTAGCGCGTACGCGGAAGTTCCCAGCGCTCAAACGCTTGGCGGTTTCGCGGATGACTGCAAAGGCTTCGGGGAGAATTTCAGCGAGTTCGGCCTCCGCTTTGTCGTAGGCCTTCTTGTCCAGCTCGTCGATTTGCTGAAACAAAACGTTTTTCTCGTCCGCATCTTCTTCCGACTCCGCGCGTGCGCGCAGATCAGCGATGGCGGAGCGTTCCTCGGATTGCACGCGCTCCAGTCGGGCACGGAATTCCTGAGTTTTGGCGCGCAGACCGTCGTTGTCCAAAGCTTGAACGGACGGCTCAACGGCCAAAATGCGATCTACATAAGGTTGGATCTCCTTGAGGTCTCGGTCGGACTTGTTCCCAAGGAGTAGAGCGAACAGTTTTTGAATCATGGCAGGGCAAAAGTACAAAGCCCGTGCCACCTACGTGTTTGAATCAATATTCTTCTTCGTTCCAAAGAAAATCTTCGTCGGAAGGATAATCCGGCCAAATCTCTTCGATGGACTCGTACACTTCGCCTTCTTCTTCTTCGATGGCTTGCAGGTTCTCTACAACTTCCAACGGAGCGCCCGTACGAATGGCGTAGTCAATCAATTCGTCTTTGGTTGCGGGCCACGGGGCGTCGCTCAAATAGGAGGCCAATTCCAAGGTCCAGTACATGGCGTTCTTTTTTATTAAAGGTATACGATGCGGCAAAAGTAAAAATTCCCCGGACGTATGCAAGTCCTTGAGGAAAAATCGTTTATCAAGGGATCCAGGGGGTCTCCAATGCGCCCAGTTCCTTGGCATACCAACGGCTGAGCACGAACAACCAATCGGAAAGTCGGTTGAGGTAGCGCACCACGTCCGGGGGAACGGGCAGGGCCGCGGGGTCTTGGGCCACCGTTTCCAGGGCTTCAACGCAGAATCGTTCGGCCCGACGGCACACGGTTCGCGCAATGTGCAACTGGCTGACCCAGGCATGACCGCCTGGCAGGACAAAATGGCGCATGGGCTCCAGGCCGGCGTCCATTTGGTCTATGGAGGCCTCAAGGGCAGCGATTTGGGCGACGGGGAGGACGGGGAGTTTGGAGACGAAGTCTGCCCGGTCGTTGGCCAAATGGCTGCCGAGGGCGAAGAGGTCCGATTGGATCTGGAGGAGGAGGGCTTGGTGCGGGGCGGCGGCGGCAGGCGCGGTGTCCCGCACGTAGCCCAGGTGCGCATTCAATTCGTCCACCGTGCCGTAGGCATGCAAGCGAACGTCGGTCTTGGAAATGCGTTTGCCGCTGTAGAGCGAGGAAGTTCCAGAGTCTCCGGTTTTGGTGTAGATTTTCATGGCCTGTGGGTTTGACGTTTGGCCAGCAATGCCCACCAAACACGCCTAGGGTTCAGTAGGCGCGTTGGTTTTTGCCCTGCATGTAGTTTACAAACGCACGATTGGCCACTCGGGTTCCGCCGGGGGTGGGATAATTTCCGGTAAAGTACCAATCCCCGGGGTGTTGGGGAATGGCTCGATGCAGCCCTTCAATGGATTGGTAATGAATAACTACTTGTGCTTGAACACTTTCTGGAGTGAGTAGTTGGGCTATTTTGGCGTTGATGTCCTCCACAGAGAGGGTGGAATAAACGGGAAGAACAGCATTGATTTGTTCCTCCTTAGGAAGGGTTAATTGATAAAGGGCGTTTTGGTAGGCTTCTTCCACCACCCCGGCGTAGGAGCCGCGCTCTTTGTGCAGGGCCATGGCGGCTTGGAAGGCAATAAAATCGCCCATTTTCGCCATGTCAATCCCGTAACAGTCTGGGAAGCGGATTTGGGGTGCGCTGGAAACCACGTGAATGGTCTTGGGGTGCAGGCGGTCCAGCATTTTGAGGATGCTTTGGCGGAGGGTGGTGCCGCGCACGATGGAGTCGTCCAGAACCACCAGGTTGTCCGTGGGACGAACCACTTCGTAGGTGGAGTCGTAGACGTGGGCCACGAGGTCGTCGCGGGAGGAGTCTTCGGTAATGAAAGTTCGCAATTTGGCGTCCTTCCAGGCGATTTTTTCCACGCGCGGACGTCGGGTCAGCAGGGCGTTGAGGGCGTCAGGCTGATTCAATAAATCCGGCTGGGCGCGTAAAGCCGCTGCGTTGGCCGTTTGGATGTAATCCTCTACCCCTTTAACCAGTCCGTAGAAGGCGACCTCGGCGGTGTTGGGAATGAAGGAGAACACGGTGTTGTCTACGTCGTGCCCGACGGATTGCAAAACCGATTCCGCCAGTTGACGGCCCAAAGCCAAGCGTTCTTGGTAGATTTCCGCGTCGTTGCCGCGAGAGAAATAGATGCGTTCAAAAGAGCAATTGCTCCGCGGTCCGGGGGTCAGAACGGGGGTTATTTCCACGTCTGCGTTGGCTTTTACCCAAAAAGTATGGCCGGCGGGGAGCTCGTGAACATCGTTGAAGGAGGCACCAAATGCGGTCTGAATAACCGGACGTTCGGAGGCAACCACCGCTACTTCGTCGTTGACGTAGTAATAGGCAGGGCGGATTCCGTGCGGATCGCGCAGCACAAAGGCGTCGCCCTGGCCAATCATGCCGACCATGGCGTAGCCCCCGTCCCAACGCTTGGAGGCCTTGCGCAGAATTTCCGGAATATTCAAGTGTTCTTCCTGGTACTGAGCACGCTCGGGTTTACTCAAGCCCATTTGCTTGGCTTTTTCGTACAGCTGGGCGTTTTCCTTGTCCAAAAAGTGCCCGATTTTCTCCAAAATGGTGACGGTATCGGCCTTTTCCTTAGGACTCTGGCCCAAACCCACCAACTTATCGAACAATTCGTCCACGTTGGTCATGTTGAAGTTACCGGCCAAAATGAGGTTGCGGCTCTTGTAGTTGCTTTGACGAAGAAATGGGTGGCACGCTTCGATTGCGTTTTTACCGTACGTGCCGTAGCGCAGGTGTCCCAGGTAGACCTCGCCCAGGGCGGGTACGTTGTTCTTGAGGAATTCGGCGTTCTTCAGCAACGAGGGGTCCCCGCTAAGCGCGTCGTCGATTCGCTTTTGGATGCGGCCAAAAATGTCCGCAATGGGCTTGCCGTCGATGCTTCGGTAGCGGCTGAGGTAGCGCTGTCCGGGGGGCATGTTGAGCTTGATGGAAGCCAACCCGGCGCCGTCCTGGCCCCGGTTGTGTTGCTTCTCCATCAAGAGGTACATTTTGTTGAGGCCGTAAAAGGCCGTCCCGTACTTTTCCAGGTAGTATTCCAAAGGCTTGCGAAGGCGAACAAGGGCTATGCCGCATTCGTGCTGGATGGCGTCGCTCATAGGGAGATGCTGCTAAGAGGCAAAGATACGTATCTTCGTGTGGCGTGCTCATTGATATTCACACCCATATTTTGCCCGAGCGATTCCCGGCTTGGGCCCAGCGATTTGGCTACGGCGGATTTGTTTCCCTGGATCACCATTGCCCCGGTTGTGCCCGGATGATGGTGGACGATCGCTTCTTCCGAGAGGTTCAAGACAATTGCTGGGATCCTGAGGTCCGACTGCGCGAATGCGCGGTACACGGCGTGCATCGTCAGGTGCTGTCGACCGTTCCGGTGCTCTTTTACTACTGGGCTAAGGCCCAAGACAACCTGCAAATTGCGCGTTTTTTGAACGACCACATGGCGGAAGTGGTGGCGCGGTACCCGGATCGATTCTACGGGCTGGGCACGGTTCCGCTGCAAGATCCGCAACTGGCCATTGAGGAATTGGAGCGATTTGCGTCGTTGGGCTTGGTGGGCGTGGAAATCGGTTCCCACGTCAACGATTGGAACTTAGACGCGCCGGAGCTATTTCCGTTTTTTGAGGCGTGTGCGCGGTTGAATTTGAGCGTTTTTGTGCATCCTTGGGACATGATGGCCAAGGAGAAGATGAGCAAATACTGGCTTCCGTGGCTGGTGGGCATGCCCGCAGAAAGCTCTTTGGCCCTGTGTTCGTTGATTTTTGGCGGCGTCTTGGAGCGTTTGCCCCAGTTGCGGGTGGCCATTGCGCACGGCGGCGGCTCCTTTCCCTTCACCTTGGGGCGAATCCAGCACGGCTTTGACGTGCGACCGGATTTAGTGGCTATTGACAACAACGTTTCACCCCGAGACTACGTGGGTAAATTCTGGGTGGATTCTCTGGTGCACGATCCCCGCATGCTGCAGTATTTGGTGGATTTATTTGGCGCGAACCGCGTGGCAGTGGGTTCCGACTACCCCTTCCCCTTGGGCGAACACCATCCGGGCGCCCTGGTGGAGTCCATGAATTGGGACGCTTCCACCAAGTCTTTGGTGCAAAGCGGTGCGGCGTTGGAGTGGTTGGGGCTTTCCGTTATTTGAGCGGAACAAAAGCGTGTGGATGTACATGGGCGCGCTGCAGTTGGTTTCTTTCTTACCTTTCTAACATGATTCGCGACGCATTCAACTTCAACAAGTGGCTGGAAGAGCACCGGCACGAATTGGTTCCCCCCGTGGGCAACAAAAATTTGTACCACGAAAGCGACGACTACATTGTCATGGTGGTTGCGGGTCCCAATGCCCGCAAAGACTACCACTACAACGAAACGGAGGAGTGGTTTTTCCAGCTGGAGGGACACATTACGGTGCGCATTCAGGAGGACGGGAAGCCGCGCGAAGTGCGCCTGGGGCCTGGGGACATGTTTTTGTGTCCGGCCAAAACACCGCACAGCCCGGTTCGCGAAGCCGGAAGCGTTGGTTTGGTGTTGGAGCGCAAGCGGGCAGGACGCGGTTTTACCGACGGCCTATTGTGGTTTTGCGAGTCTTGCAACCACTCCCTGCACGCTGCGTACTTTGAGTTGAACAATATTGAACAGGATTTTCTCCCCCACTTCAGGGAGTTTTACGGCTCCGAATCCCTGCGTACGTGTGGCGAATGCGGGCACGTCATGGAGTCCGACCCCCGTTTTGTTTAGCCCCTTTTTTAAGATTTTCGCTTGAATCGATAGGGAGGAGTACTGATTCCTTGCACCTTTTCACTTAAAGGGGTCCAATCGCCGTTGGGCCAGAAAAACACCGTCTCTCCCTGTGGTTCCCTGCGCGGGTATGGAAGGGCTCGCGGGGTTTTCAGTACCGATTTTGTCCAATCTTTACCGGGTTTCAGGGTCCAAACGCTGGCCCCGGTGTACGTTCGCAGCGCCAACCAAGCGCTGTCCTGATCGGCTGACGTCCAGGAGGCAGCTCCCGTGCTGTAGAAATGCGGTAAGATTCCTCGAAACAGCAACGTTTCTTCTTCAGTGGCGGCGGAAGAACGGGAATACGAGTAGACGCGCGCCTCAGGATCCCGTTTGGTGATGACGAGTACGTCGTCGGAAAAAGGCACGGAGACCAACGCTTCTGCATCTCGAGGACCGTCGGGGTAAACAAAACGGCGCATTTGAAGTTCTGACGGGGTCCAATCTAGGGTGTCTCCGGGGGTAAAGCTGAGTTGTGCTGAGGTGGGTTCCGGCAGGCGATAGATGCGCACGGATCCGCGCTCTGCTTGGTTGTCTCCGATGTCTGCGAGGTACAAAAAGGTGCCGTCGGACGCTAGGTCTTCCCAGTCCGTGTTGGTGGCTCCGGGCAAGTTCAGTGCGGCGCGTACCGCACCCGTGGCAAAGTCCACGAGGTATAGTGCGGCGGGATTCCCCCCGTCTTCCAAAGCCCAAAAACAGCCAGGAAAATCGCGCGCGGGCACGCCGCCAGAGACTTCGTCAAGCGCTAATGGCCCAGTGCTGGAGTCCGGAATCGATTCCCAACCGTTTGCAGAAGGGGCCGCCGAAACGGAGTACGTTGCTGCAAAGGGTGCGTCGGGTTCCTGGGTTTTGCAGGCGGAAAACAAGACGGCCAGTGCGGCTGAACCCAACCAAACCGTGCATTTTGCTGCGGCGTGTGGGGAAGATTTGGGGTTCAAGCGGGAGGTCATCATTAATATTTTGAGGGTTTTTCGCGATGGCTGGGAGACGCACTAAGGTACGCTGCACCTGGCGTTGCGAGTGATTTATGCGTTTGGCGGGGTGGTTACTATTTGGTTTGACAGTACTTTGTTTTGCATAATACCTTTTTTTGTTTATAACTTTGCACCACCATGAACGAGGAAAATGCCAAAGCGCAAATGCGCAAAGGGGTCTTGGAGCTTTGCGTGCTGCGCATTGTTCGCTCAAGCGAGGTCTATACCTCCGACATCTCCGATCGATTGAAATCGGCCGAGCTGTTGGTGGTGGAAGGAACCCTATACCCCCTACTCACCCGCATGAAGAATGCCGGGTGGTTGTCGTACCGTTGGGAGGAAAGCAAGTCGGGCCCTCCCCGGAAGTACTACCAAATCACCCCGGCCGGCGATGCGTTTCTCGCCCAGTTGGAGCGCGAATGGACGGCATTTACCCAAGCCGTAGACACCCTTTAATTCGACCGAATCATGAAAAAGACCATCGATATCAATCTTGCCGGAATGCGATTTGCACTGGACGAAGATGCGTACCAACGCCTGAACACCTACCTGCGCGCCTTGGAGGCTCAGCTAGGGCAAACGCCTGGAAAAGAAGAAATTCTAGCGGACATTGAGGGGCGGATTGCGGAGTTGTTCACGGCAAATTTGAACACCGGGAAACAGGTGATCAACCTCGCGGAAGTGGACGCCGTGGTGGCCACCATGGGCGCGCCGGAGGACTTTGCCGGTGAGAACGCAGAAGGCGAGCGCATTTCCGGAGATTGGCAGCCGTCGGGCGCTGAGGAGTCCAGCAAGAAACGCTTGTTCCGCGATGCGGACGACCGCGTGGTGGGCGGCGTTGCCAGCGGTTTGGCTGCCTACTTTGACGTAGACCCCGTGGTGGTTCGGCTTTTGTGGGCTGTGTCCATCATCTTGGGCGGACTGGGCGTTTGGTTGTACCTGATCCTATGGGTAGTGGTGCCGCCGGCGCGGACTACTGCGGACCGACTTCGCATGCGCGGCGAAAAAGTGAACTGGAAAAACATCCAAAAAACGGTTGAGGATGAGCTCAACGGGGTGGCCGATCGGGTGGACCGGTTTGCCCGCGGCGAAAAGATGGGCAAATCACAGGGTGCCCGTGTGGCCAATGAAGTCGTTCAAAGTACGGGGCAGGTTTTGGTCTACATCCTCAAGTTTATCGCCAAGTTTATCGGCGGTCTGTTCATTGGTCTGAGCATCGCCGTGGGCATCGGCCTAACGGTGGGGCTTTTTGGCCGCGGCATCACGGTAAACGATGTCGTTATTGAGCCGGAGCAACTGGATTCGTTTTTGGAGTTGTTTGCTCCGGAAGGCCTTAGCAGCGCGTACATCATGGTATTGACCGGCATGCTGTTGTTGGGTCCGGTGGTGGGACTTTTCACTGTGGGCGCGCGAATTTTATTCAACCTACCGTGGCGCCACACCGGGCTGCGCGCCGCCAGTTGGGCAGCGACCGGAATCAGTGTAGTTGCTGTTGTGGTGGCCTCGTTTTGGGGCGTCCGTACGGCTCACGAATTTGAAGAGGAGTCTGTGGTTACGGTGCAAGAGGCCCTTCCCTCCGGCATCAACCAATGGAACGTAGTGGCCCACTTTACGCCTGTAGCGGAGCCGGAAGCGCGCTACCGCTTCGACAACGAAGAATCCGACGGGGAGTGGATTTTCACGAAGGACCGACTGTTCACGAATTTGGTGGACTTTACGGTGGCCGCGGAGCCCAGCGAGCGAGCATACGTGGTGGTAGAACGAATAGCGAGTGGAGCGAGCGGACGAAGTGCGCGCGAGCGGGCACAACGAATTGAGTACGGCTTGGAAATTCGGCCCAACGGAACGCTGGATTTGGACGCCATGGTCGCCATTGCTCGGGCAGACAAATTCCGAGGTCAACACGTGTGGATTACATTGCACTTGCCCGTAGGGCACCGCCTGTTCCTGGATCCGTCGACCATGGATCTGCTGGACGACGTACCCAATTTGGAAAATACGTACGACCACGACATGGTGGGGACGGTTTGGACGATGACCGCAGAGGGGCTTACGCAGTTTCCCGAAGGCGCTCGTGCAACTAATTGAACCATTTTTGCATCCAATGCGGTAGAGCGTACCTCAACCGTACGTTTTTAATCGATTCTTAGCGCACTTTTGCACCGCATGAAACACGTTATTTCCTTTTCTTCATTCCGATGGTGCTTTGCAGCATTGGCGACGGTTGTTTCCGTCGGATTATTCGCACAAGATCGCTACATCGTAACCGTTTTACCGAACGATCATTCGGTGCTGGTGCAGCACGAGTGGAATGAAGTTGGCAAGGCTGGTTTGGTTGGAGAAAAGGGGCAGAAATCGAGCCTGTACCAATTTCCCACGACGGTTCTCGGCACCTACGCCACGTTGGACTACGGTCGGTTTATTGAGGATTTCGCGGCCTACGACGCCAACGGCAAGCAGCTGCGTTTCGCTCGTGAGGGAAGGAACACGTGGAAAATTAAAGGTGTTGCGGTACGTGTTCAGTACCGAGTACTGAGCATCATGGAGGAATCGGTTCGAAAAAACAAGATTTTTGAGCCGGCCAGCGCCTATTTCAATCCTCAGGTGGGTGCGGTTATTAATGGTGGGGCGGTTTTTGGCTTTGCGAACGGCCGGGTGACTGATTCTGCAGTGGTGGAATTGCTGCATCCGTCGAACTGGTGGACCAGTACTTCCCTTCCCCGGAGCTCGTATGCCTCCGACCGACTGGTGGAAGCCGCGGCTTTGGCACCCGCTCAGGCAAGCGCTACGTTCTTGGAAGAGCGCTCGGCGCCGACCCCTACCACAGCGCAGACCACGTTGTCTGCCCGGAACTACCACGCTTTGATCGACAACCCCATCGTTGTAGCTCCCGCAGACACCGCAGGGTTTTGGGTGAACAACACGCGCGTCACCATTGCGTGCGTTGATTTTCGCGGAAAAAAACACGCCGCACACTTCAAATCTTTGTTGGAGGCGGACCTGCAAGCGGTTGCACAATTCATGCCGGTACTGCCCGTGGACCGCTACACGTTTTTGATCACGGTGGCGGATTTTACCGAGGTAGGACAAGCCATTCAGGACGCACAGGCCGGAAACATCAAACCCCTTGCGCTGCTTCGTGCCTTGTTGCGCATGAAGGATCAGGGCTTGGGTGCGCTGGAGCACAACACGTCGTCGCTTTACTTTTTGGGCGATTTTGGCGTGGATCTCCCGGATTTGAATTTGGACGGTCAGCTGGCCTCCTCTGCGGTGCATGAATTCATGCACATTGTGACCCCTTTGGGCTTGCACGCGCCCGCCATCCATGATTTCAACTACGCCAACCCCAGTATGTCCCAACACCTGTGGCTGTACGAAGGCGTCACGGAGTATTTCTCCCATTTGATCCGACTTCAGGGCGGTCGGGTGACGGTGAACGAATTTCTGGCGGAGATGGAGGGCAAAATTCGCTCAGGAGAGCGTTTTCCATTTGAAAAGATGTCCTTTGCCGAGATGAGCACGAACGTGCTGGAAAAGGGCTACAAAGAGCAGTACGGGCACGTTTACGACCGTGGCGCGGTGCTTGCTTGGCTTTTGGACGCGGAGATCCGACGTCTGACCAACGACGCTCGCTCCCTCCGCGATGTCGTATTGGATCTGCACGCGCAATACGGCCCCAACCGGCCCTTCGACGAAGCCGGCTTCTACGATGCGTTCGCTGCAGCCTCTCATCCGGAAATGCGTGCCTTTTTCACCCAGTACATCGAAGGGCGCCAGGCCCTGCCGTACGCGCAAATGCTCGCGCCCTTGGGCGTCACCTACCGGGACACAGTGGAGGTGTGGAAAACTGTTTCTCCCCTAGATCGGCGCGAAAACGACTTGCGTTTGGAGCCCGGTGTTCGGGGAGGGTTGCGTACCGTGAAAAAGGTGGGCAAAGACGAATGGGCCGGATTGCAACCGGGCGACGTGGTGGATTCTGGGAAATTAATAGAGGCCCTGGGGAAAGCTGCCGCAGGCGAAGTATTGACGTTTAACGTAATTCGGGCAGGCCAGCTAATCGAATTGTCGGTTCCCGTGCGTAAGGAGAAAAGCTTTCTTTTCCGCACACTGGACGGCTACGGTACGAATCCCGAGTTGAAGCAAGACCCCGCCGCTTTGTTCCGTTGGACCACTTTTACGCAAGGAGCCTTAGTTCAGTCGATGTCCAGCGAGCCCATTACGGTTCCTGCTCGCCCTTAAACATTGCGCTCTGGCCGTGTGGCCTTAGAATGCAGGCGGAATCGGTTTGTTTTGAACGATTCCCTCAATTCGCTCGCGAACGTCCGGGGTCAGTCGCTCCATGAAGTCCAGTGCTTTTAGATTTTCCTCCAGTTGCTGCACCCGAGTGGCCCCCAACAACGTGCAGCTCACGCGCGGGTTGGAAACACTCCAAGCAATCGCCAATTGCGCCGGCGTTGCGCCGAGTTCGGCTGCTAACTCAGCCAATTGTTGGGCCGTACGGAGCTTTTCTTCCACAACATTGCGTTCCTTAAGCCAAGCCAACTCTTCGCGCTGAAGGCGCATGGCTTGATCCGCACGATCCAAAGAGTACTTGCCCGTGAGAATTCCACTGGCCAACGGACTCCACGTGGTTAATCCTAACCCAACACCGTCGTACAAGGTGGCGTATTCAACCTCCACTTTGTCTCGATGCAGCAAATTGTACTGCGGTTGTTCCACCACCGGACCAATCAGGTGGTTTTGCCGCGCGTACAGGTGCGCTTCCATTATCTCCGCCGCACTCCACTCCGACGTTCCCCAGTAGAGAATCTTTCCCTGTTGGATGAGCTGGTGTATGGTCCAGACCGTCTCTTCAATCGGCGTGGATTTGTCCGGACGGTGGCAATAGTAAACATCCAAATAATCAACCTTCAGCCGGACGAGCGCTGCGTGGCACGCTTCCACTAAATGCTTGCGATGCAAGCCTTTTTGTGTGGGAAGTTGACCGCCTGCACCAAAAAACGCCTTGCTGGTCACGGAATAGGTATCCCGACCCCAACCCAAATCTTTCAACAAATCGCCCATGACCTCCTCGCTTCGGCCGTGGGCATATACCTCGGCATTGTCGAAGAAATTAATGCCGGCGTCGTAGGCAGTCACCAGCAAGTCCTTGGCCGTGCTGCGTTCAATTTGGTTGCCAAACGTAATCCAGGTGCCAAAACCCAGTACGCTTACGGGTAGACCCGATTTCCCCAATTTCCGGTACTCCATGGTGCGCTGGATTAAAACAGTTTACGGTATCCGTGGCAGTAGGGTACGGAACCCTTGTGGTCGTAGTAGTCTTGGTGGTAATTTTCTGCTGGATAAAACTTCGTTCGCGGAAGAAGGGCCGTTGCTACGCGGTAGCCCTTCGCCTCAAGCAATCCAATCAACTTCTCAGCCACTGCCTTCTGCTCGTCGTTGGCATAGAAAATCCCGCTCCGGTACTGAGGTCCTAGGTCCGGACCTTGACCGTTTTCTTGAGTAGGGTCGTGCGTTTCAAAAAACACGCGGAGCACCTGTTCCACGGATACTTGACTCGGGTCAAATTCAACCAAACAGGCTTCGTAGTGACCGGTCTTTTTGCCACATACTTGCTCGTACGTGGGGTTCTCTACATGACCCCCAATATATCCAACAGTAGTGGTCTTAACTCCCTCCAGTTTTTGAAGGAAAAATTCCGTGCCCCAAAAACATCCGGAAGCAACAACGATGCTCTGCAAATTGGTATCCAATTCCATTTCTGATTGACTTGATTTTGATTCGACAAATCGCCCAACGGGCTTGCTTGAAAAGCCCCAAGCGGCCACTCCCAAAAGCACCAAAAGTGCCAATCCAATCGAAATCATCGGCTTTTGCATTTTTTACAGGTCCATCATTTCCATTCCACCACCGCCCGGCATGCCCGGTTGACGTCCTCCGCGTCCCTTGCGTTCGTTGTTCTGCTGGCCAAAGCGGTACTGAACATTGACGAAGAAAATGCGGCTTTCGCGGTAACGCTCAAAATCAATATAAACCCCGGGGCGGTCTTGAATGAACCCAAATTGACGCGTTTTGAAAACGTCGGACAAACGCGCAGAAATGCTCAAATGACGTTTCATCAAGTCCACCTTGTAGCCCAGGTCCAAACCGCCCATCGGCTTGCGCACGCCTTGGCCCGTTGGGCCTGCACCCATTTGCATGTAGGTAACTTGGAGTTGTTGAATTTTACTCAGCTCCACCGTTGCGTTCAATCTGCCGTTCCAACCAAACCCGGATTGCTGAAGACCAGCCTGCAAATTGCCGCCGTCAATGGTGCTGAAGTACGCATCCGCACTGGCTTGCAAGCTCATCCACGGCACAAAACGGCCCATGGCATTGGCGCTCAGACCGTAGCGCTGCCGGGTGCTGAAATTCTGCCAACTCACCACTACCGCCCCATTGGTGTCCACCGTCAAATAACGACTGAACATATTGGTGGTGTTGTTCATGTAGACGGAACCACTAATGGAACCCTTGCGGCTGAACTTTACCGCATTGAACTCAAACGCATGGGTGTTCTCCGGCTTCAAGTCTGGATTCCCTTTGCGGATGCTCTGAGGATTGGAATAATCGACGATGGGGTTCAGGCTTTCTTGACCCGGACGGTTCACCCGCATGGAGTAACTCAACTGAAAATCAGTTCCCTTCTTGGGTGAATAGGTCCAGTAGACGGAAGGGAAGAATCCAGGGAAGTCGCGTGTCATTCGGGAACCGTCCCGCAAAAGGAAGGAAAGAAATGCATGTTCGTAGCGAAGTCCAACCTGTGCTTTCCAATGATCGGAAAATACACGACCAAACGTTGCGTAGCCCGCGTGCACCCACTGATTCAAATCGGTCGTAAACGAACGCAAAGAGTCTTGCAAAAAGGTACTGCTAAACGGCGTGAGTAATTGCTGTGCTTGCTGATCCGTTCCGCGTTGAAAATAAGCCGAACGCATGCCAAAATCCAGCTTGCTTTTGGATCCTATAGGTCGTTCCGAATCGGTTTGAAAAGTCAGATTTCGACCTCCTCCTAAATTGCTGAAAAACTGCTGATAAGCCCCGTGGGTCAACTCGACGGGGTACCCTTCACCCAGGTCCCATGTGTTTGTGTTCAATTGGTCATCCTCGGACTGCGAAAAACTCACATCGGCGGTCCATTTGTAGTTCTCTTTCTTGAACTTGTATTCGTACCGCAAAGCCGCGTCCCAATTGAAACTGGTGCTGCTGCTGGTGTCAAACTGCGTAGCGTGCGTGGTGTCTGGCCAAAACTTATTCAAGTTGCCATAAAACGTAGTATCATACCCCGAGCGAATCCCTTGATTGAGTCCTGCAGAAAAGTTGAATTGATGTTTCGATTTGATTTTGAAATCAGCACCTCCGCGTGCCGTGTAGCCAATGTTGCGGTTTAAGCCTCCGCTGATTTGACTCACGTAGGCATTTTCCGGAAGAGTGACGAGCCGCAGCGTATTTCCGGTGCTGAACGTCTGACGATCGTCCCAGGAACCATTAAAGAAGAAATTCGTCTCTCCCACTTTCTGTGCCAAGTTCATGGCGCCATTGTACTTGTTTCGGGTGCCAACCCCCGCAAGGACGTCACCGTTCAACCCAGACTTGGTGTTTTTCGTGGTGACAATATTGATGATGCCGCCCGTGCCGTCGGCTTGAAACTTAGCGCCCGGGTTGGTAATGGTTTCCACTTTGGAAATGGATGACGCCGGTATGCGATCAAATGCATTTTGACCGGACATTCCCAGCAACGAAGCGGGACGTCCATCGATGAGGATGGTAACGTTTTCTTGACCGCGCAAGGCGATATTTCCATCAATATCGATGGCCACGTTGGGCACTTGACGCAACACGTCGGTACCCGAGCCCCCTTGAACTTGCAAATCGGACTTGACATCGTACACCTTGCGGTCAATTCCATTCAATTGTGCGGGGCCTTCGGATACAACCTTCGCTTCCCGCAACTCTTGTGCTTGCGGGGTTAAGGGCAATTTGCCCAAGTTGATGGCAGCGTCATTTACTTCGACGGGGCGAACCACGGGCTTAAGGCCCAATGAATTGATTACCAGTCGATAAGAGCCCTTTGGAATGTCTTTTAGAACGAATGTGCCGTCAGAAGCCGACAACGCTTGGGCAACAGGTGTGGGTTTTCCTCCATCCGCACCGGGCATTGAGGCCGACGACATCAGACGAATTTGTGCACTGATCAATGGCTCTTGGGTGGTGGATTCCACAACCTTTCCTTGAATGCTGGTCTGAGCATGGGTCATGACCGATGCTGCAATTAGAAATGCGGATAAAATAAATCGTAGGGATGGGATCATTCGAGTAAGAGCTTCCGTCTGAAGTATGGTTTAACGGTATTAAGTGCTGGTCGGGCAGTTCGTTCAGCTTGTGGGCAACAACCCTTCCGAAATAAGGTATTCTGCAATTTGAATGGCATTTGTGGCGGCTCCTTTGCGCAAATTATCTGCTACAATCCACAGATTAATGGCCTCCGGGCACGACACGTCGCGGCGAATTCTTCCCACAAAAACTTCATCCTTATTTTGGGCCAAAAGTGGCATGGGGTACTCCTGTCGGCCGGGGTCATCCAAAACCACTATCCCCTGTGAAGAGGCCAATAGGGTACGAACTTGCTCAACGGTTGGAACGGCGCCCGAAAATTCAATATTTACCGATTCGGAGTGACCCCCCATAACCGGTACTCGAACAGCCGTTGCCGAAACACGAACGGTCTCGTCCCCTAAAATCTTCACCGTTTCGTTGGTCAATTTCATTTCCTCTTTGGTGTACCCATTATCCAGGAAACTGTCGCATTGCGGGATGCAATTACGATCGATGGGGTAAGGATAAACGCGCGGACCGTCGATATTGTTCCTCTCGTTCTCCATTTGCTCAACGGCGCGCATTCCCGTACCCGTTATGCTTTGGTAGGTAGAAACGAGCACGCGGCGGATGGGAAAATGCAGGTGCAATGCGTTCAAAACGAGCACCAACTGAATGGTAGAACAATTGGGGTTGGCAATGATTCGGTCTTTGGCAGACAATACCGAGGCATTTACCTCCGGAACGACCAAAGCAATACTCGGATCCATGCGCCAGGCGCTGGAGTTGTCAATTACGACACAGCCCACCTCCGCAAAACGCGGCGCCCACTCCAAACTCACGTCTCCGCCTGCCGAAAAAAGTGCGAGATCTGGCTTCATGGAAACGGCTTGTTCCAAAGTCACTACCGCAACTTGATGTCCGCCGCAATCCACCGTTTGCCCGGCTGACTTTTCCGAGGCCACGGGTATCCATTCGGACACGGGAAACTTCCGCTCCACCAAGACTTTTCTCATTTGTTCCCCCACCATTCCGGTGGCACCTACAACGGCAACGCGCATAACAATTGAATTTGGACGACAAAGGTACCGATTTAGTCGAGGTTGATTCCGGTTTTGAAATCCGACAACCGGTTTTAAGTACTTAAATACGCCTATCGGGATTTGAACGGTTAATCCATTGATTTTTAAGTGAAATGATTTTCATCTGAGCGTTGAAAAATGCGGAAACAGGTTCGTTTTCTGATCCATTTCCGACAGTCGTATTTATACGTTTAGAACCGACTGTCGGGAATTGATGCATGCAATTTTGCCCCATGCTAATCGCCCTCCTACTCGCCGCTGATACGCTTTGGTCCGATTCCGGCACCGGACCTTGGAGTGCGGCACCTGTTCGCTGGTATGGAGACACGGCGCACGCGGAGCGAACAGCAAGTGGTGTCCAATTAAACGCGCCGGCATCGGGCAAAACCTTTCTGTGGGCTGATGCACCCATCGTTCCACCGGCCGAATGGGGTGGGCAGGTGGTCTTGAATTTCAACCCCTCCAGCTCGAATTACTTCGAAATGCGATTTGCGGAAGATGGTTCTGGAAACGGCGTGGGTGTGCGTTTTGGTGCATCGGATGACTGCATTTCGCTGGGGAAACTCTCGAAAAACAGCTTATCCACATGGACGAAATCGAATCCTGGAATCTTAAGCAACTTACGTTCTGAGATAACGTGGAAGCTAACATGGTCGAAGCAAAACTACTGGGCTTTAGCCTTCAAGCTGGATTCCAATTGGGTTGTCCTCGACAGCACGGAGTTTTCACCAACCGAACCCGCTCGTTACGTTGGCTGGAAGGCGGTGTACACGATCTCAAACCGCAATCGATTCACCGTGGGCCCTCTATCGGTTCTTGGCCGCATACAGCCAGAACCTGTAGGCCAATCTCAGCCGGACAAACCAGCGCCAATGAACGAAACCCAATGGCGCATTACGGAGGTCCTAGCCTCTCCAGACCCAACACGACTAGGAGCTCCTTCTGTGGATTTTGTTGAAGTTCAATACACCGGAACCGATACCATCCGAACGGAGGGTTGGTCCTTGGCCGTAAATCAATATTCGTATTCCCTTAGCTCGAAGCGGTGGACGCCCGGTGAGGTGGCTATTCTGGGAGATTCAAACGGTTTCATCCCTCAACTTCGTCCACTGGTTTGGCACGGAAAAATTCAAGTATTGAGCTCTTATTGTTGGATACAATTGCGCGATGCATACCGACGTCCGGTGGTCCAAAGCCACATCAATCCTGAGTGGTTTGTGCCTGCGGAAAAATCCAAAGGTGGTTTCAGTTGGGAAGCAAAATCAAAGCAATTAACCTGCTTAAATCCCATTGGCTGGTCGGTATGCAGCCTTCCTAGCGGTAGTTCACCAGGGGTGCTTTCGGTAGGGTCAGATTCGGCAGTTGGGGCAAGGACCGGAGGAATTAGACAATGGCGGTGGGCGGATGAACGAACCCTGGAAGTGGTGTTTCGCCACCCCATGAACTGCATCAACCGCATAGAAACACGTCTTTCTCTTGATTCAATAACTCCAGACAGCATTTGGGCCGTTTCCCCATGGACGTGGTTGTTGCACTGGGAAGAGCTTCTGGATTGGTCCGGCGCTCCCTCAAAATCTTTGCGTTGGAGCGGTACAAAACATTGCGACGGAACCGACTTAGATACCGTTTTGGTCGTTGGCCGGCCTGAATCAGTAGAACCCGGGGATTGGAAAATCACCGAACTGTTGCTCAATCCGCTTCCCGGCGAATCGCGCTACGTGGAGCTGCACAACACATCGGATAAGTGGTTAAATGTGGGTGACTTGCGCGTGGTTTCTGTAGATCCGATCACCCGGGTAGATCTGTCGTACCGGATACTTACTAAACCTGGAGTGTGCATTGCCCCGAAATCGTGCATTGCTTTAAGCGAATCTTGGGCACGAAAAGCATCGGACTTCTCCGATTTGGACAGTTTTCGATTCCACCAAAGTGCTGCCGCAATGCCTTGGAACGACGACTTGGCGATCGGTCGAATTGAAGATGCAGACGGTCAAACTTTGATTGAGTTTCATGCCGATAAATCGAACCATTTTCTTGGGTTATTGAGTACAGAAGGGCACAGTCTGGTACCTGTTTATCAGGATGAACCCGAAAGCACTCAGTACGTTTGGACGAGCCACGCTCCCGGAATTGGCAGTCCGGGATTGGTGCCAACTATCGTTGCTATCCCGAATGAGAATGGCCGATGGCGAATGCGGAACAATCGGTGCCGTTGGGGAGCCCCTGCTGCAGTAGAATACCATGATTTGGCTCAGCCCGTAATTGCAGAATGTTGGATTTCAACCCCTTCGGGTCAGCGTATACTTCAACTGATGCACCGAGGACTGTTGGATAGCAGTGGTTTATTGATCTGGGACGGTCGCATGTCCAATGGTCTTCAAGCGCCTGACGGTACGTACCTGATGTGCGTTCGGGGAGTGGATGCGAAAAATCGCTTGTTTGCAAAATCTTGGGGCATCCAAGTACAATGACCCCACTACCTTTGTGTCTATGAACTCCAAAGATGAAAAAATCGCACAATTCGATCCAAACGGACTCGCCGCACCCGGAGCGTTGTATGGATTGCCCTTCGACGAAGCCGATGCCGAGGTTGTTGTTTTCCCGGTACCGTGGGAAGTAACCGTGAGTTATTCCAGCGGCACTGCCAGTGGGCCCGCAGCCGTTTTGGAGGCTTCCGCACAGGTTGACTTGTACGACCCACGTACACCAGAAGCATGGAAAATGGGGTTGTGGATGGCTCCTTTATCGCTCAAATGGCACGAAAAGTCGGACCGAAACCGGGAACGCGCGGTGGAGTATTTGGAAATGCTGGGGCAAGATTCGGTTGGAAAACGCGGTGCAAAACTCCTGGCGAAGGTGAATGAGGCCTGCGCAGAAATGATCGAATGGGTAGAGGCCTCAACCGAGGCCTATTTAACGGCCGGTAAGCTCGTTGCGTTGCTGGGAGGCGATCACAGTACGCCTTTGGGTTATCTGCGCGCATTGGGCAAGAAACATGGCTCATTTGGGGTGTTGCAGATAGATGCCCATATGGATTTGCGGAAAGCGTACGAAGAATTCACTTATTCCCATGCCTCCATCATGTACAACGCGCTGCAAACCGGTTCCATCTCGCGCTTGGTTCAGGTTGGTATCCGGGATTATTGCCAAGAAGAGGTGGAATACGCCGCCTCAGATTCCCGCGTTGTGGTTCATTACGACCGGGACATGAAGCAGGCGTCCTTCACCGGAGAAACTTGGGCGCAGCGGGTGGCGAAAATCGTGGCGGATTTGCCCGAAAAAGTATACTTGTCGTTTGACATAGACGGATTGGATCCAAAACTCTGCCCCAATACTGGAACTCCAGTTGCAGGCGGGCTGGAAGCGGAACAAGTTTTGTTTTTGGTGGAAGCCGTTATTGACTCCGGACGAACCATCATCGGTTTGGATTTAAACGAGGTTGCGCCCGGTTCCGAAGGGGATTGGGATGCCAATGTAGGCGCTCGAATGTTGTACCGTCTGTGCAACCTATTGGGCGAGAGCAACGGCCGGTTACGTACCTTTGCATCATGAAGTGCGGAGTAGTCACCTTTCCTGGGTCCAATTGCGACCAAGACATGATTTTAGCCCTGCGTGAGGGTATGGGCGTTGAAACGGTGTCCTTGTGGCACAAAGACACCGATCTTCAAGGTGTTGACCTGGTTGTTCTTCCTGGTGGATTCTCGTACGGCGATTACTTGCGCTCCGGTGCAATTGCCCGATTCTCTCCCATTATGGGCGAAGTCATGCGCCACGCAGAGCGAGGAGGCTATGTTTTTGGGGTGTGTAATGGCTTTCAGATTTTGACGGAATCCGGCTTGCTTCCTGGTGCTTTACTCCACAACGATTCGCACAAGTTCATTTGCAAAAACGTTCACCTCCGCGTGCAGTCCCCTTTGAGTCCGATTACTGCGGGACTAGAGGAAAATGGCGTGTTCAAAATTCCAATTGCCCACGGCGAAGGTCGTTTCCACGCCAGTGAAGAAGTCCTTAAAGAGTTGAACGACAACGGCCAAGTGTTGTTTCGTTATTGCACCGAAGAAGGCTCCATTACCTCAGAGGCCAACCCCAACGGGGCCGCGGAAAACATTGCCGGTATCACGAACCGCCACCGCAACGTAATGGGCATGATGCCGCACCCCGAACGCGCTGTAGACAGCGATTTGGGCAACAGCGATGGAATAGCGCTTTTTGAAAGCATGTTTGCACACATGGTTTCCGTTGCCCGTTAAAACTTCAACGTAGTTAATTCAGCATCCCTTGGCTGTTTAAGCCGGATGAGTGTCAGAAAAAAGAGTGAGGCGCCGCGTTACCGCGGC
>CAZDDX010000003.1:0-124551 GCA_964504345.1 uncultured Owenweeksia sp. | reverse complement strand
TAAAAACTTACATTTTTTTTATTACCCCCGCCTGGGGTTGTTTACGCGGGTTTTTTTAAATAAAAATGTGTGCGGCCCCGCGTCCCCGCGGCCCCTCACTCTTTTTGGGGCGTCCTGGGACGCCCTCCAAATGCTTAAGGACGCTGGAGCACAACGCGCTGAGTTTGTGCTGTGCCCGCATCCGTCCAACGGACGAAGTAGATTCCGGGTGCCCAACCGCTCAAATCCAAGGACTCTTTCTGCGGACTTCCGGTACCGGTGCCCGTACGCTTCATCAATAGAGAGCCGTCGGACGAAAGAACCTCCAAGGAATAAACCGCAGACGCTTGCGTGGCAAACTGCACCGCTACGGGGCCAGTAGTTACCGTTGGAACAACCCACAGTTGTCGCGACGCCCACTCGGTCTCCGGAGTGGAAACCACCTGGAAGGTGTTGGACTCCGCGGAGCAACCCCCAATGGAGACTCGTACGCGGTAGTAGCCGGGAACCTGAGCTTTAAAGATGGCGGAGTTGGCGCCCGGTATTGCTACTCCCGCGCTGTCCAGCCACTGGTACTTCACGCCGGTTGCGGTGCAAAACAGCGAATCACCGTAGTCAAATACCCAAGGCTTGGTGGGCGCCGACTTCACGAATACCGTGTCGGACTTAGAAACGGAGCACAAGGAATTCGAATACTGGTAGGTCACCACGTGCGTGCCCAATCCCAAGGTGGCGGGATTGACTTGGGTAACCGTCTGGCCGCCAATTTTATAGGTGCCTCCGGTTGGGTAACCCATGTTCAAGGTCGTTGCCGCGTCGGAGATGCAGTACTCCTTGTTCGTTAGGGAGAACAGCACCGTGGGTCGCGCTACTACCCGAACGATGGCCGTGTCCGTGTTGGTGCAGCCTTGCGCGTTGGTGTAGGTGTAGGTTGCTACAAAGTTGCCCGGGCCCACGTTCGCCGGAAAAAACATGCTGCCGGTAACTCCTGATCCGGAGAACGATCCGCCTGCTGGGTTGCCCATCAATTGGAACGGCTGACCGCCTTGGCAAACGGCCGGATAAGGGCCAAATCCAACGGTTGGCAAGGCCAAAACATTGACCACCACCTTCGCGGAATTTACGGTACCCGCAGGCGCGCAAGCCTCCGACGATCGAAGTGCTACGCGCACACTGTCCCCCGTGTTCAGGGTGTTGATGGTGAAGGTGTTTCCTGCGTTGCCGCGAGGCTGTCCGTTGACCGTCCAGTAGAACAAGGGGGCCGTCCCCGCTCCGGTGGCATTGGCCGTAAACGTAACCGGTGCATTCTTGCATACGGTTGTGCTCGACGCTGCAATGGAGACCGTCGGATTGACTGCCGGCGAAACCGCCACAACAGCAGGAGCGAAAACCGTATTCGTGCCTGCCGCCGAAGTTACTTGCAGTGTGGCCGCATACGAGCCGGGTGAAGTGTACACCACCGTCGGCTGAGCCGCAGTGCTCGTAGACGGCGTGCCCCCGGGGAACGTCCAGAGGTAGGAAGTAGGCAGACCGGTCGATGTGCTGTAGAACGTTACGGCCCGGCCCACGCAAGACGTACCATGAGCGAACAAGCCCGCTACCGGGGAAACCGGGGCGGATTTAAGGTTGATGTTGTCGATGTAGAGGTTGTTGCCTCCCCCAAATCGACCCACAAAAGCGATGCGAATGCCCGTGGATGCCGACAATCCAGCCAAAGAGACCGAATCGCGTCTCCAGTCGCTTGTAGCATTGGGCACAAACGATGTAGTGGTTGGCGCACCCGTTGCAAACGATCCCGTGCCGTTCTCTCCGAAGGACTTCAGGCGGGTCCAAGTGGCTCCGCAATTCGTAGAAACCAGAATAAAAAGGGAGTCGGTATTGGTGTTCAACTTTCGGCGGTAGGCGTACTCAAACACCAAACGAGGCTGAGCGGCACCCGTCAAATTCAACGGTACGGACTGAAGCGCGTCCGTGGATCCAGCAACCGAGCCGGCATTCCATCCCAAAACCGCCGCAGAGGTTCCGGGCGCATTACCGGATACCGTTGCCAAAGACCAAGTTGCGTCGTTGCCGGGATTCACCACCGTCCAACGCTCCGCCAAAGGCAAATCCATGGGGTCTACCAAAGGCAGCGAGGCGCCTCCCACCTGAACGGCACGGACATTCACCAAGGTGTCTGCTCCATAGGCATTCTGCGCAATCAGCTGAACCAAGTAGGTTCCGGGGGCACTGAACACCAGGCGTGGGTTCTGCGACGTTGCCGACGTGCCGCCTACAAAGGCGTGCGTAGCAGGTTGTACGGTCCAGCTCCATGCGGTGGGAACGAACCCAGAAGCATCGCGCAAATTGACAGTGTCTGCAACCGTGCACGGCGCGGACGGCTGAACCGCAAAGGCGGCTAGCGGCTTGCGCAAGTAGCTGTTCACCAGCGGCGACTGCCAAATGCCTCGCCCGTAGGTTCCGGCCCGCAACAGGCCCGGTCCCATCAGGATTTCCAAGTCGTTCACCACCGTGTTGGGCAGACCTTGCATGAAGGGAACCCAAGACGTCATGGTAGCATCCTTGTAGTACACGCCCAAATCCGTCCCCACGTACACCAGGCCGTTCGATCCGGGTTGCTCCACCACGCAGTTGGCGGGAATGTTGGGCAAATTGGCGGAAATATTGGCCCAAGAAATGCCTCCGTTGCCCGTTTCATAAACCTTTTGGCCGGACTGATAGCCGGAACGGGTTACCCACATGCGGTTGGGGTCGTTGTGCGAAAAGGTCACCCCTGTGATGGCTTGCGCGCTGCCCATGGATCCGGAAATCAGGGTCCACGAAGCGCCCCCGTTCACGGAACGGTAGAGTTTATCGTCAATGGCAGCGGCCAACACGTTCTGATCCGACGGGGACTCCGCCAGTACGTCCATGTTGTTGGTGCCATTCAATGCCGCAGATGTTGCGGTAAACGTTGCCCCCCCGTTGGCGGACTTCCAAACCTGACTGAAGCCCGCGTAGAGCACATTGGAATTGTGTTGGCTCACCAAAAACGGCGTCACCCAGTTCCCGCTGCCCGACGGCGTTAAATTGAAGGGGGCGTTGAACGACTGGCCGCGGTTGGTGCTCTTGCGGAAATCTCCGTAGTAGATGGACGCGTACATGATGTTTGGATTGTCGTGGGCAATGCCACAATCCATACCGTCGCCGCCGCGAACGCGGTCAAAACCGTTGTCGTTCAAGTGGGTTCCGTTGTCCTGAGAACCCGCTAGGGTCATTGCCGGAACAGCATCCGTGACCGCAATTTTGTAGTACTGGGAGATGGACAAGCCCATGTTTTGGGAGGACCAAGAAAGCGATCCGCTGTTGGGAGAGACGTACATGCCGCCGTCGGTACCGGCCCAAACCTCGGCCGTGTTGGGTTTGAACGCCAAAACGTGGATGTCCGCGTGCACAAACGGCTTGCCGCCGCCGCCGGTCCAGTGGGCACTCAACGTCCAGTTGGTGCCCCCGTTGGACGAACGCCAAATGTTAACTCCACCTACCAAAACCACATCCTTGTCTACTGGAGATGCGGCAATGGCCAAATCGTACCATCCCTGACCGCCGGTGCCCGTTCCGTTCACGCCCCAGTCCAATAAATTGGGGTTGGTGGGTCCTTTGACTTGCGTCCAGTTAACCCCACGGTCAGTGGAGCGGTAAACCCCCAGCAAGCCGTAGTTGTTGGCACTGTAGACTGCGTAGACGTAGTTGGTGTCTGCCACGGTGGTAGCAATTTCCGAGCGAATGCAGTTGGAGGTTGGCAGCCCGGTGGTGACCATGGACCAGGTAGCACCAAAGTCCGTGGAGCGGAAAATGCGCGTGTTGTTGTAGGTGCTGGCGTAAAGCAGACGACCGTTGCCGGGCACGCTTTGCACGGTCTGGAAGGTTCCGCCTTGCACCGGAGACCAGGTAGTTCCGCCGTCTGTAGTGCGGAAAATGCCGTTTCGAGTGGCCGCAACCACCGTTTGGGTTTGGGTGGGGTGGATGGCCAAACCGGTGACCCGACGGTTCAAATCCACCGTCATGGTCAGGCCTGTGGTGCTCCACGTCTGTCCGCCGTCGACCGTCTTTAGTACGCCAATGGAATAGGTGTCTCCCGCGTCCCGGTCTCCAGTACCGATGTACATGGTGTCCGGATGCAGGGGGTCGATGGCGATGGCGCTGACGCCCAAGTTGGGCAATAAATCCGTGTTGGTGGACCAGGTGGCGCCGTTGTCGTCCGAACGCCAGAGGCCTCCGGCAGGGGCTCCTGCGTACAAGCGGTTGGGTACCGTTGGGTGAAATGCAACGGCATTCACGCGGCCAATGCCCGCAATGGCATTCCCGTCCACCGGACCCACCAAGGTCCAGTTACCGATCCCGGTGGTGGTTGACTCCGTACCGGAAACACCGCCTTTTTGCGCATTCAATTGCGCCTGCAGCTCTTGCTGTGCTTGGTACAGTACCGTGGGGTTGGGCCGTTCGCCCGTGGGGTATACCCGGGGCTCCATAAACGCTTGCCAACGGCGAAACTGCTTCCAACCGTGTCCCTTTTCCACCGGACGGTCCTTCCAATACGCCTCAAATTGCGCTACCGCATCGTACACGTTGACCGACGGATCGACCATGGCGTTCACCCAAACCGACGGCTCGTCCGGCGCGGTAACCACGCCGGGGACGGTGGATTGTGCGTAGGAAATTGCGGCCGAAAAAACGGCAGAAAAAAGGAATAACTTTTTCATATCAAGCATCTTGCGAAATTTCTTTTAGCTTACTTCGGTAGGCGGCAAATAACTTGGCTTTGGAGATGAACCCGCGCCACTGGCCGTTTTCTGCGAGCGGAAGATACCACAGATCCGACTTTTCTGCTGCATTCACAACAAACGCGAGCCCTTTAGAAACGTCCAACAGCGCCGATTGTTTGCTCATGATCTCCGCTACGGTGGTGGGTCGTTTGGGGGCGCCTTGGCTGCGGCGCACGTCTCCCCAAGCAAAGGTTCCCACCAATCTTCCGTCTTGAACAACGGCTACAAAACTCTTTTGACCCTCCACCATGGCGCGTTCGGCGTCGTCTAAAGTGGCCGTCGGTACTACCACTGGAATGGTGGAGTCTATGAGGTCCTCCCAGTCCAATAACCCCAAAATTTGCTGGTCTCGGTTGGAGGTCCAAAGCCCTCCGGTTTCCGCCAATCCCTCCGTATAAATGCTGTGGGGACTCCACCTGCGGGCCACGAAGAACGACAGGGCAGCTACAATCAGCAGGGGCAAAATCAAGGGGTAGCCTCCGGAGACCTCCGTGATCAAAAACGCTGCGGTCAGGGGCGCGTGCATCACCCCGGCCATTACCCCGGCCATGGCCACCAAGACAAAGTGTACTACGGGAACCTCAACCCCCAATTGCTTCAAAAACAAGACATAAGCAAGACCCGCTACCGCCCCCACAAACAAACTGGGCGCAAACAACCCGCCCACCCCTCCGGCGTGCAACGTGAGTCCGGCGGCCAAAGATTTCAAGGCCAAGAGCCCCACCAAAAGTCCGATCACCGTCCAAGGAGTGGCGTCGCTCCAGGGAAACAAACTTTGCCCCAACAAGCCCGAAACGTCTCCTTGCAGGGCCGACTGGATGGCCCCAAATCCCTCACCGTACAACGGTGGAACGGCGTAAATCAACGCGCCCAATCCCAAACCGCCCCAAAGTGCTTTCGACCAAGGCCGATCCCACGTTTTCAAGGCTTGCGCGGAGAACTTGTGTATGCGTTTGATCAAAACGGCCGTAAGCGCCGTGATTAGGCCCATTCCAGCGTAGTAAGGCAAGAAGGCTGGATTGAATTCACCAATGCCCTCCACTGCAAACAGCGAGGCGCCGTCGGAGACGAGCAAGCCGGTGATGGCCCCGGTGGCGGACGCCATCAACAAAGGAACCAATGCACTGAGTGTCAGGTCCAAGCTAAACACCTCCAACGTAAAAACGATTGCCGCAATGGGCGTTCCAAAGATGCTGGACAGCGCACCGGCCGTGGCGCATGAAATCAACAAGATGCGTTGCTTGAAATCGAGCCGAAACCACCTTCCCAGGTTGGATCCAATGGCGGAGCCCGTTCCAACGGCCGGCCCCTCCAATCCCACCGAGCCGCCAAAACCGACGGTCAGCCCACTCGCCACAAAGGAGGTGTACATCCGAGAACGGGGAATGATTCCGCCGTGTTTGGCAATGGATTCTAGGGCCATGGGAATGCCCTCGCCCACGCGCCACGCCAAAAATCGACGCAAAGCCACCACCGCCAAAATGCCGAGCAGTGGAAACAAAAAGTAATAGACCTGGTAAACGTCTTCCAAGCGCTCGGCAACCACAAACTCCTTGACGCTGTGGGCAAAGTTCTTCAGCGAAACCGCTGCCAAACCAGAAATCAGGCCCGTTGCGATGGCCAATGCCACCATGAACGTGCTGGCGTCCAGGTGTTTGTCTTTCCACTCCAAAAAGCGGTCCAGTCCAAGAAAAGCCGCTTGTTGAAGTTTTCGAATCATTTATTCCGGTTTTATCCCCAAATGCAACTCCGTCAATTGCTTGGCGTCGATGGGGCTGGGCGCATCAATCATGACGTCCCGTCCGGCGTTGTTTTTGGGGAAGGCAATATAGTCACGAATGACCTCATCTCCGCCCAAAAGGGATACCAAACGATCGAAGCCAAAGGCAATGCCGCCGTGCGGGGGTGCGCCGTATTCAAACGCATTCAGCAAGAATCCAAACTGTTCTTGGGCTTCCTCCGGCGTGAAACCGAGAAGTGCAAACATGCGCTCTTGGACGGCGCGGTCGTGGATGCGGATGGAACCGCCCCCGATCTCATTGCCGTTCAACACGATATCGTAAGCGTTGGCGCGCACGGCGTCGGGGTTCGTGTCCAACAATGGAATGTCCTCCGGCTTGGGGCTGGTGAACGGGTGGTGCATGGCAAACCAACGCTCCGCCTCTTCGTTGTACTCCAAGAGCGGGAAGTCCAGCACCCACAGAGGAGCAAACTCGTTGGGCTTGCGCAAGCCCTCGTTTTCCGCCACGTGCAAACGCAACTCACTCAAGGCTTTGCGGGTTTTTGCTTCGGCACCGGCCAGCACCAACACCAAATCGCCCGGTGCGGCGCCAAAAGCCTCCGTCCATCCGCGCAAAGCGGCTTCGTCAAAAAACTTGTTGACGGAAGAGGAGGGAACACCGTTCTCGTCCACCTTCATCCAAATCATGCCGGACATACCCAACTGCGGGCGCTTCACGTAATCCGTGAGCGCGTCCAACTGCTTGCGCGTGTAGGCTCCAGCGCCGTCTACTTTGATGCCCACCACCAGTTCAGCGGCGTCAAACACCGGGAATCCGACGCCCTGTACACGGTCCGTAAGTTCCACGAAGGTCATGCCAAAACGAATGTCCGGCTTGTCGTTTCCGTACAAGCGCATCGCGTCGGCGTAGGTCATGCGGGGAAACGCGCCCAACTCCAGTCCGTGCACGTCCTTCACCACGGAACGAACCATGCCCTCGAACATGTTCAGAATGTCTTCCTGCTCCACAAACGCCATTTCGCAGTCGATCTGCGTGAATTCCGGCTGGCGGTCTGCGCGCAAATCCTCGTCCCGGAAGCAGCGCACAATTTGGTAGTAGCGGTCCATGCCGCCCACCATCAGCAACTGCTTAAACGTTTGGGGCGACTGCGGCAAGGCATAGAATTCTCCGGCGTGCAAGCGGCTGGGAACCACAAAATCTCGAGCGCCTTCCGGCGTGGATTTGATCAAAAAGGGCGTTTCGATGTCCGCAAAACCGTGTTCCGCCAAGTAATTGCGAACCAATAAATTCACCCGATTGCGGAGCAATAAATTGTTGCGAATGGGCGCGCGACGAAGGTCCAAATAGCGGTACTGCATGCGCAGCTCCTCGCCCCCGTCGGTGGCGTCTTCAATGGTGAATGGCGGCGTTTTGGAGCCGTTCAAAATGCGCAATTCCGTCACCCGAATTTCCACGTCGCCGGTGGCCAAATTGGGGTTTTTGTTCTCGCGCTCCAGAACCGTGCCCACGGCCTGAACCACAAATTCCCGGCCCAGTCCGCGCGCCTGCTCCACCAGCGAAGTGTCGATTAAATCGTTGAAGGAAAGTTGGGTGATGCCGTAGCGGTCCCGAAGGTCCACAAAGGTCATGCCGCCAAAATCCCGACGGCGTTGCACCCAACCCGAAAGGGTAACCGTTTGCCCGATGTGGGCCGCGCGAAGTTCTCCGCAAGTGTGCGTTCTGTACATGGGCACAAAAGTACGGATTACCTTTGGCGGGTGGAGACGCCGATTGACCCCGATGTGCTGTTCATGCGCGAGGCCTTGAAAGAGGCCGTAAAAGCCTACGAACAAGACGAAGTTCCTGTGGGTGCCGTGGTGGTGGCCAACGGCCGCATCATTGCCCGGGCACACAACCTCACCGAACGCCTGATCGACGTTACGGCGCACGCCGAAATGCAAGCCCTCACCGCTGCTGCCAACTACCTCGGCGCCAAATACTTAATCGATTGCACCCTGTACGTCACTTTGGAACCGTGCACCATGTGCTGCGGCGCCTTGTTCTGGTCCCAAATTGGACGCGTGGTCTACGGGGCCTCAGACGCCAAGCGCGGTTTCCAAACCCAAGGCGGTAAATTTCACCCCAAAACCGAGATTCGCAGCGGCGTAGAAGCCGAGCTTTGCGGGGATTTGCTGACTGAATTTTTTCGAGCCAAACGATGAAAATTACTTCCATTCCCACCGGCTTTTTCAAATTGGACGGCGGCGCCATGTTTGGCGTGGTCCCCAAATCCCTGTGGCAGCGCACCAACCCCGCGGACGAAAACAACCTCTGCACGTGGTCCATGCGCCTGCTGTTGGTGGAAGACGGAGACCGACTCACGCTGGTGGACACCGGAATCGGCCAAAAACAGGACGAAAAATTCTTTTCCCACTACCACCTGCACGGGGACGACACCATGGACCGAAGCCTGGCTGCCGCCGGTTACCACCGCTCGGACATCACCGACGTCTTCTTGACCCACCTGCACTTTGACCACGTGGGCGGTGCCGTAGAACGCCGTGCGGACGGACTGCTGGTTCCGGCCTTCCCCAACGCCACGTTTTGGTCCAATGCGCGCCACTGGGAATGGGCCACAAAGCCCAACGCACGCGAAAAGGCCAGCTTTCTGCACGAAAACATCGCCCCCTTGCACTTATCCGGCCAACTGAAATTCATCAACACCCCGGAAGGCGCGCGCACGGTAGACACCCCCTTGGGCTTTCAAGCCGTCGTGGTCAACGGCCACACCGAAGCCCAAATGCTTCCCCTACTGCCGCACCAAGGCGGCAAGCTGCTGTACATGGGCGATTTGCTACCGTCCGTGGGGCACATTCCCCTTCCCTACGTCATGGGCTACGACACCCGCCCGTTGATCACTTTGGAAGAGAAATCGGAAATCCTGCACCGCGCCGCGGACGAAAATTGGACCCTTTTCTTGGAGCACGACAGCGTCAATACTTGGTGCCGACTCACCCAGACCGAAAAAGGCCCTAGACTCCTGGAGGCCGGAGACGCGCTGTAAACCACCCCAAAATGCGGTACGGTTTTTTGCACAAAGTGCAAAAATTCATCGTCTCTGCAGCAAATCCTGCCACGGCCACCCGAGAACCATTTCGGAATTTGGTTGGATGGAATATTTGGTGATAGTGGCCCAAATTTTGGGCATTTATGTCTTGGCAGACTTCTTTACGGGGGTGGTGCATTTTTGGATGGACCGTTATGGAAAACCGGACATGCCTTTGGTGGGTCCTACCGTGGTGGAAATCAATACCCTACACCACGCCAACCCGCACCGAATGACCCAGCGCAGTTACTGGTACCTAACTCGCTACAGCTATATTATGGGCGCTGTCATTGCCCTTGTGGTCTTTGCGGTCACCGGCACGATTTCGTGGCAATGGGTTTTTGGCTTGGTGCTTAGCGCCAACGCCAACATCATTCACAAGTGGTCCCACCTGCGCGCCAGTGAACGGCCGGTTTGGGTGGGTTGGCTGCAACGGACCCGACTGATCCAAACTCCGGAGGAACACCACCGGCACCACGGGCATGTAGACCACCTCACCGCCTACTGCGTCATGACCAACCTCCTGAACCCAGTCCTGGAAAAAATTCACTTCTGGCAAGGAATTGAAGCCGCAACCACCGCCATCGGCCTTCCCCCCAACGACCGACTTACCGATCTGCACTAAGCGGAGCGTCGTCCGCCGCGGCGAATCTTCCCAGAACCGCTTATCTTCGGGGCATGCAAAAATCGGTCTTTTGGGCTGCCGTGTGCGCCCTTCTTCCCGTCGCCGCACAGTCCCAAAACGGGTACTGGCAGAACCACGTGGACTACACCCTTTCCGTGCAGTTAAATCCGGAAAACCACAACTTTTCAGGCTGGGAACGATTGAAGTACACCAACAACAGCCCCGATACCCTGCGGGAGGTGTATTACCATCTGTACTTCAATGCCTTCCAGCCGGAATCCATGATGGACGTTCGGTCCCGGAACATTTCGGACCCGGACAAGCGTGTTACGGACCGTATTTCCAAGCTTCGCCCGGAAGAAGTGGGCCGTCAAACGGTCAGCAACCTCAAGCAAAACGGCGTCGATCTGTACTTTGAAACCCAAAATACCGTCTTGCGCGCCGTGTTGGCTCAGCCGCTGCTGCCCGGGCAGACTACCGAATTAACCCTGGATTTCGACGGCCAAGTTCCGGTTCAAATCCGACGGTCCGGACGCAACAACAAGGAGGGCGTAGACTACTCCATGGCCCAATGGTACCCCAAATTGGCCGCCTACGACCGGCACGGATGGCACCCGGATCCCTACGTGGGACGCGAGTTTTATGGGGATTTTGGGAAATTTGACGTGAACATTGGCCTGCCTGCAACCTACGTAGTGGGCGCTACCGGCGTGGAGGTTCCGGCAATCGTGAACGAGCCCATTCCGTCCAAAGCACGCAAAGCCAAAAAAGAGGTTCGCTGGTGGCGCTTTGAAGCAGAAAACGTCCACGACTTTGTTTGGGCCGCAGATCCGGAGTTTGTCCACAAGAAAATCCAAATTCCCAACGGTCCCCTCCTCCAATTCTACCACCTGCCAGACGCCAAAAGCAGCCGTCATTGGGACCGACTGGCCCAGGATGCGCCGCTGTTCTTTGCCTTCATGGCCGAGAAGTTTGGCCCCTACGCCTACCCGCAGTTCAGCGTCATTCAAGGCGGTGACGGCGGCATGGAGTACCCCATGGCCACCCTCATGTTGGCCCAAGGCGACGACTACGAAGGATTTCTGGGGCTCTTTGCGCACGAAACCTGCCACGCCTGGTTCCACGGAATGCTGGGCACCAACGAACAGGCCTACTCTTGGATGGACGAGGGCTTTGCAACCTTCGCGGAAGACGAAGTCATGAACGTGCTGACGCGCAAATACGAATTGAATCCGCACCTCGGCTCCCTACGCGGGTACTTGGCGCTGCGCAAACGCGGGGCCCAAGAGCCCCTCACCACCCCGGCAGACCTCTACGACGTCAATTTTGCGTATTCCATTGCGTCCTACTCCATGGGCAGCTTGTTTTTGGTGCAGCTGCGCAACATTGTGGGCGAAGACGCTTTTTGGGCCACGATGCGGGCCTACTACGAAAACTGGAAATTCAAACACCCGGAACCGTCGGACATCATCCGATTGGCGGAGCGCAAATCCGGCATGGAGCTGGATTGGTACTTGGCTCTTTGGGCCGGCACCACCAAAGGCATTGACTACGCCGCAGAAGGGGTGCAGCGCTTCGGTGCGGGTTCCACCGGAATCCAGCTGCGTCGGGTGGGCAATTTTCCCATGCCGTTTGACGTAGAGGTGCACACGCGTTCGGGAGCCACGTACGTGTACCACGTGCCGCTCTCTTTGAGCCAAAAACAGCCGGAAAACCGCAAATCAGCGGGCGGAAGAGCCGTCCCGACGGTGGTGCGCGCTTGGGACTGGACGCATCCCACCTACGTGCTGCAGGTGGGCATTTCTTCTGAAGAAATCACCCAAGTGGTGGTGGATCCGCACCAGTGGATGGCGGATGTGGAGCGCAAAAACAACACGTGGACCCCACCGGTAACCCACGCGCCGGACGAAACCGCACCGGCGGTGGAGGTGGCGCCCAAATAAAACGGGCGCTTGGGTCCGGCGGTTAGTTGCAGTTAGCGGCGCTTGCTGCCGCCTGCGCCGCCGCCGGATTTGCTGGGCCCGCGGCCGCCTGCGGAGGATCTTCCGCCAGCGTTTCTTCCGCCAGAAGCGGAGCGGCCGCGCGAAGCGCCGGCCGCGTGGGGCGAGGTATCGGACCACCGGCCGCGGGAATTAGCTCCGCGCGAGGACGGTGCCGCCGCGCCTTCGGCGCGCGGCAAGCCAAAGTCAATCTGCTTGCGCTGAATGTCCACTTCTTTGACCACGATGCGGAGTGGGTCGCCGAGTTGGTGTACGGTGCCGGAACGCTCGCCCACCAAACGGTAGTTGGCGGTGTCCAAAGTGTAAAAATCGTCGGAAAATTCTCGGAGTCGAACCAACCCCTCGCAACCGGTGGACGGGACCTCCACGAAAACGCCCCATTCGGAAACGCCGGAAATGACGCCGTCCAACTCTTGGCCCAAGAACTGCTCCATGTACACGGCTTGCATGAACTTGATGGACGCGCGCTCGGCTTCTGAGGCGGTCTTTTCGCGCTCGGAGGAATGCACGCACGCGGCGTCCAATTCCGTAGCCAAAGGGCCGGACTTACCGTCCAGGAAGTCCTGAAGCAGGCGGTGCACCATCATGTCCGGATAGCGTCGGATGGGGGACGTAAAGTGGGTGTAGTCGTCAAAAGCCAAACCGTAGTGGCCCACGTTTTGGGTGCTGTAAACGGCCTTGGCCATGGTGCGCACGGCCAACGTTTCAATCAGATTGGCCTCCGGGGTTCCTTTGACTTGGCTGAGCAACGTGTTTAAACTGCGGCGAATGGCCTGCCGACCGTCCACCGCTAGGGCGTAGCCAAACGGGCGCACAAAGAGGCTGAGGTCTGTCAATTTGGACGGATCCGGATCGTCGTGGATGCGGTACACCATGGCGCGGCCAGTGGGTTTGCCGTTGGCAGCTCTTCCTACGGCTTGGGCCACGCTGATGTTGGCCAACAGCATGAACTCCTCAATGAGTTTGTGGGCGTCTTGCGCCACCTTGAGAAAGGCTCCCAAGGGTTTGTTGTGCTCGTCCAGCTTGAACTTGATCTCCGCGCGGTCGAAGGCAATGGCTCCGTTCTTCATGCGCTTGGCGCGAAGGGTTTGCGCCATCTTGTTCATGGTTCGCAAGGGAGAAGCAAGGGGGTCGTCCGCCCCCTCCAAAACTGCTTGGGCTTCCTCGTAGGCCAGGCGACGCTGCGAATGAATGACCGTGCGGCCAAACCAGCGATCCACCACCTCGGCTTCCGGGGTCATTTCAAAAACGGCCGAAAAGGTGAATTTATCCTCGTTGGGACGCAGCGAACACACGTGGTTGCTGAGCACTTCCGGCAGCATGGGAACCACGCGGTCCACTAGGTAAACAGAGGTTGCGCGCTCGTACGCCTCGCGCTCCAGCGCAGAGCCGGGCCGTACGTAGTGCGTCACGTCTGCAATGTGTACGCCCACCTCCACGTTGCCGTTGGGCAGGGCCTTGTACGACAACGCGTCGTCAAAATCCTTGGCGTCTGCGGGGTCAATGGTGAACGTCAAAACACCCCGAAAATCCCGACGTCGAGCGATTTCCGTGGCGTCCAGTTCCGTGTTCAACGATGCGGCATCGGCCTCTACTTCCGGAGGAAATGCGTACGGCAATCCGTATTCCTCCAAAATGGCGTGGATCTCCGTATTGTGCTCGCCCGGACGTCCCAACACCTTGATTACCCGACCAATGGGGTTGAATTTGGGGTTGGTCCATTCCACGAGTTCCACCACCGCCACGTCCCCGTTTTGGGCGCCGTTCAAAGCGTCTTTGGGCAAGTAAAAATCTTTTCCTACCCGACGGTTGTCCGTAAGCAGGAAGGCGTGTTGCGGGGTAATGTCCAGGGTGCCCACGTAAGTCTGTTTGGACCGCTGTACCACTTCCACCACCTGGCCTTCTTGGCGAAAGCCCGCGCGGGGAGCCGCAAAAAGCAGCACTTTGACGCGGTCTCCGTTGAAGGCCGTGCCGGTGTGGGTGTCCCGAATGTAGACGTCCTGTTCCAGTTCCGTTCCGGTGATGTATCCGGTGCCGGATTGCGTCAGGTCCAGTTTTCCTTCCACAAAACGCTCTTCAAAAAAGAGCCGGAATACGTTGGGGGGGCCTTCTACGGCTTGCTGGGTGCGTACCAGTAGTTCCAAAGCGCTGCGCACCAGAGGTCTGCCCTGTGCGTGGGGCAAGCCGACGTCTACGGCTAAATCGTCCAGCGCAAAGCGTCGGCCTGGACTTTTGGACAATCGTTTGAGCAACTTGCTGGCAATGGCCGCTGCATCTAAGGAGCGGTGGGCCTTGTTTTTTTTGGGGCCTTTTTTAGGCATAAGTAAAGCGCCTTTTGTAGGCGATGGAGTAAAGGTCGGTAAAATTTAGGGGGACAAGTGCAACCTTTGTGCCGGAATGTGCATCTTGAGAACAAACGCTTCCTCCGATGGAGCCATTTGACGAACTCATCGCCCGATGTCTCCGTCGCGAACCTGCGGCAGAGAAGCGCCTGTACGACCGGCTGGCTCCGGTTTTGCTGGGCTTGTGCCGTCGGTATTTTGACCGACCGGAGGACGCCGAAGATGCCATGATCCAATCCCTGTTGACCGTGTTCGAAAAACTACCACAATTCCGCTACGAAGGCTCCTTTGAGGGCTGGGCCAAGCGCATTGCGGTGCACACGAGCCTCATGGCCCTGCGTCAGAAAAAGGTGGACTTTTCCAGCGCAGCGGATGTGGCATCTTCGGCCCTGCCGGCCGACGATTCGTTGGATCGGGCGCACCGTTTGGACGCCTTGGTGGCGTGCGTACAGGCGCTACCCCACGGGTACCGCACGGTGTTCAACCTGTACGCCGTCGAAGGCTACTCGCATGCGGAAATCGCTCAAGAATTGGGCATTTCAGAGGCCACCAGCAAGTCTCAGTTTTCCCGAGCGCGGGCGCGGCTGCAAGTTTTGGTAACTGCTAAAGGTCTGAACCGTGCGGATTGAGGACGAACTCCGGGAGTATACTGCGCAGCCCAGCGAGGCGGCGTGGGAGCGCTTTCGGGCGAGCCGCGCGGCCGCAGGCGGCGCGGACGAGCTCCGTGGAGCAGCGGGGGCTGAGCCTGCGTTTGGAGCGGCGGCCGCGGAGCGGCGGCCGCGCGAACGGCGCCTTTCCCCTTTGTGGTGGAGCGCCGCCGCAAGTGCCGCGGTTTTGGTGGGGGTTCTGTGGATGCAGCCCCAAGGAACGCCGCAAACAACGCCGGCCCCAGAATCCGTCCCGTTGGCGGTGCCGGCTGCGCCTTCCCCAGCACCAAAACCCGCAGAAGCCGCTAAATTGGTGCCCACTTCTGCGCCCCTTTTCCGCGAACAAACAACAACGCTTGCCGCTCGTTCAGAAGCTGATGACCCCGCTCCAGGCTCCGGCGCGGCAGCCGAGCGCCCTGATTTAAGCATTTCTAGCCCCGTTGCGGAGCTTTTACACAAAACGGCTATAGGTGGGGTTGTCGTGGCAGAAAGCGCTTCTGCGGGGCCAAAAACGGGCTCTATTGACCCTTCCGGCCCATCGCTACGCAATGATGAGCACCATTGGTCGGAACCGGCCTCCTCGGTGACGAGTTGGATTCGGCTGGAAGTTGCTTGGGAAAATGGAAATCCGTACCATTGGCCCGTGCTCCACAAGAACGAACCCGCAGACTTGGATCGCTGGGGACGCACGGCGCTGGCCTTTGCCCAAAAACAGTGGGAACGCATTCGCAGCGGGGAAAAGCTGTCCGGCCGACTTCCCGTACCCGAAGAACTTACCGTTACCCTGGATTTAAAGAAAGTGAGCCAAAGACTGGCCCTACCGCCGCTGAACCGCAGCGAACCCCATCCCAATGAACCTTAATTCCCTGATTATTATGAAAAAACTATTGACCCTGGGACTCGTCCTGACCGCCGCAGGCGCATTCGCTCAATCGGAGCTGCCGGGTACGTCCAGCACCCCGAGCGCTGTTGCAGAGCCTAAAAAGGAACTGATTCCTCCGAGTGCGGACACGTCCAACCGCATTACGGCCCGCCTGGCGGCTGACTTTACCCGCGTCATTGCGGAGTACACGCAAGAAATCGTGAACATCAACGACGGTTTGCGCAGTGGAACCTTGACGGCTGAGGCCGCCCAGGAAAAGCGCGACTCACTGGACGGTTACTTGTCCATGCGCTTGGAAACTGTGGAATCCGTAGCCGGCGCTTGGGCCGAACGCACTTCCGAACGGATGGAGAAATCCATCGAGGAAGAGGAAGCTGCGGTAAGCGGTGAAGACGACGAAGACGGCGTTAGCCTGGACCTGAAAGACGGCAAGTTGGAGTTGAACCTCAAGCGCAAAAAGTGGAAGCGCGATTTCAACCAATCCAGCATGTACTTTGGGTACGGGAATTGGTTCCCTTCCGGATCGTCCGTGGGCGCAACCCCGTACTCTGGTTCGGGCGCCTTGGATCAGTCGTTTGTCTTCAATTACTCCATTCAGCACGCCAACCGACTGTTCGCCAAAAAGTCACCGCTGTGGGTGCGCACGGGATTGGCCGTGAACGCAGAGTCCTTTTACTTCCGCGATGCCGTAGCTCCTTTTCGGGACCGACTCGAAGGCGGCATCGCCTTTCCCGTCATCCCAAATGTCGACGTTGAAAACATTCGCCAAAACTACCTGTCCTATGGTGCTTTGGAACTTCCCGTGAGCTTGGTGTTCAACGGCAGCCGTAAGGGCACCAAAGGTTTGACCGTTGCCGCGGGCGCTTTTGGTGGCGTTCGGATTGGCCGGGCCAACCACTACCTCCGGTACCGCGACGGAAACCGGGACCTGCACGTGGAGCAAACGTACGGCCCCTTCGCCTTGAACCGATTCAACTACGGTCTAACCGCCGAGGTGGGTTACCGCGGTTGGTTTGTGTCCGGTCGCTACCACTTGAATCCGGTGTTCACCGGTCCTGCGGGCTCGGTTCCGGACGTGCAGTCGGCTTCACTGGGGCTGAAGATTGCCATTTGAGGTTCATTACTCCCAACAAAAAGGGCGGCCGCGCAATGCGGGCCGCCCTTTTCATTTGGTGCTATTCGACGGTCCATTCGGAACATCCTACTTACGCAAAATCCAGTACGAAGGATCCTGGTTGTAGGTATCTTTCCACAACTCAAAGTGCAGCACCGCCTCACCGGAATCCGGGTCGTCCGCAACCTTGCCCAGGGCTTGTTTCGTGGTCACCTTTTGTCCCGCTTTCACGTACACCGAAGCCAAATTGGAATAAACGGTAAAAAACTGACCGTGTTTGACCAATACGGCCCGATTGGCTCCGGGTATGGGGATGACGGTGCTTACTTCTCCTTCAAAGACCGCACGGGCTTCAGAGCCGCTGCCTGTAGCAATATCAATTCCTGGGTTCTTGATGGTTACGCCGGTAGTTCCGGCCACAGGATTCTCGCCAAATCCTTGAAGCACAATGCCGCGCTCCACCGGCCACGGCAAACGACCGCGGTTGGCTTCAAAGTTCTTGGAAACCAACTGCGCCTCTGGGGTCAATGAAAACGAGGCCGACGACGTGGACGCGAGCGACGCGGCACCGGCTGGCGCCGGGTTGTTGGTGGTTTTGCGTCGTTCCGCAATCAACTTGCGCAACTGCACAATGGGCGTTCGGTCGTTGAAATCCGTTCCGGCCACCAATCCTACCTGAGCCGCTTCCTTCAGCAAGGCCTCGCGTTCCGCCTTATCGCGGGATTTGCGCATTTCGTCCGCAATCAATCCTTGAATTTGCCGCTCCAGCTTTTGCAACTCGCCACGCTTCTTCTTGATGTCACCCGAAATTTTGCTCTCCTGCTTGGACAACTGCGCCACGGCCTTTTCCCGGACCGACTTTTCCTGAACCAACACTTGCTTTTGCTGCACCTCCTGGCCCAGAAGGACTTTTTTCTGGTCTTTTTGCGCCGCCAACACCCCAATTTGCTCCGATTTCTTCAGCTGTAGGTTTTTGATGGCTGCTACTTGGTTGGAACGAAACCGTGCGTATTGGCGAAGAAAGTACAGGCGTTTGAGTGCCTGGCTCACGCTTTCCGCGGAAAAAACAAAGGCCCACTGCTGCTTGTAGGTGCGACGCTTCTGCGCCGCCCGAAGCATGCCCGCGTACTTGTCCTTGAGCACTTGAATTTCTTGGTCCATCTGCGAGATGGCCATTTTTTGCTGCCCAATGGCACCGTCCAGAGACCGAACTTCGCTGTCGATGGTGCGGATGAGGGATTCGCGCGCGCGCACTTTTTGCTCCAAAGCACGCACTTGGGTCAAGGTCAATTGCTTGTCCGACCGCGTCTTTTTGAGGATGGAATTGGCCAAATCAATCTCGTCCTGCAACTGCGCCTTGCGCTGCTGAAGGGCTTCTTTTTTGTTTGGAGTAGATTGTGCCACGGCCGGCACAGATGCCGCCAACAGCAGCAACAACATCAGGGAGCGCACAGCGCCCCAGCAAAACTTACAAACGGTAGCGTTCAAGTCCTTCCGGTATTTGGAACGGGAAAGTTACGCCCGTTCGGTACTGTTCCAAGTAGTCAAAGTTCACTTGCCCCCCGCTCCACTCCAATTGGAGCGATTGTCCGGGCCGATAGGTTGCCTTGTAGGTGTCCGAAGTCGTTTCAATACTCTGGTAGTTCAGGCCCCATTGGTCGTTGGGCAATCCGGCCACTTCAACACGTCCGCCCGTCCAATCAAATTTCCAAACGGGTCCCAAACCAGTATCGTCGAAGTAAACCGGCCCCAGCGCACAGGCGCACGTGTAGCCGTTCAGCGCCGGACGTCCAGACCAAAGGTCCAAAAGCAACTCAAAGGTGATGGGCAGGCCCGCGTACTCAATGAGCCGATCCGGGGATTCGCCCAACCAAATGTTCTGCAAACGGCTATACGCCAGGGCCGTGTCTTTGGTGATCAGCGCTCTGGCCACCTTGATGCCCAAAAGGGGGTCGGACAAATCCACCCAAAAAAGCGAATCCGAGTACGTACGAATGTCTGCCCGCAAAGAGAGCGGCTTTCCGTTTTTTGGAAGGTACTGCACCTTGGCAACCGTGCGAACAGCCGTGGTGTCTGCGGCCAAAAGCTGCGCTTCCAATTGCGCCAACCGCTCCGCTCCTGAGAGTCTTGCGCGTACAACGGGCTCGCCTCCCGCCTCTCTAGGAGCAGCCACCGGGCGCGCACCGCACGAGGCCAGTGCCAACGCGATCACCGTAAGGAAGAGCCAATGCTTCATGGTTGTTTGGGACGTAGGGCTTCCCGATGCTTTTGTACGGCGGGGTCTTCACTTCCGCCAAGGGTCCAACACAATTCGAGGGCGGCCCAGGCCGCCTCATGTTTTCCGGATTTATGCAAAACCCAGGCCAAGGTGTCCCAAAATGTATAGGGCACCTTTCCGCCGTTCTTGCCGGACAACCGAATGGCTTTGAGCGCTAAGGATTCGGCCTGAGCCAATTTCTCCCCGCGCACAGATAAAAAATATGCGTAGTTGTTGCACACCACGGCATTGGCCGTATCCCGCGCCAACAACTCCTCAAACACCGCATCGGATTCCGAAGATTTACCGGCCCGGTGCAGAACTTCCCCCAGCTGAAGTTGCACTTCAGACTTCAGTTCCGGTGCATTGCCGGTGTAGCGAAGTGCGGATCGGTAAACACGTTCGGCCGCTGGGTAGTCTTTCTTTTTTTGCAACCCCAGCCCTTCAAAATAATAGGAAAGTGCCTGCAGGGGGTAGGACAATTGTGCCTTGCGCGCATCTTGAATTAAGGCCTCCGCGTCGTTGAGCTGCGCATCTGCTTGCAACAACCCCAGGTGCAAGGGCCACAAATCACCGCCAGGCAACGCCAACGCCCGACGCCAGCGCTCAGCGGCCAGGCCGGTTTGACCCAAGTGTTGCGCAATGTCTGCCGCTATAGTCCAAGCCTTGGCGTCGTCCGGATGTGCCTTCAGCACCAATTGCGACCAAGAATCGTCCACAGCGGGACTGGCGTTCTCGCGCACCAGCAACCCCGCCACCAATTGAACTTTCCGGTCCAAGGCCAAGTTGGGGGCTGCCAAAACCCGTTTTGCGCTTTCTGCTGCATCCGCGGAGCGTCCCGTCTGTTGGTACAAATCAAACAACATCCACGACGCCCGTCCGTCTGCGGGATCTCGGTCCAAAGCGCCCAAAAAGATGCGCTCTGCCTCTGCCCAACGCTTTTGCTGCATCAGCAGGGAGCCGTACTGCCCTTCCAATTCCGTGTGACCAGGGAACTCTTCTAAAGCCAACCGGAGCACCTCCAAAGCATTTTCCGGCTGTTGGGGCAAATACAACTGAGCGCGAAAGGCCTCCATCTCTGGCGTTTTGCCGCCCCAGCGGATGGCCTCTTGGGCAAACCGTTCTGCCCGGTCCACCCGACCCAATCGAGCCGCTTGGAGCGCTGCCTCGTGGTAAACGTCCGCGTCTTGCTCGCCGTGCACGCGGAGCGAGTCCACACAATCCAATGCACGCTGCATCTGACCGGACTCTTCGTACAATGAACGCGTCAGGCGCCAAGCCCATAAATTGCTGCGATCCAATTGGTTGGCCCGTACCGAATACGTTAAAGCTTGGGGGTACTCCTTCTGGAGCGCGTGGAGTTCCGCCAGGGAATAGGCCGCGGCAAAGGCCGTCGGCTCCTTGGCCAAAATCTTTCCGTAGACTTTGACAGCGCCCGCTAAATCACCGGATTCCTTGCGGCGAATGGCCTCAAAATACCAGTTTCCAACCGTTGTTTCGCTTTGGGCGTTGGCCGGAAGGGACGCGAACAAACCCAGTACGGCCCATAAGACCCGACTGCGGAACGAGGCCGTCCAAGCATGCAATTGGAACGCAAACACCGGGATCAATTAGGCTTCCAATTGGGAATAGTCGCCCAAACTAACGCTTGTAAAACCGCCGTTGAGTTGTGCGTGGCTGCCGATCATGGAGTTCTTGAGGTTCATGCCGCGAACGGTACTGTGGTTCTGCACCACGGTCCGAACCAGGGTTGTTCCTTCTACCGTTGTGCCGGTTCCAATGCTGACTCCGGGGCCCAGGGTGCTGTTGCGCACTACCGCCCCCGGTCCCAAATAAACGGGCGGAATAATGGTGCTGTTCTCCACCACTGCGGTAGGATCTTGCAGGGTCTCCGTATGCTGCACGTACTCCAGGATGCGCACTGCGGTATCCACGGTGTTGTCTTTGTTGCCGCAGTCCATCCAGTCGTTTACCTCGCCCGGCACGAAGACCAAGCCGTCGCGCTTCATGTTTTCCAAGGCGTTGGTGAGTTGGTACTCCCCTTTTTCCTGGACGTTGTTGTCAATCAAAAACTGGAGTTCCTTGCGCAACCGGGCGCCATCCTTGAAGTAGTAGATGCCAATGATGGCCAAATCACTCACATACTCCTGCGGCTTCTCCACGAAATCCGTTATGTGGCCGGCGTCGTTCATTTTGATGACCCCAAAAGCTCGGGGGTCTTCAACGCTTTTAACCCAAATGACGCCGTCGGCTTTTTCGTCCAAACGAAAATCTGCCCGAAACAGCGTGTCCGCAAACGCAACCACCACAGGCCCTTCCAGAGCCTCTGCAGCGCACAAAACTGCGTGCGCGGTACCGAGCGGCTTCTCTTGGTAGTGGATGCTTCCACGGCCACCTAAACGCGTTGCCACATCCAACAGGTCCCGTTCTACCTCCGCGCCAAAATCACCCACCACGTAGGCTACTCGGTTCAACTGATTGCCCACGATGGCCGCAATGTCCTCCACCAAACGCTGAACGATGGGTTTCCCGGCCAGGGGAATCAAGGGTTTTGGGGTGGTTAGGGTGTGGGGGCGCAGGCGAGAACCGCGTCCGGCCATGGGTATGATGATGTTCATAGTGTTTCTGGTTGGGTGTGGGTGCTTAGGAATACTGGGGCTTCCGCTTCTCCAAGAAGGCTGTGGTGCCTTCCATGAACTCGGGCGTTTGGAAGCAGGCGCCAAAACGCTTTTTCTCTTCCGCAAAGCCCGCTGCTGGGTTGTCCCAGCCAGCGCGAACGGCGGCCAATGCCTCAGTAATGGCGTTGCCGGACTGCATAGCAATCTGTTGGCCCAAGGTAATGGCTTGCGGCAAGAGGTCGGAACCCTCGTGTACGGAGTTGACCAACCCCCAGCGCTCAGCGGTCAGGGCGTCGATCATTTTGGCCGTTGCAATCATTTGCAAAGCACGGCCGTTGCCTACCAGTCGGGGCAAGCGCTGCGTACCTCCGTAGCCGGGAATGACTCCCAATCCAACTTCCGGAAGGCCCATTTTTGCGGTACTGGAGGCCAAGCGAATGTGGCAGGCCATGGCGAGCTCCAATCCTCCACCCAGCGCAAATCCATTGATGGCCGCGATGAACGGCTTGGTGCACTGCTCAATGCGGTCAAACACCAGGGCTTGTCCGCGGGTGGCCAACGCCTCGCCTTCTTCGGGCGAAAACGACGCAAACTCCGCGATGTCCGCGCCGGCAACAAAAGACTTTTCACCGGAGCCGGTAAGCACCACGGCCCGAACCCCTGAATGCGCGTCCAAACGAACGACTTCTTCGTGCAATTCCTGGAGGACTGCCGCATTTAAAGCGTTCAATTGAGCAGGGCGGTTGATGGTGACCACGGCCACGCGGTCTTGGATTTCAGTAATGAGGTACGACATGCCTCAAAAATACCGCTAAAATGCGGGATTAGTGTGCCATCGGCAACCAAACGGTAGCCGTGGTTCCCTGACCCTCTTGGGATTGCATCCAAATGCGCCCGCCCATGGACTCCACCAATCCCTTGGTAATGGCCAAGCCCAGGCCCGTGCCGCTGGATTTGGTGGTAAATTGTGGCTCAAAGACTTCCTCCAAACGCTTGGGGTCTATCCCTACGCCGTTGTCTTGTACCCACAGTTCAATGGCGCCCTCCGACTCCCGTGCGCCCAAGGCCACCTGTCCCTGCTTGCCCTCCGGAATGGACTCCAGGGCGTTGTTGAGCAGGTTGTTTAAAATACGCACCAGCTGGGCTTTGTCCGCCTTAACCACCCAGTCCGCTTGAAGCGGGTAAACGCGTTCCACGGTGGGAAACGACAGTCGGATTTGATTCAAAAAGTCCACCACCGGAAGTTCGGACTTTCGGCGTTCTGCAAAAGCCGCAAATTGTCCAAAGTCGCTGGCCACTTGGGCCATGGCATCGATTTGCGTGAGCATGCCGTCCGCAAAATCTTTGATGGATTCCGGCGTTTGCTGCGCGGCTTGCGACGCGTGCATCTGCACCATCAAACGCATGGGCGTCAATGGGTTTTTGACCTCGTGCGCCACCTGTCGGGCCATCTCCTTCCAGGCGTGCTCGCGTTCCGTTTGCGCTTGACGCTTGTTTTGATCCGCCAACTGGTCCACCATGCGGTTGTATTCCGCTATCAGCGCTCCCATTTCGTCGTTGCGGTCCCACACAATACGCGCGTGTATTCCGTCCTTCATGGGAACGCGCAAGGCGTCGGAAATGGCGTCAAATCCACGCGTGATGCTCCGGGACAGCCAAACGGATAGGTACGCTGCGCCCAAAAACAGCAACAAATGCAAAACCGCCAAAGCAGCGTAGAATTTTCGGTCTTGACTGGGGATTTGCTCAAAATTCACATAGGGCAAAACCATAATGGCCAAGGGTTCTCCAACGGAATTGGTGATCTCGGTAACCTGGGCCATTACCTCGCCGCTGTCCACAGGCCAGGATACCCATTCGTTACTGGTTCGGGTGGCCAATAATTCGGGGGTCAACTTCAAAGGCAAAATGCTGTCGTCCACCATTGCCGGGTTAGAAGACATGACCATTTCTCCATCCAACGCATACAAACCCAGATCCATTCGGTGGATGGAGGCAATGTGGCACAATTCATCGCTCAAAATAGCCGGCAACGAATCCGCTTGAAGCCCCTGCGGAATTTTTCGCTCCAACTCGTGGGCAATATGGGCCTCAATGGCTCCTTCTTTTCGCGCCAAACGATCTTCGTGGTACTCTTTCCGCTCCTCGCTAAAATGCCAAAAGCTGACCAGGCCCGTGGCGGCAAAACTGATCAATACCAAAACAAACATGGCCAGGGTTACCTGGCCACGAAGTGTTAAACGAGGGCCTTTCATGCCCAACAAAGATGCAATAACTGCGCCATTAGCCGTTCAAGGCCTCAGCACCTGCAACGATTTCTAAGATTTCGTTGGTAATGGCTGCTTGGCGAGCTTTGTTGTACTGCAAACGCAACTCCGAACGCATGCTGTTGGCATTGTCCGTTGCTTTGTGCATGGCCGTCATTCGGGCGCCGTGCTCGGAAGCAACAGAATCCAACAGCGCTTTGAAAACTTGAATTTTAATGGTGGTAGGAATGAGATCCATCAAGATTTCCTCCTTACTTGGCGCATACAGGTAGTCACTCTGCGTCGGTTGTCCTTCTGCTGCAGGCGCAGCGATGGGCAATACTTGCTCCGTCATTACTTCCTGAACGGCCGCATTCTTAAACCGATTGTAGACCACATAAACTGCATCTACTTGACCGCTGGTAAATGCTTCCATCGCCTTTTGCGCGATTTCCTGCGCACCAGCAAAGGAAACAGCGCTCATGGTGGCGTTGAAATCGCACGTCACCAAATCCAACTTGCGGAAGGGTTCGCTCGCTTTCTTTCCTATGCCCCAAACCTCGGCCTGGGCGCCTTGGGCTTCGTACGAAGCCAGTAACGCGCGGGTTGCCTTGAAAACGTTGGTGTTGAACGCGCCGCACAATCCACGGTTGGAGCTCACTGGAAGTACCAAAACGCGGCGAACCGTGCGCTCCACGGCGAACGGGTTTTCAGCGGCATCCAACGTAGCACTCACGTTGGACAACACTCCATTCAATTTCACCGCATAGGGACGCATTTGCGTTACCGCGTCCTGCGCCTTCTTCAACTTGGCCGCCGACACCATTTTCATGGCCGACGTGATCTGCATGGTGCTGGAAACCGATGCAATCCGATTGCGGAGCTCTTTCAGGTTGGCCATGCGGAATCTTAATTAGGCGGTGTAACCGGGTAAAACGTCTTTGGCAGCAGCCTCGATGGTGGCAATCTCGCCATCTCCCCATGCCCCTTTGCGGATGGCTTCCAAAACACCGGCGTGCTTGTTCTCCATCACGGCCAAAAATGCTTGTTCAAACGCCTTTACTTTCTCCACCGGTACAGCATTCAGCATGCCCTTGGTGCCCAAATAAATGATCGCCACTTGCTTCTCCACACTCATGGGGTCGTTGACCGTCTGCTTGAGGATTTCCACGTTGCGACGACCCTTGTTGATTACGTTCATGGTAGCGGCGTCCAAATCCGATCCGAACTTGGCAAATGCTTCCAATTCACGGTACTGGGCTTGGTCCAATTTCAACGTGCCGGCAACCTTTTTCATGGGCTTGATTTGCGCCGAACCGCCTACGCGCGATACCGAAATACCTACGTTGATGGCCGGACGAACACCGGAGTTGAACAAGTCGGCCTCCAAAAAGATCTGACCGTCGGTAATGGAAATTACGTTGGTTGGGATGTAGGCAGACACGTCGCCCGCTTGGGTTTCGATGATGGGCAATGCGGTCAGTGAACCACCACCCTTAACCTTGCCTTTCAAAGAAGGCGGCAAGTCGTTCATTTGGGACGCAATGGTATCGTCCTTGATCACCTTAGCGGCGCGCTCCAGCAAACGGCTGTGCAAGTAGAAAACGTCTCCTGGATAAGCCTCACGTCCTGGAGGACGGCGCAACAGCAAGGAAACCTCGCGGTAAGCAACTGCTTGCTTGGACAAGTCGTCGTAAATGATCAATGCAGGACGACCGGTGTCGCGGAAGTACTCTCCAATGGCCGCGCCCGCAAACGGAGCGTAAAACTGCATGGGAGCAGGGTCGGAAGCGTTTGCCGCAACAATTACGGTGTAAGGCATAGCGCCCTTTTCTTCCAAATTCTTGGCCAATGCGGCAACAGTGGAACCCTTCTGACCTACGGCAACGTAAATACAGAAAACAGGCTCGCCTTTGTCGTAAAATTCCTTCTGATTCAAGATGGTGTCAATCGCCACGGTAGTTTTACCGGTTTGGCGGTCACCAATGATCAATTCGCGCTGGCCGCGGCCTACGGGAATCATGGCGTCGATGGCCTTGATGCCCGTTTGCAAAGGCTCGTTAACCGGCTGGCGGTAAATTACCCCCGGAGCCTTGCGCTCCAAAGGCATATTGAAACGCTCCCCTTCAATGGGACCTTTTCCATCGATGGGGTTGCCCAACGTGTCTACCACGCGGCCCAGCATGCCTTCGCCCACTTCGATGGAGGCAATGACTCCGGTGCGCTTCACCGTAGAGCCTTCTTTAATGCCTTCGGCTGCGCCCAACAATACGATACCGACGTTGTCCTCTTCCAAGTTCAACACGATGCCGCGTAGGCCAGTTTCGAATTCAACCAATTCTCCGGACTGAGCATTCTGCATGCCGTAAGCACGGGCGATACCGTCACCTACTTGCAGGACCGTTCCAACTTCTTCCAGCTGGGACTCGGAGGCAAATCCGGACAATTGTTGGCGAAGAATCGCCGAAATCTCTGCAGGTTTTACGTCTGCCATGGGGTTCGATTTAGAGGTCTGCGATGTACAAGTTGTTCTCAAACTGGCGCTTCAATCCGCGCAAGGAGCGCGCCACCGTAGCGTCCACCTGGCGGTCGCCCACCCGAACTACTACGCCGCCGATTAATTCCGGCTGAACTTTTTCGTGCAATTCAACATTTGCTGCACCTCCCGCGGCCAATTTGGCCAAAAGAGCAGTGCGCTGTGAATCGGTCAAAGGAGCGGCGCTCGTAACGAACGCGCGCACTATATTCTTCTCGGACAAATACAGGTCCGTGTAGTTTTCTAATATGCCCACTAAGTGCGCCTCGCGGCCGTGATTGATCACCAAGTTCACAAACAGCACCATCAACGGACTGAGTTGATTGGAAAACGCTGATTTGAACGTCTCCACTTTCTGCGAAGGCTTGATGACCGGACTCTTCAACAGCGAGCGAAACTCGCGACTGTCCTTCTCCACGGCCAACAAGAAATCGGCATCGGTTTTCACCGAATCCAAAACTCCTTGCTCTCGGGCTAAGTCCAAAAGAGCCTTGGAGTAACGACTCGCGGCGCGCAACGTGCTCATGAGATCAATTCAATTTTACGTCTTCCAAAGCGCGATCCACCATAGCCGCTTGGGCTTTGGCATCACTCAACTCAGCGCGCAAAATGCGCTCGGACATTTCTACAGCCAGTTGCGCTACCTGGTTCTTCACCTCGGTCATGGCGGCCATCTTTTCCATGTGGATCTGCACGCGGGCGATTTCCAAAACCTTGGACGCTTCCGCTGAGGCCGTAGCCTTGGCGTCTGCTACCGTTTTGTCGCGAATCTCACGGGCTTCTTTCAAAATACGCTCCCGCTCTTCGCGGGCCTCTTTCAAAAGCTGCTCGTTGCCGGACTGCAAAGCTGCCATCTCCGCGCGGGCAGCATGTGCTGCTTTCAACGCATTGTCAATGGAGGCCTCACGGTCTTTTACCGCGGCCAAAATGGGCTTCCACGCCAAGCTGCGCAGCAAGACCACCAGGATGAGAAAAGTGAGCGTGGTCCAAAAAATGAGACCTAAGCCCGGGGTTACTAAATCCATGCTCGGAAATTTGAACGATTGGAAATGATTCCATAGCGACAAGCCTGCGACCCCGAAGGGCCGCAGGATGTGCTATACGAGACGTCGAATTACTTCAAGAACGAAACGACGATGCCGAACAAACCAGCACCTTCGATAAAGGCGGCGGAAATCAGCATGGCGGTTTGAATCTTGCCCGAAGCTTCCGGTTGGCGAGCGATGCCCTCCATGGCGGAGCCACCGATACGGCCGATGCCGAGTCCTACACCCAATACAGCGAGTCCAGCTCCAATTGCAGCGATACTACCAGTCATGTTTGTGATTTTTAAAGTGAAACAAGTGAAATAAAAAGTTAATGCGCAGCTTCGTGTCCGTGGTCGTGGCTGTGGTCTTCCAATGCCGTTCCGATGTACAACGCAGACAGCGTGGTAAATACAAAGGCCTGCAAGGCAGCAACCAACAATTCAAGAGACGAAATGAACAAAGACAACAAAATCGAAGCGGGAGAAACCCAAACCGTCTCCAAGATGAATACCAACGAGACCAAACTCAACACAATGATGTGGCCGGCCGAAATGTTTGCGAACAAACGAATCATCAAGGAAAAAGGCTTCGTGAACAAGCCAATAAATTCAACAACCGCCAACAGCGGACGCAGCGCTACCGGAACGCCAGGCATCCAAAACACGTGCGCCCAGTAATCTTTGGTGCCGTTTACGTTGGTCAGAATAAATGTTAAAACTGCCAATACCAGGGTGACCGCTATGTTGCCGGTCACGTTCGCTCCTCCGGGGAAAAACGGTACCAAACCCAGCAAGTTGTTCAACCAAATGAAGAAAAACAAAGTCAACAAATAGGGAGTAAAGCGGTCCACGTGCTTGGGGCCAATGTATACACGCGCTATTTCGTCGCGTACAAAAAGCACCAAGGGCTCAACAAAACCAGCCATTCCAGTAGGTGCCTTGCTGGATCCCACTTTCTTGTAGTGGCGGGCGGTGCTTACAAAAATCAGCAACAGCAAGACCGCAACTACGAACAAGGAAACTACGTTCTTGGTAATGGAAAGGTCTATCAACGTTCCGTGGTGCTCTTCACCAGCAAAATGAATCTTTTCGTGGTGGTTGACAAAGGACATTCCGTTGCGCTCCACAACCACTTTGCCGGAATTGTCGTGGTGAAACTCCGCGCTGGAGAACGTGACCAAACCGTGGTCCGTCCACAAAATGACGGGGAGGTCAATGCTGACGGCGTGGCCGTTCCAGTCCATCAAGTGCCAGCTGTGGGCATCCTTGATGTGGTGCATGATCATTTCCGTCGGGTCAAATTTTGACTCTTCCGCAGCGGGAGCAGAAGCGTGCTCCGCCTCTGAGTGCGCCGATGCCCAAGCACTTCCGGCCGAAACCAAAAATGCAAAAACAATAAATCCAAGGGTTTTGATCTTGATCATGCGCCGTTTTAAATGCGCGGCAAAATTACGCACAAAACAGGAGATTTCCTACCGGCTTCTCAGCAACCGCACCAAGACCACCGTTTCTACGGCAATTTGCGCCACAAAGAGCCCTACAAAAACCAAGGCGTCTGTGCGGTAACCCTCTGGTTTTCTGAGGGCAAGCGGTAGTACTACAACGCCCAATCCCAGCAACATACGCACCAAGGAAAGAGCCATGTACACCATTCCGGCCTTTTCTGGGTCGCGTTCCCAAAAGCGTTGGGTTACCCAAACCAAACCAAAACCCATGACCAATAAATAAATGTCTCCCAGTCCATAATAGGTGTTGCCCATGCCGGTGGACACCAAATAATGAAAGACCGCCGTGAGCGGATAAAGGGCGTACAAATACTTCATTTTGTTGCTTGTATTTCACGAATGATCCAAACCAGGGCCAATAGAACCCCCAAGAGCGTGAGGCCTACCGTTCCCCAAGGAGCCCAACCCCAATGGGCGTCGGTCCACGTTCCCAAAAAAGCAAACAGACCAATAATGGCGCCCATTTGAAAGGCCGCCCCTAAGAAACGCAGAAAGGGGTTCAAACAGCCTTTTTGTCAGCGTTTACGGGTGGAGCGGCAGCTTCGGACTCGCTTAGCGTGCGCACCACGGTGGTCATGGCACACTGTCCGGCGAACTCTGCACCGGGCTCCACCGCCAATTTGCCGGTAACCACATCGGCGTGCACCTTGGACGTTACTTGGAGCATTAACAGTCCTTTGACGTGCAATTTTCCTTTGAACGAACCGCCAATGGACGCTTCCGCGCAATGCACTTCGCCCTCTACCCAGCCCTTGTCTCCAATGACCAGCTTCCCAGCGAGTTTTAGATTGCCTTTGATCCGACCGTCCACACGAAAGTCACCCGTGGATTGAATGTCGCCCACGATGTCCGTTCCGGCCAAAATCCGGTTGCTGATTTGCGGATTGTCGGACTGGGGTTTGGAGTTCATCAAAGCCATGTTGTAGAAAATTATTTGGGCGCGGACTCGCCGAGCGCAGTGAGAAAATTTTGAGCCTGAGTAGCTTCCGGTGAGTTTGGATGACTGGAAACAACGTTTTTCAGGGCGGAAATATACGCCTTTTCTCCCTGTAACCTTCCCACACACAAGGCATTGAGTAGCGCTGGTTTCGCTCCTAACGAAGCGGCTTGCGGCAAAATTTGCAGCGCCTCTTGGGTCTTGCCTTGCGCAAAGGCCGCCAAAGCGCGCTCGTAGGCGGCAACTACCGGGTCCACGGCTACTTTTTCCACCGTGTTTTCACCGCGTGCCTTACGGGATAAAGGATGGTCCGGAAAGCGCTGTAACAGCGTTTTCAGTGCATCTTCAGCCCGCAACTGTTGCTTGTTCTGCGTGTACATTCGGCTGAGCGCAAACCAAACCAAAGGTTCTTCCGGATAATTCTTGGCTCCGTAGGTTTTGATCCAGTCGTTATATACCGTCAACGCTTCTTCTAAGTCGCCCACTTCGTCGCGGTAAATGGCCCCCAGCCGGACGCGGCTTTTGCGGAGCTGGGAACGAACCGTATCGCGCTCGTTTTCGGACTTGGGCACTTGGGCGATGTAGGCTTCCGCATTGTACCGTTGTTCACCCGACGGTTCCGACGATTTCAGGCCATCGGAAGCTTCTTCGCCTTCGTCGGAGGCAGACGCATCCGCAAAACCAGAAGCCGCAGACTTCCACTTCCAGTTGTCCGCATCGGGCCGGTCGCCCCATTGACGCGTAAATGTGGCCAAAGACGCCGCACGGATTTGCGGGTTGTAAAAAAGCCACGCATTCCCACCACCGCCTGCCGCAGGTCCGGCATCCGCCAATAAGGCGCTACGCTCCGCATTCATGCGGGCAATTTCGTCTGCGCGGCGATCCGCTTCTTGTTTCTTCGCGTCGGCCAAACGCAACTGACCCACGTACTCGGTAAAGTACCGCTGCAACTCTCCGGGGGTTTTCTCCGAAAGTTGGAGCAAACTGTCTTGCAGGGAGCCGTAATTCAATTCCGCAACCAGTCTGTTGAGGGCGGACCGACGCTTGGCCCATTCAGACTTCAGTCGGTGTCCCTCCGGCAAAAGCTGAACCGCAGAATCCACGTCCAACTGGGCTTTGGGGTACAAGCGGTCTTCAAAAAGCATTTGTCCGCGAGCGGCGTGCCCCAAACCCTTCTGCTCGGGCTGGGCCGTGCTCAAGGAAATACTCTCACCCAGTGCTTGGTAGGCCAATGCGCGTTTTCCGGCCTGCAAGTAAATCTGAGCGATGGCGTAGTAGACTTGACCTCGGTACTGCACGTTCTTGCTTTCTTTGGCCAACTTCTTCAAAGTGGCAATTCGCTTGGCCTCTGACTGGCCGCTCGATTGCAAAAGCGCGGCGCGCAAGGTGGATTCAACCACCAGGGTGTATTCCGAAGGTGTGCCGCGCGCGCAACGACGATACGCCTGTGCCGCCAATTCCGAATCGTCCATCTTTTGGGCAATTTGGCCCGCCAGAAAGTACCAACGTGCGGCGGTGGGGCCGGGAACAACGGGAGCCGCTTTGAACAATGCGTCAACGGCCTCGTCGTACCGCTTTTCTTTGAGGTGAACCATGGCCCAAACCGCCTGAACGTGTGGTTTCAATGCCCGTATCAACTCCGGATCGCGCTCCAGTTCTTCCAATAGATTAGCCGCAGCAAAAGCATTTCCCTGTTCCGCATACAGCCGTGCGGTGGCCCATTTGGCCTTTTGCGCTGCTGGGGTTTTGGGTGCATTCCGCAACACTTGACCGTAGGCCTCCATCGCCTTGTAAGGCTGTCCGGAAGCGCTGTAAGCGTCGCCCATGAGCAGGTAAGCGTCAAAAACGGCCGTATTTTTTTGACGGCCGCCTACCATCATGCTGTGTTCCTGAATTGCTTTTCCAGCTTTTTCTACGGCCCGTCGCGCCGCAGATTCATTGCCTTGCTGCGCCGCTTTTGTGCGCCCTGGATAAACCGGCAGGAAGTCGTCTACGGCATCTTTGTGGTTTTTCTCTGCTTGTCGCTGTGCCTCCAACAGTGCTTCGCGCCCGTTGAACAAAACGTTAAAATGGGCGGTGGTGCGGTGGTAAAAACGATTGGGCACCTTGTCTACTGACCGGCTGCAGGCCCCCACCAACAGGGCCAGGCCCAACAGGCCCAAAGGAATCCATTTCACGACAGAGGAGTAACGCACAAGACTGCAAAGTTATTTTAAAAGCCCCTGCGGGGATGTCTATATTTGTTCTGTGTCAAAAAAGCGTTGGAAACAGATTCGAAAAGAGCTGCTGCACAAGTACCGCGTGGTCTTGGTGGACACACAAACCTTTGCCGAACGTTTTTCGTTTACCCTTTCCGGATTCAACGTTTTTCTGGCAGCCGGTACTACGGTGGTGGTTTTGGTGGGAATGACCCTGTTGTTGATTGCGTACACGCCGTTGCGCGAATACATTCCGGGCTATGCGTCCACCCAGCTTCGTCGGGAAGCGTTGCGCCTTTCCACCCAAGTGGATTCTTTGGAATCCGTGGTCAACTACCACGAAAAACAGTGGAGCACGGTCCGACGGCTGCTCACCAACGAGCCCTTGCCGGACAGTGTGGTTTCGGAGGCACCGTCGGCCCAAGCGGATCCGAATAAACTGAAGCCAACGCCTTCCGAACAAAAATTTCGCAAACAACAGGAAGAGCAGGATCAATACCGCTTGAACCGACGGCCCAATGTTCAGACTAAAGCAAGTTTGATTCCGCCTGTTGCCGGAACCCTGGTGGAAAAATATGCACCTGCCCGCGGACACCTCGGCGTGGATTGGTCCGTTTCCTCAGGAACCACGGTGAAATGCGCCCTGGACGGAACCGTTGTACAGGCCGACTGGAGCCCGGATTTGGGCCATTACTTGTGGGTTCAACACGCCAACAACACCTTGACCTTCTACAGCCAAAATGCGCAGGTGTTGAAAAAACGGGGGGCGCGTGTACGGGCTGGTGAAGCATTGGCCATCAGCGGAAAGGGACTCAAAAACGCCTCCGCAGGAGTGCACTTTGAACTCTGGATGAACGGACAACCCGTAAACCCCTTGGTATACCTCCCTTAAACGATCAACTGGAAAACGATGACCGCAAAAGAATGGGCCGCAAAAGCCTTTGCCGCGTGGATGCACCGCAAGAACCAAAAGTGGATTCAACATCCACTGGAGGCGCAAGAGCGGGTACGGAAAAATTTGGTGGCATCGGCCAAAAACACCTCGTTTGGAAAGGACCACGGTTTTGAAACCATCCGCACCGTGCGCGACTTTCAAAACGCCATTCCCGTGGTGGACTACGAAGGAATCCGTGGGTACGTTGAGCGCGTAGTTGCTGGAGAGCCGGACGTTTTGTGGCCCGGCAAACCCCTGTACTTTGCCAAAACATCCGGCACCACCAGCGGAACCAAATACATCCCCTTGACCAAGGAATCCATGCCGTGCCACATCAACGCGGCCCGGGACATGCTGTTGGCCTACATCCACCGCAGCGGCGACGCCTCTTTGGTGAATGGAAAATTGATGTTTTTGCAGGGAAGCCCGGTCATGACGGAAAAGAACGGGATTCAGGTGGGCCGTCTCAGTGGAATTTCCGCGCACTACGTTCCGTCCTACCTGCAAAAGAACCGGCTCCCCAGTTGGGAAACCAACTGCATCGAAGATTGGGAAACCAAGGTGGACAAAATCTGCGAGGAGACTTTGGGACAAGACCTGCGCGCTTTGGGGGGAATTCCCCCTTGGGTGCAGATGTATTTTGAGCGCTTGCTGGAAAAATCCGGAAAGTCAGACATCCGATCCCTATTTCCCAACTTCAAACTGTACATTGCCGGCGGGGTGGCTTTTGAGCCCTACCGATCGCGCTTTGAGCAACTCTTTGGCGGGCCCATCACCCGCATCGATCCCTATCCGGCGTCGGAAGGTTTTATTGCCTACCAAGACCGGTACGACAAAGAGGGCCTGCTGCTGCTGGTGAACAACGGAATGTACTTTGAATTCATTCCGGCCGACCGGTACTTTGACCCCAATCCACCACGCCTCACTTTGGCAGAGGTGGAGCTGGGCGTGCACTACGCACTCGTCTTGCACACCAACGCTGGTTTGTGGGGCTACTCCATTGGCGATACCATCGAGTTCACCGAACTTCATCCGTTTCGCATCCGGGTTACGGGGCGCATCAAGCACTTCATCAGTGCCTTTGGCGAACACGTCATTGGCAGCGAAGTGGAAGCTGCCCTCCAAGCGGCCGTGGCCGCCCAGCCGTGCGTGGTTCGTGAATTCACGGTGGCCCCGCAAGTGGCTCCCGCAGACGGTGGATTGCCTCACCACGAGTGGTTTGTGGCCTTTGATGAAGCGCCAACAGATTTCACCGCCTTCTGCGCCGCACTGGATGCTGGACTGCGGTCTAAAAACACCTACTACAACGACCTCATCACGGGTTCCATCCTGCGGCCGGCCGTGGTGCAACAGGTTCCCCTGGACGCCTTCAATGCGTACATGAAGTCCATCGGCAAGTTGGGGGGTCAAAACAAATTGCCCCGACTGGCCAACGACCGCAAAATTGCGGATTGGCTGGTGGAAAACGCCCGTTGAGGATTTAGAAACGGCTTACTCCATGCCGGCGTCCACCCGATGCGGTCCTTTCAGGGCCGCTTGCGTGGCCAAAGCGTCGCACCGATTGTTCAGCACGTGGGTGGCGTGGCCTTTGACCCATTGAAAGCGAACCGAATGCTGTTGGGCTGCGCGCAAATAACGCTGCCACAGGTCGGGGTTTTTAACGCCCTTAAACTGCTTGCGGACCCAGCCGTCGATCCATTTCTTTTCAACGGAATCTACTACATACTTGGAGTCGCTGACCACCAGCACTTGGCACGGTCGGGTTAGGGTCTCCAGGCCCACAATGACGGCCATCAATTCCATGCGGTTGTTGGTGGTGCGTAAAAAGCCCTCCGACAGTTCCTTTTGAATGTCTCCGTACTTCAAAACGACCCCATAACCTCCGGGGCCGGGGTTTCCCCGGGAAGAACCGTCGGTATAAACCTCTACGTAGCTCATGCGCCCAGGAAGCGAGCAAGAAGCAACCGCTCCAATTCAACCGGCACGTGTTCCATCTCCAAGGCGTGGATTTTCTCCGCTACCGATTCCGGAGTGTCCGATGGGAGCACCGCTGTGCGGGCTTGAAAACAGACGGGGCCTTCGTCGTAGCGCTCGGTTACTTCGTGGAGGGTAATTCCTGTTTCCGCAGCGCCCGCAACTACCACCGCGCGGTGTACGTGCATGCCGTACATGCCGGCTCCACCAAACTTCGGGAGCAGGCTGGGGTGCAAATTCCAAATTTTTCCAGAAAAGTGGGCAATCCACGCAACGGGCAGCGGCTTCAAGAAACCGGCTAAAAAGACGGCTTGAACGCCTGCGGCTTGAAATTGGGCGAGTAAATCCGCAAATCCTTCTGGATTTGCCTCAAAGACTACACACGGGACTTGGTCTTGAGCAGAACGCGCTACAACCCCCGCCGACGCCCGATTGGAAGCAACCAACGCCACCGTGATCGCATCCGAAGAAGAAAAATAGTTCCAGAGCCTTTGGGCGTTGCTGCCCGATCCAGAGGCCAAAATACCGAGCTTTATCAAGGAATTCACACTGTTTAGACGCTTTCAAAGATACACTTTGTTTGCGGGACCGGTTTGTGCGTGTGGGCTAGATTTCTTTCCTTTGTCCCACTAATTTTTAAAAACTGGAAAGCATGTCCGACATTGCATCCCGTGTGAAAGCCATTATCGTAGATAAGCTTGGCGTAACCGAAGCAGAAGTAACCAACGAAGCATCCTTCACCCAAGACCTGGGCGCAGACTCTTTGGATACCGTAGAGTTGATTATGGAATTCGAAAAAGAATTCGACATCCAAATCCCAGACGATCAAGCTGAAAACATCGCTACTGTTGGCGACGCGGTATCGTTCATTGAGAACAACAAGTAATTGAATTTTAAGCGTTTATGACGTTAAAAAGGGTTGTAGTAACGGGCATCGGTGCGCTGACACCGGTGGGAAACACGGCTCCTGCTTTTTGGCAGGGCTTGTTGGAAGGCCGCAGCGGTGCGGGTCCCATTACATTGTTCGACCCGGAGAAATTCAAAACCAAATTTGCCTGCGAAGTCAAAGGATTTGAACCGACTGATTTCATTGACCGCAAAGAAGCGCGGAAAATGGACCGGTGCACCCAGTTGGGGTTGGTAGCTGCCGATGAGGCTGTTGTTGATTCCGGATTGGACATGGAAAAAATCAATTTGGACCGAGCAGGGGTTATTTGGGGCTCCGGAATTGGCGGACTCGACACCTTTTTAAACGAATGCGTGGATTACGGCCGGGGCGATGGTACGCCCCGGTTCAATCCGTTTTTCATCCCCAAGATGATAGCTGACATAACCGGCGGTCACATTTCGATGAAGTACGGATTGCGCGGTGTGAATTTCACCACCGTTTCCGCATGCGCTTCCTCAACGAACGCATTAATCGATGCGTTGATGTACATCCGCTTGGGCAAGGCAGACGTAATCGTGTCTGGTGGATCTGAGGCCGCTGTTTCCCCAGGGGGAATAGGTGGATTCAATGCGATGCACGCACTTTCTACCCGGAACGACAGTCCGGAAACGGCTTCGCGTCCATTTGACAAAGACCGCGACGGTTTTGTGTTGGGCGAAGGTGCTGCTTGCTTGATTTTAGAAGAATTGGAGCACGCCAAAGCGCGTGGTGCCAAGATTTATGCCGAATTCGTAGGAGGTGGTCTGTCCGCAGATGCCTACCACTTGACTGCTCCTCACCCAGAGGGTTTGGGCGCTACCAACGTGATGAAAAACATGTTGGACGATGCGCACATGAGTCCCGAAGATGTGGACTACGTCAATGTGCACGGTACGTCAACCCCGTTGGGCGATGTGGCAGAAATCAAGGCCATTCAGAATGTTTTTGGTGCGCATGCGTACGAAATGAACATCAGCTCCACCAAATCCATGACGGGCCACTTGTTGGGTGCTGCTGGTGCCGCAGAGGCTGCCGTTGCGGTTTTGTCGGTCTACCACGACATTTGCCCGCCCACCATCAACCACTTCACGGACGATCCGGACATCGACAGCAAGCTGAACATGACGTACGGAAAACCGCAAAAGCGCACCGTGCGCGCCGCTTTCAGCAACACCTTTGGATTTGGCGGGCACAACGCCTCGGTGCTGTTTAAGAAGTACGAAGAATAATCATGCTGTACCGGGTTCGCTTGTGGCTCTCCCCAGCAACGGGCGAGGAGGCTGCATTTTTGCGCGCCATTGGGTCCATGGTGGGGTATGCGCCCAGGAACCGGGCACTGTACACGTTGGCCTTTCGGCGCAAGACCAAAGGCTACAATCCGCGCGATGCGAGCAAGTTTTTTGAACGACTGGAATTCTTGGGCGACGCCATCCTTGGGGCGTTGATGGCCGATTTTCTGTACAAAAAATACCCCGACGGCGACGAAGGGTACTTGACCAACATGCGCAGCAAAGTAGTCAGCAGAACTGCATTAAATGCCATTGCCAAGGAACTCCGGCTCACGGATTACGTGGACCCAGGCCAGGGCGGTGGACGGAGACAACAACCGGGGTCTTCTTTGCCGGGAAATACCTTAGAAGCGCTGATTGGCGCGGTTTACTTGGACTTGGGCATGCGTCGGACGCGTCGTTTTGTAGAACAAAAACTGGTGGACGCCTTCATCAACATGGGGGCAGTCGAGCGCCAAGTAATTAGCTACAAGAGCGTTTGGATTGAATGGGCCCAGCGCCACAAACGTGCTTTTCGCTTTGAGCTGGCGGAGTCCAGCGGCCAAAACCATAAGTTGAATTTCACGATGGCCTTGTTTTTGGACGGAGAAAAATTAGTTGAAGGAACCGGGCCCTCCAAGAAAAAAGCAGAAGAAGATGCGGCCCGAAGAGCCTGTAAACTCCTGAAAGTTAGAAGCGGTGAGCAGCAGGTACGTTCTCGAAATTGAGGCCGACGACGAGGTACCGTGGTCCGTTGGTTTTTTGGGAAGTGTGCCCGATTTCACGGCCGTTTACCGTTGGAATCGGGCTTTGGGCTTGAACTTGGCGCGCACGCTCAAAGATCGCGAGGTTGTGCACGAGAACGCCCGCACCTCGCATGCCGAATATTCGTGTTGGGACGCAGACCGCGGCTGCCGGTGGACCGTGTTGGTCAACGTGCCGGAGTCCGGTTCGTGGTTGACTGCCCCCGTTAACGCTTCCAATTCCTTGTTCGCCGACGAAGTGCCATCGGCCCTGCGTCCTTTGTGCAGCAAACCAACATTGGATTGGCTGGTTTTGGTGCATCCCGCACCGGAAAACCCAAACGACTTGCTCGTGGGCCTATCAACCGCAGGGAAACCCGTACCTTTGCCCCAGACCCTTTTGCGAAAGCTCGCCCTCGAATTGGATTCATCCCCTCCCCATGAAACGCACTAAAATTGTAGCAACCCTGGGGCCCGCTTCGAGCTCGGACGAGAAATTGTTGGAGCTGTTGTGGGCCGGAGTTAACGTATTTCGCGTCAACTTCTCGCACGGCGACCCCGAAGAACACCGACTCCTGATCCGTCGAATCCGGCAGGTTTTGGAAAAAAACAACATGACGGCCGCAATTTTGGCAGACCTGCAAGGTCCCAAACTGCGCGTTGGCGTTGTGGAAGAAGGTGCCGTTGTGGCACCTGGAGACCGCGTAGTGTTCACCAACCACAAGTGCGAAGGCACAAAGGAACGGGTCTACATGACCTACCAGGATTTCCCCAAGGACGTCAAGCCCGGAGAGCGCATTCTGCTCGACGACGGCAAGTTGGCGATGGACGTGGTGTCCACCAATGGCGTAGACGAAGTGGTTGCTGTGGTGGTGCAAGGTGGACCGCTCAAGAGCAAAAAGGGCGTGAATTTGCCCAACACACACGTCTCCTTGCCTTGTTTGACGGAAAAAGACCTCGTGGATTTGCACGTTGCGTTGGACGAAGAAGTGGAATGGATTGGTTTGAGCTTCGTGCGCAATGCCGAAGACATCCGGGCACTGCGCAAAATCATCGACAGCAGAAAAAGCAACGCAGGCATTGTGGCCAAAATGGAAAAGCCAGAGGCGGTTGCGGATTGCGACCGGATTTTGGCGGCTACTGATGCCATTATGGTTGCTCGCGGCGACCTGGGGGTAGAAGTGCCCATGGAGTCGGTTCCGCTGATCCAAAAAATGCTCACGCAAAAGGCCGTGGCGCTTAGTAAGCCCGTCATTGTTGCCACGCAGATGATGGAGACGATGATCGAATCCATGACGCCTACACGGGCGGAGGTCAACGACGTTGCGAATTCCGTATTGGACGGCGCAGATGCGGTAATGCTCAGTGGCGAAACGTCGGTGGGTAAATACCCCGTCGAAGTGGTTCAGGCCATGGCCAAAATCATCCGCAACGTAGAGGCGTCGCGCTTGTTGAAAGTAACCGACAATCCTCCTTCCCGGGATTCGGACCGATTCCTGACCGACACCGTATGTTACCAGGCCTCGAAAATGGCCGACGCGGTAAACGCTTCTGCGATTGTAACCATGACGTATTCCGGCTATACGGCGGAGAAAATTTCCGCGCACCGTCCGGCGTCCAGCATTTGTGTGTTTACCTCCAACCGTCAGATTCTCAATAAACTGAATTTGTATTGGGGCGTACGCGGCTTCTACTACGACGGCATGGTCAGCACGGACCAAACGTTTGCCGATGTGTTGCACGTTTTGCGTGAAAAAGACTACGTTCAACGCGGTGAAACGGTCATTACGGTTGCCTCCATGCCCATTGCTGCGCGCGGAACCACCAACATGCTGAAGGTCTCCGTAGTGGAGTAGGGTGATTTTAAAAGTTGTAAACACAAAAACCGCGCCCTAGGGCGCGTTTTTCGTTTAAACCACACAAGGGTTAGAGGGCGCCCTGAAACGCGCGCAGAAAGCGTGAATCGTTCTCGTAGAAGGCGCGAATGTCCGGTATCTGAAAGCGCTGCATCGCAATGCGCTCAATCCCCATTCCAAAGGCAAAACCGGAATAAACTTCGGGGTCGATGCCGCTGGCAGCTAAAACAGCCGGATCTACCATGCCGCATCCCATTATTTCCAACCAACCCGTGCCTTTGGTCATGCGGTAATCCACCTCATTCTCCAGACCCCACCAAATGTCCACCTCGGCCGACGGTTCGGTAAACGGAAAGTAAGAGGGGCGGAGTCTGATTTGGGTTTGTTCGCCAAAAAAAGCTTGCGCAAACTCCAGAAGCGTTTGCTTCAGGTCCGCAAAAGACACGTTGCGGTCAATGTACAGGCCCTCCACCTGGTGGAAAACGCAATGCGAACGGGACGAAATGGCCTCGTTGCGAAAAACGCGACCGGGCGCAATGACCCGGATGGGCGGCTGTTGCTGCGCCATGGCGCGCACCTGGATGCTCGACGTGTGGGTACGCAACGCCCAATCTGGGTTTTGGGCCAGGAAAAAAGTGTCTTGCATGTCCCGTGCGGGGTGGTCCGGTGGAAAATTCAACGCACTGAAATTGTGCCAGTCGTCCTCCATTTCCGGGCCCTCAGCCACGGCAAAACCCATGCGCTCCAAAATCCGCACAATTTCGTTGCGAACCAACGTAATGGGATGAAATGCCCCCGGCTGAAAAGCTACGCCCGGACGCGTGGTGTCCTCTCCGGTTCGCTGCGGCGCGGCAGAAAACTGCTCGCGGTAGGCATCAATTTTTGCCTCAACGGCTTGTTTTAGAGAATTGACCCACTGGCCAAACTCTTTTTTTTCTTCGTTCGGAACCGATTTGAAGGCCGCAAAGTAGCCGGTAACGTGGCCTTTTTTGCCCAAATACGCGACGCGAAAGGCCTCCAACGCGGTGGCGTCCGTCGGTACAAAGTCCTCTACTTGGCGCAGATGCGCCTCAATGGCTTCTTTCATTATATTTGTTCCTTGCCTAAGATTGCAAAAGTAACGAAAACCATGCGCCTTCGTATTCTCTCCTGGAGTGCCTTTTTGGCGCTCATCGCCCTAACCTTGGTTTCGACCGGCTGTTACGAACAGTCGCGCGATTTCGGGGAAATCAAGGTGCGCGTCATGAATGCGGACAGTATTCCCATCCAAAACGCCTTGGTTCGCTTGTACGCGCCCATCAACAACGGCACGTCCGTGGTGAACCGATACCGGTACTCGGAGGCTTCAGGTGAAGCCATATTCCGGCACGACTTGCCCGCTTTTTTCGACATCGAGTGCGGCAAAGGCGGCTGGAAAGGTTGTTCGTACGTCTATTTTGAACCCGGAACCAACAAAGAGGTCGTGGTAATTCTCAAACCCTACGGCGTCCTCGACAACGGCTGTGCACCATGAAAAATACTTTTTTGACCCTTTGTGCCGCAGCCTTGGTGCTGTTGAGCACCGGTTCTTGTAAAAAAGAAATGCCCGTTTATTCCTTCCGCATTGTGGTGGTGAACGAAGACGGCATACGCATACAAAACGCCTTGGTGCGGGCTACCGCTCCCGTGGTCAACGCCATCCCAGACTTTTACGACACCACCAACGTGTACGGTGAGTCCAAAATCCATACCTATCCGTACGAAGCGGTCCTCCAGGTGAAGGCTTCCAAAGGCGGCAATCCACCTCTTGTAGAGGGTTGTGGATTTGTCAAACTCATTGCGGATAGCGTGGTGGAATTGAAGGTAGTGATGCTTCCCTACACCGGCGGGGCGTCTGGCTGCTGAGCTAACCAAAAAAACCTTGATTATGCGCTCCTTGGGGCGTCCCAAAACCGCTCCAAAAGAGCGGTTTTTTTGTTGAGCATAGCACCGTGCTGGATTTGAAGTCCGTCGGCGGGTATGAGATCAGTCGATCCAGCCGTTTTCTTCGAAATACCCCACCAAAGCTTCCTTCATGAGTAAGGATTGCTGTCCCGGCTTCAGGTGGGGCAAATTCTCCAGGAGGGTATAATGTGGCCAGCCATCTGCATCGCGTCCGTCAAAACGGTAGTACCCCAGCGGCTCCAACAAGCAGCAAATGCCCACGTGCATGAGGTCCAACTTCTCCTCTTTGCTCCACTTTCGGTGCGGCTGATTTACCTCTTGCAACCCCACAATAAACACCAAGGAATCAACGTCCATAGGATCTCCCGGGGAAAAACGCTCCGTTGCAACGGCCACAACACTCTCCCATTTTGCTTTTAACTCTTCCACAATTCAAATGTACCTTTAACGAATGGGAATTTTGGACTGGATTTTACTGGCCCCAATCCTGTATGGAATTGGAAAAGGCTTGTGGGGCGGGGCGGTAAACGAATGGTCCGGACTCGCGGGAATTATACTGGGTATTTTGGCCGCTCGATGGTTCAAAACCGACTTGTCCCAATGGATTCAAGAGGTGTTTGACGCCGGCGCCACCAGCGCTCAAGCCGTTGCCTTTTTAATCCTTTTTGTGGGGGTTATGGTGGTGGTGATCCTGGTTGGGAAAGCACTGACCTTGGCCTTAAAATGGGTCTGGCTGGGCTGGGCCAATCGAGCTGTTGGTGGGTTACTGGGTGCCGTTAAGTACTTTTTGTTGGCCGCCGTATTGACGCATTATGCAGACCGCATGCTCGAATGGCTTCCTTTGGTGGAAAAAACGACGTTGTCGGACAGCTTCCTCTACGGTAAATTTTGCCGGGCAGGAGCTTGGATCACGAGCGAGTCTGCCCGCTGGATTCGCGTATGAAATACTTGTAATCCCGGGTGATTCGCGCTTGTAACGCTCCCCTCGGTTGCTGCGTTGATTACGCTTCTGCCTTCAAAACCGCCTCAATTCCAGGCAAAACGCGTCCCTCCAAATACTCCAACATCGCGCCGCCGCCCGTGCTCACGTAACTGACGCGCGTCGCCAGTCCAAATTGGTTCACGGCGGAAACGCTGTCTCCACCGCCCACCAACGAAAACAATTTACCTTCCTCAGTGCGTTCTGCAATGCGCTCTCCCAAAAAGCGGGTGCCGTTGGCAAATGCCTCCATTTCAAACACGCCCAACGGGCCGTTCCACAGCAGCGTGGCCGACTGATCCACTACGGCGCTGAAGGCCTCCAACGTCTTGGGACCAACGTCCAATCCCATCCATCCGTCGGGGATGGCTAAAGCAGGGGCGATCTGCGTGTGGGCGTCGGCCGCAAAACGATCCGCACACACCACGTCCGTGGGCAAATGCACGGAAACACCGCGGGATTTTGCCTCTTCCAGCAAAGACAAGGCGAGTTCCAACTTGTCTTCCTCCACCAGGCTGCTGCCGGTGGCGCCGCCTTGCGCACGCAAAAACGTAAACGCCATGCCGCCGCCAATGACCAAATGATCTACGCGCTGCATCAGCTGGCGTAAAATGTCGATTTTCGAGGATACTTTGGATCCGCCCACAACGGCGGTCACGGGCTTAGCCCCTCCATTGAGCACTTTGTCCACGTTCTCGATTTCACGAGCCATGACGTACCCAAAGCAGGATTTTCCCTGAAAATAGTGCGCAATGACGGCCGTGCTGGCGTGGGCGCGGTGCGCGGTGCCAAAGGCGTCGTTGATGTAGCAATCTCCGTGCTGTGCCAGGGCTTGGGCAAACTCCGGGTTGCCGGCTTCCTCTTCCGAATGAAAGCGCAAATTTTCCAACAAAACCACCGTGTTGGGAACGCAAACGCGTGTATGCTTTTCTGCTTCCGACCCCACGCAATCCGAGGCAAACACCACCGAAACGCCCAACGCTCGTTCCAAGTAGGGAACCAAGTGGCGCAGGGAAAGGTTGTCCGACGGTCCCTTAGGGCGGCCCAAGTGAGACATGACTACGGGCATTCCGCCGTCGGCCAAAATCTTTTTCAAAGAGGGGAGTGTGGCGTCAATGCGCGTTCCGTCGGCCACCTGAAAATCAGCCGTGAGCGGCACGTTAAAATCCACGCGAATCAGGGCGCGCTGGCCCTTAAAGGAAAAGTTGTCCAACGTAAGCATGACACAAAGGTACTGCCTTAACTTCGCATCCATGCGGTATGCAGACATCCCCTTTGGCTTAACGCCCGGTCACGCTTGGCTTCACGAAGGTGCGGACGGACGGATTCCCCATGCGCAATTGTTGGTTGGCGCGGAAGGATCTGCGGCACTGCCCTTGGCATTGGCCTATGCCCAGCGCATTCTCTGTTCCACAAATGCTGGAGATGATTCGTGTGGAACCTGCCCTTCTTGCCTGATGTCCAACAAGTTGGCTCACCCAGATCTGCATTTTTCCTTTCCCGTCATCAAGCGCGACGGCGATTCTTCCGCGCCCATCTCGGACCATTTTTTGCCGGACTGGCGCAACTTCTTGGCCGAAAACAGCCACCCGGTATTTGCCCATTGGCTGGACTTTTTGCGGGCAGACAACAAGCAGGCCACGTTTTACGTGGAAGAAGCCAAGTCCGTACTCACCGCGCTAGCGTTAAAACCCCACCAAGGCGGGAAAAAGGTCCTCATTCTGTGGATGCCGGAGAAAATGCCGGACGCCTTTGCCAATAAGTTGCTGAAAACCATTGAGGAACCAGAGGGTGATGCCGTACTGCTGCTCGTCACGCACGACGAAGAGTCCGTATTGCCCACCATCGCCAGCCGGTGCCAACGTTTGTTTGTTCCGCCCGTTTCGCGCCTAAACTTGGAAAATTACCTTAAAGGAAACGGCACGGATGCGGCAACGGCCACCCTGGCGGCCATGGGAGCGGGCGGTGCCTTGGGCATGGCACAACACCTGGTCCATCATCCGGAAGGACTGCGGGAATTTGCAGAATTATTGGCCTTATTGCTTCGAAGTGCGTACCGACGGTCCATCGTCGATTTGCATCAATGGTCTGAATCCGTTGCGGGCCTGATTCGAGAAAAGCAAAAGGCGTTTTTTCAATTCACCTTGGAAACCTTGAGCGCCCTCGTTGCGAATAAATACCAACTGGACCACAGCGACCCGTTTGCACTCACCGGCATTTCTTTTTCCATGGGTGGATTTTCCAAACTCGTCTCCACCGATCAATTCGAAGGCCTACGCGTTGCGGTAGAGGAAGCCGAATACGACATTGCGCGAAACGGCAACGCCAAAATCGTGCTGATGGACTTTTCCCTTCAAGTTTTGGCCCTTCTGAGCAAAAAGAACTGAAATTCAGTCAGTTAAAAACGCTTGATTTACGGGCACTTCTCGCGTTGTGAGGGGTAAGATACCAGTGGATGGGTTTCGTTCGTTAAATCGCCTCTTTTTGGGCCCAATAGACCAGGCTGGAAGTGTTTACCGGGTTTGTACCCTTGCGGTTGCTGATCCAGCCGGTTTGAACGGCCGACAACCACTTTTTTCGTCCGTGACGAAAAGATTCGCTCAACAATCCCACGTAGTACGAATCCAACCACATTGGCTGGACGTCGGTACACTTCCAGCCTGTTCGACCCAAAAGTGTTTTGACCGAAGATTGATTGAAATGCCAAAAATGGATGGGCACGTCCCAAGCCGCCCAATCCGTTCCGTAGTGTTTTGCGTCCCAGGAATCAGGATTGGGTACGGCGATTGCCAATACCGCTCCCGGCTCCGCCAGTTCCCACAACTTTTTCAGCGTTTCTTCGGGTTGGGGTAGGTGCTCCAAAACGTGCCATAAGGTGATGGCTTGGTACGTACCGGTTACCTGGTTCAGTTGTTCGTAAACAGGCTCCTGCAGTCGTTGGCTCGCCTGAAGTCGAGCAGATTCACTCAACTCTACACCGACCGCGCCGTAGCCTTGGCGCTGGGCGGCCTGCAAAAAAACACCAATACCACAACCTACATCCAACCACGTGCCCTTTTGCAGGGTTTGGCGGGGTGTTTGCCGGCGGAGGTGCTGAACCACCGAACGCACTTTCTGACCCGCAGCCCAAAGCCGTAACGTGTTGTAAACCAACGAGAAAAGTGATTTCTTTTGGTTGTTGTGGCTCAAATAGTCCGGGCTGTTGTAGTACGGCCCAATGTGTTCGTCGGACGGCCGGGGGGACGTCCAACGAAATGCGCACGAACCGCAGGTTTGCACCTGAAAAACCTCTCCAGACACCATGTGATCCTTAACGGATATTGAACCCGACGGCACTCCGCCGCAAACAATGCAATTTGGTTCGCTATGTAACACGTGTAACAATTTTTAAAATCAACGACCCAAGTGAACCAAAAGAACGGACACATCTGCCGGGCTGACACCGCTCACGCGGGACGCCTGGCCGATGGTGGACGGACGTACCGCCGCTAACTTCTGTCGCGCCTCTATACTCAGGGCTTTGAACGAGGCATAATCCAAGTTTGCAGGAAGGGGCGTTTCTTCCAAACGACTCAACTTACTTACATGCTCCATCTCCTTCGCGATGTAACCCGCGTACTTGATCTCAATCTCCGCGTCCAACAAAGCCTCGTGGTCCGCCAAATCTTCATCACTCAATTCCAAGAAAGGCAGCAAGTCTGCTAACTCCAATTGCGGACGGGTCAACAACTGAGCCATACGGCCCTTCGTCGCTAGGGTGCTTGTTCCCTTGGATTCCAAGAGCGCGTTTATTTCGGCGGGAATCGCAGGAGCAGCATCCAAAATGGAACGTATCGATGCGGCACGCTCTACTTTCTCCTGCAAACGAGCCCAGCGGACATCGTCTACCATGCCCCAATCCCGGCCCTTCGGCGTCAAGCGCAAGTCTGCATTATCTTGACGAAGCAGCAAGCGATACTCTGCACGAGACGTAAACATGCGGTACGGCTCTTCGGTTCCCTTCGTTACCAAGTCATCTATCAAAACACCGATGTACGCCTCAGAACGGTCCAACACGACCGGCTTCGCACCGTGCACCTTGCGGTGTGCGTTGATGCCCGCCATCAAACCTTGAGCAGCCGCCTCTTCGTAGCCAGTGGTTCCGTTGATCTGACCGGCGAAAAACAGATTTTCCACCAGTTTGGTCTCCAAGGTTAAACCCAATTGGGTAGGCGGAAAGTAATCGTATTCTATGGCATACCCTGGTCGGAAAAATTTAGCCTGTTCAAAACCTGGAATCGCTCGCAATGCCTTAACCTGAACCTCCTCGGGAAGGCTGGTGCTGAAACCGTTCACGTACACCTCAACCGTATTCCAGCCTTCGGGCTCCACAAACAATTGATGGCGATCCTTATCTGCAAACCGATTGATCTTGTCCTCGATGCTGGGGCAGTATCGCGGACCGGTTCCTTGAATGGAACCGTTGAACATAGGACTGCGGTCAAACCCTTCACGCAGTAGGTCGTGGACATAATCCGAGGTGTACGCAATGTGGCAAGGGCGCTGCTTGGTAAGGGGTTGCGTCGACTCCGAATAAGAAAACTTACTAGGATTCTCATCGCCGTGCTGTACCTCAAACTTAGAATAATCCAAGGACCGCCCATCGATGCGGGGTGGGGTACCGGTCTTCATTCGTCCGGACTCAAAACCCAACTCTACCAGACGCTCCGTTATTCCTGTCGCCGCTTTTTCGCCTGCGCGCCCTCCGCCCATTTGACGCTCGCCAATGTGCAATACTCCGTTCAAAAAAGTGCCGTTCGTCAACACAACCGCCGAACCGTACACCGTTTGACCCATGGACGTCACGATGCCCACAACACGATCTTCCTTCACCAAAAGGTCAACGGCCATGTCTTGTAAAAAGTCCAAATTCGTCATCGCCTCCAGCTGAAGGCGCCACTCCTCGGCAAACCGCCAACGATCGCTCTGAGCGCGCGGAGACCACATTGCGGGTCCTTTGGAGCGATTCAACATGCGAAACTGAACCGCTGTCTTGTCCGTAACAATACCGCTCAAACCGCCCAACGCATCGATCTCACGAACAATTTGTCCTTTCGCAACACCACCCATAGCGGGATTGCACGACATCTGTCCTATCGTTTGGAGATTCATCGTAACCAGCAACGTGCGCGAACCCAATCGCGCAGCCGCGGCTGCCGCCTCGCTTCCGGCGTGACCGGCGCCAACAACTATAACGTCGTAAGGTCTTGAATCGAGCATGGTTCCACGTGTAACATTAATGAACGTGACAAAAATAGGGGCAATAAATCACTGTTCCACGTGTAACAAAACGTGTGGACGAACAGCTAAATAGTGATTCTCCAGGGTGCGCATCTTCATCTCGTCTTCAGGAGATTTGTCTGCATAACCACATGCATGAAGCACTGCATGCAAAACAACACGATCAATTTCATCTCCCAAATCCGTAGCCAATCGGGATGCGTTGTCCACGACGCGCTCCCAGCTTACCGCAACATCGGCAGAAATTCTGCTGCCCCGAGTGCGGTCAAAAGTGATGATGTCCGTATATGTATCGTGGTCCAAAAACCGACGATTCAACTCCAGTAGTTCATCATCCTTATGAAACCGGTAGTTGAAATCTCCAAGGCGTTTGCCTTCGGACTCGGCAACTTCCTGCAACCACCCAGCCCAGTGCTTACTGCGGTGAACCCAAAAATCAGGGAGGGCATCAAAAATTAGGGCCATTTCTGCGGGGTATAATCCGGATAAAAGAGGGGCCAACCGCGAAAAACAGGCTGCGAAAAAACACGCGAATCAGGCGCAACACCCGAAGGATTGAGCATAGGACGATCTTTACCCACTTCGGATTGTCGTTTTTCGTCTTCTTCCTCTTGTTTCTCTGCTCTCTCAAGCTCCAACAACTTAATATCCAACTTCTTAAGGGTTTGATTCAGCTGCTGAGCACTTGCATTCTTGATCAATTGGCGCTCCAACTCCTTCATCAATTCGGACGCCTCCTTTCCTGCGACACTTCCTCCCTTGGAGCGCTCCAATTCACGCCGCAAACGCTCCTGTTGCGCCAGCAAGGAGGCGCGCTGAGCTTGCTCTCCGGAACTACCGTCCGCCCCAGACTTACCTTGGTTGCCCTTCGGCTGTCCCGTTTCTCCCGGCTGCTGACCCGGTTGCTGCCCTGACTGTTGGCCTGGGCGAGAGCCCAGCGACTTCATTTGTTCCGCCAACTGACCTTGCATCTTTCGCATACCCGAAGCAGAAGGCTTGCCGCTGCCCGGCTTGGAACAACTACCGGTACCGTCCTTCTTCATGTTGGACAACTGCTGTTGCGCATTGTTCAAAGCCTCTTGAAACAGTACCGCCAAATCATTGGACTCCTTCATGGCCTTCTGCAGCTGAACCCCAGCGTTCGAACCTTGACGTTCTTTCAAAAACGATTTGGCCTGCATTCCATACGCCAGTAAATCTTCCACATGTTGCGAGGTCTTGGCACCGATGTCAGGACGACGCAAACCGATTGCGCGAAGGGTATCCCCCACGAGGCGCGTGCCTTCTTGAAGCCGTTGTAATTCCTTTTGCCACTGAGCATAATTGGGGTCTGCCGGAACGGCAACCGAGGTGCGGTCGGACAAGCGTTCCAGACCAAAACTCACCTGCAGTAAATTGTCGATGAGTTGCTTTAAACTCTTTATCTCCTCTTCCGTTTTAGACTCCTGCGATTCTTGCATCTTCTGACGCATTTGCTGCGCCGCCTTCTTCAAGCTTTCAGCGGCTTTCTCTTGGTCTTTATTGGACGGGTTCGATTGCTTTTTCAAGGCATCCTGTTCCGCCTTGGCTTTTTCCAGTTCGTCTGAGTTGTGTTTCTCGCTCAGCTCCTGCGTCTCTTCCGCCAATTCTTTTTGTAAATCCTGTTCGTCGGCATCCGACCGTTCAGACAGTTTCTTCTGGTCCTCAGACAATCGTTCTAAGGTCTGAATGGCGAGCAGTTGTTCTTGTTCCTTGAGCAATTGTTCCAACAGTGCTTCCAAGCGCTGCAGGGACGCCGCAGACTTTTGGGTTGTTGCGTTTTGCTCTGGGCGTTGCATCTGCTGCAACAATTCTTCAATCTGTTGGCGTTTATCTTCCCACTGCTTTTCCTGAGCCATGCGGTCTGCGTTTGGGATCTTCAAAGACTGAACAGCTTTTTCCAAAGATTTCATCTGTTCCAATGCGCGTTCCTTGAATTCGTTTTCTGCTTGCTTTTGTACTTGCGCTGACTCCACATTCTTTCTTTGGGTTTGCCTTCTTCGCTCTTCGGCCGAACGCTTGTTCAGTTGATCAGCACTTCGACGGGTCATCTCTACCTGCTGCGCCAAGGAGCGCACCGCTGATGCTGCAGCCAATTGTTGGTCCTGAGCACCAAAACGGGGTTTTACAAAAACCACCGGCTGAGAGCGTTGTCCTTTACTGTCCACGGCATAAGCCGTCCAGGATTCGCGAGAGCCTTGCAAAGACATGGAAAAAGTTCCTGTAGCAACAGGAACACGACCCATTTTCTGCTCGCTTCTGCCCAAAACCACACGAACCAAACCGCGATCGTCCTCAGCACGCCAAACCGCGCGAACCGTAGCGGATAAGGAATCGACGGTCCAATCTACAGACAGTACAGGAGGTGCGTCCGGAATTGCCCGAACGTGCAGGAAGCCTCCGGATTTCCAACGTCCCAATGCTCCCTTTGCCAACAACTCTACTTTGGCGGATTGATCCACAACAAAAGACCCGCTGAACGGAGCGGCCGTTGTGGGTCCTTCCGCCTTATTCCAATCCCATCGAACCAACTCGGCATGATCCGCTTCCAATTCCCAACGAACCAAAGAACCCACAGAACATTCCAAATCCTGAAGTCCTTGAACCGTTCTTTCTTTCTCACCCGTGTAGGCAGGTGGTATAATGCGAAAACGGATGGAGTTCCATGCTACTGCCGGGACCCAAGCAACTCGTTTCACTTTCCAACGGTAGTCGCCAAAAAGAAGGGTCCACTCCTGATCCTGAGAATCCATACGAGCGACCCACTGAAACGAACCGTCGGATTGCTTCTGACCCACTAAACGTTTGCCGTTGACTTCTGCAGACCAAGACTCCATCTGTACCCCAATGGGCTTAGCTCGTACAACAACCTTCTGTCCTTCCTCCGCACGTACGGGAGCCCTCCATTCCACCTCAAACGGAGGAGGCGGGGTAAACGTTTCGTCCCATGCCAACAAGCGTTGCTGCGCAAATTGGGTAGGTTGGTACTTTACGGATATTCCTAAAAAAACCAATAAAACGGCTAAAACCGCTGCATAGGGACGAAGAGTTGTCCAAGAAAACCGTTCCCAAATGGGGAATTTCACCGCTTGGAACAAGCGCTCCTCCACGGCCCGATGGATGCGAGGAGTCGAACCCATAAGTTCTAACTGATAGGCATTGAGTAACTTATCGTCTAACTCAGGGAAACGTGCGCCCAATTCTCGGGCACAATCCTCTAAGGAAAAATAAGTTCCCCTCAAAAAGCGGACTGCTGGGATTACCAAAGTCCAAACCACTGCTGTTACAAGAGCTGCAGCCGTAAGGAGTAAAGCACCAATCTTAACAGTGGGTGCTAAATAAAGACCAACCTCGGCCGCTAAAAAAAGCAACCAAAGCAGGATGATGGAAGCAAACAACAAGAGCGCATTCACCAACAAGCCGTGCCGAAAACGGCGCAGACGGTAGGTGTGCAACCACTGTGCAGCGGATCGGATCAAGCGCAGGGAATTTTAGCAACACGGTCCTCGTGGCGACCTCCTTCAAATTCTGCTTCCAAAAAAGCTGCTACACAAGCAAAGGCAACCGCCGGCTCAATGAACCGTGCGGGGAGGACTAAAACATTGGCATCGTTGTGTTGGCGTGCTAAGGCCGCTAATTCCGGAAGCCAACACAAAGCCGCACGAATGCCTTGGTGCTTGTTCGCCGTCATGGCAATACCGTTGCCGGAACCGCACAAAAGAATACCCAAATCTGCATCGCCTGATTCCAGGTCTTTTGCAACCGGATGCGCATGATCTGGGTAATCGACGCGATCGGAAGAATATGCACCGTGGTCCAGCACGGTATGTCCTTCTTCCAGCAGCAAGTGTTTGATTTTCTCTTTGAGTTCAAAACCTGCGTGATCGGCACCAATAGCTATATTCATAACCTGTGAACTTGTGTGAATAAGTCAGTACAAAAATTAGACCCTGTAAAATTACCCCACTTTATCCACAACCACACGGCCTAAAGTGCGGGTACAAGATTTTAACTTAAAAATCAAAAAAACGATTTCCACAGCTGCTCATAAAGTAGGAGCGTCAACATGGAAATGCTTGATTCAAAAGGAAATTGATACCAATGGACTTGTTTATAAATTGTTAACAAGGTCCCAAATGCATTGAAAAGAAAAAAGGGGACAAAAGTTATCCCCCTTATACACTCACCATTAAAAACAAGAAGATTCTATTTTAAAAAAAGTTTTTAGTGTTTATTCAATGTTGAAAACGATGCCTTGTGCCAACGGAAGGTTGTTTCCGTAGTTGAGCGTGTTGGTTTGGCGACGCATGTATGCCTTCCAGCTGTCCGATCCGGATTCGCGTCCGCCACCCGTTTCCTTTTCACCGCCAAAAGCGCCGCCAATTTCAGCACCGCTGGTGCCAATGTTTACGTTGGCAATACCGCAGTCGGAGCCGGCCGCAGACAAGAAGGTGTGTGCCTCGCGCATATTGAGGGTCATGATGGCCGAAGAGAGGCCTTGCGGTACCCCGTTTTGCAACGCAATGGCTTCTTCCAGGGTGGAGTAGGTCATGACGTACAAAATGGGCGCAAACGTCTCGTGTTGCACGATGGCGTAGTGGTTTTCCACGCGGGCAATGGCCGGTTTCACGTAGCATCCGCTTTCGTATCCGGGACCGCTAAGCACACCGCCTTCTACGAGCATGGTGCCGCCTTCGCGCACTACTTCCGTTAATGCACGTTGGTATTGAGCTACTGCAGTCGAATCAATTAAAGGACCTACATGTACACTAGGATCCAAGGGATTGCCAATAGTCAATTGGCTGTAGGCTTTTTTCAATACGTCCACCAACTTGTCCACAATGGATTCATGAACAATCAATCTTCGGGTACTGGTGCAGCGTTGACCGGCGGTACCTACGGCGCCAAAGACCGTTCCAATGACGGTCATTTTGAGGTCTGCCTCCGGGGTAACGATGATGGCGTTGTTGCCGCCCAATTCCAAAATGGTGCGTCCAAAACGCTCGGCAACCACAGCGCCAACTTTACGTCCCATAGCCGTGGAACCCGTTGCTGAAACCAAGGGAATGCGTGTATCTGCGGTCATCCACTGGCCCACTTCAACGGCACCGGTTACGATGGTGCTGATTCCTTCAGGAAGGTTATTGGCTTCCGCCACTTGATTCCAAAGGTGTTGGCAAGCAACAGCGCACAAAGGTGCTTTTTCAGAAGCTTTCCATACCACGACGTCGCCACAAACCCAAGCCAGGGCTGCGTTCCAACTCCATACCGCTACGGGGAAATTGAATGCGCTGATGACGCCCACAATGCCCAAGGGGTGCCATTGTTCCATCATGTGGTGGTTGGGACGCTCGCTTTGAATGGTCAAGCCAGTAAGTTGGCGAGACAACCCAACGGCGTAATCGCAGATGTCGATCATTTCCTGGACTTCACCCCAACCTTCTTGGAGGGATTTACCCATTTCGTAGCTCACCAATTTTCCGAGTAAGTCTTTGTTGGCGCGCAAGACGTCCCCAAATTGACGCACGTATTCGCCGCGTTTGGGTGCCGGAATGGTGCGCCAGTGAATAAAAGCGGCATGCGCTTTTTCCAATGCCGCGTCGTATTCCGCCCGCGTGGTGGTGCTTACTTCACCGATGGCTTTGCCATCCACCGGGGAATAACTGGTTAGAGAAGGTCCTGCGTTGGAGGATTGACGACCGGTCCAGGTACCCGCGTTGGTGGGTTTCAAACCCAGCGCGGAAAAGTCAGTAATAGAGTATGTTGCCATGATGCAAAGGTACGCAATGGGCAACGTGTGCCGTTGGAACCCGGGCACCGGCGGGCGCGGCAAAAAAAAACCCCGCCAGAGGCGGGGAAAAAAGAGAGGTCTCGAGCGGATTCGAACCGCTGTAGCAGCTTTTGCAGAGCTGAGCCTAGCCACTCGGCCACGAGACCAATTTTGAGCGGACTGCAAAGATACGCAATTGTTGCGAATTGCGCTTTATTCCCAGGTTTCGTTCGTCAGCGAATCGGCGTTCGGTTGGGTTGAAACTCCATTTGAACCGTAACGCGTTCCACATCCGCGTCTATGGGTGGGCTGAGTTTGGCCACCCGAACTTGTGCCCAATCCACGGAGGGTGCTTCACGGAGGATGCGCTCGCCAATGCGCAAGACCACGGTTTCCAGCAATTTCGCCCGCACGGCCATTTCTTCGCTTGCAATTCGGGCGAGGAGGACGTAATCAACGGTGTCGTTTAACCGATCCGTTTGTGCGCTGCGTTCGTCGGAAACTTCTACCGCCAAATCCACGTGGTAGTGGGACCCTATTTGTGCTTCTTCCGTCAAGCACCCGTGGTAGGCATACAGCCTTTGTTGGGTCACCTCAATGCGCACGGCAAATGCTTTCGATGCGTTCCAGAGATTCGGTTTTGCCTAGCAGACCCATGGTTTCAAAGACCGACGGCCCTACCGTAACGCCCGTGATGGCCAAACGCAAAACAGGACCCAGCTGACCGAAGCCTTGGCCGGATTCTGCCAAGTAGGATTTAAAGTTGGATTCCAGGGCCTCGGCGGCAAAGGGCTCCACCGTGGCGAAGCGTTGCGCCAAGGCGCGCAAGTGCTCGGCGGAGGTGTCCGTCCATTTCTTGCCCATCATTTCGGGGTCGTACCCGTGGGGAGCGTGGAACAGATAGGGCCCATTTTCGTAGACGTCTTGCGGGAATACGGCGCGGTCCAATAGCAAAGAACAGGCGCCTTCCAGCACCTGGGGAGCGGGTACCGCAACGCCCCGACGGATCAAATCTGCAGCAACTTTTTGCGCAAGTTCCGCCGCGGGAAGGGCGCGCAAAAATTGCTGGTTGAACCACTTGGCTTTTTCAAAATCAAAACGCGCACCGGCTTTGTGCACCTTGTCCAAGTTGAAGGCCTCTACGAGTTCCGCCAGTGTGAACAATTCGCGGTTGTCGCCGGGATTCCAACCCAAAAAGGCCAGCATATTGGTGAAGGCTTCCGGCAAAAATCCGCGCTCGCGGTAGCCGCTGGAGACCTCTCCGGTTTCCGGGCTTACCCAGTGCAGGGGAAATACCGGGAAGCCCAGTCGATCGCCGTCGCGCTTGGAAAGTTTTCCGTTTCCATCCGGGCGAAGGAGCAGGGGCAAGTGGGCAAACTCAGGAGCCTCCCAGTCAAAGAATCGGTACAATAGAATGTGCAGCGGTGCGGAAGGAAGCCACTCTTCGCCGCGAATGACGTGGGAAATGTCCATGAGCCGGTCGTCCACCACGTTGGCCAAGTGGTAGGTGGGCATGCCGTCGCCCTTGAGCAAGACTTTGTCGTCCAAATTCAGGGTGTTCACGCTGACCCAACCCCGAATGCGGTCTTGAAATTTAACTTCTTCGTTGCGCGGCAATTTGACGCGGATCACGTACGGTTCACCCGCGGCCAGCCGACGCTCCACTTCTTCTGCCGGAAGGGTCAGGCTGTTTTTCATGGCCGTCCGCGTGATGCTGTTGTACTGCCAGTTGGGATTTCCTGCGGCCTTGGCGCGTTCGCGAACCAACTCCAGGTCTTCCGGGGTGTCAAACGCGTAGTACGCGTTGCCGTCGGCGATCAGTTGATCGGCGTATTGGCGGTACATGGGTTTGCGCTCGGATTGGCGGTACGGCGCATGGGGTCCGCCCACGCCTTGGCCCTCGTCGGGCGAAATGCCGCACCAAGCCAGCGCCTCCAAAATGTACTCTTCCGCACCCGGGACAAAGCGATTTTGGTCCGTGTCTTCAATGCGCAGCAGGAATTTGCCGCCGTGTTGCTTGGCAAAAAGGTAGTTGTACAGGGCCGTGCGAACGCCACCCATGTGGAGTGGGCCGGTAGGGCTGGGGGCGAATCGAACGCGAACGGGACGTGAAGACATAGGGTTTTCCTTAGGGGTGCAAAGATAGCCCACCGCGTACAATCGCTATCTTTGTCGCCTATGGAGCGCACCCTCAACGAACAAGAACAGTTTCGCCGCGAGTCCTTGGCCCAACTGCGGGCTTTGGGCATTGAACCCTACCCGGCCGCGTCGTACCCCATTACGCACACGGCCGAAGAACTTTTGAACGGCTACGAGACCAATCCGGACGCCTATTCCAAAGTGTGTGTGGCCGGGCGCTTGATGGCCCGACGGATCATGGGCAAGGCCTCTTTTGCGGTGCTCAAAGACAGTTCTGCGCGCATACAGGTGTACCTGAACCGCGACGAATTGTGCCCGGGCGAAAACAAGGACCTGTACAACGAGGTGTTCAAGAAGCTTTTGGACATGGGCGACTTTATCGGCGTGGAAGGTCACGTGTTCAAAACCCAAACCGGCGAGATTTCGGTTCACGCAACGTCCCTGACGGTGTTGAGCAAATCGTTGCGCCCGCTGCCCGTGGTGAAAACGGATGCCGACGGCACGGTATACGACGCCTTTTCCGATCCGGAGCTGCGCTACCGCCAACGCTACGTGGATTTGGTGGTGAACGAAGGCGTGAAAGACGTTTTTGTGAAGCGCACCAAAATCTTCAACACCATGCGCAAGGTGTTTGACCGCGCGGGTTATTTGGAGGTGGAAACGCCCGTTTTGCAGCCCATTCCCGGCGGTGCCGCCGCGCGCCCTTTCATTACGCACCACAACGCCTTGGACATGCCGCTGTATTTGCGCATTGCCAACGAACTGTACTTGAAGCGCTTGATTGTAGGTGGGTTCGACGGCGTCTACGAGTTTGCCAAGGATTTCCGGAACGAAGGAATGGACCGGACGCACAATCCGGAGTTCACCGTGATGGAAATTTACGTGGCCTACAAAGATTACCGGTGGATGATGCAGTTCACGGAGTCTTTGTTGGAAGAAGTGGTTCGCGAAGTGACGGGCGGCTCTGTGGAAGTACAGGTGGGCCAACGCACCATTTCGTTCCAAGCCCCGTTCCCGCGGGTGCCCATTTTGGAAGCGATTCGCGTGCACACGGGCCACGACTTGAACGGCAAGTCCGAGGACGAGGTTCGAACCATTGCGCGCTCTTTGGGCGTTGACGTGAAGCCGGAAATGGGTTTGGGCAAGTTGATCGACGAAATCTTTGGCGAAAAGTGCGAGCACCACTACGTGCAGCCTACCTTCATTACGGATTACCCCATTGAGATGTCTCCGCTGTGCAAGCGCCACCGAGACAATCCAGCGTTGACGGAGCGTTTTGAGTTGTTTGTAAACGGGAAAGAGTTGGCCAACGCGTACAGCGAGTTAAACGACCCCATCGACCAGCGCGAGCGATTTGAGGAGCAGTTGAAGTTGTCCGAAAAGGGCGACGACGAGGCGATGTTCATTGATCAAGACTTTCTGCGCGCCTTGGAGTACGGCATGCCACCTACCGCGGGAATGGGCATTGGAATGGACCGTTTGACGATGTTGTTGACGAACCAGAGCAGCATTCAGGAGGTTTTATTTTTCCCGCAAATGCGTCCCGAAAAGGTCGATTAATAGATGCTGTATCCGGCGGACGCAGCGGACAGCCTTGACTTTACGGCGTTGAAGGCGATGGTGGGGGAGCGGGCGGCGACGCCGCAGGCCCGCCGTCGCATTGAGGAGCTGCAGCCGGAATTTCGCTGGGAAGCGCAGGCGGAGGAACTGGAGCGCACGGACCAAATGCTGACCCTGTACCAACAGGGGCATTTTTTACCGGCCGTGGCCACGGCCGACACCGCGTCGGCATTGACGATGCTGCGGGTGCGTGAGGCCGTCTTGAGTTCCGAGCAGTTTCTGGCCCTCAAAGCACAAACCGAAAGCTACCAGAACCTGTACCGCTTTTGCGGGCTCCACCGCTTGTCCATGCCCGCTGTGGTTCGCTTACTGGAGCGTACCCCCCCGGTGGACGAAGTTCCGCTGTGGATCGACAAAATCTTGGAACGAAACGGCGAAGTGAAAACATCTGCCAGCAAGGAATTGGCCGAAATAAGACAGGTGTTGTCCCGAAAACGCGCTGCGGCAGACCGGGTTTTTTATAAAGTGCTCCGTCGGTACGAATCCGAAGGATGGTTGGGAGACATTCGCGAGAGCGTGGCCGACGACCGACGCGTGTTGGCCGTAACGGCGTCGTACAAGAACCGCGCCCAAGGCGCCTTCCACGGCAGCTCGTCCAAGCAATCGTTGGTTTTTTTGGAGCCGGGCGAATGCCTGGAAATCAACGCCGAGGTAGCCTTGCTGCGCGAGGAAGAAACCAAGGAGATTCGGCGAATTTTGAAAGCGCTGACGGCCCAATTGGCACCGCTTCGGGAGCCGTTGATGGCCAGCGCAGAGCGCCTCATTGATTTGGATTTTCTCAACGCAAAAGCGCGCTTTGCCTTCGACGAGGGGGCTTGTTTGCCCACCGTTCACCGGTACGGAAAAGGCCAGGACCGACGCATACCGCTGCCACCGGTACGTATTGTACAAGGAATCAACCCCGTTCTGCGCCGGGTGCAGGCCGGCCGCGGCAAGCCCGTGGTCCCGCTGCAATTGACCCTGGGCGACCCGCACCGGCTGGTGGTTATTTCCGGCCCCAACGCGGGTGGAAAATCCCTGGCCCTTAAGACCTTGGGACTTTTTCAGTTGATGCTCCAAAGCGGATTGTTGGTGCTGGTTCATCCGTCCAGCGCTTTTCGTTGGGTGGAAAAGATCTTGGTGGACATTGGAGACGCCCAAAGTGTGGAAAACGAGCTGTCTACGTACTCCGCCAAGTTGTCCAAAATGAAGCAGTTGTTGGTGCATGCGGGCCCCGGAACACTGTGTTTGGTGGACGAATTTGGCAGCGGATCAGACCCCGACTTGGGCAGTGCCTTGGCGCAAGTTTTTTTGAAAAAATTGCACGAAAGCGGCACCTTGGGCGTGTTCACCACCCACTACAACGCCATCAAAGCCTTGGCGGGAAGTTTACCGCACGCCACCAACGCCAACATGGCGTTCGATGTCAAGACGTTTGAACCCGAGTACCGTTTGCACGTGGGGTCGCCCGGAAGCAGCTACACCTTTGAAGTGGCGCAACGCGTGGGCCTGCCCAAAGCGTTGTTGGCGGAGGCTCGGGAAGCACTGGACGGACAAACCCGCTCCGTGGACCAGCTGTTGGTGACCCTTCAGCGCCAGCGAAGCGCCCTGGACCGCACGCAAAACGAGAGCGGCAAGCGATTGCGGGAATTGGAACAACTCAAAGCCGACCAGGAAGGCCGCATTGCCAAGTTGGAAGATAAATTGGAACGCGTCGGTAGTGCCAACGCCGAGGTGGCGGACCGCCTGGCGTGGGGCAAACGCTTTGAGTCTGTGGCCAAGCAATACGCAGCGGCCAAAGGCCCTAAGGCGCGTCAGGAGGCGATGAACGAAGTGGTCAAACTGTTTGCCGAACGGGCGGGAAGGGCCAAAAAGGCAGAGAAAAAAGCAGAAACCAAAGCCCAACAAGCCCAGCGAATCCGCTTGGAACAGTTGTGGGCAATGCCGGTCACGAAGGGGGATAAAGTGCGCGTCCTTTCCGGCGGCCGAACCCCGGGGGAACTTTTGGAAATAAAGAAAGACAAGTACCTTGTGCGTCTGGGAAATTTATCCTCCTGGATGGACCGCCAACAATTCATACCGTGGAACGAAAAAATTTAATCCAGAGCGTCGCACTCGTGTGGGCTGTCGCCGCTACCGGTTGGGCGCAAAACACCCAGCCGTCGGATTCTACCCAGCAGCAGCAAAAGGCGCAGCTTGTTCGCGGCCTGTACACGGACGCTTTAACCCACCAGCAAGGCTACCGTTTGCTGGAATCCTTGTGCTCGGAAGTGGGACCGCGCTCCGTCTGCAGTTCCGGCGACGCGCGCGCCATTGCCTGGGCGGTGCGCAAATTGGAAGAGCTTCCGTTCGACTCCGTATACCTGCAAGAGGTGACCGGCAACCCCCACTGGGTGCGCGGCGTGGAGACAGCATCGGTGGTGAGGTACGGCAAGAAAGGGGAACTCAGCGTGACGGCTTTGGGCGGCAGCGTTGGAACACCCGGAGGAAATAAAGGATCGGGAATTCGGGCCGAGGTGGTGGAAGTTCAGAATTTCCAAGAACTGGATGCCCTGGCCGCCGCCGGAAAAATTGCGGGGAGGATTGTTTTTTTCAACCGTCCCTTGGACCCCTCGTACATCAACACCGGCTCCGCCTACGGAAACGCGGGCGACCAACGCTGGGCCGGCGCTCAAGAGGCCGGTAAGCACGGAGCTGTTGCGGTTTTGGTGCGGTCTTTGACCCTCCGCACCGACGATTTCCCGCACACGGGAGCCATGAGCTACGGCGATGCCTCCGTTAAAATCCCCGCCGCGGGCATCAGTACCCAGGACGCCAATTGGCTGTCGTCGGAATTGAAAAAGAACCCCGATTTGCGCGTTCAACTCACTCTGGGGTGCGAACAGCGCGGAACGTGTACTTCATACAACGTGGTGGGCGAGTGGCGTGGAACAACCCACCCGGAACAAATTGCACTGGTGGGCGGCCACTTGGACAGTTGGGATTTGGGCACGGGTGCTCAAGACGATGGGGCGGGTTGTGTGCAGAGCATCCAAGCCCTGGGCCTCCTCATGCGTTCCGGCTACCGGCCCAATCGAACGCATCGGGTGGTGCTCTACGCCAACGAAGAATTTGGATTGAACGGCGGCCGAGCGTACGCAACGAGCGCGTCAACCCGAAATGAAGAGCACGTATTGGCCATTGAGTCCGACGGTGGATCCGGCACGCCCCGCGGTTTTTCCACGGAAAATGCTGCGGCGCGGGATCGTCTGGAGCGGTTCAAGCCTTTTTTAGCGCCTTACGGTTTGCTGGCCTATTCCGTGGGCGGCTCCGGTGCAGACATCAGCGCCCTCCGCGGCCAAGGCGACGTGGTTTTGGTGGGATTGTCCGCCGATTCCCAGCGCTACTTTGATTACCACCACTCCGCACAAGACCGCATAGAGAGCATTCATCCGCGCGAATTGGAGCTGGGCGCAGCCGCCATGGCTTCCCTACTCTATTTATTCGACTCCAATCCGTAACACCTTCCCATGGACACCCCTCTTTTTTCCCTAGCCGCCTCTGCTGTCCGCCAGTGGTCTCAAGAAACCTATGCTGAGCGTTTGAGCGCGTTCCTGGACGAACAGCCCCACTTGTTGGGTTTTTTGTTCAATTTATCCGAAGATTTTGAGGAGGAAGAACACGAGGCCCTGTTGCGCACCGCGTTGTTGCTCAACGAAGGTTTTGCCCAAGCGCAACTCAACGTCGGGCTGATCACGGAACACCACCTCCAAATTGCCATCGACGACGTCACGGCCCAGCTGGACGACCTCACAGAATTGTTGGAGGAAGATGCGGAACTGGATTTGGACCGAATGGTTCGGGTGGCGCGCTCCCCCTTTGTGTTTGAGGAAATGCGCAACTTTCTGCACACGGAACTGCAAAACGGACTCCCGGAGGACCAGGTTCAGCGCCACAACCTGTTGGTTTTAATCGACGTGCTGATTGGTGCTTTTGAAGAAGCTGTTCAACTGGAACCCAAAAAGGAGAACGAATGACCCCGGACGCCATCTTGAGCGCCATGCTGGACAACGACCCGTTCAGCCAATGGCTGGGGGTAACCTGCACGCATATTGCTCCGGGTACCTGTACCCTGGAAGCAACCGTTCGCTCCGAGATGACCAACGGTTTTGGCGTGGCCCACGGCGGGATTACTTTCAGTCTGGCGGACTCCGCTTTGGCCTTTGCCTCCAACGCCCACGGCCAGCACGCCGTTTCGGTGGAAACCTCCATTGCCCACACAGCTCCGGTTCGTGCGGGAGACCGCTTGGAAGCAAAGGCCACAGAGGATCAGTGCAGCAAGCAATTTGCCCGCTACACCGTGCGCGTCACCGCCAACGGCGAACGCCTGGTAGCCCTCTTCCACGGAACCGTGTACCGCAAAGAAACGCTTTGGGAAGGCCCGGCGCGGTAACTCATTCATTCACCCCTAGATTTCAAAATAGCCATGGACGCATTCATTGTTGACGGAATACGGACTCCCATCGGGTCCTTTGGAGGAAGTTTGTCGCCGGTTCGTGCCGACGACTTGGCCGCTTTGGTTTTGCGCGAATTGCGCCACCGAAATGCAAACGTTGATTTTTCCCAAATTGCCGACGTGGTTCTGGGCTGCGCCAACCAGGCCGGTGAAGACAACCGCAACGTGGCCCGCATGGCCACCTTGCTCGCGGACTACCCCCTCAACGTCCCCGCTGAAACCACCAACCGCTTGTGTGCCAGTGGATTGAGCGCCGTTTACCAAAGCGCGCGCGCCCTCGCCATCGGCGACGGCGCCCTCGCCGTAGCCGGAGGCGTGGAACACATGACCCGCGCCCCCTACGTCATGAGCAAAGCCTCCAAAGCCTTCGGCACGGACTCCCAACTCTACGACTCCAGCTTTGGCTGGCGCTTTGTCAACCCCACCATGAAAGCCAAATACGGCACAGACGCCATGGGCGAAACGGCCGAGAACCTGGTGGATCGGTACGGCATTTCCCGCGAAGACCAAGACGCGTATGCCGTGCGAAGCCAACAGCGTGCAGCAGCGGCGGTTGAATTTTTAGCCGGAGAGCGTGTCGCGGTTCCACTCCCCCAGCGCAAAGGAGACCCCATCTTGTTCAACACGGACGAATTTGCCAAACCGGCTACCACCGTGGAAGGCCTCGCCGCCTTGCGCCCCGCCTTCCGTCCGCAAAACGGCACCGTTACTGCTGGCAACGCCAGCGGCCTCAACGACGGCGCGGCCGCCCTGCTCCTCGCCTCCGAACAAGGCCTGAAGGACCACAACCTCCAGCCCTTGGTCCGCATTGCATCAGGCGCTGCCGCCGGTGTGGAGCCCCGCACCATGGGCATTGGCCCGGTTCCCGCCTCGCAATTGGCGCTCCAACGTGCGGGCCTCACCTTGGACCAAATGGACCTCATCGAACTCAACGAAGCCTTTGCTGCCCAAGTTTTGGCCTGCACCCGCGCGTTGGGTTTGGAAGACTTAGACCCCCGCATCAATCCGAACGGGGGTGCGCTGGCTTTGGGCCACCCGCTGGGCATGTCTGGGGCGCGTCTGGCCTTAACGGCCGCTCGAAACCTAGCTCATTCCGGCAAAAAACACGCTTTAGTCACCATGTGCATCGGTGTGGGCCAGGGCTACGCAGTCGTTCTGGAGCGCGTTTAAACCCACCATCGCCCGTCATCGACTGTTCCGTCCACGTCTAAAAAGCAACCGCATGTTCTACTCCTTTAAAGGATTGCGCCCCATCGTACACCCGTCGGCCTTTGTGCATCCGGAAGCCAACGTAACCGGGGACGTTTGGATTGGCCCCGACGTCTACATTGGCCCGGGCGCGGTGTTGCGCGGCGACTGGGGTCGGATCACTGTTCACGCCGGAGCCAACATCCAGGAAAACTGCGTGGTCCACGTGTTTCCGGGCGAGGACGTGGTGTTGCACGAAATGGCCCACATTGGGCACGGCGCCATTGTGCACGGCGCCACCGTGGGCCGCAACTGCTTGGTGGGCATGCACGCCGTCTTGATGGACCAAGCCGTTGTGGGCGACGAATGCATTGTGGGCGCGCTGTGTTTTGTTCCCCAAGGAATGAACATCCCCCCCCGAAGTGTGGTGGTGGGCAATCCCGCCAAAATTGTCAAGCAAGTGTCCGACGAACAACTGGCCTGGAAAACGGAAGGAACAGGCTGGTACCAACGCCTCCCGGGCGAAGCTAAGGATGATTTAGCACCGTGCGACCCGCTGCAAGAACCGGAAGAAAATCGCGAAAAATTAAAGTTTTCCACAACGTATCAACCTAGGAAACGTTAAATACATTACCTTTCATGCTGTTAATTAACACAAAAACAACAACCAAATGAGGAAACTTTACACCTTAGTGGCGCTATTGGTCTTGTCGGCAACGGCAGCCTTTGCGCAGTGTCCTCCGGCCAACAAGTGTGCGTTTACCGTTAATATGACGGATTCGTACGGCGACGCGTGGAACGGAGGATCCGTGGTGTTGCAACAAAAAGTTGCAGGCACCTGGACCAGCATGGACACCATTTCGTACACCTGTCCCGGTGGCGCATCGTTCTGCACCGGACAAAACGGATTGGTACCCAATGCCAATTCCACCGCAATGGTCATGCTTTGCCAGAACGACTCCGTTCGTGTGCAAATTTTGGCGGCCGGCTCGTACCCTGACGAAATGGGCTTGATCGTCAAGAACGCTGCGGGCAACACCATCTTTACCCAAGCGCCGGTCACCACTTTGACGCCATCAACTGCTGCAGGCTACGTCTACGGTAAGTTCGTAACCACGGCCTGCTTTATTTCCAGCTGCCCGTTGACGGCTTCGCCGACCATTGGCAACCAGACGTCTTGCGGCCCAGCACCGGTAACCTTTACCGCAACGTGGAGCAACACCAACAACCAAATGATGTGGGTAGCCGCTAACGGCTCCACCATTGGAACAGGTGCCACCTACACCACCCCAGCCATCACGGCCAATACCACGGTATCCGGACGTTTGATCACGGACGACAACACCAAAGGACGTGTTTCTGGAGGGCCTTCTTTGGCTTTATTTGCTGCTACTACAAACCAAGGCTACACAGCAGCACCTGCAGCGAATTTTCCAAACTTTACGGGTTTAGTGGTTTCCACGCCCATGACCTGGGACTCCACTACCGTTCGGGTGTTCCCGACGGCCAACGGAGGTACGGTGAATTTCCGCATTCGGGTTTATGAGCGAAAGGGAAAAATCACCACCGGATTGAACGGCGGCGCCTTGTTGTACACCTCAGCTCCTATTTCCGCGGTGAATAGTGGAACGACCCCTGCAAACATTAAAGTACCGGTTGGTTTGGCTTTTGCCCCTGGTCGTTATTTGATCAACATTGAGCAGTTACCGGGTACAACAGGGGTAATGTACCGTTCCAGCAGCAGTACTGCTTTGCCCACAGGCCATACCTACCCGTACAACTTGTCCGGACTCGGTCAGGTAGACTCGGTTCAATTTACATCTTCAACAGGTGCGTACCTACCGTCCCGTGTGTATTACTTCTTCGATTGGAAGATGAGCGAAGCGTGCATGGGACCGGTTGTAACAGCAAACGCTACGTTTGCTCCTCTGCCCTCTACGGCCATGCCGTACACGGTGGATTTCAACAACGGCGTACCCTGCACATGGACCACTTCCGCAACGTCTGGAGCACTTTGGACTCCTAAAACCACCTACGGAACATCTTCCTCCATCAACGGAACTCCGTTTGTTATGGTGGACGACGACGCGGCTGGTGCGACAACCATTACGTCCAACTCTGTGTTGCAATCTCCGTCTTTGAACGCGGCAGGTTACGACACGTTGTACGTGGAGTTCAAGCAGTACTACCGCAGCTTAACCGGCCAAAAAGGTTATGTGGAAGTATTGAACGCTGCAGGAACGTGGGTCAAAATTGACTCGATGGTGGCCACCAGCGGCTCTTGGACGGCACCCGTGACCAAAAAGTACAACGTTACTGCTTACCAAGGTGCGGCGTTTAAAGCCCGCTTGCGCTTCAACGATGGCGGTCAGTACGGTTGGTACTGGGCTGTTGACGACTTCAAAGTGTACGGAACGCTTGCTCCTACGGGCAACGTACGGATGCATTTGGTTACGGATATTTATGGATCTGAGGTGCAGTACAAAATCACCAATGCAGCAACAGGCGTCGTATATAAAGTAGGTGGGCCTTACACGGACTTGTCTGCCTACAGCGTAGCCGCGGCAACCAAAATCGACACCATTTCCTTGCCGTTGAGCGGAACCTACAAGTTTAAGATCACCGATTCCTACGGAGATGGCTTGTTTGACGGAGTCAATACGGGTTGGTACCGTTTGGACAACCTGTGCTCTTGGGGCAACAAATTGATCTTGCAAGACTCGGGCAACTTCCCGTACGATCCGGGTGGGGCTACCGCGAATGTACCGAGCTACGACTCCACCATCTTCACGATGAACTGCTCGCAACCGGCTACTTACGTAGTTCGTGTGAACATGAACCAGCAGACGGTGAGCACCAACGGTGTACACATTGCGGGCAACTTCCAAGGCTGGAACCCCGGTTCCACGCCCATGTTGGATCCCGACGGCGACGGCATCTACGAGTACACCATCAACACCACGGTGGGTACCGCATTGTCCTACAAGTTCATCAACGGCAACACCTGGGCGAATGCCGAAGGTTTGGGCGCCAGCACCGGTTCATGTGTAGCCAACGACGGAAGCGGCAACTACAACCGTACGTTCACAGTAGCGGCTCCGTCGGCAACAGCTCCTTTGGTGTGCTTTGCGTCGTGCTCCGATTGCCAAGCTTGGGTGACGTTCAACGTCAACATGAACAAGTACGCCGGCAGCTTCACTACGGCGTACGTGAGCGGAACGTTCAACAACTGGTCCGGCAACAGCAACCCAATGAGCGACGCGGACGGCGACGGCATTTGGACGGCTTCCTTCCCGTTGAACCCCGGTTTGATTGAGTACAAGTTCTCCTTGGACAACTGGGCTACGAGTGAGCAGTTGACCCCCGGCACGGTCTGCACCATGACCACCGGCGGTTTCACCAACCGCAAGTACACCGTAACCTACGCGTACGACACCTTGGATGTAGTTTGCTACGCCAAGTGTGAGGATTGCACCAACAGCATCACGTTGAAGGTGGACATGAGCCGCGCTGGCGGTGTGAGCGCTGACGGCGTACACGTTGCGGGCAACTTCCAAGGCTGGAGTCCGTCGGCTACGGCCATGACGTTGGACACCGGTTTGGTCTACACCGTAACCGTTGAAGCTCCGTTGAACAGCACTATGAACTTCAAGTACATCAACGGCAACACCTGGGGTGGTGCCGAGAGCTTGAACGCGGGTACTGGCGCTTGCGCCGTGAACGACGGTAGCGGTAACTACAACCGCGAGTTGGTATTGACCAACAACGACACGGTTCTTCCGGTAATCTGCTTCAGCCGCTGCGTGGTTTGCGGTTTGAGCTTGGACGAGGCCATGGGATCGGTCAATGTTTACCCGAACCCAACAGCCGGTGTCTTCACGGTTGAGCGCGGTGTGGTTTACGGCGACGTGGACGTACAAGTAGTGAATCTTCAGGGTCAGGCCGTTATTAGCACGGTTTGGAACGACGGTTTGAACACATTGCGTCTGGACGGCAGCGATTTGCCCGAGGGAGTTTACTTCGTGCGCTTGACCACGGACCAAGGTTCGTCGGCCATCCGCATTGCGGTGCAGCACTAAGGGTTCGCAACGCGAATGTTTAAGAGGGCGGTCGCGCAGCGACCGCCCTCTTTCTTTTTGTGGAGGTTTGGCGCTACCTTCGGCTTATGAAAACACATTTAGCGGGAATGGCTATGGTTTTGAGCATGGCTGCAAGCGCCCAAGCACCTCAGTATCCGGTGACCACCAAGGGGAACACCGTCGACACGTATTTTGGACAAACGGTTGCGGATCCGTACCGCTGGTTGGAGGACGACCGAAGCGCCCAAACGGCGGAATGGGTGACCGCGCAAAACCGCGCCACGCAAAGTGTGCTGGAGCCGATTTCCTACCGCAAGGAACTGCGCGATCGCTTGACTACCGTTTGGAACTACGAGAAAGTTTCCACGCCATTTACGGAAGGGGACTACACCTATTTTTACTACAATTCCGGGCTACAAAGTCAATCCGTTTTAGCCCGCGTTAAGGCCAAGTCTACCGGCAAAATGACCGCGGACGGCAATGTGTTTTTGGATCCCAATGCGTTTTCCAAGGACGGAACAACGTCTTTGGCGGGAATTGAATTCAGCCCCGACGGCACGTACGCGGCCTACCAATTGAGCGAGGGTGGATCCGACTGGCGCAAGGTGGTCATCGTCCACACGGACAACCCCGAACGCCCGCTGGAGGACACCCTGCGCGACGTGAAATTCAGCGGTTTATCTTGGCGCGGCAACGAAGGATTTTACTACAGCTCGTACGACAAGCCCAAGAGCGGTTCTGCGTTGAGCGGGAAGACGAGCGAACACAAGCTTTATTTCCACAAGCTGGGCACCCCCCAATCCCAGGACGTACTGGTGTTTGGCGGCAGTGCTACGCCGCGTCGGTACATCGGCGGTGGCGTTACGGAAAACGGTGCTTTTTTGGTCATCACGGCGGCCGTGAGCACCACCGGTAATGAATTGTACGTGCAGGATTTGCGCACGCCCAACGCGCCCATTGTGCGGTTGTTTGAAGGTTTTGAGTTTGAGAACAATCCGGTGCACGCAGACGGGCAGAGCCTGTACCTCCAAACGACGTGGGGCGCACCCAACGGCCGCCTGATGCGCTGCTTTTTGGACCGTCCGGACCCCAGTCAGTGGGAAGAAATTATTGCGGAACGCCCGTACCCCATTACGGTGGGCACCGGGGGCGGCTTCTTTTTTGTGAACGGATTGAAAGATGCCCTGAGTGTGGTGGACCGCGTTTCTGTGGACGGCAAAGAGGTGGTATCTGTGCCGCTGCCCGGGCAGGGAACCGTCAGCGGATTGGGTGGCAAGTGGAACGCTCGTGAGCTGTTCTTCTCGTTCACCAATGCCGTGACTCCGGGAACGCAGTACCGGTATGCACCGCGCGCGAATGCCGTCGAGCTGTACCGGGCGAGCTCCATCGATTTTAATTCGGCGGACTACGTTTCCTACCAAGTGTTTTACACCAGCAAGGACGGCACCAAAGTCCCCATGATGATCACGCACAAGAAGGGATTGAAGTACACCAAGAAGAACCCCACGATTTTGTACGGATACGGCGGTTTTGGCGTGAATTTGACGCCGTCGTTCAGCACTTCGTACGTGGTGTGGTTGGAGAACGGAGGCGTGTTGGCCATTCCCAATTTGCGCGGCGGAGGCGAGTACGGCGAGGCTTGGCACAAGGCGGGCACGCAGTTGCAGAAGCAAAACGTGTTCGACGATTTTGTAGCGGCGGCCGAATACTTATTTGCGCAGAAGATTACGTCGTCCAAGTATTTGGCTTTGTCTGGCGGTTCCAACGGCGGGTTGCTGGTGGGTGCGGTGATGACGCAACGTCCGGAATTGGCCCGCGTGGCCTTCCCCGCGGTGGGGGTTTTGGACATGCTGCGCTACCACACGTTTACGGCAGGTGCCGGCTGGGCATACGACTACGGCACATCCGAACAAAGCGAGGAAATGTTCCGCTATTTGTTGGGCTACAGCCCGGTGCACAACGTTAAAAAGGGGACATGTTACCCGGCCACGCTGGTTACTACAGCGGACCACGACGACCGGGTAGTTCCGGCGCATTCGTTCAAGTTTGCGGCCGAACTTCAGGACAAGCAGACTTGTGCCAATCCGGTGGTGATACGCATTGAGACGAACGCCGGCCACGGCGCCGGCAAGCCCACCGCCATGGTGATTGAAGAGGCCATTGACAAGTTTGCCTTTGCGTTCTGGCACATGGGCGTGAAGTCTTTGCCGAAGAAAAAATAAAGTCTCCGAACGCGGTACGCTACCGTTATTCCTTCCTAACAGCAAACAGATGAAAGTCTTTGAGAATTACGTAATGGGCCAGTGGGTGGCCGGAGATGGAGTGGAATGGACGGCCGCGGATGCGCGCACGGGCGCGGCGTTGGGCACGGTTTCCAGCGCCGGGCTGGACTACGCTGCGGTGCTGGCCTACGGCCGGGAGAAAGGCGGTGCCGCGTTGCGGAAGATGACGTTTCCCGAACGCGGTCGGATGCTGAAAGCGTTGGCGTTGTTTTTGAACGAGCGCAAGGAGTCCTACTACGCGGTGTCCGCCGCTACCGGTGCTACCCGCGTGGACAGTTGGATCGACATCGAGGGCGGCATTGGCAATTTGTTTGCGAACGCGTCTTTGCGTAAGGAGTTTCCGGATTTGCCTTATTTCGTGGACGGAGAACCCGTTCGGCTGAGCAAAAACGGCACCTTCGTGGGCCACCATTTGATGGTTCCGCGCCGCGGGGTGGCCGTGCACGTGAATGCCTTCAACTTCCCCGTTTGGGGCATGTTGGAAAAGATTGCGGTCAACCTCTTGGCCGGCGTTCCGGCTGTGGTGAAACCGTCTGAATACACCAGTTTCCTGACCGAGGCCGTGGTGCGGGATATCGCCGCCAGTGGCATTCTTCCCGACGGCGCCCTGCAGTTGTTGGTGGGCAAGGGCGTGGGTGTTTTGGACTCCGTTGCCGAAGGCGACGTGGTGACGTTTACGGGTTCCAACGCGACCGGTTTGCGCCTGAAGCTGCAGCCGCATTTTGTGGAGCGCGGCGTTCCGTTCAACTTGGAGGCAGACTCCTTGAATGCCATGGTTTTGGGCCCAGAGGCGACGCCCCAAACTCCCGAGTTTGATTTGTTTGTGAAGGAAGTGGTCAAGGAAATGACCATCAAAGCCGGCCAGAAGTGTACGGCGGTGCGCCGTGTAGTGGTTCCGGAAGAGCATTTGGATGCGGTTCAAGCGGCCTTGGTGCAGCGGTTGTTCACCACTTCGTACGGAGACCCGTCCAAGGAAGGCGTGCGGATGGGGCCGTTGGCCACGGCGCTGCAGGTGGAGCGCGTGCGGTCGGCGGCGGAGGCATTGGCCGAAGAGATGCCCGCGGTTTTTGGCAATCCAGCGGGAGTAGGCACGCCGGTGGCGGATCGCCCGGAAGCGGGAGCTTATTTTGCGCCGGTTTTGTTCCGAAACGACCGTCCGTTTGCCGCGTTGCGCGCGCACGAAATTGAGGCCTTTGGCCCCATCAGTACCTTGATGCCGTACCGATCGTTGGACGAGGCGGCAGCTCTTGTGGCCCTAGGCAAGGGCTCGCTGGTCACCTCGTATGTGGGGGCCAACCGGGAGCATGCGCGAGAATTCACGTTGGAGGCGGCCACCAGCAACGGACGTATTTTGGTACTGGACGCGTCGTCGGCCAAAGAGAGTACGGGCCACGGGTCGCCCATGCCGTTGCTGACGCACGGTGGTCCCGGCCGCGCCGGAAACGGAGAGGAAATGGGCGGTAAGCGCGGCGTTCTGCACTACCTCCACCGCGTGGCAATACAAGGCCACCCGGATGCGGTTCAGGCGCTGACGGGGCGGTACATTCCCGGCGCAGCACGCCCGGAAGCCCATCCGCACTTGTTCCGGCAGTACTTTGAGGATTTGCGCATTGGAGACACCGTGACCACGGAAAAGCACTTGGTTACCCTCCAAGACATTGAGGACTTTGCGGAGTTGAGCGGCGATAAATTTTACGCCCACATGGACGCGTCGGCGCTAGAGGGCACCATTTTCACGGGCCGCGTGGCGCATGGATACTTCATCCTGAGTCGGGCTGCGGGACTCTTCGTAGACCCCCCAAAAGGGCCGGTTTTGCTCAACTACGGCATTGAGTACTGCCGGTTCACGAAACCGGTTTATCCAGGAACCACCATTGGCGTTCGCTTTACGGTTCAGGAGAAAATCGACCAAGAAAAACGATCGCCCGAAGACGTGGCCAAAGGGATTGTGAAGTTCTACGTGGAGGTCTACGACGACCAGGACGACGTGGTGGCGGTGGCGGTTATTTTGACCATGGTCAAGAAGCACACCGATGCCTAATCCGTTCATTCGCGAGGAATTTTCGCTGCCGGAAGGCGCCTACGCGGTGATGTTTTTGAGCGAGCGTTCGTTGGACCAACCGGACTACGATCGCATGGACGACGCCACCCTGCGCACGGTGGAAGGGCTTCCAGGCTACCTGGGGTACGAAATGGTGCGCCAAGGGGAGTCGGCCATTTTCATCAGCTATTGGCAAGACCGGGCGGCTGTGGATGCTTGGAAGCACCACGCGTTGCACCGGGAGGCAAAAGCGAAAGGCCGCGCGGTTTGGTACGACGCGTACCGGTCCGTGGTTTGCCGCGTGGAGGAGTCTTCTGTGTTCCGCAGAGACGCCTCGCTTCCCCGGCCCTGAGTTACCTTTGCGTCATGAATGACGCAGTCCTCGCAGGCGGGGTCACCACGGAGGTGGCCCACGGAATTGGCACCATTACCTTTTTTCACCCGTTGAGCAACTCCTTGCCCGGTCGGGTTTTGGCCGCGTTGGCGGACGCCGTTCGTGCCGCGGGCTCCAATCCGGAGGTCCGTGTGGTGGTGCTTCAAAGCGCTGGGGAAAAAGTTTTTTGCGGCGGCGCCAGTTTTGATGAATTGAGCTCGATTGCGGACGCAGCAACGGGCGATCGATTTTTCATGGGGTTTGCCAACGTCATCAACGCCCTCAGAACTTGTCCCAAGCTGGTGGTAGGACGCATTCAGGGCAAGGCCGTGGGCGGAGGCGTGGGATTGGCGTCCTCTGTGGACTATTGCTTGGCGCACAGCTCAGCTGCCGTTAAGTTGAGCGAATTGGCGGTGGGCATTGGCCCGTTTGTAGTGGGTCCGGCGGTTGAACGGAAGGTAGGCTTGAGCGGCATGAGTCAGTTGGCCATTGATGCCACCCGTTTCCGCAGCGCCGAATGGGCAGAGAAGCACGGTTTGTACGCGGAGGTTTTTGATTCCCACACGGAATTGGACGCAGCGGTGGCCGAGTTGGCGCAGCGATTGGCAGCGTCCAGCCCGGAGGCCATGGCGGACCTGAAACGCGTCCTGTGGCAGGGGACTGAACACTGGGACGAATTATTGCCGGAGCGAGCAGCCATCAGCGGCCGTCTGGTATTGAGTGATTTCACGAAAAACGCCATTGCGGCGTTCAAAAGCAAGGGTTAAATGCGGTATTGGGCCACGTCCGTTGCACTGGGAGCGCTGGTTGCTGGATTGCGCGCGCAAACGGTAGAACCGTCCGTTTCTGTGTTGCCTGCCCGACCTGATGTCTGGAAGTACTCGGGATTGTACAGCGTTTCCGGCAACCAAACCGCACTAAAAAACTGGAATGCAGGGGGTCAAAGCAGTTTGAACCTGGGGGTGGTGGTGCGCCAACAACTGAAATACACCCACAATCGGTTGTCTGCGCATCAAATGTTGGACATCAACTACGCGGGGAACTACCAGGGGGACTTGTTTATAAAGACGGACGACAAGCTGGAGTACAACCTCCGCGTGGACCACGAAACCAAGAAAGCGGGAGAGTTCAAAGTGTCTGGGTTTGCCAGCTTGAAATCCCAGTCGTTCAACGGTTACAGCAAGCCTACGGACCCGGATTCCGCGTATATTTCACGCTTTTTGGCCCCGGGATACGGATTGGCGGGGGCAGGAGCCACGTACAAACGCAACGGTTTGGAAATGTACCTTTCGCCCGTTACGAGTAAGTTGACCGTGGTTCGCGATCCGCGACTGAGCGCTGAAGGGGCCTTTGGCGTTGTGGTTGGAGAACAGTTTCGAAACGAAGTGGGGGCCTATTTCAATCTGCGCTACAAACGCGATTTTATTCCGGCACTCAAGGTAGACGCTCGCTTGGATCTGTATTCAAATTACATCCAGAACCCGCTGTGGGTGGACGTTAACGCCGACGTTTTGTTGTTGATCAAAGCCACGTCATTTTTGTCCGTGACGGCCCGGGTACAGAGCATTTACGATCGCGATGTTTTGGTTCGAGACAGTAACGCAGACGGCAAACTGGATGCCTCCGGCATTCAATGGAAACAATTATTGGGGGTAGGCCTGTCGTACACCTTGGGAGCACAGAAATTATGAAGAAAAAAGCCGAAAACCCGCTGCTGCAGGCCTATCGCCACATGGTCACGGCCAAGGCCATGACGGAATTGTACGAAGCCAACCGCGAGGTTACGTCCACCTACGTGCACGCCACAGCCCGCGGCCACGAAGCCATTCAAATAGCGTTGGGCCAATTGCTCACGCCACATGATTTTGTGTACCCGTACTACCGAGACGATGCCTTGCTGCTCTCCATCGGCATGACGCCCTACGACCTCATGCTTCAGCTCCTGGCCAAGCGAGACGATCCTTTCTCCGGCGGACGCACCTACTACAGCCACCCGTCGCTGAACGATCCAGACAAGCCCAAGATTCCCCACCAGTCCAGCGCCACCGGAATGCAAGCCATTCCCGCCGCAGGAGCGGCCATGGGTCTCCAATACAAGGAGTTAATGGGACTCTTTTCGCCGGAAGAAGCAGCAGCCAAGCCCATTTCGGTTTGTTCCATTGGCGACGCGGCTATGACCGAGGGCGAGGTGGCTGAAGCATTGCAGATGGCAGCACTTAAGCAGTTTCCGCTCTTGTTTGTGGTGCAAGACAACGGCTGGGATATTTCCGCCAACGCGGCAGAAACGCGCGCCCAAAACGCAGCGGAATACGCCGCCGGCTTCAAGGGAATTCGCGTGTTGAGCGTGGACGGATCCGATTATTCAGCCTGTCGCCACGCACTGCAAGACGCTCTGCGGGCCATGCGCGATACTCGTCAACCCCATCTAGTACACGCGCGGGTACCGTTGCTCAACCACCATACGTCCGGAGTGCGCAAAGAGTGGTACCGCGACGATTTGGAAGAGCACGCGCTTCGCGATCCGCTGCCCAAATTGCAAACCTTTTTGCTGGACAACGGCTTCACCCAAGCGGAGCTCGATGCCGTTTTGGCCGATGCGGAATCCTTGGTGGCGGCGGACTACCAGCGCGCCTTGGCGGCGGCAGACCCGCGCCCAGAGGACTTATTGGTGCACGCAATGGCACCAACGCCCGTGGTTGCTGAGCGCGGCGAGCGCGCCCCCGCAGGTAAAGAACGAACCGTGATGGTGGACTGCGCGCTGTTTGCGTTGCGCGAGGTCTTGGAGCAACATCCGGAAGCCCTATTGTACGGCCAAGACGTCGGTCATCGCTTGGGCGGGGTGTTCCGCGAGGCGGCTACGTTGGCCCAACAGTTTGGCAGCCACCGCGTTTTCAACACCCCCATTCAAGAAGCCTTCATCATCGGCAGCACCGTTGGGATGTCCGCGGTGGGCTTGAAACCCATTGTGGAAGTTCAGTTTGCAGACTACATCTGGCCCGGATTGAACCAGTTGTTCACGGAGCTTTCCCGCAGCTACTACCTGTCTAACGGTAAGTGGCCCGCCAGCGCGGTGGTGCGTGTGCCCATTGGTGCCTACGGCAGCGGAGGCCCGTACCACAGTTCCAGCGTGGAAAGCATTGTCACGAACATTGCGGGCATCAAGGTGGCGTACCCCTCCACCGGTGCGGACCTCAAAGGATTGATGAAGGCGGCGTTTTTGGACCCCAACCCGGTTCTGTTGCTGGAGCACAAAGGCCTGTATTGGAGCAAAATAAAAGGCACCGAAGGGGCCAAGACCGTGGAACCGTCGGAGGATTATGTTTTGCCGTTTGGTGTGGGCAGACGCGTTTTGGAAGCAGAACCCCAACCGGCGGTAGCGACGGCGGTTGTGGTGACCTACGGCATGGGGGTTTATTGGAGTTTGGAGGCCGCACAACAATGGCCCGGCCGCGTGGAGGTGATTGACCTCCGCACCCTGGCTCCCTGGGACGAGGAGTTGGTGGTGGAACGCGTTCAAGCCCACAACCGCTGCTTGGTAGTGACCGAAGAGATGGTGGGGCAAACGTTTGCTCAAGCAGTCGCCGGCCGCATTTCAGACCGCTGCTTTGCGCACCTGGACGCCCCCGTTCGGTTGGTGGGCAGCGTTCGCGTGCCCGCTATTCCGTTGAACAAAACACTGGAAGCCACCCTTTTGCCCAATGCGAGCAAGGTGGCTCAGGCGTTGGAGGAGTTGCTGGCGTATTGATCCAGCGGCGCGGGAACCGCGCCGCTGGATCACCTCACGGTTCAGTTGCTGCCCGCTTCCTTGCGGAGCAAAGGGCAAACGCGGTACCGCATATCGCCGGTCTCGGCCATCAGGCCGTCCAAAACGGCAACAACCTCGTGCAAACCCCACTGTTCGGCCTTTTCAAAGGGCCCCATCGGGTAGTTCACGCCCAATTTCATCGCCGTGTCAATGGCTTCCGCCTGGGCAACGCCTCGGTATAAGGCATCGTAGGCTTCGTTGATGATCATCGCCCAGGTGCGGTTGACCACAAGTTGCGCCAGTGCAGCGTCTTCGCGCGGCGTTGGGGGCACAGAACCTTCGCGGTAGTCGTAAAACCCACGACCCGTTTTCCGCCCCAACAAACCAGCTTCCACCAAGCGTTTTTGCGCCAGGGACGGACGGAACCGCGGATCGTAGTAGAACTGTTTCCAAACGGTTTCGGTCACCGTGTAGTTGATGTCGTGTCCAATGAGGTCCATGAGGGCAAATGGGCCCATTCTAAAGCCGCCGTGGGCGGTTAGGGCCCAATCAATGGTAGCGCGATCGGCCACTTGCGTTTCCTCCATATGGAGGGCTTCGCCGTAGTACGGACGCGCCACGCGGTTGACGATGAACCCGGGCGTGTCTTGCGCCACAACCCCCGTTTTCTTCCATCCGGCAACCCAAGTCAAACAGCGTTCCACTGTTTCGGGAGCGGTAGTCAGGCAGGGCACCACCTCCACCAAGGGCATTAGCGGCGCGGGATTGAAAAAGTGCAAGCCCACTACGCGTTCGGGCCGATGGATGCCAGAAGCCAACGACGCGATGCTCAACGAGCTGGTGTTGGACGCCAAAACAGCGGTTTCCGGCAACAAATCGTCCAGAATGCGGAACACCGAACGTTTGGCCTCCAGGTTTTCGTAAATGGCCTCTACCGCCAATTCGGAACCTTCTCCGTCCCGCAGGTTGTCGCTGAAGTGGATGCGTTCGTGGAGGGCGTCGGCCTGAATTTGGGTGAATTTCCCCTTGGCAACCAGGGTTTCCAACGTCTGGGCCAGTCTTTGGGCCGACTTCGTCAGCATTTCCGGCTTGGTGTCGTACACCACAACAGACTCGCCCGCTTGGGCCAAAACTTGAGCGATGCCGGAGCCCATGGCGCCAGCTCCTATTACGATTACTTTCATGTGGGGGGGAACAGTTAGTGTCCTCGAAAATTGGGGGTTCGTTTTTCTAAAAAGGCCGCAACGCCTTCCTTGAAGTCGTCGGTTTCCGCGGCTGCCAATTGCAAATGCAACTCCGTATGCAGTTGGGCCTCCAGGTCCGCAAAAATGGACGCATTCAAGGCTTCCTTGACCAAAGCCAGGGCACGAGTGGGCCGCTGGGCCAACTCGCGCGCTACGTTCAACGCATCTTCCGCGAAGGAGTCGGCCGGAAATACCCGATAGATCATTCCCGCAGCGAGGGCGTCTTGCGCCGTCATCCGGTCCCCCAGAAGCATGGTGGCACTGGCCCTACCAAAACCGATCAAGCGCGGCAACGTCAGCGTGCCTCCCGAATCCGGAATCAACCCGATGCTGGTAAATGCCTGCACAAAAGACGCTTTGTCCGACGCCACCACCACATCGCACACCAGGGCCAAACTGGCACCCGCTCCGGCAGCAACGCCGTTGACGGCGGCCACCACGGGTTTGCTCAATGCGCGAATTTGCAGCACCAAGGGGTTGTAGTGTTCGGTCAAAATAGTGCGCATTCCAGGGCCGTTGGGGTCAATGGCCTCCCCCAAATCCTGTCCGGCGCAAAAGGCCTTGCCGCCTCCCGTCAACAAGACGCATCGCACTGCGGGGTCCTCGTTGGCTGCGCCCAGGGCCTCTTGCAGCGCCAGGGCTTGCTCCCGGTTGAAGCTGTTGAACTTGTCCGGACGGTTTAGGGTAATGAGGCAAACACCGTCAAGGTGCTGGACGTCAATGGGCTGATTCATCATTTGATCTGGTTTTCATGGTAGGATTACCCTTGTTTTAAGAGTTCCAATAATTCGCGTCGGAACGTCGCAACTTCAGGCACTACAAAGTACCGCTTTTCCCGACGGTCTTCTGCATCGCGCTCATCCGCAATCAAAACTTCAAGGGATAGGTTGATCGAGGCCTTACGATTCAGTTCGTTGATTGTTGTTTTGCGAATCTTACGCTGGTTTTCCCAAGATTTTTCGGCGGTCTCCAAGAGGGCATCCAGCTCGTGAGAAGTCCATTTTCGCCCTGGTCCTTCGGTCAAAAGGGGCACAACTAATTTTCGCTCGTACGGATCCAATTCGTTCACAAATGCGGAAGGCCCAAGCGGCCGCAACCCGGGATTCCGGCTTATCCACCAGGCAAATAACGCAATGAGCATGGTCAGCAACGGCAACCAATAATTGCGCTTTAATGAACTTAACCATTTGGGCTCAACAAAAGCACCGAGTGGCTCGGACTGTTCCCATAAATCCTTAAGTGCATACCTGTTGTGAACGAGAATTCGTGAACGTGCACGGTCTTTAATGGTGAATACTTCAAGCGTATCTTCAATTGCAACGCAACCGGCCCCCCATTCATCCATACTACCAATTGCGTTTCCGTACATAATGTCTGCGGGCATTCGGCGGACTTCGTTTTTTGCCATATTCACGAGTAATCCACCTTTTGTTCCACTTGTTAGGACGATGCTGTCCCAGGATGCTATGCGCTCGCCAATTTCCCGCCATACAGATCTGCGCACGTGTCCAATGGGTGCGATTGTGCGCTTCTTCAAATTCAAAGCGTAAACAGTTCCGTCCGGCTCAAACAATTGGTGGCTTCCTTGTTCCGGAAAATCAGAAACGGACCATATCCAGCGCTCCCCCTCTTTTGCATAGGCGGAAATTGGAGAGGGAAGCACAACCCCCTCGTTACCATCCGTTATGAGACGTTCCCATTCTTTGAATCTTGGGTCAAAATAACTCACCACCCCGTGGTACAACCAAAATCCATAACCGCCGTGCGAATAGACGGTATCTCGGTAAACAAATCGATCTGCCCCAAAGTTAGATCCCGCAAAAAAAGTGCTGTCCAAACGAGTAAGTGCCCCGTTGCTGTAGGACCACAAATGGCCAAAACCGGGCACGTGAACGTACCACTTATCCCGCGCTCCCCGTAGGGCAAAAGACTTGTTGACGTAAGGCAAACGTCTTCCCGGAAGGCGAACATCCAGTGTTCCGTCGGGCTCCCAATAGCCTTTATTCCAACGAAAGCGTTTTTTGGTGGCCAGCTGCAAGCCGTACAGCTGCCCCCCCTCTTTAATAATTGCCAGATTACCCGGCTGTTGACTGTTTGGATCAATTGTTTGACCCAGAACTACTTGGTGATTAAACAGAAATGCAAAAAACAGTAAGATTGGCAACGATTTCATTGTGGGAAAATACGTGAATTTCCCATATTTTCTCAAATTTTAAAAACGGTGGAATTTATTTCTGCACATTTGCAACACAACGCACAGGTTCTTTACCGGTCGTCGCCAAACCAATCCAGAACCCCAGCTCAAAAGGCTGGGGTTCGTTTTTTTTAATCCTGTTCCAATGGGCTGTATTTGGATTGATTTTGATACCAACAAAATAAGTTCAGCTGGTCCTACAGGCACTTGAAATAATCAAACGGCTCGCGACATTCGTCGCACTGGTAAAGGGCTTTGCAGGCAGTAGACCCGAAGTTGGAAACGCGGGTGGTGTGGAGGCTCTTGCACCGCGGGCAGCGAACGGCAGGGGACGGGGCAAACAAGGAGCGTTTGTCCGCGGAGCTGCCTACAGGAGGCGCAATACCGTATTCCTCCAATTTAATGCGCCCCTCTGGTGTAATCCAGTCTGTGGTCCAAGGGGGAGACAAAACAGTGTCGATTTCAACACCAGGGAATCCAGCACCTTCCAAGGCTTCGCGGGTGGAGCGTACGATGACGTCTGTGGCGGGGCAGCCGGTGTAGGTGGGGGAAATTCCCACGCGTAGGTTGCCGCCGGGCGCACGCTCCACAAAGCGCACCATTCCCAGTTCCACGATGCTGACGGCTGGAACTTCCGGGTCCAACACGGACTCCAGCACCGTCCAAACGTCTGAATCTTCCGGGTTTCTTACCATTTGGCATCCGGGTAGGCCCGGGGCAGGTACTGCATTTCCGCCAGAATGTACCCAAGGTGTTCGGTGTGCCGGCCGTGCAGCCCGCCCTTTTGCATGTAGGCGTTGGGGTCCGGCAACTCCAAAGTGGCCAAGGCAAATACCTCGCGCATTTTTTGCAACCAATCCGCGCGAAGCGTGCTGGGCAAGGGTACCGCGCCGTCCAACTGTCGGTCCAGGTCCGTATCTTCAAACAATTCGCCCGTGTAGGCCCACAAGCGGTTGACGCTTTCCTGAATTTTGACGTGCGACTCGTCCGTGCCGTCGCCCAAGCGGATGATCCACTCCGCACTGAACTGCGCGTGGTAGCTCACCTCTTTGAAGGCTTTTTGCGCCAGTGCGGAGAGTTCAGGAACGGGACTCTTGGCCAGTTGCTCCAGCAAGAAGAAGTTGTACGTGTCAAAGAAAAATTGGCGCGCTAGGGTGTCTCCCCAGTGGCCGTTGGGCAATTCCACCAACAAGTGGTTGCCAAATTGATGGGCGTCTCGACGGTACGCCAAGTCGTCTTCGGTGGAACCGTCGGCCCGCCAGGCAGCTGCCATTTGGTAGTATCCGCGCGCTTGGCCAATGAGGTCCAGTGCCACGTTGGTGAGGGCGATGTCCTGCTCCAGAACCGGCCCGTGACCGCACCACGCAGACAAGCGTTGACCCAAAATAAGGGTGTCGTCTGCCTTGCGCAGGGCGTAGTCCGCTAAATCACATGTGGCCCACTTCATCGGGAATGTCGTAGAAGGTGGGATGGCGGTACGGTTTGTCGTCGGAAGGGGCAAACAAGGGCTCGCGCTCGTCCGGGGAGGACGCCACTACGGCGCTGGAGGGAATCACCCAAATGGAGACTCCTTCGGAGCGACGAGTGTACACGTCGCGGGCACTTTTGAGGGCGGTTTCGGCGTCGGGGGCGTGCAGGCTGCCGGAGTGCTTGTGGGCCAATCCGTTCTTGCTGCGCACAAAGACTTCCCACAACGGCCAGGCATCGGGATTTAGGCTCATGCGGCGCTGGTTTTAAGGGCGTTGGACGCCGAGGCAGCGGCTTGTTTTTTGGCGTGGGCTAGGGCGGCTTCGCGTACCCACCGGCCCTCGTCGTGGGCTTTTTGGCGAGCGGCCAGGCGCTCCTTGTTGCAGGGCCCATTGCCGGCGATGACTTGGTAAAATTCTTCCCAATCGATGGGACCGAAATCGTAATGTCCGCGGGCATCGTTCCACTTCAAATCGGAATCGGGTACCTGGAGCCCCAAGAACTCCACTTGCGGAACGGTTTTGTCTACAAATTCCTGACGCAGTTCGTCGTTGGTTTTGCGCTTGATGCGCCACGCCATGGACTGGGCGGTATTGGGCGACTGATCGTCCGGCGGGCCAAACATCATCAACGACGGCCACCACCAGCGATTGAGCGCGTCTTGCGCCATGGCTTTTTGGTCTGGCGTGCCTGCGGCCAAGTGCATCATGATTTCGTAGCCTTGGCGCTGGTGGAAGGATTCTTCCTTGCAAATGCGGACCATGGCACGAGCGTAGGGTCCGTAGGAGGTGCGGCAAAGCATCACTTGATTGGCGATGGCGGCACCGTCTACCAACCAACCCACCGCACCCATATCTGCCCAACTCAAAGTGGGGTAGTTGAAGATGCTGGAGTATTTGGCGCGTCCGGCCAATAAATCGTCGATCATTTCCTCGCGGGAAGTTCCCAACGTTTCTGCGGCGCTGTACAGGTACAAACCGTGACCGCCTTCGTCCTGAACCTTGGCCAACAAGATCAGTTTGGAGCGCAGGCTGGGGGCTCGCGTAATCCAGTTGGCTTCCGGCAACATGCCCACTATTTCCGAGTGTGCGTGCTGGGAAATTTGCCGAATCATGGTCTTTCGGTATTTCTCCGGCATCCAATCTTTCGGCTCCACCTTGTTGTCTGCGTCAACGTAGGCTTGGAACCGGTGTTCGAGTGAAATTTCTTCTCCCATGGGGCCTTGATTTCTGATACTGCAAGTTTACGAAAGGAACCAACGCGCACTGCGCTGCGTTACCTTTGTTGTTCTGCCTTTACAACGATTTTAGCACGCATAAGTTTATGTTGGGATTTTTCAAGAAAAAAGCCGAGCCGCTGCCCGGCTTATCCACCACTGCAGAAGTCCAAAAAGGGCGAGGCGTTCCCAAGTTTCAGCCCCTGAAAGTGGCCGAGGTGCGCCGTGAGACTTCAGACTCTGTTTCCGTAGCGTTTGCGCTGCCGGAGGAGCTTCGAGAGCTGTTCCGTTTTCGCGCGGGCCAGTACCTGACCTTCCGCACCACCATCGACGGCACGGAAGTTCGTCGGTCTTATTCGCTGTGCTCCAGCCCGTTGAGTGGGGAGCTGCGCGTGGCCATCAAGCAGGTGGAAAACGGCGTTTTCAGCACCTGGGCCAACACGGTTTTGACCGCAGGAACCACCTTGGAAACCATGCCTCCGCAGGGAGGGTTTGTTTTTGACCCGGACGCCACCCGCACGGCGCATTACGCCGGTTTTGCGGCCGGAAGCGGCATCACGCCGGTATTGAGCATCTTGACGACGGTTCTGGAAGCAGAACCCTCCAGCACCTTTGCTCTGTACTACGGCAACCGCTCCACCGCCTCCATTTTGTTCAAGCAGGAGTTGGAAGACCTCAAGGACCGCTATTTGGGCCGACTGGAGGTGCACCACGTGTTGAGCCGCGAAGACCAGGGGGCAGACGCCCTCAAAGGGCGCATTGACCGGGACCGCGTGGAGCTTTTTGCGGAGCGCTTTCCCGCGCTCACCTCTGCCCGCGCCTTCTATTTGTGCGGTCCGGAACCGATGATCCACGGCGTTACCGACGCCTTGGTGGGCTTGGGCGTGCCCAAAGAACGCGTTCATTTTGAGTTGTTCACCGCAGCAACGCCCGCCGCCGCACCGGCAAAATCTGCGTCCGGCAAGCTGGACAAAGGAGCAACGGTTCAGGCCACGGTGATCTTGGACCGCGAGGAAACCCACTTCAACATGCGACCCAAGGATTTCCTGCTGGACGCTGCCTTGGATGCGGGTGCTGACGTGCCCTACGCCTGCAAGGGGGCGGTTTGCTGCACCTGCCGCGCCAAGGTTTTGGAAGGATCCGTGGAGATGGCCATGAACTACGCACTCAGCGAGGAGGAAGTGGCCGACGGCTACGTGCTCACCTGCCAAGCGACGCCCACCTCCGAAAAGGTGGTGGTGAGTTTTGACGAGTGAGGGTTTTGCCGGGTTTTTGAAGCGAAGCAAAATCAACCAAAACGGGCCCCAGCGGGGCCCGTTTTTTATTTGTGTGCGTTACGCCCGCGGCGGTTCGTAAGGCAACTCTTGTGTTATGGCAATGACGGACTTTACTTCCTCATGACTGGGGCGCCGAATGCGCGCCAAGGCGCGTGCCACGCCCGAAGCCGGTTTGTCCGACGAGTGCGTTTCCACGTAGGCATGAGCGTGGACGTCTTGGCACAGGTGGTAGGCATTTTTAAGCCCCAAATTGACGGCTCCGCCCAAGAAAAACGGCAGTCGGTACTGTAGGGAGGGAGCCAGAACGGTGCACGGCCGGGCCATGGCCGGACGCATGGCGCGCAGCAAGCTTCGGTTGCGGTATCCGTGCGGCGCAATGAGCACGCTGCCTTCTTCCGAAGAAATCCAAACCGCTCCGTGGGTGGGGTCCCACCACGCAGCGGGAAGGGGCATTAGGGTAATTTCAGGCAACGATTCGTGGACACTGAAAAGCCGGTCCAACGAAACCAAAGTGCGCCCACTGGGAAACAGTCGGGTCAGTTTTTGGTAGGCAGCTGGAACCGCCAAAATTGGGATGGACGACGGCAATGCCCGCAAAGTTTCTTCGTGGCAGTGGTCCGAGAACCGTTGGGTGATGACGATGGCGTCCAGCGTTCCAAGGGAGGCAATCGGCCACGCTGCTTGAGGCAAGTGCTGGGTGTGAAACCAGCCAAATCCGTCGATTTCTGGACCCAATAACCAGGGGTCTAACGCAATGCGCAGGCCGGCGGTTTCCAAAATCCAGCTGTGGTCCGGGTTGATGCGCGTCAGTTTCATGCTCTCAGCATGTAAAAATGAGGAATTCCGTCCTCCAAAAATTCATCACCTACTGCATAAAATCCAAATTCCGAATAAAATTGCTTCAAATAAGACTGTGCCATGATGCGCACGGGGCCGGCCCAAAGCCGGGTGGTTTCGTCCAACGCTCGCTGAAACAGTTCGCGCCCCAAACCCGTTCGGCGGACGCCTGCAGCAGTGGCCACCCGTCCAATACTGGCTTCAGAGTACAAAACGCCTGGGGGAATAAGTCTTGCGACTGCCAGAATGCCGGAAGGATTGTTACCATCATCCGACGCGGCACACCACAGGTGTAGAGCGCGCTGATCCACACCGTCGTGATCTTGGTAAACGCAGTTTTGCTCCACTACAAAGACCGCTGAACGCAGCTCCAGAAGCGCGTACAGTTCTTCAGGCTGCAACTGGTCAAATGCCTTTATTCGCCATTCCATATCGCACGCAATGTCCGTACTTTTACCATTCGTTCCAAACACACCGATCAAATCCGCATTTGCCCATCGTTCAAAAGATTTTCATCGGAATCGGCGCAACTCTTTTTGGGGTTGAAGCCTGAATCAACGGAACAAAGTAGGGCATCTAATAAATACGCTCATGAAATCCATTCTTTTCCGTGATTTGGGCACGGCCTCGTACGGCCCCTGCTGGGACCTTCAGGAAACTTATTTTCAAGAGAGCCTCAACCGCAAGTCCGACAACCGGAAATTGCCCGAAGAACAGCAAATTCCCACCGTGGACCGCTTGCTCTTTGTGGAGCATCCGCACGTGTACACCCTCGGAAAAAGTGGAAATTTGGAGAACCTTCTCGCCAACGAAGAGCAGCTGAAGGCCATTCAGGCGGAGTTTTACCCCATCAACCGCGGCGGAGACATCACCTACCACGGACCCGGCCAGCTGGTGGGTTACCCCATCTTGGACCTGGATCACTACTTCACGGACATCCACCGCTACCTCCGCACCCTGGAAGAAGTCATCATCCTGGTTTTGGCCGAATACGGACTCCACGCCGAGCGCAGCCCGGGAGAAACTGGAGTGTGGCTGGACGTGGGCACTCCTTTTGCCCGAAAAATTTGCGCTATGGGCGTGCGGGCCAGCCGTTGGGTAACCATGCACGGCTGGGCCTTCAACGTCAACACGGACCTGCGCTACTTTGAGTACATCATTCCCTGCGGCATCACGGACAAGAGCGTCACCTCGTTGGACCGGGAGCTTAAGCGATCCATTTCCATGGACGAAGTCAAGGAAAAGGTCAAGCGTCATTTTGAAGCCCAGTTTGGCGCCGTTTTGGTACCGGACCCAACGGATTCTCTTATTTTAGCCAACGGTTAACCCCTTAATTTTCCGAATCGTGCGCAAAATTTTCTGGTTTTTTGGTGCTTTGATTTTGGTGGTGGGCGTCCTGCTGGCCGCTGGCTACGGTTATTTGCTGAAAGGCGTGTACGCCACGTACCTCCAAGGGCAAACAACTTCCAACATCCACGACCGTAGGTATTTTGATCAAGACAGTGTATTGGCCACCGCGCCGCGCCCGTGGGCGGAAAAATTAGACGCCCAACGATGGGAACCGTCGGCCTCCCTGCGCGCCGCATTGGACAGCATCCACACCGGAGCACTTTTGGTGGTGCAGCGCGACACCGTGCGCTACGAAGCTTATTTTGAAGACGTTACGGCAGAATCCCGAACCAATTCCTTCTCCATGGGAAAGTCTGTGGTGGTTTTGCTGACGCAAATAGCCATCCAACGCGGCGAAATCCCCAGCTGGGAAACCCCAGCCAAGCGGTACCTCCCGTGGATCAAGGGCCCCGGAGCAGACCGCCTCACCTTGCGCCACCTGTCCGAAATGACCGCAGACCTCAACTGGCGCGAAAACTACCAAAAGCCCTTTGGCATCACCGCCCGGGCCTACTACGGACACAGCGTAGAGCACACCTTGCGCGAAATTGAAGTGGGCAACCCCGGAGCCCAATACGAATACCAAAGCGGAAGTACCCAACTGCTTTCCCTGTGCTTGGAGGCCGCTACGGGTCGGAAATTGACCGATTTGGCCGGAGAATACTTGTGGAGCCCTTTGGGAGCTGAAACCAACGCCACCTGGCACACGGACGGAACCGGTGAGGCCTTGGCTTATTGCTGTTTGAACGCCACGGCGCGTGATTTTGCGCGCTTGGGGCAGCTTTTGCTGGACCACGGCAAGGCCAACGGCGTTTCCGTAGTGGACAGCGCATTCCTGGCGCGCGCCACCGTTCCCCACGCCTTGAGCTCCTTTTACGGCCAAAGTTTTTGGTGCGGTCAAACATCCAACGGCACCCCCTTCGTGTACTACCGCGGCCACCTGGGCCAATGGATTGTTTCCGTGCCCAGTAAGGATGCGGTTTTTGTTCGACTGGGCCACCACCACGGCCCGGCCCGGGGAGACCATCCCCGCGCCCTGATTCGATTGCTGGACGAATGGGTGACCCGGTAATTTCCGTTCGCGGACTGCGGGTTTCCTTCTCCAACAAACCGGCACTGTCCGACCTCCACCTGGAAATCGCCCGCGGCGAAACCTTGGCCTTGGTGGGGGAGTCCGGCTCCGGAAAAAGCACCGCTGCTCTGGCGTTGATGAACCTATTGCCACCTCAGGCCGAGGTAGCGTGGAACGAGTTCACCTTCAATGGAGCGCGCCTGTCCATGGTGTTCCAGGAACCCATGACGGCGCTCAATCCCACGATGCGCTGCGGCGAACAGGTAGCAGAAGCCCTTTGGATAGCCTTTGGTATATCGCGAAAAGAGGCGCGCAAACGCGCGGTGGACTGGTTGGATCGGGTCCAACTGCCCCAACCCCACGAATTGGCCCAACGCTACCCCCACGAACTCAGCGGTGGCCAGCGCCAGCGCGTTATGATTGCCCTCGCCATGGCCCGCGAGCCGGCGCTTTTGGTGTGCGACGAGCCCACCACGGCCCTGGACGCCCACGTGCAGGAGGAAATCTTGGGACTCATTCAAAACCTGCAGAAAGAACACGGTACGGCCGTTTTGTTCATCACCCACGACCTGGGCGTGGTCAAGCGCATTGCGGACCGTGTGTGCGTTTTGTGGAAAGGAATTGCCGTGGAGTCCGGTACGGCCCGGGACGTTTTGAACCGTCCGCAGCACCCCTACACCCGCGGATTGTTGGCCAGCCGTCCCCCCGCAGATGCCCGGCCCTACCCCCTCCCCACGGTGTCGGATTTTTTGGAATCCCGCCCGGTGGCCTCCCACGAATGGCCGCGCCGCGCCGTAGAGGAACAAGTGGTTCCGCTTTTGCGAGCAGAAGGCTTGGTCAAGTCGTTCGCCGGACCTGTTTTGCGCTCCGTAGACCTGGAAATTTACCCCGGCGAAACCGTTGGCCTGGTGGGCGAATCCGGCAGTGGAAAGTCCACCTTAGCCCGTTGCTTGGTGAACCTGGAGCACCCCGACGGCGGATCCATTTGGTGGAAAGGCCAACCGGCCCAGCAAGCTGTTCCGCGCTCCGAGCGCGCCAAGCGCATTCAGTACGTTTTTCAGGATCCTTTTTCCAGCCTACCGCCCCACCGAACGGTGGGCCAAATCTTGGAAGAACCGTTGAAGGTGCACCGCTGGGCACCCACCGCCCAAGAACGGGAAGAACGGGTGGTTGAGCTGCTCACCCGCGTGGGGCTCCAGCCGGCAGACCGGCAGAAATACCCGCACCAATTCAGCGGCGGACAGCGCCAGCGGGTGGGCATTGCGCGGGCGCTGGCCGTGGAGCCCGAACTGCTGGTGTGCGACGAATCCGTCAGCGCCCTGGACGTCAGCGTTCAAGCCCAAGTCCTCAACCTGCTGAACGAACTCAAGCAGCAAATGGGCTTTTCCATCTTGTTCATTTCCCACGATTTGCGCGTGGTTCAGTACATGGCGGACCGACTCCTGGTCTTGCGCCACGGAGTCTGGGACGCTCAGGGCGACCCCGTTTCCCTCTTGCACCACCCCACCACCTCCTACTTGCGGCAGTTGTCCGAACACCTCCTTGATTAACGCTTCGGTTTCCCCTTATTCGCGTTCTGCGCGTTGGCCGCGGCTCTTGCGTTGGCTGCCTGCTCCGTGGCTCCAAGGTCGCGCCCCTTGGGTTCAAGGGGCCGCACTCTTCCTCCTGGCGTTTGCTTTGCGGTCTTGGAGTGCGACGCTCGAAGATTTTCCCAATTTGTGGGACGAGCAATACCACGCCGCAGTCGCCAAGTCCTTGATCAACAATCCGCTGGAGCCTCGGCTGCTTCCCAACACCGGCCAAGAATTGGATTTCCGGGACTGGACGGGCAACGGGGTTTGGCTTCACAAACCCCCACTCTTTCTCTGGACCATCGCCGGCAGTTTGCGCCTGTGGGGCGCCACCGTTTGGGGCCTGCGCTTTCCCAGCATCCTATTGGGCTCGCTTTCCGTTTTACTCGTTTGGGTCTTGGGCCGACGGTTCTCCAACGCACGCGCTGGGTTTTGGGGCGCCCTGTGGCTGGCGGTGGGGCATTTTAGCCTTTCCTTGGTGGCCGGACGCATCCCCACGGACCACAACGACGTGCATTTTGCTTTTTGGATAGGTGTCGGCTTGTGGACGGCGTCCGGGTACATGCACCGCAGCACCTACGGCCGCGCCGCGGCCGTAGGTGCTGCGGTGGGCGCCGCCGTGCTCACCAAATGGCTTCCCGGCCTTTGGGCCGGGGGGGTCTTGGGCCTCTGGATTTTTTGGTCCGGACGGCACCTCGGTGCCGTCGGCCGGCGTTCCTTGGCCCACGGAATCGTAGCGGTATGCGCTGCGACGGCCGTCGCCCTGCCCTGGAATGTTTACATACGGACGGTTTTTCCCACGGAGGCTTCCTACGAGTCCGAGTACAACGCGCGCCACTTGACGGAAGCCCTGGAAGGGCATAGCGAGCCCCTTTTCTTCCATGCCACCAGCCAAACGGACCTGTGGGGCTGGTCTGGCGCCCTCCTTTTGGTTCTGGGTCTTTGGGGCGCTTGGCGTACCCGACGTCCGGAATGGCGCGCCACGGCGGTGGGAGTGGTTTTGTTTTTTGGGGTGTACACCGTGGCGGCCACCAAGATGGTGTCCTTTACCTACGGCATTTCCGTGCCGCTCGCCTTGTTGGTGGGGTGTGGGGTTGAGTCGGTGCTTCGGAAAGTAGAGGGCTTGCGGCCGTCGGAAAGTTTGGCGGGGCGAATGGGATGGGCGCGGACCGCAACCACTGCCGCGCTTTTGGCGCTCGCTTTTTTGGACAACGGAAGGCCCTGGGAAACTTGGGACAAGGCCCAACTGAACACCCCCATGCGTCGGGCGCGGCAGCGCTACGTAGACTACTTCCGCGCGCAGTCAGCAGCGCATCCGGGCGAACGTCCGGTTTTTCAAAACGTTCCCAAACACGCCGTTCCGTTGGCGCTATTTTTCACGGACGGAACCGTGGACATGAGCACCGTGAACGCACAACCGGAGTTGGTTCCGGAGCGCCAAACGCGATAGTCTTTCCAGCCGCAACGGTGCGGGAAGGCGCTTTAAAAACAAACAAAAAAAGGAGCGAAAACCTCGGCATGAGGTTTTGCAACTAGTTGTTATTTAGTTGCTTGCGGCAAATAAATAGCGCAGAATGAGCTGCTCACCTTCGGGAGAAATCACCGCGGCCTGTGCTTTTTTGTTTGCCTTGACCACCATCCGCGGGACCACGGACGCCCACTGCGATTCCGAACGGCTGCCCGGCTCGTACAAGCTGTGGCAACGGCCGCAATTTCCTTGGTACAGGGCTTGGCCTGCGGCAAAATCGGCGGAGGTATAGCCGGGAAATTTAGCTTTTGCTGCGACCATTCCGGTGGACTCTGTGGGTGCTGCTTTTTCCACAACAGCTTTAGGGGTACCGCAAGCGGAAAGGAAGAGGGCCAGTGAGGAGAAGAGGGCGATGCTTGATTTGTTCATGATTTGAAGATACGGAGATTGTAGGACTTTAGCGGGGCCTGGAGGACGGGGGTGCCTGCAGTGCCGTGGAAGGATTACAACTTCATTTCGGGAATTTCCCCGTTCACCACCAAGCGGCCGGCGGTTTTGGCCACAATTTCTTCCACGCTGACGCCCGGTGCGCGCTCCAGTAAAACAAAGCCGCGTTCGGGGTCGATGTCCAGTACGGCCAAGTCGGTCACTACTTTTTTGACGCAGCCCACGCCCGTGATGGGCAGGGTGCAGGCAGACAGCAACTTAGACTCGCCCTTGGGGTTGGTGTGCTGCATGGCCACAATGATGTTCTCCGCAGAGGCCACCAAGTCCATGGCCCCGCCCATGCCTTTGACCATTTTTCCGGGAATCTTCCAGTTGGCGATGTCTCCGTTGTCCGCCACTTCCATGGCGCCCAAGACGGTCAATTGTACTTTTTGCGCGCGGATCATGCCAAAGCTCAACGCCGAGTCAAAAAAGGCCGCGCCCGGAAGGGCCGTGATGGTTTGCTTGCCGGCGTTGATCAAGTCCGGATCTTCCTCGCCCTCCCAAGGGAAGGGACCCATTCCCAAAATGCCGTTTTCCGACTGAAATTCAACGGAAATTCCTTGGGGAATGTAGTTCGCCACTAGGGTGGGGATGCCAATGCCCAGGTTGACGTACCAGCCGTCGCGGAGTTCTTGTGCAATGCGTTGCGCAATGCCGTTTTTGTCAAGTGCCATGGCGAAGGATCAAGGGCGCGGACGAACCGTGCGGTTTTCAATGCGTTTCTCGTAGTGTTCTCCCTGAAAAAGCCGATGCACAAAGATGCCCGGAACGTGGATGTTGTTGGGATCCAAGGTGCCCAGCGGCACAATTTCTTCCACCTCAGCCACCGTGATTTTTCCGGCCATGGCCATCAAGGGGTTGAAGTTGCGCGCGGTGCCGCGAAACACCAGATTGCCGGCGGGATCTGCCTTCCAGGCCTTTACAAAGGCGAAAGAGGCGTCGAATGCGTGTTCCAGCAAGTGCGGTTTGCCGTTGAAAACCCGTACTTCTTTGCCTTCCGCTACTTCTGTTCCGTATCCGGCGGGGGTGTAGAAGGCGGGAATGCCCGCGCCCGCGGCTCGGCACCGCTCCGCCAAGGTTCCCTGCGGGATCAATTCCACCTCCAGTTCACCGGAGAGCATTTGGCGTTCGAATTCCGCGTTTTCGCCGACGTACGAAGAAATCATTTTCTTCACTTGCCGGGTTTCCAGCAAGAGGCCCAAGCCAAAACCATCTACCCCTGCGTTGTTGGATACGCAGGTTAAGTTGCGGGATCCGCGTTTGCGAACGGCCGCAATGGCGTTTTCCGGGATGCCGCTCAGGCCAAACCCCCCAAAAAGCACGGTCATGCCGTCTTCCAAGCCGGCTACGGCCTCGTCGGCGTTAGCTACGCGTTTGTCTATCATGGTTCAATCAAATTCGCTCCACTCGTCCGTGGCCTCTTCTGCCGCTGCGGCTCTGCAGTCAGTACGGATGGTCATCGGGGTGGAAGGCAAGTCAAAAGCGTTGGACCGCACGCCCAGTGCGGGATCGGCGTAGCATTTGCGCATGTACAGGGCCCAAACGGGAAGAGCCGTGGTGGCGCCCTGTCCAAAAACGGTGGAGCCAAAGTGCGCGGCACGGTCGTCGCATCCGGTCCAAACACCGGTAACCAAGTTGGGAACCATGCCCATGAACCAGCCGTCGGAGTTGTTTTGCGTGGTGCCGGTTTTGCCGGCAATCGGGTTGTTGAAGGCATACGGGAAGCCGGTGACTACGTTGTCCGGATAACCGCCACCGGAGGAGCGCAGTCGGGCCCCCGTTCCGTACTCGGTAACGCCGGAAAGGAGGCTGGTAACCGCATAAGCCACCTCTGGGGAAAGCGCCTCGTGGGACTCCGGCACAAACTCGTCCAGCACTACGCCATTCTTGTCTTCAATGCGCGTAATCACAATGGGTTTGGTGTACACGCCCCCGTTGCCAAAGGCGGTGTATGCGCCCACCATTTCTTCCACCGTTAAATCGACGGTTCCCAGCGCGATGGAGGGCACTTCCGGCAGGTCCGACGTCATGCCCAAGGCACGCGCCAGTTGCACCACGGCCTGCGGGCCGATTTGCTTCATCAAGTAGGTGGTGATGGTGTTCACGGACTTGGCAAGCGCTTGCTTCAGGGTGAGCAGTCCGCCGTATTCGTCGTCTGAATTGCTGGGGCACCAGTCTTCGGTCAGGCCAAATTCACCGGCCTGAATGCACACCTTTTGGTTGGGCACTTCCATGCACGGCGAAAACTTTTTCTGCTCCATGGCCGCAGCGTACACAAACGGTTTGAAGGTAGAGCCCACCTGGCGTTGGCCTTGCGCCACGTGGTCGTACTGGAAATGCGCGTAGTCAATGCCGCCCACCCAGGCCTTCACAAAGCCCGTTTGGGGCTCCACGCTGAGCAAACCGCACTGGTAGAAGGACTTCATGTAGCGGATGGAGTCCAGCGGGCTCAGCACCGTGTCCACCGGCCCTTTCCAACTGAAGACCTTCATGGGGATTTTGGTCCGGAAAATGCGCTGAATTTCCGCCTCGCTGGCACCGGACTCCACCAAATTTCGGTACCGCGGGGTTTGCTTCATCCCCCGGTTCATGATGGTTTGGTACTGTTCTTCCGCGTTTCCTTGGAAGTAGAAAGGACCGTATTTGCGTCCCTTGATTTGCTTGAAAAATACCCGCTGCAGGTTGGACAGGTGTTCGGCAACCGCCTCTTCCGCATAGCGCTGCATGCGGATGTCCACCGTCGTGTAAATTTTCAAGCCGTCGGTGTACAAATTGTACGACGACCCGTCTGGCTTGGGGTGGTCTTTCACCCATTCTTTGAGTTCGCCCCGAATGTATTCGCGCAGGTACGGAGCCAGCCCGCGGTCGTGCGTTTGCGGGTTGAACCGAATTTCCAGTGGGGTAGCGGCGAATGCGGCATATTCTTCCTCCGTCAGGTACCCGTTTCGCTCCATTTGGCGAAGCACCGTGTTGCGGCGCGCCGTAGCCTCTTCCAGCCGACGAACGGGATTGTAGATGGACGGGTTCTTCACCATGCCCACCAGGACCGCGGCCTCCGGAACCGTCAATTGCTGCGGGTTTTTACCGAAGTAAATGCGGGAGGCACTGTGTACGCCTACCGCCTGGTAAAGGAAGTCGAACTGATTGAAATACAGCGCAATAATCTCGTCTTTGGTGTACCTTGATTCCAGTTGCAGCGCAATGATCCACTCCTTGAATTTTTGCAGTACCCGGCCCGCTTTGCTGGACGCTGGCTCGTGGAACATCTGTTTGGCCAACTGCTGGGTCAGCGTGGACCCACCCCCTTGGGTACCGAAACTGGCCAAGGCACGCCCCAACGAGCGAAAGTCTATTCCGGCGTGGTCGTAAAAACGCTCGTCTTCGGTGGCCACCAAGGCTTGAACCAAGTGGGGAGGAAGTTGATCGTATTCGGTATGGACGCGATTTTCTTCAAAAAAAGTGCCCAGTTGCTCCCCGTTGGCGTCGACTATTTGGGTGGCTAGAAAACTCTTGGGGTTCGCAATTTCTTCGGTGGACGGCAAGGCGCCGAACGCTCCAATCCAGGCCAAAAAAAGTCCCAAAAGGATGAGGGAGGGCACGGACAATAGAGCAAGCCAAAAGATTCGCACTTCGCGGCGAAAATCGCGCGGCTCGGTAGGTTTAGCGGCGGGAGGCATCGGCAGGTTCAATGGTGAATCCTACGCTGCGCACGCCCGGCAAGGGATTTTCGCGCATTACGTGTTGAAATCGAAAACGGTACGGACCCGCTTTTTGGAACGACACGGCTTGTCCCCGAAACGGAACGGTCAGGGTTTTAATCCCACCCACGCCCTCGCCCAGCCAAGTTCCGCGGTCGTCCGCGAGCTGAATTTCCACGGTATCCTGATATTCAATACCGTCGGCCCCAATGATTTGACGTCCCAAGTAGAGGTTGCGGTACGGATACGCTTGGGTGTGCCGCACGGAAACCAGCATCACGTACGGCTGCGCCGTGTCAGTTACCGACGCATCGAATTGAACGGCGGAATCCCGTTCCCATCCGGCAGCAGGAAGGTCCACAAAATCCCGAAACAGAGCGTCCCCATCGGCGCACCCAACAGCACACCCAAGGATCAACAAAACTCCTACAATCAGGAGTTTAGGCTTTTTTTTGCGGCGGACGGTTTCCACGTTTATTGAACGAACGGTTTTTCTTTTTGGGCTTGTCGAAACGGGTCAATGAATCTTCTGTGGGGGCAACAATTTCAACGAAATCATCCGCTTTGACGCGGTGCTCCACCACTTGCTTGTCTTCCAACGCAGCAGGTTTCTCGCCACGTGCATTCATGTCCATCATTGCCTTGGCGTCTTCTGCTTTCAACGCAATCCACGTGGCGCGGTCGTCCCGGTAGGCAAACCACATCATGCCGCGCAGGATGTCCATTTTTTGCATTTCTGCCTCGCCCTTTTCGGTTTTGATTTTCTTCCCCTCGGGGAAAATGCTCATGGCCTCCGCGTACTGATCCAATTCAAAATTGAGGCAGCACTTCAGTTTGCCGCATTGGCCGGCCAACTTCTGGGGGTTCAAACTCAAGGACTGGTACCGGGCAGCAGCCGTAGTGACCGCCCGAAAATCCGTCAGCCAGGTGGAGCAGCACAATTCGCGTCCGCAAATGCCCAGTCCTCCCAAGCGTCCGGCCTCTTGGCGGGCACCGATGTGGCGCATCTCCACCCGTATGCCCAAGGCCGCAGAAAGATCCCGAACCAATTGACGAAAATCCACGCGCTCTTCAGCGGTGTAATAAAAGAACGCTTTGAAGCCGTCGCCTTGGGCCTCAACGTCCGAAACCTTCATGTTTAGGCCGTGTTGAACCGCCATTTGGCGGCAAGCAGTCATCCATTCGCCTTCTTTGGCACGGGCGGCTTCCCATTTTTCCAGGTCGCGTTCGGTGGCCTTGCGGAGGAGCTTGCGCGCTGCCGCAACGTCCGTGTCTGCAGCCTTTTTGCGCATTTGCACGCGCACCAATTCCCCGGTCAGGGAAATGCTGCCAATGTCGTATCCACCGGTTCCGGTTTCCACCGCCACGGCGTTGCCCACATAAAAATGCAATTGGTGTGCGTTGTAGTAGAAGTCTTTGCGCCCGTTTTTGAAGCGAACCTCCACCCACCAACAGGGTTCTTGCCCCTCCGGCAACTCCATGTTGGTCAGCCAGTTGAACACCGTCAACTTGCCGCAGGAGTGGGTACCGCAGGAACCGTTGTTTCCGCAACCACTGGGGATTCCGCCGCTTGATGAACAGGAGCTACAGGCCATGTCACGAAGATACGCATCTTTGCACTACTCTATGCCGCGCAAAACCACCCTCCACGCCCTCCTTGGGGCATTCGTTTTGACCTTCACGGCCACCGCGCAGATTCAGCCGGTGGGCCAGTGGCGTTCCCATTTGCCGTACCGACTGTCCACCCACGTGGTCCAGGCCGGGCCGTGGGTTTTTGTAGCCTCCGGCAGCGGACTGTTCCGGTACCACGCGGACGAAAAATTCGTGGAACCGTTGACCAAGGTGGAGGGCCTCACGGACGTAGACATTACCTCCTTGGCCTACGACCCCGTCACGGACTGGGTGGTGGTGGGCTACCGCAACGGCAATTTGGACTTGATCCGCAACGAGAAAATTGTCAACGTGCCGGAATTGGTGCGTTCTGCCCTCTACCCGGGCAAAAAGAAGGTCAACCACATCCACTGCGGAGCCCCTGGGACGCCCCGCGCGGGACGCGCCTTGCTGTCCACGGATTTTGGGCTGGTGGAATTGAATTTGGCAACCCAGTTGGTGGTGGGAACCTACTTGGTGGGCCCCAATGCCCAGGAAGAAGTAGTATACGGCACCAGCACCCGGGCAGACTCCGTTTGGGTGGCCACGGGCCAAGGTTTGGTGGCCGCCGCGCAAGTAGACCCCTGGTACGATCCGTCGGTTTGGCACCGACACGCTCAATGGGAAGGCCAAGTGGTGACCCTCGTTGCGGCCCATCCGTCGGTTGCGGATCCCCAGTTGGCCGTTGGCGTACCCACCTCAGCAGGCGACTCCTTGTCCATCCGGCGAAACGGCCAATGGCGCACGGTGGACGACGGATTGGACATCCCCTCCTCCTTGTACCAGATTGTTCCCCAAGGCGTTGGATTTTGGGTGGCGCGCTCGTTTGACGTGTTGGAAGTGCTTCCCGGAGCTGGCGCTGCATGGCAAACGAGCCCAATCATGTCTCCCGGTACCGGCAACAACGCCGGATTCCGACCCCGAGGATTGGTTTGGGACGCGCAGCGCCAAATCTTGTGGACGGCCAACAGTTTTCGCGGTCTGACGTTCAAGGACAACCCCACCTATGCGCAACACCGGGTACCGTCGGGCCCGCCCACCGGAAACGTTTACCGCATGGCTTCCCCGGGAGACAAGCTCTACGTAGCTCCGGGTTCCCTGGACGCCACGTGGACGGCCCAGTTCAACAACGACGGCCTGTTTGTCTTCACCGGAGGACGGTGGTCTGCCCGGCAAGACGCCAACGTGGACAACGCCAAGGATCTGGTGGCGGTAGCGGTGGATCCCACGGACACTTCCCACGTGTACCTGGGCAGCTGGGGCAAGGGCGTGGTTCATTTGCACAACGGGCAGTTTGTGGAGCGCTGGGACGCCACCAACAGCCCGCTGGGGCCGGCGCTGGCTTCCACTGCCAACGACGTACGCGTGGGTGGACTCACCTTTGCTCCGGACGGAACCCTCTGGGCCACGGCCTCTTTGGCCACCAACAACCTCTACAAGCGAACCCCAGACGGTACCTGGACGGCCTACAACTTGGGCCAATTCAGCGGCGAAGCCATCAAGGACCTTGCCCTGGACGAGGACGGCCGGATTTGGATGATCAGCCGCACCAAGGGCATTGTTTGTGCGGAGGTCGACGGTTCCTCCGTGCAGGTGCGCCGAATCACTACGGGCGCGGGGGACGGCAATTTGCCCAGTCCGGACGTGCAAGCGCTGGCATTCGATCAAGACGGCGAGCTCTGGGTGGGCACTACCGACGGTTTGGCCGTAATCTACACGCCGTACAACGTCTTCAATCCGGGCCGATCCATTGACGCGCAGCCTATTTTGCGCGAGGAGAACGGCGTGGTTCAAAAGGTTTTGGGCTCCGAGCGCATTTCCTGTATTGCCGTGGACGGCGGCAACCGGAAGTGGGTTGGAACGCAGTCTGGCGGGCTCTTTTTGTTGAGTCCGGACGGGTTGGAGGAATTGATGCATCTGACGTCCACCAACTCCCCCATGCTGTCGGACCGCATTACCTCCTTGGCCGTAGACCCCGTTACGGGAGAAGTTTTCATGGGCACGGACCGCGGTCTTCAGTCCTTCCGCGCCGGCGCCACCGCCGGCGGCGAAACGTTTGGCGACGTGGTAGCCTTCCCCAACCCCGTGCCGCCGGACTACACCGGCCCCATTTCTGTGCGCGGGCTCAAAGCCAACGTTCGGTGCAAGATTACGGACCGCTCCGGCCGCTTGGTCTTTGAAGCAACCGCGTGGGGCGGCACCTTGGTTTGGCCCGGAAATTCGCTCAACGGCGAACCGGCTCCCGCGGGAATCTACCAAGTCTACGCCACAGACGACTTGGGCACAGATACCCACGTGGCCACCGTTGCCGTTGCCCGCCACGGGCGCTGACCATGGGCCCGCTGGAAAAATGCAATTTGCTGGTATTGGGGGTGTTTGCCTCTGGTGAACACGCCAAAGTGGTGCACGCCTACACGGACCGATTTGGCCTGCAACGCTACTACCTCTACGGCACCCACAGCAAGCGTTCTACGGTGCGCCCGGCCCATCTTCTGCCCCTGACTTTTTTGGAAGCGGTTGTTACCCGGAAGTGCAGAGGGCAATTGGAGAACATACAGGAAGTACGGGTTTTAGATGCTGCGGCACCTCGCCATCCTTTGACGCAATCCGTCGCCCTTTTGGTGGCTGAAATTTGGTCCAGCGCCCTGCAAGAAGGCGAATCGGACGAAGGATTTTTCGCCGACGCCTTGTTGTGGCGCGCCGCTTTGGTGGCCTCTGAGCCGCCATCGCCCATGGCGGTGGTGGAGGCTCTTTTGCTGTTGCTGGAGCATTTGGGATTGGGCTGCACGCCCCCGCCCGCTTTGCTTTGGATGGATCTGCGTGAAGGACAATTTGGCACCCACCCCCCCGTGCATCCGGATGTTTTGGAGCCGGAGGTGGTTCTGGCTTGGGGACGTTGGTTGGAGGAAGGTCAGACGCCGGGACAGCCGCAGCGCGGCCAATGGGTAGACGGCCTGATTCGCTATTTGGAAGTGCAGTTGCCCAATTTTCGTGCGCCGCGAAGCCTTCCTGTGCTGCGGTCACTCTTGGAATAAAACGGCTTACGAAACTCGAGATTACTTCCCTCTGCGGAACTTGGCCCCGCGCAATGTAGTTTCAAATTCCAACAGGGTCAGTCGTTTGGGGGTTCCAGGGGAGTACACCAGTGCATTCAAGGCGTACACATAACCCCCTGCGGAATCCGCTACGGCGTAGGACAAGAACGGCCCGCCCATGAAATCACCGTAGGTTCGCCACAGTCCGCGGGTCTCCACCGCGGGAAGACCGTCGATTTGGGTGGGCTTGAGCGTGGGCGCCAAGCGCATTTCCGTAGCCATGTAGGACTCCGGCTGTCCGCCTTCAAAATGACGCTTCAGCAGCGTGTCCCGGGTGGATTGTATCCGACTGCGCCATTCTGGGGTCCATCGGGACCGGGAGCACATCAAAAACTGGGTCGTTTTTTTACCGTCCAAACGCAAAATGACGAGGGTATCTTTAGCCAACGTCACGCCAAACCCCGAAGGAACCTGCAATTGATTCAATCCCAAAGTTTTAAGCTCTTCCGGCATCGGTTGGGCAGACTCTTTCAAGCGCCCCGCCAGCGCAGTGCGGTCGTGCTCGCCAAACCACTGCTCCAAACGCGCTTGTTCCTGTTTCAATAATTCGGGAAAATCGGCGGCCCGCGCAGCCACCACGGTAACCACCAGTTGAGGACTGGCCCAAACATCGTAGGCACGGTATACCCCCACGGAATCGGGCTGCACCACCAACCGCAGCAACGCCTTGCTCCGCTGCACCAAAGGCTTAAAGGCTGCGTGCGGAATGCGCGTCAACTTGTATTTCGGCTCGGATTGCGGCAACCCGTCCATGGGGCCGCCCAAGGTCTCCGCCACCACAATGCCCGTTCCGCCAAACCAGACCGAGTCGTCGGCCACCACCAGCAGCTCTCCGGGAGAGCCGTTGCTGTCCGGTAAAATACGCTCGTTGGAGGAAGAGGTGTCGCAGCTGACGGCTCCAAACAGTCCCCACACAACTAGGGCGTAGCGCAGCGCGCGCTTCGTTCCGTACTTCATCACCGCTTAATTTTTAAACGCTGGCCAATATCGATGCGTTCGCCTTTGAGGCCGTTCCAGGCTTGGATTTCCTTCACCGTTACGCCGTAGCGTCGCGCCAGTGCCGTCAAGGTGTCTCCACTGCGCACGGTGTGGGTCCGAATGGTGGGCTTGGGTGCCGCGGGCTTGGGAGCCGCTGCGGGCGCCGCGATGGCCAGGGGCTCCAGGGCGTAAATGGAATCTTCCAAGGCAATAAACAACTGCGCAGCCTCGCGGGGCAGTACCGCGTGGTAGGCGTGTCCGCCGGGTTGCGGCGCGGGGATTTGTCGGAATCGATAGGCCGGATTGAGGTCCGCCAAGACTTCCTCGTCCACGCGCAACGTTTTGCTGAGCACGGCCAAGGACAGTCCTTTTTTAATGTCTACGGTGTCCAGTTGGTCGTACCGATAGGGGGGCTCTTGGGCGGGAAGTTGCAGATCCTGTGCGTATTCCATCACGTAGACCAACGCAATAAATCCCGGAACGTAGCCGGACGTGGTTTTGGGCAAATAGGGCCGCAGCGCCCAGTAATCGCGAATGCCGCCGCTTCGCTGGATGGCCTTGGCCACATTGCCCGGGCCGCTGTTGTACGCCGCCAGCACCAAATTCCAATCCCCAAAAATGCGGTACAGTTCCTTCAAATAGCGAGCGGCCGTTTCCGTACTCTTGATGGGATCCGCGCGTTCGTCGATGAATCCGTTGATTTCCAGCCCCTTCATTTTGGCGGTGCTGTACATGAATTGCCACAGCCCCTTGGCGCCCGCGGGACTTTGGGCACGGGGATCCAAGGCACTTTCAATAACTGCTAAATACTTCAATTCCAGCGGAATACCGTGCTTGGTAAAGATTTTGTCGATCAGCGGAAAATAGTAGGCGCTGCGCCCCAATACCCGGCTGATCAGTGCTGATCGGCGCTTGGTATACAGGTCAATGTAGTTTTTGACGTGGTGGTTGTACACCAAAGGAAAGGCGGTACGCTCGTCCAAAACCCGCAATCGGTACTGGATCAGCGAGTCCGACGGTGCGGTGCGAACGGCGGCTTGTTCCAGGGTGCTGTCCAAGGCGGCAAGTCCGGGCTCCAGAGCTTCCGTTGGAACCCCCTTTACCGTGTCCAACTCCTCTTGTGCCCAGAGCACAGGACCCACGAGGAAGGCCGACAGCACTCCTGCGAACCGCCAGCCCCAACCCATCTTCAGTGGGTGTTTAGAGTTTTTTGCAGCAAGGCGGCGTGTGCAAACAGTGCCGGTTCCTCAAACCTTCCGGTGGTGATGTGCAACCCCCACGGAAGTCCGTTGGGGTGCAGTCCACCCGGCAAACTCAATGCCGGCAAACCGGTCAGGTTCGCGTGCACGGTGTACAAATCTTCCAGGTACATGACCGTGGGGTCCGAGTTCTCTCGCCCGATGGGAAAGGCCGTGTGCGGAGAGGTGGGAGACAACAAGGCGTCGTAGCGGGTCAGCAGCGACTCCGCGTGGTCGCGCAGCAGGCGTCGGCCTTTTTGCGCTTTGCCGTAGTAGGCGTCGTAGTAACCGCTGGACAAAACAAACGTGCCCAACAGAATGCGGCGCTGCACTTCCAGCCCAAAACCTTCAGACCGCGATGCTTTCAACAGCCCGTCCAAATCGTCCACTTCTTGCTCCGAGCGGTGCCCAAAGCGAACGCCGTCGTACCGCGCTAAATTGGCGCTGGCCTCGGCCGTGGTCAAAACGTAGTACAAGGGGACCAATTGATCCAGGTAGGGAAAATCGACGGCGTCTACCGTGTGTCCTGCGGAGCGAAGCTGGTCAAACAGGGCCTCCAAGGCAGTCCGGATGTTTGCGTCCAACCCCGGATGGTCCAAGGTGGCCTGAAAATAAGCGTAGCGCTGGGGCCCCTCGGGCGCAATGGGCGGCGAGGACACCACCGGACGGGAAGAGACCGTGGCGTCAAAGGCGTCGGCGCCGGACATGATTTCCAAAACCGCAGCAGCGTCTTCCAAGGTGTGAGCGAAGGGCCCGATTTGGTCAAAGGAGGAAGCGTAGGCAATCAGCCCGTGGCGCGAAATGCGGCCGTAGGTTGGTTTCATGCCCACAATGCCCGTAAACGCAGCGGGCTGGCGAATGGAGCCGCCGGTGTCCGAGCCCAAGGCTACATGGCACAAGCCCGCGGCCACCGCGGCGGCAGAACCGCCCGAAGAGCCTCCGGGAACTTTGCTGGGATCCAACGGATTGCGCACTGGTCCGTAGTAAGACGTTTCGTTGGACGAGCCCATGGCGAATTCGTCGCAGTTGGTGCGGCCCAAAAACACTGCACCTGCTGCTTCCAAACGCTCCACGGCCGTGGCCGAAAACAAACTTTCAAACGTCTCCAGCATTTTGGAACCGGCAGAAACTCTGTGGCCGCGGTAGCAAAGGTTGTCTTTCAGTGCCACCACCATTCCCGCCAAAGGCAAGGATTCACCGGCCAACAAACGGGCATCCACTGCCGCAGCTTGGGCCCGGGCGGACTCCGAGAACAATTCAATGAAAATATTGAGATCAGCGGCCTGCCCGGCGCGCGCCAAAGCTTCCTCCACCAAAGCGGCACAGGTAGTCTTCCCCGCGGAAACCGCGCGGTAGTCCATCAGCGGCGAAAAACCCATCAGTCTTTCTTTTCCTCTTTCTTCGCGGGAGCGTCTTCGTCCTTCATGGCGTTTTTAAACTCCTTCACGCCGCCGCCGAGGCCGCGCATCAATTCCGGAATTTTTTTACCACCGAACAACAAAACCACCACGGCAACGATCAATACGATCTGCCACGGTCCAACAATGCCCAGAAAAATAGCCCATGCATTCATAGCGGTGCAATTTAGAACCCCAAAGGTACGAAGTCCGGCGGGGCCTTACGCTAATTTTTCAGCGAGCTTGGCCATCGTTTTGCGGGCAGACTCCCCGTCGTACAGGATTTTGTACACCGCATTGGCAATGGGCATCCGAACGTCGTGGTTTTTTTTGACCGACTTGATCAATTTTGTGGCGTAGTATCCTTCCGCTACCATGTTCATTTCCAGCATGGTGGAGCGCACCGTATACCCCTTTCCAATCATGGTTCCGAAGGTGCGGTTGCGGCTGAATTGCGAATATGCTGTAACCAAAAGGTCTCCCAGGTACTCCGAGCCGTTGATGTCTCGCTTGATGGGGTGCACGGCCTTGATGAACCGCTTCATTTCCTGAACAGAATTGCTGACCAAAACCGCTTGGAAATTATCTCCGTACCCCAAGCCGTGGCAAATGCCGCAAGCGATGGAGTAGATATTCTTCAAAACGGCGGCGTACTCCGTGCCGTAGATGTCGTCGGAGACTTGGGTGCGCAAGTACGTGCACGCCAGCATGTCCGCCATGTACCGGGCGGCCTCTGCGCTCTCCGAGGCAACGGTTAGGTAACTCAACCGTTCCAGAGCCACTTCCTCGGCGTGGCAGGGCCCAACGATTACCCCAAAGTCCTTGTAATCAACTCCGTAGGTGTCGTGCATGAATTCACCTACAATTTGGTTGCTGTCCGGCACAATTCCCTTGATGGCAGAAAACACTTTTTTCCCCTCCAACGAAACGTGTAGGTTTTCCAGCGCGGTTTTCAAAAACGCCGAAGGCACAGCCAGCACAATTATATCTGCATCTTCCACTACGGAATCCAGGTCTGAATCAATTGCCAAATGTTCCGTATTGAGCTCAACGTCCGTGAGGTAGCGTGGATTGTGGTGGAATCGTTGGATGTGCAAGGCCATCTCCGGATCTCGAACCCACCAGCCCACGTATTCGTTGTTGTTGGCCAACAATTTGATGAGCGCGGTGGCAAAGCTGCCGCCGCCTATGACGGCGATACGGGGAGATTTGGTACTCAAAACACAACATCTTTGGCCAAGCGTTCGCCGTTTCGAACGAACACTACTTTGGCTTTTTGGCCCTTGCTGAAAGCAGACAGCGCCGTCATGTAGGACGTCATGTCCCGAACGGGCATTCCGCCCAATTCTACGACCACGTCACCGGCCACCAGGCCGGCTTTCTCCGCCGGTTTTCCAGGGGAGACACCAGAAATACGCATGCCGTTGCCCGCAAATGCGTAGTCCGGGACCACGCCCAGGGTTACTTTGAAGGAGGCAGCACTCTCGTTGGTGGGTTCCTTGACATCCTGTTGCGTGAGTGCCGGAGCTTGGGAAAGTACTTCCACGGTGGCCAACAAGGTGCGCAAGGTATACTCCACGCTGAGGGGTTCAATTTTATCGACGTCGTCGGACGGACGATGGTAGTCTCCGTGGGCGCCTGTGAAAAAATGCAAAACGGGAATGCCTTGGCGGTAAAAGGAGGCGTGATCCGACGCGCTTCCTGGCGCGGATTCGGTTTTCAAGGAGATGGGCAAGCACGTGGCGCGGCTCAAGACCTCCGACCACTCCAACGCCGTTCCGGTGCCGCTCACAATCAATGGATTGCCCTTTTCCATGCGCCCCACCATGTCAAAATTTAGCATGCCAAACAATTCCTTGAATTCAGCAGGCCGGTTGGCTACAAAGTGCTGAGACCCCAGCAGTCCGTCTTCTTCCGCGCTGAAACCCACAATCAAGTAGTTGAACGCCTTGGCGGTGGGCCATTCCTTCAAGAGCCGCGCCGCTTCCAGCACCACGGCAACTCCGGAGGCGTTGTCGTCCGCGCCGTTGTGGATGGCGGGCTCTCCGCGGTGCAGCGAATGTTCCAAACCCCAACCCAAGTGGTCGTAGTGCGCGCCCAACACCAGCGTTTTGGAGGCGCCGTGGTCCACAAAACCACACACGTTGGCGGCTTGAGCATTTTCGCGCTGCACAAAGGCGTTTAACTCCATCGTTCCCCGCGGCACGGAGCCCTCTGGCAGTACGACGACCGGAATTCTTCCCGGCCGAGTGCTCTTGTAAAACGGTTCCGGCAGTAAGTTGTCTTTTTTACCGGGAACCAAAACCACACCCACTGCTCCCGCGCTCGCGGCACGATCGATCCGGGTGTCCAAGTCCAAGTGTTTGGCAAATTTTCCGTGCGGACCCTTGCCGTCCGGCGTGCCGGCTTGGATGACCGCAATTTTTCCGGCAATTCGTTTGTTTCGAAAATCGTTGCGGCCCAAATCTGGGGCATCAATTCCGTATCCAACGCGTTTGATTTTCCCGGAGGCTGCGCCGTTGGTGGTGTGGGGGTGGGGGAAGGTATTTTTCAGCGCAACGCCTGTCTTTAGAGGCACTGCGGAGTTTCGGTCAGCCGGAAACGACGCCAAGCGGGCCACGGTAAACCACTGAGAACCGTCGTCGGATACGGCGGGCGCAGCACCGTTCTCACGCAACACTTGGGCAATGTATTGACGCGCCTTTTCAGCGCCGTCGGTACCCGGATAACGTCCCTCCAATTCGTCCGAGGACAAATAACCAATGTGGTGCATCATGTTCTCGCGGGCAATGCGTAATGGCAGCTCGCAGGCCGACTGTCCCCACGCGCCCAGGCTCCAAAGCAGTAAGCCCAGCACAAAAACAGCAGAACGCATCATTCGGATTGTTTTTTCCATTGAGTCAAAACGTACAAGCCCACACCGGTAGAGATGGCGGCGTCGGCCAGATTGAATATGGGCCGAAAGAAGACCAGGCGCTCGCCGCCCCAAAAGGGGAAGGAGTCGGGCCATTGGGTATCTACCAAAGGAAAGTAGAGCATGTCTACAACATTGCCCAAAAGTGGGGCGGCATAACCCCCGCCCCATTCGGCCACCCCGCCGTAAGGCACCCACGATTCAAACATCGGCAGGAAGGTCATCCCGCGGTCAAAAAGTACGCCATAGAAAGCGCTGTCCAGCACGTTGCCCAGTGCGCCTGCGAAAATCAAAGCGATGGAGTAGATCAGCAGGGGAGCAGACCAAAATCCACGTTCTGCAAAGGCTGAACGGCAGCTGCGCCACTCTTTCCAGCCCCACCAGCCAATAAAGCCAATAGCCAATACCCGAAACAGGGAGAGGATCAATTTACCGGTGGTTCCGCCCCACTCCATCCCAAACGCCATGCCCGGGTTTTCCGTGAAATGCAGGTGAAACCAAGGCAGCAGTTCCACACTTTCGCCAAACGCGAAGGTAGTTTTGATGTAGATTTTCAAGGCCTGATCGGCCAGCAACAAAAGGCCAACCAAGGCAAGGGGTCCGCGGGGTACTGAATTCACTTATCGTTTTTTCTTGGCTTCCATGCTCAGCGTGGCGTGCGGGACCAATCGCAGTCGGTCCTTGCTAATGAGCTGGCCGGTCTCGCGGCAGATGCCGTAGGTTTTGTTTTCAATGCGCATCAGGGCTGCCTTCAGGTCCCGAATAAATTTTTCCTGACGAGCGGCCAATTGAGCGTTTGCTTCTTTGCTCATGGTTTCCGACCCCTCTTCAAAACTCTTGAAGACGGGCGACGTATCGTCCGTTCCGTTGTTCAAATTGTTGGCGAATTGTTCGCGCAACAAGCCCAGGTCTTGTTCGGCCTTAGCAATTTTGTCAACAATCAACAAACGAAACTCTTCCAAGTCGGCGTCGGAGTAACGGATTTTATGGGTATCAGCCATGGCGGTTTAGGTGGTTATTCGGTTTAGGAAGCGGTGAAGATAAAAAAGTTACGCCTTTTCCAATGCCACTTGGCACGTTAAACCTTCTACCTCGACGTCCACCGGCGCGGTAGACGCCGGTACACCCTGCAAATCCCAGGCCAAGCCAACGGCTAAAACTTCGGACGCAACCCATTCCGAATGCGCCAGCAAGGCCTCCCGGAGGGGGCTGGGCGCTTGCACCCAAAGCGAAATGCGGTCCGTAATTTCCAATCCGGAATCTTTTCGGAGGTTTTGAATGCGGTTTACGATTTCCCGGGCCCAACCTTCGGCTTCCAATTCCGGAGTGAGGGCGGTGTCCACGGCAACCGTCAGGCCCCGTTCGGAGGCCACTTCCAGGCCGGCTTGTACCTCGGTGGTGATTTCCACGTCTTCTGGCGTCAATTCAAAGGAACCGTTTGGCAGTTGGAGGGTCCAAGAACCGCTGGTTTCCAAAGCATTCAGTGCTTCGGGGCTCAAGCCAGCAATTCCGGCCGCCACCTCCTTCATGGAGGCGCCGGCCTTGGGTCCCAATGCCTTGAAGTTGGCCTTGGCTTTTTTGGTGAACACGCCGCTTTCCGCCGTCACGGGCACCAATTCTTTGATGTTGACCTCCGCCAGCACTAAGGGGGTGATTGCCGCTAATTCGGCCCGACGCTCCTCGCTCAGCACGGGCACGAGCATTTTCGCTAGCGGTTGGCGCACGCGCATTTTGGTGCGTTTGCGCACACTCAGCACCAAACTGGTCAGTCCTTGGGCCAAATCCATGCGGGCTTCCAAACCGGCGTCTAGTTGCGCGGCATCCACCTCCGGAAACGAAGACAGGTGCACGCTGGCTCCGCCGTTTAAGTCCCGGTACAAGCGGTCTGCGTAAAAGGGCGCCAGCGGCGCCATGAGCCGCGCCACGGTGTCCAAACAGGTGTACAACGTGTGGTAGGCAGCGCGCTTGTCTGCGCCCATCTCGCCCTTCCAGAACCGTCTGCGGCACAGCCGTACGTACCAATTGCTCAAGTGGTCCGTAACGAACTCCTGAACCGGTCGGTAGGCCTTGGTGGGCTCGTACTGGTCCATTTGCTCCGTCACTTCCGCCACCAAAGACTGCAGTCGGCTCAAAATCCACCGGTCAATTTCCGGACGGTCCGACGGGTCCACCGCGGGCGTGGTTTTGGGATCAAATCCGTCCACGTTGGCGTAGAGTGCAAAGAACCCGTAGGTGTTGTACAGGGTGCCAAAAAACTTGCGCTGAACTTCCGTCACGCCGTCCGGATCGTACTTCAGGTTGTCCCAGGGCTGGGCATTGGTGAGGAGGTACCAGCGCACCGCGTCCGCCCCGTGGGTGTCCATGGCCGCAAACGGATCCACGGCATTGCCCAAGCGTTTGGACATTTTTTGGCCGTTCTTGTCCAAGACCAAGCCGTTGGAGATCACGTTCTTGTACGCCACGGAGTCTTTCACAAGCGCCGCAATGGCGTGCAGGGTGTAAAACCAGCCGCGCGTTTGGTCTACACCTTCCGCAATGAAATCTGCCGGAAAAGCAGACCCTCCGTCTACCGCCTCTTTGTTTTCAAAGGGATAGTGCAGTTGGGCAAAGGGCATCGCCCCAGAATCAAACCAAACGTCAATCAAATCCGTTTCGCGGCGCATGGGTTTGCCGGACGGGGACGTCAAAACCCACTCGTCTACGTGCGGACGGTGCAAGTCCACAGCGTCGTAGTTGGCGGCGGAAAAGTCCCCCGGAGTGAAGTGGGCCAACGGATTGGAAGCCATATGCCCGGCCGCAACCGAAACGTCCAACGCTTCCTTCAACTGCTCCAAAGAGCCCACACAAACGGTTTCTTTTCCGTCTTCTGTGCGCCAGAGGGGCAACGGAATCCCCCAGTACCGCGAACGGCTTAAATTCCAATCGTTCAGGGATTCCAGCCAATTTCCAAACCGACCGGTTCCCGTGCTGGCCGGTTTCCACTGGATGGTGCTGTTCAGAGCCTGCATGCGTTCTTTGACCGCGGTCGCCCGAATGAACCAGCTGTCCAGCGGGTAGTACAAGACCGGCTTGTCCGTCCGCCAGCAGTGCGGGTAGCTGTGCACGTACTTCTGAACTTTGAACGCCTTGTTCTCCGTTTTCAACTGGATGGCGATTTCTTCGTCCACGCTCAACTTGGGCGCCTCCTCTTCAGAATAGTAGGCGTTTTTCACAAATTTTCCGGCCCAAGAGCCGCCGGCTTGCGGAATAAAACGCCCGCGGAGGTCCACCAACGGGACGGGGTCGCCGTCTTCGTTCAACACCAACAGAGGCGGCACTCCGGCAGCAGCGGCTACCCGGGCGTCGTCCGCACCAAAAGTGGGCGCCGTGTGCACGATGCCGGTTCCGTCCTCCGTGGTCACAAAATCACCCGGAATCACGCGAAAAGCCTGGTCTGCGTTTTCGTGGGGCAACGCGCCGGGGAGCAACTGCTCGTAGCGCAGCCCCACCAATTCGGAGCCCAAGTGCGTGCTGCGTCGGGTCCAAACAGAACCTTCCTCCTCCGCTTTGAAATAATTAGGCACCAAAGCCGTAGCCAGCACCACTTCCACCGCCAAACGCGTGTAGGGGTTATCCGTAGCAATGCGGGTGTATTCAATGTCCGGACCCACCGTCAGCGCCGTGTTGGACGGTAAGGTCCACGGGGTGGTGGTCCAGGCCAAAAGGTGAACGGAGGCGTCTCCAAAAAGCGCACTGCTTTGGTCCGTTGGTACCACGGCAAATTGTGCCGTAACGCTGGTATCCGTGACGTCTTTGTAGCAACCGGGCTGGTTCAACTCGTGGGAGCTCAAGCCCGTGCCCGCAGCCGGTGAATACGGTTGAATGGTGTATCCCTTGTACAGCAAGCCTTTGTTGTAGATCTGGGAAAGCAACCACCAAACGGACTCAATGTACGGGGTCTTGTAGGTGACGTAGGCGTTCTCCTGGTCCACCCAGTAGCCCATTTGGCGGGTCAAGTCGTTCCAAATGCCGGTGTAGCGCATTACGGCCTTGCGGCACGCGGCGTTGTACTCCTCAATGGTGATGGTTTTGCCAATGTCTTCCTTGGTGATGCCCAACTCTTTTTCCACGCCCAGTTCCACCGGCAATCCGTGCGTATCCCATCCGGCCCGACGGTCCACGCGGTACCCGCGCTGGGTTTTGTACCGACAAAAAGCGTCCTTCAGAGTACGCGCCATGACGTGGTGGATGCCCGGCAGCCCGTTGGCGGAAGGGGGACCTTCGTAAAAGACAAAATTGGGCGCATCCGCACGCTGCTCCAAACTGTGCGCAAACGTTTCCTCTGCTTCCCACTGCGTCAGCACCTCCCGCTGTACGGCAGCGAGGTCCAACTGGTTGTATTCTGGGTAGTGCGTTTTCATGGGAGCACAGCAATCACTTTCAATTCTACGGCAATGGGCGTGGGCAAGGCACCCACTTCCACTGTGGTGCGGCACGGACGCGGATTCACGTCCGCAAAGTATTCTGCGTACAGACGGTTGAAGGCCGAAAAATCGCGGCGCATGTCGGTCAAAAAAACCGTTACGTCCACCAAATCAGACCACTGCGCGCCGTTTTCTTCCAAAACCGTCCGCACATTGGCCATCACGCTGTGGACTTGGGCTTCAAAATCAAAAGATTGGTAGTTTCCTGCCGCATCCAAGGTGAGGCCAGGAACGCTGGAAGCTGCCGGGGCGCTTTTGGGCAGCCGGGGTCCAATGCCCGATACAAACAACAGGTTGCCCACTTTGCGGGCGGCAGGGTACAGCCCCACGGGCTGCGGTGCGTTGGAAGCGGAAGAGTCCATAGGAGGCAAAGATACAGCGCGCGCGAGGGATGGGCGAGGGAGCGGCGGTTGGAGTCCTCCGGGGAACCGGCAAAATGCAGCACGGCCGCAGATTACCAAATTGTTAAAAAACGAAAAACGCCGCCCAAAAGACGACGTTTCTCTAACCCTTGTGTCGAAACAGCTCAGAAAAACCAATCCAACAGGGCAAATATAGAATAATTTTTCAAAGTGTGCGCGGTACACTAAGTAAATTTTTTATTTTTGTTGCCGAAACAACGAACGGAGGGAGGTGGTCCTTGCGGTATGGGGCGGGTTGGTCCTTGATTTCTGAGCCTCTTCAAACGATTGCGCGATCCCAAACAGCGAGCCCATCTTCTTCAGTTCGTACTTTTACCCCGTGGGCACCGTTAAAAAACTTGTCGGGGATGCTGCGCTCTACGGCGTGAGCAGCATTGTGGCCCGCTTGCTCAATTTTTTGCTGACCCCGCTGCACACCGCAGTGCTTCCCAAAGCCGAGTACGGAGCCTACTCAGACCTCTACGTGTTTATTGCCTTTTTGATGGTGGTACTCACCTACGGGATGGAGACGGCCTATTTTCGGTTCAGCCAGCGGTCGGACGCCAATTCGGAATCTGTGTACAGCACCTCGCTGCTGTCCATTTTGGGGACTACAGTTTTTTTCTTGCTGGTATTGAGCTTGTTCTACAAACCTCTGGCCGAGGTTTTGCGGTACGGGAGTCGGCCGGAATTGGTCTTGGGCATGGGCCTCATTGTGGCGTTTGAAGCCGTCGCAGCGGTTCCCTTTGCCCGACTCCGCGCTCAAGGTAAGGCGGCGCGCTTTGTGGCCATCAAGACCGGATTGATCCTGGTCAACATAGTGCTCAACTTGTTCTTTTACCAATGGTACCCCGCGCAGAACCCGGCATTTGACGCCCATACCGTCCAGTGGGTTTTGGTGGCCAACCTGGGCGCGTCCTTGTTCATGCTCTTGTGTTTGTGGCCGGAGTGGCGGGCCATTCGCCTTCCGTCCTTCAATTGGACCGTTTGGCGCCAAATGCTAGCCTTTGGATTCCCCTTGCTGCTGGCGGGATTGCCCGGCGTTGCCAACGAAATGGCCGACCGCTTTTTCATCAAGTATTTACTGCCCGCAGAGACCAGTTTGGCCGACGTCGGCACGTATTCCGCCATCTACAAACTATCCATCTTTTTGGTCATGTTCAACCAGGCCTTTCGCTACGCAGCGGAGCCCTTTTTCTTCAAAGCGGGCGGCCAAGGCAATGCCGCACCGATGCTGGCCCGCACCACGCGCGCTTTTGTGGCGGTGGTGGGCTTGGGCATGGTTTCGGTTTTGGCGGGATTGGACCTGCTCAAGCACTTTATTGCCGCCAAGTACTGGGACCACCTCTACCTGCTCCCCATATTGCTGTGTGCCAACCTGTTTTTGGCCCTCAACACCCAGTTGTCCCTAGGCTACAAACTGAACGACAAAACGTCTTTGGCGCTGCGCGTAACCCTGGTAGGGTTTGCGTTGACCGTGGTGCTGAACTGGGTTTGGATTCCCCGGTGGGGCATTGAGGGAGCCGCTTGGGCCACCTTGGTGAGCTACGCCGGCATGACCCTGGTCTCCTACGGCTTGGGCACCAAGTACTTCCCCGTTCCGTATGAGGTCGGGAAAATCTCCTTGTACCTGGTTGCGGCGGCAGCGTGCGGCTACGGAGCGTTTTTGGCTTCTGGCGTACCGCTCCTCCAAATCTTGGCTGCAGGGGTTTATGCTGCCGTCGTTTTTGCCGTTGAGCGTCCAGACCGTTGGCGCCGGAACTCCACCCCCTCCCAAACACTTAACCCATGATGCACGTTTCCGTAGTCAACCGCTCCCCGTACCCCTTGCCGGCCTACGCCACCGTGGGCAGTGCGGGCTTGGACCTTCGGGCCCACGTTCAGGAACCTAAAGTGCTCCAACCCGGCGAACGGGTGTTGGTACCCACCGGACTTTCCCTGGCGCTGCCGGAGGGGTTTGAAGCCCAAGTGCGGCCGCGCAGCGGGCTGGCATTGAAACACGGAATAACAGTCCTCAACAGTCCGGGAACCGTCGACGCCGATTACCGCGGTGACGTGGGCGTGATCCTCATCAACTTAGGAGCTGAACCGTTCACCATTGCTCCCGGCGACCGCATTGCGCAGCTGGTCCTGGCCACTTATGCCCAGGTGGAGTGGGCGCCCGTTGAGGTGCTCCCGGAAACCGAACGCGGGGCGGGAGGATTTGGGCATACCGGTACCCAAAAATAACATCCGCCGCCACCCCGGTGCAGGCTTGATTCCCCAGTGAAATCAGTCCTTTTTACTGGAAAACCGCTTGACCGGAAGCGTTGCAAACACTTGATTTACTGCAAAATTTACCTACCTTGGAACCGTGGAAACGCATCATATAATTCCCTTTGGCTCCAGCTGGTGGTGGGGAGGATGGCTCATTTTTGCGGTCTACGGAGCCGTTGTTTTTTGGATTGGAAAGTCCGCAACGGAAGCCACGCGCGAGCGATTTGAGCGGTGGTGGGGATGGGTCATTTTGGGCTTTTTTGCCTTCGGACAATTCTACCAAGTACTGGACGGCTCTTGGAGCCTGCAAGAAAGTCTCCCGCTGCACTTGTGTTGGTTCAGCCGGTTTTTGGCGGTGCTTTACCTGACCTTCCGCCAGAAGTGGGCCCTGGTTCCACTGTTCTTCTGGGGCATTGTGGGCGGATTTCATTCGTTAATGACGCCAGAAAGTACCTTAGGAGGGGGTTCCTTCATGCTGGTGGAATACTACTTCAGCCACGCCGGAATCATTTTGGTTCCGCTCTACAGCGTGTTTGTGGGCGGATGGCGCATTCCGGCCAACGGCTGGTTGCAGGCGTTTTTTTGGAACAACGTCCTCTTGCTGCCGATTTACCTGATCAATCTGGCCGTAGGCGGCAACTACATGTTCTTGGTGGCCCCTCCAACAGCGGAGAATCCCTTTGTGGTGGGCGAGTGGCCTTACTACATCTTGGGCTTTGAAGCCGCCGCCTTGCTGCACTACGGCGTTTTGCGCCTCATTTTCTTCAATTATCTACTCCCCAAAAGAGCAACCGCATGAACGAGCACCACGTCATTCCACTCGGTTCCTTTTGGTGGTTTATGGGATGGGCCCTGCTGACCGCACAAATACTGGTGGGCTATGGAGTTTCCCGCTACGCTACGGATTCGTTCCGACGTCGGTTTGAACAGGGCTGGGGAATCGCCATCTTGGGATCGTACGTCATGGTGCAAGGGTACGTGGCCCTGCGCGGAGACTACACCCTGAGCAACAGCTTGCCCATTCACCTGTGCTCCTTCAGCCGCGTGTTGGCCTTTTTGGCGTTGACCCTGCGCAAAAAGTGGGCGTTTTACCCCTTGTTTTTTTGGGGAATCATGGGCGGGATGCACGCTTTGCTCACTCCGGAAAACACCTTCGGCAACAACCCCTGGACCTTTGCCGAGTATTTCTTTGGCCATTCCTCGGTTATTGCCGTGCCCATTTACTTGTTGGCCATCCGCGGCCGAACCCTGAAAAAGTGGTCTTGGCTGACGGCTTGGGGCTGGACCAATGCCTTGATAGTGCCCGTGTATGCGCTTTCTTGGTTGGTGGACGGCAACTACATGTATTTGCGCGAACGGCCTTTGGTGGCCAATCCCTTTGTGGTGGGGGAGTGGCCGTGGTACGTGGTGGGCTTTGAGCTCCTTGCCGTGGCGCATTTCTTGGTGTTTACGGCCGTCGCGTACAAGCGAATTGAACGATGAACGCGCACGACTGGATTGCTACCGGCCTGGGCTGGTACCTCTTTGCAGCCGTTTTCGTTCTCTTGTGGTGGGTGGCCCCGCGCACGGGTTCGCCGCACCTGAAGACCTTTGAAAAAGGTTTGGCCGTATTCATTGCCCTCAACTACGCCTTCTACCACGTTTCCGCCGCGGTTTTGGGCGATTGGTCCGTGCAAGATTCCCTGCCCTTCCATATGTGCAACCTCACTCAACTGATGCTGATTTGGCACCTGCTCACCGGGCAGCAGTGGGCGTTTCGCATCTCGGCCATATGGGGCCCGTTGGGCGGCATTCAAGCGCTGTTTACCCCGGGGATAGAGGTAGATTATTGGTTTCCGCTGGTGGTTCAGTTTTTTGTTTCCCACAGCCTGGTGGTTTTGGTCCCGATTTACCTGATGGTTCGGGCCGGACGTCGGTTGCCCAAACGCTTCTTTTGGCCCATCATTGGCTACACACACCTGGTAGCCCTGGTGCTGCACCTGATCAACCGTTCGTTGGGCAGCAACTACATGTACGTCAACCAACCCCCGCCCGTGGACCATCCGCTCCTGCACGGTAGTTGGCCCTATTATTTGTTTTGGATCGACGTGGCGTTGTTTGCCTTGGTGGCCTTGTTTCTCTGGGGATTCCGCCGCTACACCCACCCCGAAGGCGAGGGAAACCCCTCGGTTGGGCAGGCTTGATAATTTATTTAATAGACTGATAATTATCAGGTTGTTGCCGGTGCAAGGGACCTACCTTGTATCCATGTATACAATCCTTTGTCCCACAGATTTCTCTACCGGCGCTAAGCGCGCGGCCGAGTTTGCTACAGACCTTGCCAAAGCGTGGAGCGCGCCGTTGGTTTTGGTTCATGCCTACGAGGTTCCCCAATCTGAAAATTTGGCCGCGGCCAGACTTTTGGAAGAAGTCAAAGCATTAACGGAAGAATCCCTGCTCCGCGAAGCCAAACGACTGGAGGGGCACGGAGTGCAAATCCGAACAGAAGCCTTGTACGGAAATTTGGTTTCGGTGGTCAAGGACCTGGTAAACGACGACCCGTGGCACACTTTTGTGGTGATGGGCACGCGAGGTGCGTCCGGCTTTGCGCAAGAACTTTTTGGCACCAACGCCTCGGCCTTCATGCACCACCTCCCGTGCCCCGTTTGGGTGGTGCCGGAAGAGGCTCCCAAAGGACTTCCCAAACGCATTGCGTTGGCGGTGGACGGACTGTTGGAACCCGCAACGGATGGGGCCTTTGCCAATGCCGTAGTCTTAGGAAAACGTTTGGGCGCGCGCGTTGAAGCCGTACACATCCATTCGGACGGCGAAAAACCGCACGTGGACTGGCCGGAGAAGGAGCAGCGCATCCGCGCGCACGGCCTGCCGGTGGAGGTTCGCCGGGCGCCGGAAGTGGAAGAAGGGCTGCTGCGCTTCTTGGCCGAAACGGAGTCCGACGCACTGGCCTTCATTGCGCGAAAGCACCACTGGTTGCTGGAAATGGGGCACCGAAGCGTTTCCAATGCCTTGGTTTTCCGCGCTCAGCAACCGCTTTTGGTGCTGCACGAAGACCGTTTGGCCTAGGCGGCTGGCAGTCGGTGTTTTTGGTTGCTCAGCACGTTGCTCAACGTCCACGGAACGGGCTCTTGGAAGGCGCTGGTTCGGTGCGCGCACTCCAGAGAACAAATGCTGCAGGAAATGGGGATGCACGGATCCGCGTGCACAAAGAGTTCTAAGGCGTCGTGGAAATGCGTGGCCGCAATGTGTTCCATGGCGGTAACTTCCTCGTGGGCCTCCTCTAAATTCACGTACCAAGGCAAAGTTAGGTGAGCGTCAATGTGGTAAGAACCTCCGTACTGCACCACCCGCAGGTTGTGGATGTCAATCCATCGGGGCCGACGGTTCTCCGCCAAGGTTTGAATGACTTTGGGCAGCAACTCCATGTCTGCTGCGTCCATCAAGCCGGCCAAGGCGCGCCGCACCAAGCGGTAGCCCGTAAACAGCAATAAACCCGCAAAAGCTAAAGCCAGGGCGCTGTCGAGCCAAGCGATGCCCGTGAACCAGGCAACCGCCAAACCCACCAGCAACCCGGCCGAGGTGTAGGCGTCGGACAGCAAATGGTGGCCGTCTGCTTGGAGTGCAGACGAGTGGATGTTCCGGCCGTGGCGCAGCAACAAAACCCCCAAAAGTCCGTTGGCAGCTCCGGCCAAAGCCACCAGGAGTATACCCAAGTCCAATTGCTTCAATGCAGCGGGGTATACGAGACCTTGCACGGACTCGTACACAATGCCCATCCCGGCCATGAAAATGAGTCCCCCTTCCACGCCGGCGGACAAGAATTCAATTTTCCCGTGGCCGTAGGGGTGGTTTTGGTCCCGCGGACGCAGGGACCACCACAGGCTGTACAGGGCAAAGGCGCCCGCAACAACATTCACAATAGACTCCAAGGCGTCGGACAGAATGGCGTGGGATCCGGTGCGCTCGTAGGCCCAGAACTTGATTCCCATGATGCCTACGCTCGCCACCAACAAGAGCGACGGCAGCCGCAAGGCCTTATTTTTGGTTGGTTCGTTTCCGGGTTCTTTCACAACAACAAGGTAAGCCGTTCCTTTGGGGCGTGAAACAAGAATCGCACGACTGGCTTGCCGCACTGGCGGAGGTGTTGGAGGCAAATGCCAACCCGGTGCAAGCCAAGGCCATGGCGGCCTACATGAAGGATTTATTTCCGTTTTTGGGACTGAAAAAACCCGAGCGAACGGCACTTTGCAAGCCCTGGTTGGAACGCGGAAATCGGCCCGCTCGGGAGGATTTGCCGGAGGTGTGTTTTCAACTTTTCAAGCGTCCAGAACGCGAGTGGGCTTATGTGGCCATTGAGTTGCTGCGACTAGAACGCAAAACACTGGAATTCAACGACCTGGAATGGTTGATGGAGCTCGTTCGCACGCGTTCCTGGTGGGATACTGTTGACATTCTGGCGTCGGACATGGTGGGCAGAACCCTGTTTCGCTACCCGGATCGGTGGGAGGAATTCCTGGTACCGTTGATGGAATCGGAAAACGGTTGGGAAAACCGAACGGCTATGATTGCTCAGCTGCGCTGGAAAAAAGAAACCCACACGGAACTGCTGGAACAGGCCTTGGTGGCGCATTTGGAGTCCAAGTGGTTTTTCCACCGAAAAGCCGTGGGTTGGGCCTTGCGGGAGTACCGGAAGACCAACCCCTACTGGGTGCATCAATTTGTGGATCGGTACGGCGAGCAGATGAGCGGGTTGAGCCGACGCGAGGCGCTGCGTTGACGGAATCTAGAACCAAAAAGCCGCCCTTTTGGGGCGGCTTTTTGGGGTGGTCGGGATGACTGGATTCGAACCAGCGACCCCCACGTCCCGAACGTGGTACGCTACCAACTGCGCTACATCCCGATCCCAATTCTGGGGGCCGCAAAGATAAATAATTTGGTAAAAATGAAGCCGAATCCTCCAGTTTGGGTTGGGTTATCGGGGATTCCTGTTGCAATAAATGCGGAACCTCCAATAAAATTCCGCATTTCGTGCAATTGCCCCCGGCTTGCGTTGCGAATTCATCTCTTTTTCCTCATTTTTGGATTCCTAAAATCCAAAAAATGAGCTTTTTAATCATCGAACAAACTACCTACGCCATCGGGACAACCGGTTGGTGGTCTGGATTGAGCATTGGTCTGGGTTACGCGGCCGTTGTGTTGCTGGCAGCGCGTTTGTTGCGCGGCAATGACCGCGTTCGTTTTGAGCGGATTTGGGGCTTCGCAATCTTGGCGCTCATGATCTTCAAGCACGGTAATTTGCTTTACACCGGGCAGTGGAGTACGCAGGACCACTTGGAAATGCAGCTGTGCGGATTCAGCCGGATTTTGGCCATTTTATTGCTGGTGTTCCGCCAGTCCTGGGCTTTTTACCCGCTCTTCTTTTGGGGAATTGTGGGCGGATTGCATGCCTTTCTGACCCCCCAATACACATCTGGCGCTTCTCCCTTCATGTTTTGGGAGTACAATTTGGCACATGCTGGAATCATGATCGTCCCCCTCTACCATTATTTTGTGCACGGTTTTGAAATCAAGCGCTGGACCTGGGCCAAGATGCTGGCCGTCAACATTGCGCTCATGGTGCCCGTGGGTCTGATCAACAAAGCCACCGGCGCCAACTACATGTTCTTGTCCCAAAAGCCCATCGCCAACAACCCGTTCATTGTGGGGGAGTGGCCCACGTACATTCTGGGATTCGTGGCTGCTGGAGCGCTGCACTACGCCTTGTTGACAGTTTTTTTTGCCCGACGTTCCCGCCCCATCGGGGTTGAATCAAGTTCGGACCAAGGGCATCGCCAGTAACCCACTCGAACGGAGCAAAAGTGCCCTTGGGCGATGAAACTTTTTTCATCGCCGATGGTTTTACCAGAAATATCTTTTCCAATGTTTCTGAGATTTGCCATCGCTGCCGTTGTTGCAGCACCGTCGCTATTGCTGGCTCAAACCAATTTCAGCGGGGGGATTTATTCCAACACCACCTGGACCAAAGCCAATTCCCCGTATGTCCTCACGGGTTCCGTGGTGGTCTTTCCCGGCAAAACCCTCACCATTCAGCCGGGTGTGGTGGTGCAAATGCAGTCCAACCCCAACCAACCAAACGACTACCGCTACTTAGAGGTTCGCGGAACATTGAACGCATTGGGTACGTCGTCGGACCCCATTGTCTTTGAAGGACTCAACGCAGACACCAACGTAACGTGGAACGGAATCCGGGTGGTTCAGTCGCAGGGAGGAATCTTGCAAATGGACCGATTTGAACTCCGCAACGCATGGAACGGAATCGAGGGCGAGCAAGACTCCAACCGACTGTACTGGAACAATTGTGTGTTTGAATACAACCACTACGCCATCCGAATTGGCTCTGCACTGGAACTCAACCAGTGCCGTTTTTACAAGAATGAATACGCTGTGTTGGGCTCCAATACCACCGCCACTCCATCTTTAGTGCGCAGTACCGTGTTTCGAAAGAACAACGTAGCGATCCAGGGATACCCTAATTTTTGGTTGGACCAATGCGTTTTGGACAGCAACCAAATGGGTTTTTACTTCAATCCAGGGTATTGGTACCTACCGGCTAAATTCACTGGAAACACGTTTACCCACAACTATACTGCTGTGGCTACGCCGTACCAGAGTCAATTCCGGGGCAATTTTTTTGACGGAAACACCTTTGGTGTTACTGCCTGCGTGGACTGCAACCTGGACAGCAACTTGTTCACAAATAATGACTTAGGTGTAAGTATATACGGACAGTCTTGGTTTGCCAACAACCAGGTATTGGCCAACAAAACCGGCCTGGTGGTTGGGAAAGCGGCTTGGCCCGGATCCCCAGGAAACCCAACGGTGGTAGACAACCGGCTTTGCGGCAACGTGGACTACAACGTGGCCAACGGCGGAAATGCCAATTTGGATTTGGACGAAAATTGCTTCTGTCTCTCTGATTCAGCGGCCATTGACGCTAAGATATTCGACGGATACGACGACATCACCTTGGGCCTCATCAACTTCGCAGTGTACGACACCTCGTGTACCGCAGTTCAGAAGCGGGTAATTAAAGTGAATACGGCATCCGTCAACGAGTTGGAAACGCGCGTTGGAGCATCGCCCAATCCGGCCGCCCAAGAAGTGCGCTTGGAAGCCGTTGCAACCGAAGTCAAGGCAATGAGTGCCGACGGCCGACTGTTTGATTTGCCCAAGAAGGATGAAGACGGTCTTTTGTGGTCCGTGGAACAACTGCCCGCGGGAATCTATCAACTGCTTGGCTACGACCGTGCGGGGTTGAAATTCCGAACGCGGTTGGCGGTAGTCCACTGATTTCCCAAACGTCTGCTGTTTTTTGCTAAAAGCAGGCGTCAATCTTTTTGGGCGGTCCAGATCGCCGTCCTAAAACCAGTGTTTTACGCGGTAGTATCCCATCGGTATTGGGTAATTTCTGCAATCAATGCCGTAGGAAAGGGCTGGTCGTGCGGAAATTGGACGGCACCTTTGGAGTGCTTCCAATCGTTTAACCGATGGGAGAATGCAGCAATTCCTGCGCCCGTGGGGTAAAACCCAATATGCCGCTCGTATGCGGCGATGTACACCAAAACGGCTCCTTTTGGACCTTTTCGGAAGGCGGGCATACCGTACGAGATGCAGCGAATCAATCGCGGAGCATCTTCCGGAATCGAATGCTCAATGCAATCCCGTAATTCGGTCAGTCGTTGCTGTAGAAATTCCGGTTGCTCCGTCCAATAAGATTCGTGGGTTGTGTGGGCAGGCAAGGCGTTCGATTTTCAATCAAAGTTAGCACTTGTGTATTTCTGCACCAGTGGGTACAGTGCTTCATTGAGCTGATTTTGCCATTCTTCCGATACCAGCTTATTTGCGGCTTTATCGAAGTGGTGGTTGAATTGTGGCAAAGCGGGCCCCACGAAAACCTCTGCACCGTGCCTAGGAAAACGATCAACGGCAGTTTGGAGTACCGTCAAACCGCCTCTTGGGCCGGGGGCAGTAGAGGTCACTACAACAGGCTTGCCACCAAAGAATTTCAGCTCAACGCGGGATGCCCAGTCGAATAAATTCTTGAAACCAGCTGTGTACGAGCCGTTGTATTCCGCAAGGGAAACCACCACCAAGTCCGCGGTGGCCAGGTCGGAAACAAAGCGATGGGCCGGTTCCGGAACGCCCAGTTCCGCTTCGCGTTCTATCGTATACAGAGGCAGGTCGTAGGCGTTCAAATCCAAGGAATCCACCTCTTCAATGCGGGGAATTTGGAGGGCCAATTGCTGTCCAATAAAGTGTGCCCATTGACGGTTAATGGATGTTCGGGTATAGGAGGCGCCAAAGGTGATCAGTTTCATACAGAAAGGGGGGTTGTCTTGTCTTACAACTCCAATTGCATGGCAAAGGTTTATGAGTTCTTTGTGAAGGCTGGCACATTTTGCCAATTTCTGTTACTTGGCTACGTGTATTTGCCAAATTATTCGCCTCGAAAGCGTCCTAAACACCTGCAAAAATCCTATTTTAGCAAGGATGCACAACCGTCCTGTTTCCGCCGTCCCGCCCCCATTTACCAGTTCGTACACTCCGGGTTTTCCGGAGTTGATTCATCGGCTGGGCGGAACCTTGGGCGTTACCACGTACCAAGCGGGCAAGTTGATTTTACTCAGCGCGCCAGAACCCAACCGATTGGTTCAGCTTCCACGCAGCTTGGACAAGCCCATGGGGATGGCCGTTCATCCGGACGGGCGCAGGCTCGCCGTGGCTTGCCGCAACAGCATTCAAACGTTTGCAAACGCTCCGGAATTGGCGGCGAATTACCCCAAAAATCCGCAGACGTACGACGCCCTCTTTTTGCCCCGAGCCACGTTCCATACGGGCCCCATGGATTGGCACGATTTGGCTTGGACCGACGAAGGACTTTTTGGCGTCAACACCTTGTTTTCCTGTATTGCACGCGTCGACGATCAGCACCATTTCACGCCCGTTTGGACCCCGCCGTGCGTTGCAGAGTTGGCCGGTGAAGACCGCTGCCACCTGAATGGGTTGGCCGTCCGGGAAGGAGAATTGGCTTACGCCACCGCCTTCAACAAAGGAAACAGCGCGAAAAGTTGGCGTACCGAGCTCTTGGGCGCAGGGGTGATTTGGGACCTAGCATCCAATGAAGTAGTATCCAGCGGGTTGTCCATGCCGCACTCCCCCCGCTGGCACAACCACCAATTGTGGGTACTGCAGTCCGCAACCGGACAGCTGGGAACCGTCGATTTAACCACTGGGGCCTTCCACGAGTGCATTCGTTTGGATCGTTTTGTGCGCGGCCTAACGTTGGTGGACCGCTACGCGTTTGTGGGCTACTCTAAAGCCCGAACGCAGTCCAGCAGTTTTGCGCACCTGAACCTAAAAACGGTGGACCGATGCGGCATCGTTGCCGTGGACTTGCAAACGCAGCAAGTGGTGGGCGAAATGCAGTGGGAGAACAGCGTGGACGAGCTGTTCGAAGTGCATTGGCTAACGGCGGGAAAACGCGTCAACCTCCTCACGGCAGCCTCTGAAGAACACCATTTTGGGGTAACCACCCCAGAAGCAACCTTTTGGGCGGCGGCGGCATCTCAATAAATATTAAAAGCGCTATCGAAAGATTTTCAATTCACTTATCCAATTCCCATGAAACAACTGATCCCCTTTGCCCGCAAGCGCCGCCAATGGCTTCGCGCTTGGGCCTCCGCGCACCGTGCAGTGGGCGCAGAACGCGCCCGTTTCCTGCGCAAACTGCGCCGCTTGGCCCAAACCTTCCGAGCGGCCTTCACCGTGCCGCAGTGGGCGCGCGTAACCGCCGCCCTGGCCGCCCTGGCGCTGGCTCCCAATGCGGCTGAAGCACAAGTGTTTGCGGCACCCAATAACGCGGCATTTGGCCTCAACACCTTGTCTGCAAACACCTTGGTACTGCCCTCCTTCGTGGATCTAGACAACGACGGCGATTTGGACCTGATGGCCTGCGATCTGTACGGTTCGGGGGCGTATTTTGTTCCCAATACCGGTACGGCAGCGGTTCCTGCTTTTGGCCTTCCCCAGCCATCTCCGTTTGGTTTGTCGGATACATCCATGTTCTACACTGGATTTTCCGATTTGGACAACGACGGCGACATCGACGTGTTGGCCTATAAATTCGACTACTACGGGACCACGACCGGATTCTACTACTACCAAAACACGGGCAGCGCTACGGCGCCGGCCTATGCTTCGCCGCTGCTAAACCCTTTTGGTTTGAACGGGAGTTTGCCCACTTCAATAATCGCAATCGGTCGGTTCGCAGATATGGACAACGACGGCGATGACGACTATTTGGCCGGTAATTTTTACACCTCAGGTTTTCGATACTACCAAAACACCGGCACCGCAACTGCTCCACAATTTGCTGCCCCCGTTTCCAATCCGTTTGGCCTGACTACGATTGGATTGGGTGATATTGCTTTCGTAGAAGTGGGCGACATCGACTTGGACGGTGATTTGGACGTCATTGCCGGTGAATACGACTACGGCAATTGGAACGTATACATCAATGGTGGTACGGCCGCAGCGCCTTCTTTTGCGGCACCCCTCGTCAACCCATTCGGCCTCACCGGGGGTGGAGAGTTCCCTTTGTCGGATTTAGTTGATTTGGACGACGATGGCGACTTGGATTTGTTTGCTTTCAACTACGACGGCGACGCCAAGTACTACCAAAACAACGACCCAAGCGCCAGCGTGGACGAGGTCAATCCCTTGGTGGGCTTGGCACCCAACCCGGCTAAAGACCGCTTTTCTGTAGAACTGGGCACCGCGACGGATTGGGCGGTGGTGGTACTAAATGCCGCAGGCCAGGAAGTTTTCCGCACCGAATTGCGCGGCGAATCTCGTTTGGACGTTGCGGCGAGCCAATGGCCTGCCGGCCTGTACACGGTTCGGGCACAGTCCGACGCCGGCGTGCAAACGGGCTCAGTGGTCATTCAACCGTAAACCGACTTTGAGGCCGCTCGTAGCGGCCGATGGAGTAACCCCCCGCAGCTCCGCTGCGGGGGGTTTTTTGTGCCTGCGGGCCAATTTCGGTACCTTGGATGCATGAATCCAGATGAATTGCTGCAGTACCGCAGCGCGGTGTTATCGTGGGCTGAAAATACCGTTCCCACGTTGGTGGGCGCAGCCTTGTTGGGGTGGGCCGGATGGTGGGCCATCGGCAAAGCCAACAAGGTCTTGATGAAGACCATGGGCCTTCGTCAGGTAGACCCGGGGTTGATCACTTTTTTGAGTACGTTGTTTGTGCTGGGCACACGTGCGTTGTTGTTCATTACGGTGGCGGGCCAGCTGGGTTTTCCAACCACATCCTTGGCGGCGGTGGTGGGCGCCGTGGGTTTGGCTGTGGGCTTTGCGCTGCAAGGGTCCTTGGCCAATTTGGCCGGTGGGGTATTGATTTTGTTGTTCAAACCATATCGAGTGGGGGATCGCATCACGGCCAGTGGGTACAGCGGTGCGGTCAAGGAAATTCAAATTTTCAATACGGTATTGGCCTTGGACAGCGGGGCCCAGGCCTTATTGCCCAACGGTCCGGTGGCCAATACGGTGGTGGTGAACCACAGTGCCCACGAGCCGATAACGCGTGCTTGGAAGTTGAGCATCGCCAAAACGTCACCGTGGGAAGAGGTGCGGGTGCAACTGGAAGCCCAAGCCCAAGAGGCATCGGTCCGCATGGAGTTTCAGTTGGTGGGGTGGAATGCCGCTCAATGGAACGTGCGCGCTCAAACGTTGGGAGCCGTGTCCGCCGCCGCATTGGAGCAGTGGTGGCTGGCTTTGGCTCGGTGGGAAGGAAGTTCCGCGGAGGAGATCCTGGGCTGAGCTTACTTTTGGGCTTTAATTGATCGCCACCATGCCTTTTTTTCGTTCGTTTTTTGCCTTTTTTGCAGCTTTTACCTTCCTCTTTGGGGCTTCCTCTTTGCAGGCCCAAACCACTCAGCGCGTGCTCTTTTTAGGCAATAGCTACACGGCGGCGAACAATTTGCCCCAGCTTTTTGCATCGGTAGCGGCGTCGG
>CAZDDX010000002.1:397306-398516 GCA_964504345.1 uncultured Owenweeksia sp. | reverse complement strand
AAGGTTTGTTGGTTCTTGTAAAATTACAGCATGACTTACAAACCTGATTTGTAATTTGAAAAAGTGATCAGCCAAATCAATAGTGTTTAAAGCATTGAATGCATTGGATAAGAATGCGATTGCAGGCCTTTAGTCAGTCGGTGCCAACAGAAAGCCGGGCCAGTTATTCTTGAATTATTTGTGATTTACAAATAAAACATTTGTAAGGTCCGTTTTTTAAAGCGTTCCCTTGTGTAACCAATCAAGGCCATTGGCTGAATAATGATACACTACCCGCCAAAAACAAAAAACCCCCGCACAACGTGCGGGGGTCGGGGCGATAAAAAGGTATAGAACCGCTTACTTCGTGGCGTCGGCGAGGCGCTTGTTGACCTCGTTCCAGTTGATGACGTTGTAGAAAGCGGCGATGTAGTCCGGGCGTCGGTTCTGGTAGTTCAGGTAGTAGGCGTGCTCCCAAACGTCCAAGCCCAAGATGGGCGTGCCTTCGCAGCCCACACCGGGCATGAGGGGGTTGTCTTGGTTCGCGGTGCTGCACACTTCCAACTTGCCGGATTTGTTCACGCAGAGCCATGCCCAGCCGGAGCCAAAGCGAGTGGCCGCGGCCTTGGAAAAGGCCTCCTTGAAGGCGTCGTAGGAACCAAAGGCAGCGTTGATGCCTTCCGCTACCGCGCCGGTGGGAGCGCCACCGCCGTTGGGGGCCAAAACCGTCCAGAACAGGCTGTGGTTGTAGTGACCGCCGCCGTTGTTGCGCACCGCGGGGATGTCCGTGTGCTGCGTCATCAGGTCCATCAAAGACTTTCCGGCCATGGGGGTGTTCTCCACTGCAGCGTTCAGGTTGTTGATGTAGGCCTGGTGGTGCTTGGAGTGGTGGATCTCCATGGTGCGCGCGTCCAAGTGCGGCTCCAACGCGTTGTACGCGTAGGGTAAATTGGGTAGTGTAAACATGCGTTTTAAACGTTTGTGTTCGGTGAAAAGTTCTCACAAATGTAGGAGCAGAAACCGTTCCAAACCGATAAATTTGGGAAACCAAGCCACACCCAACCGTTTTGTCATGACAACCCCCGCCAGCGCTTCCAGAGCGTCCTCTTCTTTTCCCCGGCGCGCGCAGCCGTTCAGCGTGTTTCAGGCCAGTGCCGGCGCCGGAAAAACCTACCGGTTGGTGTACGAATACGTGGACTTGGCGTTGCGCGGCGTCCTGCCGGGAAGCATC
>CAZDDX010000002.1:378394-397206 GCA_964504345.1 uncultured Owenweeksia sp. | reverse complement strand
GCCCTACCTGCGGGATTCCAAAAAATCCAACGCCGCCAACGAGGCGCTGCTGGAGACCCTGGGTACCAAAGCGGTTCTGGCCGACGCTTTTGAGGCCATCGAAGCCGCCTATTCCGGCAGCTTGCGCGCACGCTTTTTTGCCAAACACGCCTTTGCAACGGGCGTGCTTCAGGCCCTAGCGGTGGCGTACGAAGCCGTGTGTGTGGAGCGCGGAGTGCAGCCGCTGTCCAAGTTCAACAGTTTGATCTACAAAGAATTGGTGCAGCAAAACGGCGAGTACCTCCTGGAGCGTTTGGGCAGCCGTTTTCGCCACTTTTTCATCGACGAAGCCCAGGACACCAGCCGCGTCCAGTGGGAAAACCTTTACCCCCTGTTGGACCACGCGCTGTCTTCCCAGGAATACGGGCAGTCCGGCACGGCGCTGGTGGTGGGAGACGGCAAGCAGAGCATTTACCGATGGCGCAATTCCGAGGCGGAGCAGTTTTTGGAGGTGACGGCGCGCGCGGCGCGGAACGAGCCCCCAAAAGACACCCTCCCGGCCTGGAAGAAGCGAACGGAGCGCCTGATGTTGGAAGATAATTGGCGGAGCAAGCAGGAAATAGTGGGGTGGAACAATCGGTTTTTTACTGCGGTGGGCGGTGCCTTGGACGGCACGCTGCACCGCACCGCCTACGCCCCGGAGGCCGTGGAACAGGTTCCCATGGGACCGGAAGGCGGTTGGATTCAGATCCGCACGGCCGCAGGCAAAACCACCGGCGCGCGCATGGAGCTCATCCTAGACGATTTGGTGGACCAACTCCGCAGTTATGCGGCGTCGGGCTGGCGATGGAAGGACCTGGCCGTGCTGGTGCGCAACAACAAACAGGGCGCCGCCGTGGTGGAGCGTCTGGTGGAAGAAAAAATTGAGGTATTCTCCGCGGACTCGCTGATGCTGGGCCAAAGCGTGCAGGTCAACTTCTGGATGGCGGCCCTGGCCGCAGCACACCAGCCCCAATCGCGCTTGGCGCGGGCGGAACTGGCCATTCAGGCCGGACGGGCCGGGGCTTGGCGCCCGACGGCGAATCTGCCTACCCACCACGCCTTGGAATTGGCGGCGGAACGGGAGGGAGACTTTTGGACGGCTTGGCGTGAGCTCTTTCCGCAATGGGATAACGCGCGGCTGCGCACGGAAGGCCTCTACGCCGGAGCCGAGTCCGTGGTCCGTTGGAGCGGCCTGACGCCGGACGCGTACGGCCTGGCGTGGCTCTCCTTGGTCCTGCGCTTTGGGCAGCAGAGCACCAACGCCTGGGACGCTTTTCAGGAAGCCTGGGAGCGCGAATTGCGCACGCAAAGCATTGCCCTGCCCGACGGTTTGGACGCTGTGGTGGTCATGACCGTGCACAAGTCCAAAGGGCTGGAATTTGAGTGCGTTTTTGTGCCCTTTGCCGTCAACAGCAAGGGTGGTTTTGGCGGCCCTTCCCCGGTTTGGGTTCCGTCGGGCGGAGACTGGGCGGGCCAAGCGGCGGATTTGCCCACGGCCTTGGTTCCGGTGCGGACCGGCGCGTTCTCCAGCTTCGTGGAGGGAGTTCCGGTGCTCCAGGAAACCAAAACCCGACTGGAGCAGGAAGAGGACTTCGACAACCTAAACATTTGGTACGTGGCCTTTACGCGGCCCAAGGCTTCCTTGGTGGTTTGGGCTCCGCTCTCGGAGGCCGGCAAGCCCTACAAGGAGGTGGCGCAAGCCCTGGTGTCCTTTGCGGAGTCGGAAGGTAAGGGCCCGGAGGGTCCGTGGCAGTGGGGAACGGCCCCGGTTCCTGCAACGGGAAAACAGGCGGACGGTGCGTCGCACGCCCAACCCCTGCAGTCTTTGGTGTTTTCGGCCTGGACGGACCGCGTGCAGGTGCTCCCGGAGCGAGACGCAGACAGTACCTCCGCGCGTTGGTTGGGCGAGCAGTTCCACCGCGTCATGCAGTACGTGCACACGGCCGCAGACGTGGAGCCGGCGGTGGGGCGCGTGGCCGCCAACGAGGTGGAGGCGCGCGTACTGCGCACTTGGGCGGAAGGCGTGGTGGCGCATGCGGACGCCGTCCCCTGGTTTGATCCGGCTGCCCAGGTGTTGAACGAACGCGCCCTTTTGGCGCCGGGTTCCTCCGTTTTGCGTCCGGACCGCGTGGTGTCCATGCACGGGAGCTGGGCCGTCATGGACTACAAAACCGGAAAACCCCAGCCCGCCCACCGGGAACAAGTGGAAGGCTACGCCCACCGCCTGGAGGGCGCCGTGGGCCAACCGGTAAAGCGGCTTCTGGTGTACCTTCGCACCGAATCCATTCCCGAAGTTCATGTCTGGTAAAAAAGAAGCATTTTACGCGGGCCTGCGGGCCGAGTTGGCCTCCATTGAGCAGGCCGGATTGTTCAAACGCGAACGCATCATCGCCTCCCCGCAAGACGCGGTCATCCGCCTGGCCGACGGTTCCCAGGTTTTGAACTTTTGCGCCAACAACTACCTGGGGCTGAGCAGCCACCCGGACGTACTGCGTGCAGCGCATGCGGCGTTGGATTCCCACGGTTTTGGCATGAGCTCCGTGCGTTTCATCTGCGGCACGCAAGACCTCCACAAACGTTTGGAGGCGCGCTTGGCGGAGTTTCTCCACACGGAAGACACCATCCTCTACGCAGCAGCGTTTGACGCTAACGGCGGTGTTTTTGAGCCGCTGTTGGGCGAACAAGACGCCATCATCTCAGACTCCCTGAACCACGCGTCCATCATCGACGGCGTGCGCCTCTGCAAGGCCCAGCGCTACCGCTACGCCAACAACGACATGGCGGATTTGGAAGCGCAGTTGCAGGCGGCGGACGCCGCAGGCGTCCGCACCAAATTGATCGTGACGGACGGCGTCTTTTCCATGGACGGCTACGTGGCCCAGCTGGACAAAATTTGCGACCTCGCCGATCAGTACGACGCCCTCGTGATGGTGGACGAATGCCACGCCACCGGCTTCATTGGCGCCACCGGCCGCGGTTCCATTGAGTTGCGCGGCGTTTTGGGCCGGGTAGACCTCATCACCGGCACCTTGGGCAAGGCCCTGGGCGGTGCCATGGGTGGTTTTACTACCGGCAAGAAGGAAGTGATTGAGATGCTGCGCCAGAGGTCGCGCCCCTACCTGTTCTCCAACAGTTTGGCCCCCGCCATCGTGGGCGCTTCATTAGCGGTTTTGGATCTGCTGTCCTCCTCCACCGAGCTCCGGGACCGTTTGGAAGCCAACGTCAATCGCTTCAAGGCCGGCCTCCGTGCCGCTGGGTTCGACTTCAAAGACGGCGAGTCCGCCATCGTCCCCGTCATGCTGTACGACGCCGCCCTGTCCCAACGCTTTGCGGACGCCTTGCTGGCGCGCGGCATCTACGTCATTGGGTTCTTCTACCCGGTGGTCCCCAAAGACCAAGCCCGCATCCGCGTGCAGCTGAGCGCCGCCCACACCCCAGAACAAATCGATCAGGCCTTGGCCGCCTTTACCCTGGTGGGCAAGGAGTTGGGGGTAATCTGATCGCTAACCGCAAAACGTGCAAATTTTGCAAGTTTTGCGGTTAGGAGTATCTTTGGTTCGTGGCAGCGCTGATGAACCGAACGGACTACGTCCGAAAATTGCAGTTTTACCGCGACCGGGACCTCATCAAAGTGGTGACCGGTTTGCGTCGTTCAGGGAAGTCTACCCTGTTGGAATTGTTCCGCCGAGACTTGGTGGAAGGGGGCGTCGGGCCGGACCAAATCCACGCCTACAACTTTGAATTGCCGGAGCATTATTTGGGCAAAACCTGGGACGGGCTCTATTTTGAGATCAAGGAGCGCTTGGCTCCGGGCGTTTCCAACTACGTTTTCTTGGACGAGGTCCAGAACATTGCCCAGTTTGAAAAACTGGTGGACGGTTTGCACGCCACCCCCAACGTGGACGTCTACCTTACCGGCTCCAATGCCTATTTGCTGGGGACGGAGCTGGCCACTTTGCTGACGGGTCGGTACGTGGAATTGTCAATCCTGCCGTTTTCCTTCCGCGAGTATTTGGAGGCGCGGGGCGTGGACACGACTATGACCTATTTGAATTACGAAGCGCTGTTTTTTGACTATGTCAACGAGACGTCGCTGCCCAAGGGCGTTGAGCTGCGCAGCGGGGGGTTGGGTACGGTGTACGATTATTTGGAGGCCATTTTTGCGTCCGTGGTGGAAAAAGACATCGCCCAGCGGTACGAAATCCGCGACCGTCGGGCGTTTGCCAACACGGTGCGCTTTTTGGCGACCCAAGTAGGGACGGCCGTATCTCCCAGCAACATTGCTAAAGCCATGAAGGCAGACGGCCAAACCGTGCACCACTCCACCGTGGAGCGATTCCTGGACTACTTGGTAGGCAGTTTTGTGTTTTACCGCGTGCACCGTTTTGATTTGAAGGGCCGACGTCAGCTCGCCACTCAAGAGAAGTACTACGCGGTGGATCCGGGATTGCTGAACCTGTTGGCGGGCCGGGAACGCACTGCAGACCGCGGTCATTGGTTGGAAAATGTAGTTTACTTGGAATTGCTGCGCCGGGGCTACCGCGTTTGGGTGGGAACCTCCCGCACGGGGGAGGTTGATTTTGTGTGCAAGGCGTCCAACGGGGATTTGGCCTACTACCAGGTAGCCTGGACCTTGACGGATCCGGAAACGGCCAACCGGGAATGGCGCTCCCTGGAGCGCATTGCGGATCACTACCCCAAATGGGTTTTGTCCACCGATTCCTACGTGGAGGGCAGGCGGGGCATTCAGCACCAAAACGCCTTCGCTTGGTTGCTCCAAGAAAACCAAGATGCACCGACCCAACTTCTCTAACCGCAAAACGTGCAAATTTTGCAAGTTTTGATGATAGCCGTCCATGGAAAAGAAAACCGCCGTTTTGTTCGTCTGTTTGGGCAACATTTGCCGCAGTCCCTTGGCCGAGGGGTTGTTCCTGCGCGCCTTGGAGGAACGTGGGTTGGTCGATCGTTTTGAAGTGGATTCCTGCGGCACCAGTGGCCAGCACGACGGCGAGTTGCCGGACCGCCGCACGCGCCAAAATGCCTTGTCCCACGGCCTAGCCCTCACCCACAGTTCCCGACGCATCCGCCCTCGGGACCTAGCGCACTTTGACCGCATCCTGGTGATGGACGACTCCAACCTCCAGAACGTCCGTGCGTTGTGCACCACCCCGGAACAGTACGCCAAGGTGGAAAAGATCCGCAGCATCGATCCCGTCGCCCCCAACGCAGATGTGGACGATCCCTGGTACGGCGGCCTCGCCGGTTTTGAGGCCGTGTACCAGGTGTTGGAGCGCGTTACCGCACGGTGGGTGGAGGTCTTAACTGCGGAGCAGACCTAAAAAAGCCACCCGAAGGTGGCTTTTTCCGTGCAAACAAACGTCTGCAGTATTCGTTTTTGGGATTTACTGCGGAAGTCGATCCCGATTACTGCATCACCAAGAAACCGTTGGCCGGCAGAATCAGTTTACCGTTGGAAGACAGCGTGATGCTCTGACCGGTGAACACATCTTTGAAGGTTCCCTCCGGAGCATTGGCGTATTTAACCTTGGCTTTCTTGTTGCTAAAATTCACCAGGACCACCGCCGTGTGCTGCCCGTTCTTGCGGTAGAAGGCATACACTTGTTTTTTGTTGGTGGCAATGCGCACTTGGGGCGCACCCGCGCTGCCGTTGTGCAGAGCGGTATTTTCCTTGCGGAAATTCAACAACGTGCTGTAGAATTTGGCTTGCGAGGGCTGGTTCCAGTCGATGGTGTCCTTCTCAAAAAAGCGCAAACTCTTGTTCAGGCCCACTTCTTGGCCGTTGTAAATCAAGGGCATGCCAGACTCCAGGGTGGCGCAAACCACAAAGGCCGCGTGTGCGTTGGCACCAATGCGTTTTTCAACCGTTCCGTTCCAGGAATTTTCGTCGTGGTTGTCTATGAAGTACATGCGGTAGTGGTCTGGAAGGAATTGCTTCCGGTTTTTCTCCACGTACTCATCAATCTTGGTAACGGGCGCTCCTTTGCCGGCAACTTGGTTCAAGATGTGGTGGAATTCCCAACCGTAGGTCATGTCAAAATTGGCCTTCTGCATGTCCGTGAATTCAGACTCCGCCAGCAAGAAGATTTCTGGATTCATTCCGCGCAACATTTCGTTGGTTTCGATCCAAAAGTCAAAAGGAACGCCCCCGGCCATGTCGCAACGGAAGCCGTCGATTTCAAAACGGGCCAACCACCAAGCCATTTCTTGGCGCATGGCGTCGCGCATTACCGGGTTGGAGTAATCCAACTCCGCCACGTCCGTCCAGTCTGTAGGTTGGTTGTGGTCGTTCAACGCCGTAGAGATGGAACCGTCGGAATTCTTCCAATAGAAGTCTGGATTTTCGCTAATCCACGGGTGGTCCCACGCCGTGTGGTTGGGTACCCAGTCCAAAATGACTTTGAATCCCATGGAGTGAGCCTCCCGCACAAAGTATTCAAAGTCTTCTTCCGTGCCGAATTCCGGATTGATGGCGGTGTAGTCTTTGATGGAGTAGTAACTGCCCAATAGGCCTTTGCGTTTTTCTTCTCCAATGGGCTGCAGGGGCATGAACCACAGAATGTCTACGCCCAGTTCTTTAATGTACGGCAAACGTCCTGCCAGGGCTTTGAAGGTGCCCTCTGGGGTGGCCTGACGGGTGTTGATTTCGTAAATGGTAGCGTTTCGGCTCCATTCGGCATGTGGCATTTGGGCATGGGCGGCGCTCAGGCCCAACCCGAGTAATGCGGTAAATAGGATTCGTTTCATGGGATAAGGGGCGAAGTGATTGGAGTAAAATTAATTCCGCGGGACGTGCATTTGAACAAAGGCATTGGCCGGGACGGTCAAGTTGACGGTGCCCAAATGAGCTTCTCCCGCAACGATGCGTGTTTTCCGGTGCAGCGCCAATTTTTTGACCGAAAAGGTCAACGGTTCTTTGCTGCGGTTCAATACGGTAATGACGCGTTCGCCAAAGTAGGAACGTTCGATCCACAACACGTTTTTGGAAAGTGCTTTGACGGTGGTGCTGCCGTAGGCCAGAACCGGTGAGTTTTTCCGGAATCGGGCTAATTTGGCTACTTCACGGCGCAATTTCTCTTCTTCCGGTGTGTAGTTTTTGAACTTCATGGGCCGGCGGTTGTCCGGGTCGTTGGCGCCGGGCATGCCGTATTCGTCTCCGTAGTAGACCACGGGAATTCCGGGAACGGTAAAGTTGAAGGCGTGCATGAAGGCCAACTTTTTGTAGGCCGACGCCGCAGGAGTTCCAATTTTTCGGGTGTAACCGGCGGCTTTGGTGTCTTCGTCCAAGCGAACGTCGCCACTGGCTAAGGAAATGAACCGCGGTTTGTCTTGGTTGCCGCTGATGTTGCCCATGAGGTGGTGGTGCCCGTAGGCGGCCAGGCTGGCTTCCAAGACCTCCTTCAAACGTGGGGCGTCTGTATTCAAGTTGGCGCAGAAGCCCAGGGCGGCGTCGTACAAATTGAAATCAAACTGCGCGTCCATGAGGCCGCTGCCCAGGTAACTTGCGATCAAATCTGGGGAGCCGTAAGTTTCTCCAATTTGGTACAGGCGTTGGTTGCGCGGGGCGGCCACTTGGTGTTTTAGTTTTTGCGTTAAGGTGCGCCAATACAAGTTGGCCACGTGCTTGGTGGCGTCGTGGCGGTAACCGTCAAATCCGTAGTCCCGAACCCAAACCAGGGCAGAATCCGTTAGGGCCTCAACGGCTTGGGGGTTTTCGGTATTGACGTCGGGCAAGAAGGTGTCAAACCACGTGGTGAGCCGGTATTCGTCCCATTTTTCGGTATTCAAGGTGGAGTCCGGCAGGTAGAGGGAATTGAACCACTGCGGACGGGCGCGGTAAACGGGATGCTCTTCGTGCACGTGGTTTCCCACGTAGTCCAACAAGACGTTGAGGTTGCGGTTGTGGGCGCTGGCCAAGGTGTTCCGAACTTGGTCTGGCCGGGCAAAGCGGGCGTCCGGCTGGGTGTTGGAGGCGGGCCAGTAGCCGTGGTAGGCAGAGAAACGCGTTACTGGAGCAGTTTTGTTCCAAAGGCCCCATGCGCCCTGCGGGTTCCGGGCAATGGGAGAAAGCCACACGGTATTGAATCCCATGGATTCAAAGAACCCATGCTGAATGGCCCAAGTGACGCCGTCCAAATCCCCGCCGTGAAAATCCGCTTGCGGAATGACGTCTTTGCGCTTCAAAGGTTGGTCGTTGCTGGGGTCCCCGTTGGCAAACCGGTCCACCATTAAGAAGTACAAGGTAGCGGCTTCCCAATCGTGGCGCTCCAAAAGATCGCCCTGCAACAAGACGCGTCCCTTGTGCAGCGGCACCAAGAGATCGTTGCTGCGGTGGTGCTGGTTGAAGCTGTAGATTCGCAGGAAGGTTCGCTTGATGCCGGAGGCCTCTTCCGGTACCGAAATGCGGACGCCTTTGGGCGTTCGTTGAACGAACTCCGCCGGCAGCTGGTGGTTTTCCCAAAGAACTACGAGCTCCTGATTCGCAGGTACCGGTTTTAAGTACAACGACGTACCTTCTTCGTTGACCCGTTGGGTAGCAATATTTTTCGGGACTTTGCCCGGAATTTCAATTCGGAACGTATTGTTGTATCCGCCGATGCCGTTGGGTACGGCGCGGTCGTTGGCGGGGTCCAAAACCTCCATGCCGTTCACCACAAACTTGTACTCGTGCGAACCCGGAAAGACCGGAACGTCCACGGACCACGTGCTGTCTTGGCGTTTCAGTGGGGTGGCGGAACGGTTCCACGCATTGAAGGTGCCGATGACGTGGACGGCATCTTCAGACCATGCCGTATCTGCGCGTTCCCGCGGGAAATTGAAGGTGTGCCATTGGGCGCCGTTGGCATAAAGTACCAAATCAAATGAGGCGCCGTCCATCCAAAAATGAGCGACGTCTAAGGGTTTTTTCAGGACACCCGTCACCCGGTAGACGGCGCTGTCCTCCTTGTACTCGGCGCGAATGCCGTCGGGCCAAACCACGGAATCCAATTCCTCCGGTTCCAAAAAGTAGTCTCCGGTGTAGATGGAGGTGGTTCCGGAACTGAGGAGGACCGGCGTCATCAAGCCTACGGTTTCGTCTCCGTCGCCGGGATTCCAGCCGGCGGGATCCGGCGAGCAAGCGGTGGCCAGGAGCACAGCACCGCCCGTGAAGGCAGCGGCAAAACGAGTCAGCGAAGGGCGAACGACAAATTCATTCATGGACCGAAAGTTACAAAGAGCCGCAGGTTAAACCGTTGCGCGGACGGGGGTTCCTTTTTTGGCGGTAAACGTTTGCGAACCCACGCCAAATTCGGTGTCCGGCCCGTCCACCACGTTCACCGTGAGGGTGCCGGGGGTGAGCTCCACGTGGAGGGTGGCCCCACGCCACACCAGGTGGAAGGCGAGTCGGGTCCAGGCCGCAGGCAGTGCGGGCTCAAAGGTGAGTTGTTCGCCCACCAAGCGCATGCCGCCAAAGCCGTGCACCACGCTCATCCAGGCGCCGCCCATGGCGGTGACGTGCAAGCCCTCGCGCACCTCGTGGTTGTAGTCGTCCAGGTCCAAACGCGCGGTACGCAAGTAGAAGGCGTAGGCCTGCTCCGCGTAGCCCAAGCGGGAGGCCAGTACGGTGTGCACGCTGGGGCTTAGGGAACTCTCGTGCACCGTGAAGGGTTCGTAAAAGTCAAAGTGGCGGCGCAAAAGTTCGCGGTCCGTGCGGTCTTCGAAGAAGAACATGCCTTGCAGGGTGTCTGCCTGCTTGATGTACGGGGAGCGCAGGATGCGGTCCCAGCTCCATTTTTGGTTGATGGGGCGCTGCGCGGGGTCCAAATCCGCTACCGGAACTAAATCTTTGTCCAGGAAGCCGTCTTGCTGCAAAAAGAGCTGTTTTTCTTCCCAAAACGGGTAGTACATGCGGGTGCGAACGTCCGCCCATTGCGCCAATTCTTCCTCCGCCCGGAATTGGGTTTTGGTCGCAATTCGCTGGTAGTCCGACGGATGCTGCGCACGTACGTATTCGGCCGCGTAGGCGGCGTACTCCAGGCACCAGGCGGCCATGAAGTTGGTGTAGTAGTTGTTGTTGACGTTGTTTTCGTACTCGTTGGGACCGGTGACGCCCAGCATCACGTAGGCCTGGCGGTGTTCGGACCAGTTGACGCGTTGGGCCCAAAAACGGGCAATCCCCAGCAGCACTTCCAAGCCAAATTCCGCTAGGTAGGCGCGGTCCAGGGTGTAGCGCTCGTAGGTGTAAATGCCGTACGCGATGGCGCCGTTGCGGTGGATTTCCTCAAAAGTGATCTCCCATTCGTTGTGGCACTCTTCCCCGTTCATGGTGACCATGGGGTAGAGGGCGGCTCCGTTTTTGAAGCCAAGTTTGGCCGCGTTTTCGATGGCCTTGTCCAGGTGTTTGTAGCGGTACACCAGCAAATTGCGGGCTACTTTGGGGTCTGCGCTGGCCAGGTAGAAGGGGAGGCAGTAGGCTTCGGTGTCCCAGTAGGTGGAACCGCCGTACTTCTCGCCGGTAAAGCCCTTGGGTCCAATATTCAATCGTTCGTCGACGCCCGTAAACGTTTGCAGAAGATGAAAAATATTGAAGCGGATGCCCTGCTGAGCGGCATCGTCGCCCTCAATAACTAGGTCTGCCGTGTCCCACTTGGCGCGCCACGCCGCGCGGTGCTCATCAAGGAGGTCCTCAAACCCAACCGCCGCCGCCTCGCGTGCCCGCTCGGCTGCGCGCTCAACCACGGCTTCCCGCGGCGCGTTGAAGGAAGAAACGACGCCTACGTATTTGGTCAAAACCGCCGGTTTATTGGCTTGCACCGTGAACGCCCAACCGGTGGCGGACCATGCGATGCCGTTCACCGCTTGCGATTCATAGGTTCCAACGGGAGCGCCTTGCAAGACCGAACATTGGGAAGCGGCCACGCGGAACTCGGTTTTCTTGGTCTCCGACACCACCCAGGATTCATTGCTATGGCATCCGGTATCGAGGTGCGTCCAAAAGGTTTCTTGCCAGTTGGCGTCGTGGTTGGTCACATTGAAGTCCAACTTGGACAGCAAAATCACTTGAGCGACGCGGTCCGTTTGCACGGAGTAGCGCACCGCGCCCACTTCGTCCCGAACCATGCTCAGGAAACGGGTGGCTTCCACCGTGACGCCGGTTCCGTCCTCCAAGCGCGCCGTGAACCGGCGCGTCAACACCCCGGTTTCCATGTTGAGTTCGCGGTAAAACGACTCCACGGCGCAGGTGTTTAAGTCCAGCTCTTGTTCGTTGATTTTGACGTTCACAGCAATCCAGTTGACGCTGTTCAGGACCTTGGCAAAGTACTCCGGGTAGCCGTTTTTCCACCAGCCCACCTTGGTTTTGTCTGGGTAGTACACGCCGGCGATGTAGGAGCCGGGCAAGGTGTCTCCCGTAAAAGTTTCTTCGTGGTTGGCGCGTTGCCCCATTCGGCCGTTGCCCAAAGCGAACAAGCTTTCGGACTCGATGTGGCGCTCCGCATTCCACTGGTTTTCAATCAGTTTCCAGGGGTGAATGGCCACGTGGGCGGCGCGCTTGGTGCTGAGAACGGAGGAAGACATGTGGGGTACGGTCGTTTTAGGAAGGGAGGTGGTAGTTGGGGGTTTCCGCGGGTTGGGAAGCGGCGGCGCGTGCCTCCAGATCGGCCACCAAGGAGCGGGGATCTTGGCCTTGGAGGTCCGGAAGAACGCGGTGTGCTTGGGGAAGGGCCTCTGGCGTGCCCAAGCCAAGGGCGAGCATGCCGGCGCGGAGCGCCGCTTCAATTCCGGCAGCGGCGTCTTCCACCACCAGGCATTCGTGGGGCTGGAGGTTCAGTTTGCGTGCTCCTTCCAAAAAGACCGACGGATCCGGTTTGCTGGCGGTGACGTCGTTGCCGTCCACCGTGGCGTCAAAGAGGTTCAGTATCCCCACCAGTTCCAGGATGGGCAACGCATTCTTGCTGGCAGAACCCAGGGCAATTCTGTAGCCCGCTTCGCGTGCGCTGCGCAGGAATTCAGCTGCGCCGGGGAGGACGTCGGCCGAGGTCATGGACGCAACGTACTCCAGGTACCATGCGTTTTTGGTGGCCATCCAACGTTCAATCTCCGGCTCGGGCAGGGTTTGGCCGCCCCAAGCCAGGATTTTTTCCAGGGAGGCCCTGCGGGATACGCCCTTGAGTTGTTCGTTTTCGTCGTGCCCAAAAGCAATGCCCAATTCGCCGGCCATGCGTTGCCACGCCAGGAAGTGAAACTTGGCGGTGTCCACCAAGACGCCGTCCAGGTCAAAAAGAAAGCCGCGGATCATGCGCGGGCGGGCTGCAGAATGTGCAACACGTCCAGGTGGTAGCGAATCAAGTTGTTCACGGGTTTGGCTTGGGTCCTGCCGTACACCAGTCCGCGTTTGTTGACTTCTTCCACCAACAAGGCCTCAAACGTTTTTGCTACCGACCCCACAAAGTTTACTTCAGCGGCACCGGTACGGGCTTCCTCGTAGCAGAGCACGTGGATGTCCAGAAACTTGGCAAAACCGTCGCGTACGATGTTTTCTATGTACGGGTGGTTGGCGTGGGCGCCGGCAAACCGGCTGTAGGAAGCCAAATAAACGTTTGCGTGCGGCTTGTTGTACACCGACGTGAAGATTTCCTCTTTGCTGGGGTGGTACGTTTCCACAAAGTCTGCATACAGCTCAGCGGGCATCAATTTGTAGAGGTAGTCGGCCACCAAACGCTTGCCAATGAAGCTGGCGGAACCTTCGTCGCCCAAGATGTAGGCCAGCGCGGGAACTTCCTCGCGGATTTTGCTGCCGTCGAAGTAGCAGGAGTTGCTGCCCGTGCCCAAGATGCAGGAAATCTGCGGCTTGCCGTTGTAGGTGGCGAAGGCGGAGGCGTACAAATCGTGGTCCACGCGCACGGTGGCCTGCGGAAAAACACGGGACAGCCCTTCCGCAACCACGGCGTTGAGGGCGTCGCTGCTGCACCCGGCTCCGTAGAACCAAATTTGTTGCACTTGAGGGGCGTAGGCCATGACTTCAGCCTGGCCTCGGAGTTCCTTTTCAATAACGTCTGCGGAATGGAAGAAGGGGTTGAAACCCATCAAATTCCAGCGGTTGACTTCCGCTCCTTGGCTGTTGAGCAATACCCAGTCTGCCTTGGTGGAACCGCTTTCTACAATAAATACCATGGCTTCAAGTTACAATGCAGCGTAGCGCTCTACCAAATCGGCCATGCGCGCGGAATAACCGGCCTCGTTGTCGTACCAACCCATGATTTTCACCAAGGTACCGTTGGCGGCGGTGAGGTCGGAATCAAAAATGCAGGAGTGCTTGTTGCCCACAATGTCAATGCTCACCAAGGGATCGGTGGAGTATTCCAAGATGCCTTTCAACGGACCGTTGGCGGCGGCCTTCATGGCGGCGTTGATTTCCTCTTTGGTGGCTTCGCGCTCCAGTTCAATGGCCACGTCCGTGGCGGAGCCGGTGAGTACGGGGACACGCATGGCGTAGCCGTCCAATTTACCTTTCAGTTCCGGAAGCACCAGGGCCACGGCTTTGGCCGCGCCGGTGGTGGTGGGGATGATGCTGTAGGCAGCGGCACGAGCGCGGCGCAAGTCGCTGTGGGGGGCGTCCTGCAGGCGTTGATCGCTGGTGTAGGCGTGGACGGTGGTCATGAAGCCTTTCTTCACGCCAAAGTGCTGGTGCATGACCTTCATCATGGGCGCCAAGCAGTTGGTGGTGCAGGAAGCGTTGGAGATGATGGTGTCCTCAGACGTCAGTTCGTGATCGTTCACGCCCAAGACGATGGTTTTTACGCCACTTTTGGCCGGGGCCGACAACGCTACTTTTTTGGCACCTGCCTCCAGGTGTTTGCCCAAGCTGTCGGCGTCCGTGAAGAGGCCGGTAGATTCAACAACTACGTCAATGCCTAGGGCGCCCCAAGGCAGTTGCGAAGGGTCTTTGATGGCCGTTACTTGAATGGATTTTCCGTTGATGATCAGGCTGTTTTCCGTGTGCTCAACAGTTCCCTGGAACTTTCCATGGGCGGTGTCGTACTTCAGCAAATGGGCCAAAACTTCCGTTTTGGTGAGGTCGTTGATGGCGACTACTTCCACGCGGTTGTTGGCAACCAGGTTGCGGAAGGTCAGGCGGCCGATGCGGCCAAATCCGTTGATGGCAACTTTTTTCATGCGTTGTGCAGTTAAAATCAAGTCAAAAATTAGATGGAGAGAATTTTGGCCACGCGCAGGAGTTCCAGGTCCAGCGAGGCTTTGTTGAAAATCGCTTGTTGAAAGAAGGTATGGGTGATGCGTCCGTCCACCACGCCCACCATCAAATCGGACTTGCCGTTGAGCAGGGCTTCCACCGCCGCAACGCCCATTTGACCGGCGTTTACGCGGTCCAAGCAGCTGGGCGCGCCGCCGCGCTGGAGGTGCCCCAGTATGGTCACCTTGGTGTCCGCATCCGGAAAACGCGCGCGAACGGCGTCCGCAATGTCAAAGGTGGAGCCGATTTTGTTTCCTTCCGCCACCACGATGATGTTGGAAGTTTTCTTGTTTTCGGCACCGCGCTCAATGGCGGCTACCACCTCGTCCAAGGTGGTGTTTTGCTCGGGTAAAATGACCGCCAAGGCGCCGGTTGCCAAGCCCGTGTGCAGGGCAATAAAGCCGGCGTCGCGCCCCATGACCTCCACAAAAAAGAGGCGGTTGTGGGAATTGGCGGTGTCGCGAATCTTGTCGATGCACTCCATCACGGTGTTGCACGCGGTGTCGTACCCAATGGTGAGGTCCGTGCCGAAGAGGTCGTTGTCTATGGTGCCCGGAATGCCCACCACGGGGATGCCGTGCTCTTCCCACAAGAGGTGTGCGCCGGTGAAGGTGCCGTTTCCGCCAATGACTACCAGGCCGTCAATGCCTTGGGCACGCACTTGAGCTGCCGCTTCTGCCCGCCCTTCTGCCGTGCGAAAGCGATCCGACCGCGCCGATTTCAGCACGGTGCCGCCCATGTCCAGGATGTTTTTAACGCTTTTTGCGTTCAATTCCGCGGTTTCACCCGCAATCAGACCGTCGTACCCGCGGTATACGCCCAACACCCGTTTGCCGTAAAAAACACCGGCCCGCACCACGGCACGGATGGCGGCGTTCATTCCGGGAGCGTCGCCCCCTGAGGTTAAAACTGCTAACGTTTTCACGAGTGCAAAGATGCGCCTTTTTTGCGCGCGCAACCAAAGATAGTGTATTTTTTACACTATACAAGATGGTGTCCCAATTACACCCATTCCATTATCTTTGTTAACCTATGGTAAATCCAAACGTTTCCGTGGACTGCGTCGTATTTGGTTTCGATGGCGACGGACTCAATGTATTGTTGATCGAACAAAAGGACGTAGGCCAGCGCATTCGATTGGCTTTGCCCGGCGATTTGGTACTGGACGAAGAGAGTTTGCACGAAGCCGCCCAGCGTGTTTTGTGGGAACTTACCGGCCTTGAAGGCGTTTACCTGCACCAGTGTGGCGCATTCGGAGACCCCAACCGCGTTCGAGACGTAAAAGATTTAGCTTGGTTGCAGAGTTACCGCGAAAACCCTCAAGCGCGCGTCATCACGGTGGCCTACTTTGCCCTCTTGAAAAGCGAAGATTTCAACCCCCACGCCTCCAGTTTCGCGGAACGCGTTTTTTGGCAACCCGTCTACCAGGTTCCGGAATTGGCCTTTGACCACAACGCCATTTTCAGCCAAGCCCTGCGCATCCTCCGCAAGGAAATGCGCCACCGCCAAGTGGGCCACGAATTGCTCCCGGAAAAATTCACCCTGAGCCAGTTGCAAACCCTACACGAGGCCATCTTTGGCGAAATGCTGGACAAGCGCAACTTCCGCAAGAAAATCATCAAAGAAAAGTGGGTACTCCCGCTGGAGGAAAAGCAGAAGGGCGTGGTGCACAAGCCGGCCCGACTCTACGAAATCAACGCAAACACCCCGGTATTGGAAGAATAAGGAGTTTCGCCTCCGGGGCGCGCAGGCCATCTACCGAGCTGGTGGCCACGCGTATTTTTAGAGCCTCCGCCCATACCCTTTTCCATTCCCAAAACGAACCCACGAGCAACCTACCGCATGGAACAAAAACAACTCTCCTTTTGGCAAATCTGGAACATGAGTTTCGGATTTCTGGGCATCCAGTTTGGCTTTGCCCTGCAAGGTGGATTCATGTCCACCATTTTCCAAAACCTGGGCGCCAGCAAAGACGAATTGCCCGGATTGTGGATTGCTGCGCCGCTCACCGGCCTGCTGGTGCAGCCCATCATTGGCTATTTATCCGACCGCACGTGGAGCCCGCGGTGGGGCAGACGCCGTCCGTACTTCTTGGTGGGCGCCGTCCTCAGCACCTTGGCGCTGTTTTTTGTGCCCAGTTCCCCAACCCTTTGGATAGCCGCCGGTTTCCTTTGGGTTCTGGACGCGTCGATCAACATTTCCATGGAGCCGTTCCGCGCCCTGGTGGCGGATAAATTGCCCGACGAGCAGCGTTCCTACGGTTTTGTGGCACAGACCTTAGTCATTGGTATTGGTACGTGGATTGCCAGCAACTTGCCCTGGTTGGTGAGCACCCTGGGCGTTTCCACTACCGCACCGGAAGGCCAAATCCCGCCGTCCGTGCACTGGGCGTTTGCCATTGGTGCCTTAGTCTTCATGGGCTCCATTCTTTGGACCGTATTCACAACCACGGAAGAACCGCCCGCAGATATGGAGGCATTTCGTGCACACCGCCGCGAAACGGCGGGCTTGGGTGGCGCCTTGCGCGAAATCACCAGCAGTTTCCGGTACATGCCGACCGTGATGTGGAAGTTGGGATTGGTCCAGTTTTTCAGCTGGTTTGCCTTCTTCACCATGTGGAATTTTGCCTCGCCCGCCTTGGCCGAACATGTGTACGGCGCGGTGATGCCGGTGGAAGGAGCGGTAAATTATTTGGCTGAAAAGGCCGCGTACAACGAGGCTTCTGCCACCGTGGGCAGTTCCATGGGCATGTACGGTTTGAGTTCCATGGCCTTTGCATTTTTACTCACGATTTATGCGGCGAAGCGCGCTCTGAACCGACGGATGGTGCACTTGCTTTCCTTGGCGGCCGGCGGTGCCGGATTCTTGCTGATGGTGTACGTCACTGAGCAGAACGACGGCCTGCTCAACGTTGCTTTTGCCTTGATCGGCATTTCCTGGGGCAGCATTTTGTCCATGCCGTATGCCATCTTGTCCAGCGAGGTGGATCCGGCCAAAATGGGCATCACCATGGGCCTGTTCAACATGTTCATCGTCATCCCGCAAATCGTTGCGGCATTGGGCGGCATCAACTGGGCCTACAAGACGTTCTTGGGCGAGGCCACCATCAACACCATGGTTCTGGCGGGAATCAGCTTGCTGCTGGGCGCGGTGTCTTCCCTCGTACTCCCCGCCAAGAAAGGGTAGTTCCGAAGTTTCGGTTTGGTTGGGGAAAAAAAGACACCCCCGGGCGCGCAGCGCCCGGGGGTGTCTTTTTGGTGCCGTTGGCGGCGCGCTAGCTCAAGCGCGCCTTAACGCTGAAACTCAAAGATCTCGGACGACCACGCTCCGGCTTCCCAACGCTCGGTCAAGCGCACCGGCGTGCGGTCCAAGGCGCGAACGGCGTCACGCTTTTTGTTCAGCAACTCATCAAACCGCTCCATGGACACCGTGGCCGGTTGGTCGCTGGCGTTGACCACCGTTAAGATCAGTCGGTCTTGCGTGTACCGCGCCACCGCGTACAGTCCGTTTTCCGGCGCGAACTGCATCATTTTTCCGTTGTGCAGTGCGGCTTGAGACTTGCGGTAGTTCCCCAACTTTTGCACAAAGTCAAAAGCTTCTTGCTCCTGAGGCGTTCGTCCGGCGGCGGTGAACGCATTTCGCGAATCTCCCGGCCAACCGCCCGGAACGTCTTCGCGCATGGTGCCGTGGTTTTCCGTGGACTTCATCAGCAGCTCCGTCCCGTAGTACAAGCAAGGAATGCCGCGGAGGGTGTACAGAAGCGTCAACCCCAGTTTGTACTTGCGTAGGTCCTCGCCGCACAGCCCAAAATACCGACCCTCGTCGTGATTGTCCGCAAAAGTGACGAGTCGGTACGGATCTTGGTACAGGTAATCGCCGGCCAGGGATTGGTACAGTTTGCCCACGCCCTCGTTCCAGCCCGACGGCTTCGTCACGGTTTCTTTGAGGGCGAAATACGTTTGAAAATCGGTGACGGAATTCAGTCGATTGTCCGACGGCCGAAGTGGAAATCCGCCCGCGAAATAGGCCTGGCTTTGGTGGTTGTGCACCCAAGTTTCGCCAAACAAGACCATGCGCGGGTAGTGGGTGCGCACCACCTTGTTGAGGCGGGCCATGAAGTTTTGGTTGGGATAGGTGTAGGTGTCAATCCGAAGGGCGTCGATGCCCGCCTCCTCTATCCACCACAAGGTGTTTTGAATTAAGTAGTTGGCAGCATCCTTGTTCTCCAAATTCCAGTCCGGCATGGCGTCGTCGAACCAGCCGCGTTCAAAAAAGTCCTTGTCTCTTTGGGAGGCGTAGGGGTCAAACAGTGTGGTTTCGCGGTAGTTGGAGCGCGGGTACTTCTTTTTGGGGTTGAACCACGAGGAATCCGGTTGCGCTTGGTGGAGGTAGTGTTGGTCTCCGGAGTGGTTGTAGACCACGTCCATCACGTGCTTCATGCCGCGCTCGTGCAAGGCGTTGGACAGGCGCAAAAGGTCTGCGTGCGTCCCAAAGCGCGGATCCACCAAGTAGTGGTCCGTGATGGCGTACCCGTGGTAGGAGG